>DKVL01000042.1 GCA_002491195.1 Lachnospiraceae bacterium UBA7179
TCTTGACATTTCACCAGAATGCTTCCTTAATGACTTGTCACATCTGTGACTCCACTGTTTCCATATGTCATTGGATCCATTACCGGCCATTTATGTCGGTAACGTTTTCGTTTTCGGTATCGTTATCGGTAACGTTTCCGATTGACGATTAAAGCATATCACTATGATACAAAAATATCAAGTAATATTTTAAAAATTCAAAAAACTTTGTTAAATTTACATAAAATCCTTTTTTCTATTTGTATATTCTATACAATAGAAATGAAATAATTTGTCCTGAATCAGTCTCCATGAACAATTTCAGATTGCTACATCCGAAGATGGTATGTTTCATCTATTGCTGTTTGCAAAGTTCTGACACACCATCCGCTTCATAGCGCCGTTAGGTATGAAAGACGTCAACGCTTTCTGTCATTTCCTGTGATAGTTTCTTTAGAAGGCTGGTCTTTTCAGAGATGTCGCCAAGTTCATGGTAGATATTTTCGATTGATGCCATGATTTCCTCGAGACTCGCAGAATTTTCTTCGGAAAGGGCAGCCGAATTCTGCACGATTGCCACAGTGTTGGTGCGAACATCCTCCAGACTTTTCGAGTTTACCAGAATTGTATCCATACCAGCAGCAGATCTGTCAATGTCCTTGCAGAGCTGTTGAAAAATTTTGCTGGTAACGCTGATATCTTCTTCCTGCTTTTCAATAATGCCCTGTACTTGTTTTACGCGCTCCAGCGTGCACTGGGAATTCGTATTCAGGTTTGTGATCATCACCTGGATCTGTCCGGCAGCATTATTTGACTGCTGGGAGAGCTGCTGGATCTCTGAAGCGACAACGGAAAAACCTCTTCCATGCTCACCGGCGCGGGCTGCCTCAATACTGGCGTTTAAGGAGAGCAGATTGGTCTGCGATGCGATCGCGGTGATCAGCTCTGCCGCAGAGCTGATTTTAGCAACGGATTCATTTGTGAGACTGGTCTGCTGCGAAAGAAAGTGGATGGATTCTTTCACGCTCTGCATCACTGCATTTAACTGCTCAAACTGTATGATTGCTTCTGTGGAAACAGTTTTCATATCGTTGGATATCTCATACAGCTGGTTAAGCTGTGCTGTATTGCTTTCAATCATATCGCCCATGGAGGATACATTGGCGCTTGCCTCATTTGCGTCCTCTGCCTGCGCGGAACAGCTTGCCGTCATTTCCTGTGTGGAGTGATTCACTTCTTTCATAACCTGATACACATTCTGAGAGACAGTTTCGATATGAACGGTCTGACTTTCTAATTCCCTGCTCTTTGTGTGGATGTTTTTCACAATCACACGGAGTGACTCCTTCAGATGAAGAATGTTTCTTCCAAGATTCCCGATTTCATCTTTTCTGCTCAGCACGCTCTGCTCAATCTCAATGTGCAGACTCCCATTGGATATATCGTCGAGGATTTCCATATTCTTTTTCAATGCAGATACAATGCGTCCGACCAATATGTATGCAATGACTGCCACAAATACTACAGTACACAGGATAACGATAAAAAATTGTATTCTTACTTTATTGATGATCACGGAAACTGTTTCCTGCGGTGTGCCCAGAAATACCATACCTACGATTTCATTGGAATTTTCCTGATAAACCGGCGTATAGCACACGATATATTTTGTGCCGAGGATTTCCACATTCCTGTCCTGATAAGTCTCACCCTTTTTCAATACGCGGCTGACTACCTCATCGGATGCCTGTGTATTGATCTGGCGCTCGCCATGCTCATTTACAATGGATGTCAGGATTCTGGTGTCTCCCCAAAATACAGTAACTTCCATCCCTGTATTTTCTTTGATATGATCTGTAATGTCTGTTGCCTGTGATATATTGAGGGTATCGCCCTTCCACATCATACCGTCTTTATCCATGTGATATGGTCCGCTGTTTCCTATCTCAAAAATGTCACGCACTGCCAGTGTCGTTGCCTGCATTCCTACATAAGCCTCGTCATAGATGCCATTCGCAATCCTGTCCGCTGCTACCAGAAACATAAAAATACCCAGCATGATAACCGGTACGAGTGACAATGCCAATATTTTTCCCTTAAGTTTCATACAGATCCTCCATTCTTGTCATCAGGGTGTACTATTTCTAAACAGTTATGATTATTATACACTTGTCTTTATCGGACTCACAAGTGACGAAACTGCGCAAAACAAGTGCTTTTTTACGCAATCATTTTCTGTCTGTACATTAGGAACTGTGTAAGAAACGACCTTTTTGCGAAGAAATAGAAATCCGTATTGGGGGAACACATGATATAATAGGAATGGGTTTATGTGAAACCCACATCCCCCTCTAACCATCCTGAAAAGAATGTCCATATGGGCATTCTTTTTTATGCACGCTTCATCATGGAAATAATTGTGTGTGCCATGTGCTTCATCTACTAATACAAGCATATTTTATTTATGTCCGATCTCCACAATTTGATCAAGATCGCTGCAAATACCATAATATGTCGGATGATTGGTCAAAATTGTCTTTGCATCCAGATTCTTTTTGATCGTGCGAATCAAATCCCTTATAGCGACACCTAACGGTAGATCCAATTCCTCATCAAATCCCGGACTCACATAAATCGGTATCACTCCGGCAATGATCGATGCATTTATTACAGAACAATCTGCTGGCACTGACCTTTTGATTCTCCCAGAGCAGATTTCCATTGTAATCATAAAACGAAATCCCAAAATACAGCCGCATGGGCGTCTGCTCACCAGAATAATACAAGCTGCTTCCAGACAAGACCTGCGATCTCTCTGCCGCAGCACCTTATAGACCGCACAGCATCTATATTGAGAAATATATAACCTTTAATTCCATTGTAATTTGGGGAAATATGAAAAAAACGATACATTCCGATTGGAATGTATCCAGAATGAACAGCCGCCTTTGTCATCATAGCTCTGCAAGCATCTGCGCAGGATTTTCAGCTGCCTTTACTTTACCAAAGGCTTTTACGATCATACCTTTCTCATCGATCAGGTAAGTTGTCCGCACCACCCCCATGCTGACTTTTCCATAATTTTTCTTCTCCTGCCACACATCATACGCCTGAATGCAGGAAAGCTCCGGGTCAGAGAGCAGCGTGAACGGAAGACCATATTTTTCCTCAAATTTCTTGTGCGACGCCACACTGTCCTTGCTGACACCCACCACCACAGCACCCCTTTCTTGAAACTGGGGATACAGCTCCCCAAAGCTGCACGCCTGCTTTGTGCAGCCTGCTGTGTTATCCTTCGGATAAAAATACAAAATAACCTTCCTGCCCCTATACTCTTCCAACGTATGAATCTGTCCATTCTGATCCGGCAATGAAAACGCTGGTGCTTTTGTTCCTGTCTGTAACATTTGATCGACCTCCTAACGAAATTAACATACTTGCCAGTATTGTCAATATTTACAAAAATCAACAATCAGTGGATTCACGATCTCTGGTGGCGCCATGCATCCCTTTGCATATCGCAAACGCACTTCCATGAAATCTGTTCCCTCACATAGCGTTCCCTGTTTTGTTTCCAAAGAATACAACACCCTATTTTCCTCGTATAGCCCCAAAACAAAAGACTTTTTTGAATATTCGTACTCCCTATCACTACTTTTTCGATCCGATCAGGTATTTTCATCAAAATTTCCTTGACAACCAATCCCCCATAAGAATGAGCAATCAAGATGACTTTTCTGTTAGGAGAAAGCTTTTCAATCAATTTCATAATCTCATACGCAGCGCCTTCAAAGGAAAAGCTCTGGGTACTTTCCAGCGTACTTTTTCCACAACCAGGCAAATCAACAAAAACCATTCTTTGATCAGGAAGCAGGTTATACTGCTTCCTGAATGATTCATGTGTGGTAAAGCCACCATGAATAAATACAAACAACTGCCCATCTTTGCTGCCACATTCTTTATAATACATCATTTTTCTACTTTCTATTAAGCTAAGATACACCTTTTCTAAAATCCTGCCTGAGAACCGCATACTGTGCTGCATCGATAAAAAGACCATTTTTTGAATACTTTTGTCTGGCAGTTCCCTCATACTGCATTCCGCATTTTGTCAGAACATGTTCCGAGGCTGCATTTCCGGCAAACACCTCCGCCTGAACCCGGTTAAATCCGATCTCATCAAATGCATAATCCAACACGGCGTGAAGCACCTCCGTCATGATTCCCCTTCCCCAGTATTGGGGAGACAGCATATAGCACGTATCGGACATCAGACAGGATTCATCGACATTTCCTAAGTTGATCGTTCCGATCAGTTCCCTATTTTCCTTCCATTCGACAACCCAGTGAAAATAGGTATCTGACACATAATTGTCTGACCATTTCTGTACTTTTTCCTGGTATATTGCGATGTCCTCAATTGGGTTAAACGGAAAATATCTGCATACAGATTCATACTTCGCCCAGTTTTCATACATCATCTCATAGTCATCTGCGCGGATCCTTCTTAAAATACATCGCTTTGTCTCTATGGTTTTCGTTCCTAATCTGTTCATAATCCTGCAGCTCCTTTGCTGTTCACCCACTTTATCACATAATCTGCTGCTTCATGCGGTGTTTTCCCACTGATATCATAAATCTCAAACGACGTATTCCCCAACAGGCGATGGGTTTTGAAAGAATACCTCTTCCGCTCCGCATACGGGCTTTCACTGATTCCTCATCGCATACCAAAGCAAGACAGTAAATTGCACGAAAGAACTGACTGTTGTAAGTCCCTGGCAGTTTGTCCAGATTCCCGGCCATTGTCCACAGAACAGGTTTGCCGGCCTGCATCAGATTTTTTGACAGGCTGCCGATCTGCTCTACCTGTCCATAGTAATCTTCGTCTGTCTCATGGGGCATAATGTTATAGAACATATCTGCGTCCAGAACTATAAAGTCTGTCGTACGGCGTATGATCTCCATGGCTGTGGTGGTCTTGCCGACTCCGCTGCAACCGGTAAGGATAAATTATCCCATTTGTGATTCCCACATCTGGCACAGGTTCCGATCATATCTGCCTCTCCTTTTTGCTTTCTCTGACGATCTTAGTACTGATTTCCCGCATGTCCCGAAAACGTACGGATTTGAATATATTATACTCTGCTAAAAGGAAAAAATCCATGCAAAAATATCCGTTATCCGTCACGCTACTCAAGCCTTCCTGACTGGCACCCACAATTCACAAAACAAACCGCTCTCACCCTTTTCAAAATAAATCTCATAGTCGGAATCGTCCGTCTGCACATAACCAGTCTGTGGTGAAAACTCCTTGAAAAACTTGCTCCACGTCTCTCCCAGACAGTCCCCGTCAGATCCAAAACACTGAAATACTGCGTAATCTGCCGGTTCTGTCCTCCACATAGTATAACCCTTATCCAGAAACCGCTGTACTCCGTCCATATCCGTGTCCGCATCGACAAGAACACCAATTCCATAGTTGAAATGTGTCTCGCTGTCCCTCGTAGGACTGCACAGACCATATAGATCTCTTTTCCCCTCCGCGCGAAGCTGCTTCATTGGCTGAATGAAATCCTTCTCCTCGCATTCTGTCCAGAAATCAGGAATGCTGTGGTCATTGTCATCACTGCTGACCTCATTCGGAAAAGCTCTCACCAATGCGATAAACTGCTGCTGTTCCCTGTGCTCCATTCTGTAATCCATAATACTACCACCTTCCAATATGATTTTTATCACGAGAGGATTGAACAAGTGAAGTTTAGCACCCTTTTGTTTTGCCTGCTTCGGCGTTGAACCGTGAAACCGCGAAAAGGCTTTCGAAAAGCTTTCTGGAGATTCATATCCATACTTGTATGCAGCTTCGATCACCGACAGATCTGTCGCCTGAAGTTCCTGCGCCGCCAACGTCAGACGCCTGCTTCTGATATATTCATTTGCTGTCATTCCAGCGACAAAACTGAATGTATGGTGAAAATTGTAACTCGACATATGGATATGATTTGCCACATTAATATAATTAATATCCTCACAAATATGCGCCTCCATATAATTAATCGCCTGCTGAATCTGTTGGATCGACACTTTGCTCACTCCTCTCTTTGATAAAACTATTGTATACGATTTGATCTGGAAAGTCCTGTCCCCGCTTGCACAGATTTGTCCCAAAATCATTGTAGACAATTCTATCTGAAAGATCCTGTTCCTTAGATCTATCTCAACTCCGACTACTCCATCGGGTATAAAGCACAGAGAACATTGATTAAAATTCTGGCATTGTGATAAAGACCACTTTCTCTCCATCCGCTACGCCGACATAAATCTCATTTGTCTTGCGTCCGATTTTCAGATAGTGCTCTATCACAAATTTCGAGGTATATGCCATTTCTAATGCCGACAGCTCTGAAAAGTCGAACCATCTGCTAATACCCTCATTAGATACGAAGTTATCATCCACCCCCTGATTTAATGCAGCAAAAAAATAATAGTTTTGCCGAATCTCCCCTTTTGACCTGCGCAGCGTGACATACCGCAATGAGAGATCATGAATGGCACACGCTCCAAGTCCCAGTTCTTCTTCTAGTTCCCGCAGCACACAGGCTCTCGCATCATTGAGCTCAAATTCTTCAAAGTGTCCTCCTGCCGAGCCAATCCAGACATCGTTCACCACCCGGCCTCCCTGCCGAAACAGCAAGAGCATTCTGTCAGCGTTTGTAATGTATACCGATGCCATATTTCTCAATTTTCCGTCCATATTCCCGCCCCCTAATCCTTAAATCTCTTTTCGCAGTTCATCGCAATATCTTCATCTGTTTCCGTATGAAGTGCAAAACCCATTGTCATCTGCTCTCTTTTTAATTCATCGTACATACCAATACATTTATCCATCTGTCTTGCATAGTGCAAATATCTGAATTATTAGATTCTCTAAATTTTAAGAGAATTTCAATTTATTATAACACAGCCGCATAGATTGTGGAGTTTTCTTTTTGATCTTCGTATGAGTACTTTATAGGAGATCACTGAAACCAGAGCGTGTTTGAAAAATGCTCTGGCATATTACTACTTGACTTTATCTTAAAAGTGCAGTATGATAAGTATAACAAATCATACTTTTCGCACAAAAAAGGAGATAGCACCAATGAACAAAATGCCAGACGGAAAAAATGCATGGACAGTCAAAATCGGGGAAAAGGGACAATTTGTCATTCCAAAGGAAGCCAGAGACATGCTTGGAATCCATCCAGGTGATACCATCTTAGTGTTAGGCGATGTCGAACGCGGTATCGCAATACCACCGAAATCCATGATGAACAAGTACATCTCCATGATATTCGGAGAACTATCCATGGAGCATCAGGAGGATAAAGAACAGGAGGGGAACAATGCGTAAAATCGTATTTTTTTGCATCCCGGCGCACGGGCACACGAACCCTACACTGGGCGTCGTCCGTGAGCTGGTTCAGCGCGGGCACGCAGTATGGTACTATTCCTATACACCGTTTCGTGAAAAGATCGAAAGTCTCGGGGCGACATTCATTGCCTGCGATGACTATGATACCGAGCGAAAACTAACTCCAAAGGACGCCGCAAGAATCGGCAAAGATCTGGCATTGTCCACACAAGTGTTGGTGGACACGACTCTGGCACTGGACGACATGGTATGCCAAAAAATGCAGGAGTTAAGACCAGACTGTATTGTCGCAGATTCCATGGCTGTCTGGGGAAAAGCTGTCGCCCTGAAATTGGGGATTCCCTTTGTCTCCTCGACCACAACTTTTGCCTTTAACCAGTACTCCGCAAAGATCATGAAGCAGAGTGTCACACAGATGCTCGGCATGATCTTTTCGATGCCCAGAATCAATCGAAACATCAAGAGACTGCAGGACAAAGGATATCCAATCAAGAGCGTCCTCGACATTCTGCAAAACGATAACCAGACAAACACGATCGTATATACCTCTCCTGATTTCCAGCCATGTTCGGAAACATTCTCTGACCGGTACAATTTTGTCGGCCCTTCTGTCAGGCCTGTCACAGAAGAGATTGTCAAGACAAGGGAAAAACTGATCTACATTTCCATGGGAACTGTCGTGAACAATTCTTTGCGATTTTACAAAAAATGTATCTCTGCCTTCGCTGACACAGAATATCAGGTTATCTTATCTGTTGGAAATTCAATTTCCAATGGAAGACTTCTAATGGAGGATTTAGTCACTGTTCCCGAGAACATTTCTGTGAAAAATTTCGTAGATCAGATCGCAGTTTTGAACAAGGCAGACGTGTTTTTGTCCCACTGCGGCATGAACAGCGTCAATGAGAGTCTCTACTATCAGGTTCCGCTTGTGATGTACCCGCAGACAACAGAACAGGCTGGCGTTGCTGCAAGAGTGGAGCAATTAGGCGCAGGAATCCTGCTGAAAAAAGAAACTTCTGATTCTATACGCAGGACGATTGAACAAGTGCTGAATACTCCTTCTTATTACGAAAGTGCGCTCGCAATCTCCGAAGGATTCAAAAGATGCAGCGGTGCAAAGGGTGCAGCTGACCAGATCCTTACGCTGTGTAGAAACCCATAGAACAGGAAACAGGTGATTTTTCCACTGCAAAAAACACCTGTTTCCATAATCCGTTATTTTTGATTTTCTTAAAGCGCCATATCATGCAGCCTTTTCCAGTATCCCTCTCTGATGGTTACTTTTCCATATCGGGGAAGATATATTTTGTCATTCATAAAATCCTGTATGATCAATTTGTGTGATTCATCCCTGTCATACTCCATTTCAGGTTCATCAGGATAATACCCGGTTTGATTGATAATATTCCATTCATTCGATTTCTTTCCCAGATATTCTTCCAGACTTTTCACTAATATATCAAAGCTATCATATTCTATATCATAGGTTATCCCCGCCTCGTCATATCCGTAAACTTCATATTCTATTTGTACACGCTGTTCACTCATAATTGTAATTGTTTTCACATAACCAATATATTCCCTGCACAGATCACAGTATACAGTTACTGATCCTGCTGCTCCAACAATGAAATACCGTTTTATATCACTCAATTCCATCTTTCCGTTCCCCCTCAGCTTGTAGTATCTCTCACTGCCTGATCACCTGTAAATCATCTCCACAGAGCCAACATCAATCGTTCCATCCAAAGTGATACCAACCCCGTAATCAATGTCACAATAATCACACGCCCCTGTAATCCGTATCTGGTTCGTTGCCAATGTGAGTTCTTTCAAATGTACCAGATCTAATATTTTCTCACGCGTATCGGCCGTTCGTATCTTTTCCGTTATTTCTTCTCCAAATTCTCTAACACTCCATTCTTCATCTTCTAAGAAATTCTCCCGTACTTCATAAAAATCCTCAATGATCTCCTCCTCGAAACGCTTCATCACATCGCTTGGATTTTTCAGGTATTTGTCGAACAATTCCTTTTGTTCCGCTGCAGCCTTTTGATAGTGTTCCAACTGCCAATCCTGAATCTGGTCCAGTGTAATGCCAAAATCGTCAAGGCCATATTGAATTTGTGTATACATAGGGCTTGCATCTTCTATATAAAAATCCAGAGAACATATTTTACCATTAAACGGAATCTCTATTGGCGTTGTTCTCTTCCAGAACTCCAAATCAATATCATATGTGGCCTTTCCATAATATGCAATATCATATACCCTCATTGCCACATCGGTGCGATATGCAACCGGTACATAGATCCCTATCCCATTTACGAGAAAGTCTGTGAGTGTATCTGCTACTTTCCTGGCATCATCAATGCATGTACTGCCTCCCTCGACGCTGTATAGACCAAATCCTTCCTTTCCCTCTGCATAAAAATATACCAAATCCTTCTTATCCCGTCCAATACTCCATACCTGATGCCTGAAGTAATCCTCTTCTGGAAGTATTTCCAATTCGCTTTCAAACTCTTCCAACGCCGCTTCTGCGCTCCAAATCTCTATTTGAAACTTTGTATCATCTACAAACAAAGAAAGCTCAAAGTCAGTCCCTCCTGAGATCGACCGCAGAAACGATATATAATCTTCTGGCAATGGTACTGGAGATCTGCTTATTACCTCTTCGATTGCTTCCTCTCTTCCATAACATGGCGCCCAGCCTGCATTGGCAACAGTTAATCTGTGATTTAAATTTGCTAAAATATCCATACTCTTCTCCTATCAAAATCTGTATCCATTTTTCTAAATTGCTGTAAGTACTTCATCAGACCATTATAAGATATCTGATCAAATACACCCCATCTCTATATTCTGCCAATAACCTCCTCGAATCGCGTATTATCTTCACACAATTCCTTTAGCTTCGAAACAAATTCCATAAATTTCTCAGCGTTATCAGAATAAGCGCAAAATAAATCCGCCTCCGAATCAAAGTACACATCGCTATGCCAATCCGGACCAAAATCCTGCCGCAATACACTGGCGGCTTTTTCCCAGTCATATCCGCTCCCCATGATTCCTTCGTTCAGTCTCCTGGCAAACACCTCTTTCTTATAGGAAGATGTATCCAGACTAACTGACAACATACCATTTTCCAATTGCATTATATTGAAATGGGAGTCTTTCCTGCCCGAATCTGTCCGCACTGAAAAATCAAGTACCTCCGCCTCCTTGTAAAAAGTATCCAGTACATCCAGTTTCCCTTCCTGGGACATATAACCCTTGTTTCTCATATTGACCACTGCCCATGTTGTAGCATTTTCATATAATGCATTATCTCCACATGGATGCAGACTGTTGTTTTCATTTTGAAACAAATGCCCCTTATTCAGCGAAGGATTCGTCATGATCTCCTCGATGACCTCCTCATATGCTCTCGCCTCATCTCTGTCCGTAAACGCATCGATCAGAAACAGTTTCATAAAATTCTTTCCACTCAACTGATGCTGTTTTAGGCGTTCTTCCAATGGCAGTGTTGTCACTCCTACATAAGATAAAACCAGCTCTTTAGAAGGTGTATATTCCATTGCAGCATAGACGCGATAGTGTTTTCTTACCTCCTGCCAGACCGTTTCCATTGCGCGCAGATCCTCAGTCACCCGCTTTAATTCCCGCGCAAATTTTTCCAAAATCTCTGTATGCTCCGAATAAATGCAAAACATCTCTGACTCGGAATCGAACTGAATGCTCTTTGTCATGTCCGGAAAACACTTTTTCATATACCTTTCCGCAAAAAGTTCCCAATCATAACCATTCCCGCACTCCGCTTCAAACTCTCCGGCATACTTCATAAAAAACTCTTTTCGGTACGTACCCACATCTAAATCGACAGATGCGCTTCCATTTTTCAAACAAATCCACTGAAACGGCTCAAACACATTGTTCATCAGAATAATTCCTCCATTGCAAATTTTATTTATCTTACCTTTTGAACACTTTTGTCATATAGCAATTTAATCACAGTGACTGCTTTCCAGACAGGCATTCTGGATATCCTGTATTCTTTTACCCAATTTCCGAATCATTGTTCTGTTATAAGTAATCATAATTAACTTTTCAATTATTCATTTTCATATCTTTTTCACCTCTTCTTTCTAATCAGTTCTCATTGCACATTGTTATCAAATATTTATTATAACACAGCTGTATAGACTGTGGATTTTTCTTTTTGTTTTTTCTCTACAAACAGTCTGAATATTTCTTAACATTTTCTACATCAGGAAATTTATCTTATAACATTTTTGCATACTTTATGAATCCTAGTCTGCCATTACAATTCACACCTATGCCAGTTTTTATCAGCTTATGAGTTACTGAAGTGTGAGTTATAGTCCTCTGCCTGTTTATCCTGCCTGACATATTACTACTTGACTTCGTTTGTAAAACATAATATGATTTGTATGTCTAATCACATTTTTTCGGTCTAAACAGCAAAAAAATTAACAAAAGTTTAAAATCAATTAGCAAAGGAGAAAACAATGTCCAAAAACAGCAAAGTGATCTACCGCAAAATTTATTTGTGCGAACCTCCCCTAATCTACGTCGAAGACCGTAACAAACTGCCCGACTGGAAGAAATATCTGCTCGAAAATGACGAAATCCATTTTACGGAAAGCAACTGGAGTCAGTATAGTCATATTTTTGAAGACTTCACATCTGCTGTAAGGGCAAACGCCGAATTATTGCTGAAGCAGCTAAAACATACCTACAATCGCAGTGAAAACAGCATTACCATCAGCCGCGAACAGGAGCTTCAAGATAATAGAAACATACTTAGCAGATTTTTATATGATGAATATAACGTAAAAGAAATGTATATCGAAAAAGAAAACAATGGCGAACTTTGGAGCTATTTCGTCAAACAGGAAATTGATTCGTCAGGAATCAAAAAGCGTATCGCAGGTATCAAAGATCTTTCGACAAACCGATGCTACGTTTATGTCAACGCAGACTTTCTCTCTACATACCGCAGCGGACGAACAATCACCATCAATGGCAGCGAATATCCCGAATATGTCAACACGGAAATATATGGAGATACTGCATTTGTTGTCGAATCCCGCATGCTCTATTATCACTATTACGACTATATCTGCGAGTGCGATGGACAGCTGCTTTACTATGCTGTGGGAAATCATGAGGAAAAAAGAAATATATGCAAATCCAAAATTCCTGTACTAAAATCAATTGAATATCTGGAAAAAGATCAGGGCTATCGCCTGGAAATATCGCGTGACACAGAACCGGCACAGATTAAAACCATGTTGAAAAAACTCCTGAAAAATCAAGATGTCAGTGTGATCCGGATAACCGGCGGTGAACACGATATTGAAACCTTAATATACGGAACAGAGGAAAAATATTTCATTGCTGTCAGGGACGACACTGGTATCCGATTCGCCAGAAAAGAATGCTTCGAAACCTGTTTTGTAGAGGAATTTGGCCTGCATATTCAGGCAATGTGTGTCGTAAAATCTCCAGTATATATCAACGATTTTATCGATCATATCATCTGCTCTGACTATGGATATCAGCTGATGGCATGGGTGTATTTCTATGATGAACAATTGCAGTTCGAGTTCCCGACACCTGATTTCACACAGGCTGCAACAGTGACACTTCCCAAGACAAAGGCCAGGAAACCACAGGTTGTCTGTACTAAATTTGCCTATAAGCTAAATCGCTCCACTCAAACACTTGATGAGAATAAGCTGTCTGACATGACAGCGAGAAAAATGTACAATCTCGCTGTCAAAAAGCTCGAAACGGGAAAGTTGTCCTACTTGTCTATCTGCGCAGTCTACAATGAGGAAAATGAGCAAAATCTGGTGCTCTATGGCAATGGGACGCTCTTCTCGATCGGAATCATTGACACAGCAGAAGAAAGCGCGCTCTGCTATGACAATGGCAGCGGCGATAAAAGCCTGACGAATCTTGGCGGTCAGGATTTCCCCAATACAATGATTACTGGAGACATACAGCTAATCCGGGATATATTGAAATCCTTCTGTGATCAATGTCTACCGCTTGATTCTGCCAGCTGGACAACATGATCGGACTCATCCGTGCTCTCCAAAATCAATCCCGCAAGACGGCAATTTTCCTCCTCCAGGACAAGGACCTTCTCCAGCAGGCTGATCTGCTCCCTGCGAAGCTGCGGCGTCGATGCGCCAAAGATTTATATCATCGCTGGCGGAATTGCTCGGAAACGATTCGTGGTTTACAGGAATCTGGTCCCACCTGAAATACTCATAGTGCTCCATCTTGTGCATGACAGAGGAATACTCCGTTTCATTCCCATAATATGCGCCAAGCAGTTCAAATTCCCTGCCGCCTGCATGTCCTGTGCTTTCCTGATCTAATATCAGGTTTTCGTTTTGCAGCGCATAGCAGAAGTATACTCCATCCGGAGTCTGGTATTTTATAGTCAGAATTTTCAGACGGCTGCTCTCGATGGACACACCCAGAAACATTTCATTTATATAGATATTCAGCGCATTGTCGCGCACCAGTGCATTCACAAAAGGTGTCACTGGAATCTGTGTCTCTCCGTCTGTATAGACCGCTTCCAGAATAAACAGTTCGCGCGGAGACAACAGACTGTCAATGCTGCAGTGAAGTGCTTCCGCCAGAGCGGGAAGGATGGCTGTCTCTGGCAGGCATTTGGCATTTTCCCATTTTGAGACGGCCTGGGGGCTTACCTGCAGCCGCTCCGCAAGCTGTTCCCCCGTATACCCTTGCTCCTTTCTCAGAGATGCAATTCTTTTTCCTGTTTTTTCTAAATCAATCATACAATCCTCCAATCCGCTTAGAAATTGTGAAGCTTAAACTATATAACAGTTATTCCTATTTCATTTTCCAGCGCTGTAATTATATTTTAGGGAAACTGTATTCAATTTACAATACATATTCATTTAAGGATAAATTTAAAAAATCAACCTGAGGTTTAGACAGGATATTTGATACAATACCCGATTTTCAGCGACACTCCCGAACAAGAATTCCGCGTTCCTTATTGTAATAATACTCAAACTATTGTAAGATAGTAATATCTTAACCCAAATGACAATTTTCGAAAGGAAATACCATGATAAAAGCAATCGGATTTGACATAGGACACACCCTGATCAACTATCGCAATCCCTTAAACTGGCGCGCACTGTACCGCCCGGCCCTGGAACAGGCTGCACGCGGCTGCGGGATCGCTCTGTCAGAAGAAATGGCTGACGCCGCAACTGGTATTCTGTTAAAATATAATACACGGGTGAATCCCCGGGAATACGAGGTTTCAGCTGATATGATTTTCGGTGAGATTATGGACCAGTGGCATCTCTGCCCCGATATGGATACGCTAAAGACGGGCTTTTATTCCTTCTTTCAGGTAAAGGCAGCCCCCTACCCTGAGACAATTGACACCCTGAGTGCACTGCGGCAGGCAGGAATCAAAATTGGCGTGCTGACAGATGTTGCCTATGGCATGGACAACAGATTTTCCCTGCAGGATATCGCTGCGCTGTCCGATTTCATTGATATCACACTGACCTCGGTTGATGTAGGATACCGCAAACCAAACAGCGCGGGTTTTCAAAAACTGATGACCGCACTGCAGGTATCACCAGACGAAATGATATATGTCGGGGACGAGCAGAAAGATATCACTGGGGCAAACCGGCTTGGAATCACTTCCGTTCTGGTCAACCGGTCAGAGGCCGTATTGGATTATGGACAAACGTATACAATCAAGTCGCTACACGAGATTTTAGAGATAATTTAAAACAGGAGAAACCAACACATGAGACTCAGACCATACATAGCTACGAAAGACTATCACTATATAACACAATGGATTGACGATGACCGGGTTCATGCCCTGTGGTGTGCAAACTTGATCCCATATTCCATCACAAAGGAAAGTTTTAACAATCTCCTGGAACGGAATGCGATCGAGTGGACAGACAGCGCATACGTGGCAACGGAGGACAACGGCAAACCAATCGGTTTCTTCTGCTACTCTGTCATTGTCGATGACAACACAGGATTTCTCAAATTTGTCATTGTTGACAAAGAAAAAAGAGGAACAGGCTGCGGTCAGCAAATGCTGCACTTAGCGCTGCAATATGCTTTCCATATAACAGGTGTGTCACTTGTGCAGTTAAATGTGTTTGCGGAAAATACTGCCGCAAAACACTGTTACGAAAAAGTCGGATTTCATCAAACGATGATCGCAGAAAATGTTTTTCCATACAAAAATGAACTGTGGAGCAGATGTCATATGGTCATCGAAAATAATCCAGATAAACTTATCAAAAATAAGGAACCATGAAAAGTATTTTGCGCAATCCGCATATACTTTTCACAGTTCCTTCTACCAATGATCAATCCTTTTGTCCTCTGGAACGGTTTCGTGATAACTTGTGACAAATTATTGTCATGCGTTATCGCCGCAATTCCTGAACTGCCCTGCCTTCTGGTACATATCACAATTCTATATTAAATTTTTCCTATATTATATTTTTCATAGAAAGGATCAACAGCACACAAGTTACGATCATAAACAGCGCCGCTAAGAAAACCCAAATATTCATTTGCATTTTCTCCCTGGCATGACCAGATTCAATGAAATTCGCCCGACGCAGTGCGGTAACCACAGGCTTATATATAAGCATTGTTATCGCAGCGTTTAGTCCTCCCTTCACCAGATTAAACGGCAAAAATGCTGGAAGCAGCAATTCAGCGATCGCTTCCCTTGGATACCCCATGTAAATCGGGGCGATCAGATAATTCCAGAACATCATCATGACAACCTGACAGCCGTATCCGCCGATCAGCCCAAGCATTGCGCCTGACAGTTTCCGTTTCTTCTGATAGATCAGTGCAGCGGTACACGCAAAGGAACAGCTCGAAATAATATTCATCATACACCCGAAAATCCCCGTCCCGCTGACCGTGATCATTTGCACGACCGAGACAGCCACCGTTATTGCAAGTGCGGTGAGCGGTCCATAGATCAATCCGCCAATGACAATGATAACATCTTTGGGATCATACTTTAAGAAAAGTACAATCGGTATGCGCCCGACAAACACTGCAATATAAGCGAGCGCGCATAGCAGACTGATCGTTGTTAGTTTCCTTGTTTTACTGATATTCATTTTCAATACCTCCTAAAAAATTAACACTTGAAAGACTCCGAATGCCTTTCAGGTGTTAAAATCCAGGTATATTGAAACTGTCAACAGAGCAGTTGGACAAAAAAGAGTGCAAAAATCATAGTCAGATTTATTCTGACAATCTCAATACACCTTCTTTAATCCGGACTATACCGTCGGTTCTGGAATTTCACCAGCCCCCGTGCTGTCGCACCCGCGGACTGTCACCGCCGATCGGGAATTGCACCCTGCCCTGAAGACATCGCAATGATTCAATTGTTGACAAAATTATAGCATACAGATCAAAAATGTCAAGATGTCCTCTCAATGGCGGCACTCACTGGAGAGTTTATCAACGGCCAGGGAAACGGTGGGCTGAAAGTAAACATCCTTTCCTTTATTGCTCTCATACATAAAATCCTTTAACGGCTTGCTGGTATATTTTGAAAAATCGCCGTATATAGCAAACCTCACACCATAGTTGATAAATTTCTGCAATATTTCTCCTGCCAGACCAGTACTCAAAACAAAGAAATCATCTACAATCGCTCCCTTGTTCATGGCAATATTGGTGCAGCCCGTTTCGTACTTTACTGTCATAATCAAGTCTAATGCCGACTGGACATCTGTAATCAGCAGTTCATCACTGTTCACAACTGCAACCTCTGTATTATTTTTCTTTATCACTTCTGTTTTCATTTTCTACCTCCTGCTACTCATACAAACTGTCAATCATATGATCAACCATAAAATCAAAGGTTTCCGTATGATTGTATGGAAGAATATCCTTATTTTTGATATTCATAATGAACGAATAAATAACGGACATCGCCAAATTCGCATCAACCTTGAGTTTCAAACACGGATTGCTAAAAAAAAGCTGTTGGCTCATATGATTGGATTCCTCAATTTTTTTTGCCTGTTCCTCCGATAACTTGTTCCTTAAAATGATATAGTCCGTACTATCTGAATCGCACAAAAAATTGTTTTTATCATATTCGCGATAAATAAGTTTTAAGGCTTCGGCAACACCATACTTATTCTTGTGTTTTTCGATTACCTCCGATGCCGCATTGCAGATTTGTTCCTGAACGGAATACAACACCTCGCAAAAGAGAGCTTCTTTTGATTCAAAGAAAAGATAAAACGCCCCCTTTGAAATACCTACCTGCCTGCATAGGTCATCGACACTTGTCTTCTTATAGCCATATTGTGTCCAGCTCTGCTTACAGGCTTCCCGCAGGCTTTTTTCAATGTTTTCTTTTTCTCGTTCTGTAAAACTTCTTGCCATATCATTTTCTCCTACCTATGACTCAAAATACCAATGTGGTCATATACACAATACACTATCTGCCAGTATCTGTCAAGAACTATTTTTAAAATGCGCTACCACATTATTATTCAAAAAGCAAAAGCAGCCGCAATCGTATTTTATAACGTTCCTCATTGAAAAATCTTCCCTTTCCCATTATAATAAAAATATAATCCGCTTCTCTGCCAGCGCGTTGTTAAAGAGAAACGATGAGACACCGCCGCCAGAACCAGAAGCGCCACTGTGAATACCTGTATTACTATGCACTAAAACTCTGATTGAAAGAAAAAAATATAGAATAGATCAATATGGTGATGAAAATGAAAAACAGAAAAAACGCACTGAAATCCCGCAGGAAGCAATTGAAATGGAAACAGCTTGGCTATATTTCAACGGAATCAATCTGTCCCATCTGCGGAGCAAAATCATTGATACAATTTGACCAGTATGATGCGTGGGCCTGTATGTCCTGCCTGGAATGGCTGGACGAAGTATGCGGAGATCCTGACTGTCCATATTGCAGCATGCGCCCGCCGACGCCCTATGATGCCTATGAGCGAAACAGCATTGGCGGGACGTCCGCCATTCTGAAAAAGCGCTGGCGATGTGATAATTACCAGCACAAAACAAACGGCATGATCAGGCACAAAGCGCGAAGACAGCAGCATATTATATGGAAAGAATCCAAAGAACTGCTGCCCAAACCATAGAAAATGCAGCACCCAAATATGGTGAAAAACACTCAACCATACGCAAGGAGAACAATATGGAGCTAAATTATCAGGAAATAGCCGAAAGGGCAGTTGCATACGCGAAACAGAATAATATCATACTGGATTACACAGAACAGAGTATTGAAAAAGTGGAGGAGCTTTTAGGCAATTACCATGAAAATCTGGACAATTACAACGGCGAGGACGGCGCCAGCACTCTGTGGAATATCGCTGTACATTTTGGTATTTATCTGGGCGAGACACTGCTGCGGATCCATCTGGCAGAAAAAGGCTTTGTATGGTATATAAATGAAGGTATGCCTGCCTTGAAAAAAGATCATAACGAAATATATCCGATCTCAAAAGCGCACAAACGGATTCTCAACGGCCCCGAGGACGACGTGTGGTCATTCTGCAATATAGCGATCATGATTGCAGATGGCGCGTTTCCGCCAAATAAACCTTCATCTTAAACAAAATACACGATTGGATTCGATTCACAAATGTGCTATACGAAGATATCAATCAATGAGGAAAAACAAGTATGACAATACGACCCGCTCATGACAACGACCTGCAGCGCATAAGCGACATCTATTCCCATGCGCGGGAACAGATGATCCTCTCAGGCAATCCAAACCAATGGGGAAACGATAAACCGTCTTCTGAGACCATCAAAGCAGATATTGACAACAAACAATCCTATGCAATTACCAGCAGCGGACAAATCTGCGGTGTATTTGCTTTTATAATCGGTCCAGACCCGACATACCAGATCATCGAAGATGGTTCCTGGCTGAATGACGAGCCCTACGGAACCATACACAGAATTGCCAGCAGCGGACAGATAAAAGGAATCTTAGCAGAAGTGTTATCCTTTTGTGAATGCAGAATACACAGTATCCGGATACACAATATCCGAATCGACACGCACGAGGATAACCAGATTATGCAGCATTTACTCAAAAAATACGGCTATACAAAATGTGGACACATCTACGTCGAGGACGGAACGCAGCGGATCGCTTATCAGAAAAATGTTTTGAACACTACGGCAAGAGAACTGCTGCCAAAATAACACAGAACACAGGAGAGATAAAATGGAAAACAATCATACAAACTGGTGTCAATCCGTGACTGGGATTGTCATCAAAGACAATAAAGTCCTATTAGCAAGACACACTTACGGTTCCGGAAAAGGCAAACTGATCGTCCCCGGCGGTTATGTCGAATACGGTGAAACACCGCAGGACGCGGTGAAACGGGAATATCTCGAGGAGACAAATATCGTCGTGGAACCCACAAATATCATCGGAATCCGGTTCAACGCACATGACTGGTACATTGCCTTCAAGGCAGACTACATCTCTGGGGAACCCACCTCGGACCATGACGAAAACAGCGAGGTGATCTGGCTCGAGATCGAGGAAGCGCTGTCAAGACATGATGTCCCCGACCTGACCAAGAAACTGATCCAGTGCGCACTGCAAGACGATCAAGGTCTCGTGCCGCTGCCTTATCAAGGCAATCCCAGGAACGGGCCAGGGTATCTGTATGGTATCAACAAAGTGAAATAGGAGTTTTATGAATAGTATAGATAATATGTGGGATTTCCCCATCATGAGCGGAGTCTCTTTCCCAAACGCAAACCGTGTTCATCCGCTTATGCAGCGCAGGGTCGAAAAGTTGATTCATGAACTTGGTAAAGACCAGAATATTCGCAGATTGATATTGTTCGGCAGTTCCCTTGAATTCCGGTGCAGCAGCACAAGTGACATTGATCTTTACATTGAGAAACAAGAACCAGAAAAAAAATTGGCACATTTTCCGGAGTTAGACTGTGAAACGGATATTATTACAAATCTACCGCCGGATAACCAATTATATCAGAAAATAGAGCGAACAGGATTAGTTTTATTTGAGAGGTGAGAATATGTGTGATATTCGATTATTTCGAAGTGCAATGATGGATTATGAAACAGCAGCCATGATCTGGAGAAACCCATACAATGACGAAATGATTCTGAATAATGCTGCGTACCATTTGCAGCAGGCTGTCGAAAAAGTGTTAAAAGGCGCGTTAGAGTGCGTAGGCGTTACCGTTCCCAATACCCACAAAATATCAAAACTTGTAAAAATGATCTCCGACAATGGCGCCAACCTGATCATCACAGACTGGATTGACGATCACTCGGAGATGCTTGGGGAGTGGGCAGCACAAACCCGCTATGATATGGATTTCCTTGTCGAAAAACGAAAACTGGACATTGCGATCGCAGAAGTCCAAAAGTTCCTTTCAGTCAATGGAATTCAAAGCGAACTGCGCGAAGAACTCTGCGACTCCGCAAGGAGGGAAAGGCTATTAAAGTGCCTGCCGGAAAGCAAGCAAAATTGCAGTACATTTGAACTAAACTGCTACTTTATTATGTTTCAAAAGAAAGTATAGGAATGCGCATCTCAAACCGATTACCGCTTTCCTCCCGATAGGACAGATCTCCCCCATGCTTCTCCATGACAGCTTTGGAAATCGCAAGCCCCAGTCCCGTTCCGCCCCTGTTGCTCCTAGTGCTCTCGCCGCGCACAAACGCTGTGAACATCATGTCCCTTAAGTCTGCCCTGATCGGGATTCCGTCATCTTTTACCCACAGATACACTTCCTTTCCACGCACCTTCATTCCTACCCGGATCTCTTTTCCTGTCTGATTATATTTCTTCGCATTGATGAGCAGATTTCCGATCACCCGCTCGAGAAGTTTTTCGTCCCCGTTGACGTACGCAGCATGTTCTGGAATTTCAATCGCCAATTCAAAACCTGCCCTCGTAATTTCCTCATAATGTTCCGCACATACCCGCCTTGTCAGCTCGGATATGTCGATCCGTTTTAGTTCTATGACATAATCTTCACTCTCCATCTTGAGCATGGTAAACAGATCCTCCGCCATCTGGTTCACGCGGTCTGCCTTCAGTGCGATCGTCTGGTAATACCTGTTCAGATCCACATCCGCCACCATCTTCTCCTGCAGGGCAAACGCAAAGCTTTTGATCGTGGCGATCGGTGTCCTGATATCGTGGGAAAGCTCCAGCAGCATCCTTTGCCGGCTTCTGCTCATCCGCTCGTTCTCCGCCCTCTGTGCGTGCAGCCTTTCCGTCATACAATTAAAAGCTTCCTGAATCTCCACAAACTCCCTCTCCGTCTGTCTGGTATCCTGATTTCCCCGCTGTCACTCTTTACAAGGTTTCATATCATTTTGATCGTTGTGCTCTTTCCTGCGCCATTGCTGCCGAGCAGGGCAAAGAGCTGTCCTTCCTTCATGGAGAACGACAGGTCATCTACGACCTTTTTCCCCTTATATGATTTGGATAAGTTCGATATTGTAATCATTTTTTGTCCTTTCTATACTATTATCACATCATCGTTTCTGATATATAACAGTATAGATCGCGGAATTTAAGACAAAATAAGTGCAACCTAAAGTTATCCTAAAGATTGCACGCTGCACGCTTCTATTCTGAACCTTCATGTTTCTGCGAAAAATAACGGATTGAGATACTTCTAGGCTGCGCAAGCTTTTCAAACCGAATCTGAAGACTCGCCCTTTTCGCATCGATTTCCTCGATCACTCCCCTGCCAAAAATATGGTGCTCTACCACATCCCCAACCTTGTATGTATGATTTGCCTCCACCTGCATTTCACGATTCAGCTTTTCTGCATAATCCTTGCTTTTGTACTTCAAATCCTCCGAGATCCGCCCCATCCGGACAAAATTATTCTCCCCGATTTCCTCGATAAACCGTGAAACCAGTTTTTGCATTCCATTCTGTGCTATCCCCTCCGACTCCATCAGAAAAAGATATTTCTCCGCCCTGGTAATCGCCACATAGCACAGTCTGCGCTCCTCCTCCAGACCTAAATGTTTGCGCTCCCCGATCGTCTTTGCCGAGGGAAAGACACCCTCCGAAAAACCGAGGATAAACACTGCCGGAAATTCCAATCCCTTTGAGGCATGGATTGTCATGAGCTTCACAGAGTCTTTCTGGTCACTTCTGTCCTCCCCCGACTGGAGCGCGATTTGTTGTAAAAATTCCTCCAGACTCAGATTCTCCCCGAACTCCCGCTCAAATTCATTGGCGATCCGTTTCAATTCCACAAGATTGTCCAAACGCTCCTCATCACCCAGCTCCCGAATATACGCTTCATAACCGGAATCCCTCGTCACTTCATTAACAATCTCAGATATCCGTTTTTCCTGATAACTTTTCCGCATGGAATCAATCAAATGAACAAATTGCGCCGCATCACTGTTTTGAAACTCCTTTGCCGCTAAATGCATCGTTAAGGTCGCAAACAGAGACTGATCTGGTTGCTGCAGCCCTTCGAGGTAATTCATCTTCGCCCGTCCAAACCGCCTGCGCGGTGTGTTCACAATGCGCCGAAAACAGGTGTCGTCATCATACGCGATCAATTTCAGATAAGCCAGAATATCCAGGACCTCCATCCTCTGATAAAAACGGACGCCGCCAAAAATTTCATAGGGAATATTCTTTTCCACCAGTTTTTTCTCCACAACGCGGGACAGAAAACCAGAGCGGTATATGATAGCAAAATCAGAATACCGAAAGCCCTCTTCCGCGCACAGCTTTTTCATATTCTCGATCACATGATCCATCTCCTCGAGATCATTTTGGGAATGATAATGGATAACCGGCGCACCTGTGGCATTGTTTGTAAAAAGATCCTTTTTTATCCGTAGATTATTTTTCTCGATTAACGAGTTTGCGCATTTCAGAATCTGCGGTGTTGATCGGTAATTTTGATTTAAAATGATCGTCCGGGTAGGTTCATGCTCCTTATCAAAATTCACAAGCAGATTTACATCGGAACCGCGCCACTCATAGATATTCTGATCCGGATCACCCACAATCATCAAGTTGTGATACTGGTCTGACAATAAATCCACCAGCCGCATCTCCACCGCCGAGCTATCCTGAAACTCGTCCACCATAATATAATTCAGCCTGCCCTGCCACTTCTTTCGCACCTCCTCATCCGTCTCCAGCAGATGAATCGCAAACCAGATCAAGTCGTGAAAATCAAGCGCATAGGTTGCCTTTTGCCGCTGCAGAAATTCCTCTATGATCTGGTCGTCCTGATTTTTTATCTCGTGCAGTATCTGGCATGGCTGAGGATTGCACAGCTTTGTCACATAAGCGCCGTCCTTCTTTGCATACCCGATTTTTCTCAATATTGTCTCAAAACTGGCATGATCCAGTTTCAGTTCAAACTTCTGATAGATCTCGCCAAGGATCGCTTTCTGCTGCTGGTTGTCAATGATCTGAAACTGCTTATTCAGAAACAGCTTCTCCGGATTCTCGCGCAGCAGACGATTGCAGAATCCATGATAAGTACAGATGAGATCGAAACCATCTTCGTCCCCGATCAGGGCACGAATCCGCCGCTTCATCTCGCCAGCCGCTTTATTGGTAAATGTCACGCACAGAATGTTGGCGGGATCAATCCCATACTCCTGCACGAGATAGGCATAACGGCTCACGAGAAGCTTTGTCTTCCCGCTTCCCGCGCCAGCGATCACCCTGACATACCCTTCGGTCTCAAGCACGGCCTCCCTCTGCTTTTCATTCAGGTTTTCCAGTAAATCTGCCATAGTGATGCTCCTTTCCACAGCAGAGTGAATCTGTCTTGTGTCCGCTCATGGACATCTGTCCGCCATTTTCTACAATCCCTTAAAATACAAGACTTTCTACCCATTATATCACTGATGGACACAACTGTAAATGCACACTGTCTCTCCTGCATATTATCCTTATACCCGTGATATTACAATTCATACCCTATATTATCCGACAACTATTGAGACAATTCCTAAGGGTTATATTTAGAGAGGACGGAAAAAGTCCTACAAACAGTCTCAGCGCAGAAAGAAGAGAAACGTATGGGTCGCACAGAAAGACCGCCTTTATCGGGAAATGCGAAAGCTGAAAGAGGAAACTGCTGAAGCTGAAACCGTAAAGCGTTGCATCAAACAAGTGATACCGCCGACAGAACAGAGAAAGGAGAAGTCGAAGACGCAAGATATATCATTGTGAACCAGTCGGCTGTGTGGTATAATTTCAGTGTTGCTGACAGTGATAAATCGGTATTGAAGGAGGCATGGTATGAAGATAACTAATAGAGATATAGATAGCGGAAAACCTTTTGATTGGGGGAAAACATCTTTAGATTATGCAAAGTTTCGTGATATTTATCCAAAAGAATTTTATCAAAAAATTGTTGACCGCAAATTATGTATAAACGGACAATCTATCCTTGATGTTGGAACAGGGACAGGAGTTCTTCCCAGAAATATGTACCAGTATGGGGCGAAATGGACGGCTACGGATATTTCAGAAAACCAAATTGAACAAGCCAAAATCCTTTCAAAAGATATGGACATAGATTATTACGTTGTATCAACAGAGGATATCAGTTTTTCTGATAACTCTTTTGATGTAATCACAGCTTGCCAATGTTTTTGGTATTTCAATCATGAAACAGTTATGCCTAAGTTTTATCGTTTGCTTAAAAAAGGGGGAACTATTCTTGTTTTATATATGGCATGGCTTCCGTTTGAGGATAAAATTGCGAGAGCCAGTGAAAATCTTGTATTAAAATATAATCCAAATTGGAGTGGCGCAAGAGAAACGATACATCCAATAGACATACCCGATTGCTATAAAGAAAACTTTGAATTTGTACATCACGAAGAATTTACTCTAAGAATACCATTCACCCATGAAAGCTGGAATGGGAGAATGAAAGCGTGTCGCGGAATTGGTGCTTCGCTTACTGAAAAAGAGATCTCTATGTGGGAACAAGAGCACAGAACACTCCTTGAACATATTGCGCCTGATGAATTTGATATTTTACATTATGGTGCTATTGCCGAGTTAAAAAAGTGTTAAATTCCAGTTTATATGCTTTTTCCATAAATTTCCCCTATTTTTCAAGGCTTTGCATAATGCAAACCTCAAAATATATATCCTTTTCCCTTGTTTTTGCCTCATGGGGCGAGGTAATTGCCTCTCGGCTTTGCTGTGTTTTCCAGATGGTGGGAAGATGTCGTGCGTCGTGCCATTTGGGTTAACATGAGCATTGACAAAACAAAGAAGTTGTGATACAGTACCATCAATAACATAAGAAAAGCGAAGACGGAAAAAAGTAGTTTACTTGGAAACATCCAGAGAGAATAGTACTTGGTGGAAGCTATTTATGTGGAAATTAGACGAAAACCATTCCAGAGCTGTAGTGCTGAAATGAGTAAGTGTTACCGTATGCCTGCGTTAAAGGATAGGATTTGATAGAATCTGAAGTGAAAAGTTAAGGTGGAACCGTGCTAAGTGCACCCTTAGGACTATGTGATTATGGTCTTATGGGTGCTTTTCTTATGTTGTTTTGTAAAGGAGTCCCTCTCCTTGCAAGTCTATGAGAAGTCAAAAGAAGAAGCTCTTAGCTTTATGGAGAATGCAGGTGAAAAGTATAAAATTGAACTGATTCAGGAACTGAATGATGCAGAGCAAATCAGCTTCTATAAGCAGGGAGAATATGAGGAATTTTGTGCAGGACCGCATATTTCAAATGTATGTCAAATTAAGGCTGTCAAGCTTTTGTCAGTGGCAGGAGCCTATTGGAGAGGCAACGAAAAGAATCAAATGCTTACGAGAATCTATGGTATATCTTTTCCGAAAGTATCGCAGTTAGAAGAATACTTGCACATGGTAGAAGAAATAAAAGCAAGGGACCACAGAAAATTGGGAAAAGAACTTGGAATATTTACGATTTTCAATGAGGGGCCGGGATTACCAGTATTTTTACCAAAGGGAATGATATTGAAGAATCTGCTGATTGATTATTGGAGAAAAATTCATTGCAGAGACGGATATGTAGAAATATCTACGCCTATTATGTTGGAGAGAAGTCTTTGGGAAACGTCGGGTCATTGGGATTTTTATAGAGATTCCATGTATTCTCTTAAAGTGGAAGATGATGATTATGCAATTAAACCAATGAGTTGTCCGGGAGGAATGCTGGTGTATAAACTGGCACCGAGGTCATACAAGGAGCTTCCTATGCGAATAGGAGAATTAGGACTTGTGCATCGTAATGAAAAGTCCGGAACATTACATGGCCTCATGAGAGTACGTTCCTTTACGCAGGATGATGCTCACATTTTTATGAGAGAAGATCAGGTAATGGATGAGATACAAGGTGTTATGCGCCTTATCGATGAAGTTTACCAGAAATTTGGTTTTTCGTATGAAATAGAATTGTCAACGAGACCAGAGCATTCCATCGGAAGTGATGAGGATTGGCAGCTTGCTACGGAAGCTTTAGAAAAAGCAGTGCAGGGAATGGATAAGCCTTATGTAATAAATGAAGGAGATGGTGCATTCTATGGACCGAAACTTGATTTTCATATAAAAGATTCCATAGGCAGAACGTGGCAATGCGGAACGATTCAGCTTGATTTTCAGCTTCCGCAAAGATTTGATATTGACTTTATTGGAGCAAATGGAGAGAAACATCGCCCGATTATGCTGCATAGAGTTGTATTTGGGTCAATAGAACGTTTTATTGGTATTTTACTGGAACATTATGCAGGGAAATTTCCTGCCTGGATTGCACCTGTACAAATTAAGGTTCTTCCAGTTTCAGATAAATATAATGATTAGGCCAAGAAAGTTGAAGGGTTTTTGAAAGAAAATGATATCCGGGTAGAAGTGGATGTTAGAAGCGAGAAACTTGGATATAAAATTCGTGAAGCACGCATGGATAAGGCGCCATATATGATTATCGTAGGTGAAAACGAGAAAAATAATATGTCTGTATCCGTAAGACAAAGAGACGCAGAGCTTGATAAACAGGACATGGGAGAAATGAGTCTTGAACAAGTGGTCAATTTGGTAAAGAGAGATGAGATAGAATGAAAGCAACAATTGTTTTAATTGCAGATAATGATGCAGAGAATTATGGTAGAAAATTGATGCCGGAAACAAATAGGCATGGAAAGATGGGATTTGAAATAGCAAGACTACCACAGCATGTTTCATTAAAACAGCCATTTGCGATTCCTTGTTTAGAGAATATGGAAGTATTCTTTGATGGATTCGCAAAGGAACTATGTCCATTTGATATTGAATTTGTGGATATGGATATATTCCCATCTAAATGTATTAGGTGGAGTTGAATCTGGCTGTATGAACTTGCGAGTAAAAACAGCACCGCAACTTGTAGATGCACAGAAAAGGTTAAACAAAGAACTATATATAGTATTTGGACCGTGCCCCGCAGAACATGACAAAGACTATATTTTTCATATGACGTTTGCTATTGGTGGTGCAGACTATGAATCATATCAAAGGGCTTATGATGAATTAAAAGCAAAAAACAAGTCATAAATAAAATATCACTTTCCCACACTGTCAACACTGAATTTGTAACCACCCCTTAACACTATTTTCAGATAAAACGTTTTTTTACAATTCGACTCAATCTTTTTCCGTAGGTTACATATTACCTTCATAACGCTTGAATGACAGCTATCGCTTACCATGCTCCAAACAGCTTCAAAGATTTGCGACTATGTAAATACCCTGTTTGGACTGGAAGCAAGAAAAACAAGCGTACCATACTCAAGACGGGTAAGACGCACATCTCTTCTATTTCGCAACACCCTATGCTGATGTTGCAGTATTTCCAATTCTTGAAAGAACAATGCAGACGGGGAAACAGTTTGTTGTTCCATCCCAATCTCCAATTCGTCTTTAAGAGGGAAACTGCCCTCTTAAAGACTGTTTCCTCACTGTCCGAAAACGTCAATACTATCATTTTTCCCATGTTCATTACCTCTTATCCGTTGCATTGATACAACATTTTTTCTGCCCCGTTTACCTTTATTTAACAGTAAGTATCTGTAGAAAAATAACTGACGCAACTTGACTTGTCTATTTCTCCGATTCTGCATGATTCTCACCACTTTTATTGACGTCTGAACAATATACCTGTGATTACAATTTACACTCTGACATAGCTTGAAATGTGAACGCTTTTAGAATATGATCTGCATCAACGCAAAAATATGTTCCAAATATATTTTCTGATTTTATCTTGACATTTTAATGCGGATGATATAAATTATATCTATGGCGAACAAATGAACGATTGAATATACACTTCAGGACTGCTATAATAAAGGAGATTACATGACAAACATACGACAAACAATGAACCGATTCATCAAGAGACTTAAAATCAGAAGAAAATATAAAGACGCTCTCTTCAGAAGGTGTTTTGCCGACAAGAAAGATTTGCTCGAACTCTATAATGCTTTGAATGGAACCGCGTATGACGACACAGCAGGCCTTAAGATCACGACACTCGATGACTGTATCTATCTGACTTACAAGAATGACTTATCCTTTATCATATCGGCGACACTCAATCTCTACGAGCATCAGTCAACATACAATCCAAATATGCCGATCAGGGGATTGATTTATTTTGCAAGAGTTTATGAGGCATATATCCGGGAACACCAGCTCAATATTTACGGCAAAGCGCTTATAGAACTGCCCGAACCAAGATATATTATCTTCTATAACGGCACAAACGATGAGCCTGATATGCAGGAAATCAGACTTTCCGACGCATTTGGGAAAAACGGGCATATTCATGGAAAAAAAACTGCTCTTGAATGTGTGGCTGTCATGCTGAACATCAATTACGGCCACAATATGGAACTGATGAACAAGTGCAGACGGCTGCACGACTATGCATACTTTGTCAACGAGGTGAACCAGAACCTGAAGAAAGGATATCCTTTTGAAAAGTCCATATACCTGGCAATGGAACACTGTGAACAAAGTGATATCCTTCGAGATATTATAGGAAAACAGAGAAGCGAGGTGTTTAATTTGTTATTAAATGAATTTGATGTAAAAATCTATGAACGTGGGTTAAAAGCGGAAGGTAAAGCAGAGGGCAAGGCAGAATATATTATCGAACTGCTTGAAGAGGTTGGTGAAGTACCAGACTCTCTCAGAAATCGGATCATGAGACAGACCAATCTTGAAACGCTGAGCCGATGGCACAAACTTGCGGCAAGGGCACAGTCAATAGAAGATTTTGAACAGGCAATCGGTCTTGCAAAATTGGATCTCATTTAAATGTTAAATATAAGGAATCCTATCATTAGCAACTCTAAAAAGGAGGTTTTATAGACATTTTCTTAATGAAACCCAAAATCGATTTCGCATTTAAGGAAATCATGACCGATGAAAAAGCACGTATCAGTTTTCTGTCTGCCATACTGCATCTGGATCCAGCCGACATCAAAGAAACTCGCATACTGAATCCCTAACTACGCCAAACCCATGAGGACGACAAGCTGCAGATCATCAGCTAGGACAAACAAAAACGATTGGAATATGAAGCCCGTGAAAAAGCGATCCGGGATTACAACCAATCCATATATGAAGCAGAACAGCGTGGAATTCATGATACTGCCAAAAACTTACTTTCTTTAGGTGTTTCAACTGATATAATTGCCGCAGCAACTAATTTATCCGTTGCAGAGATTAAAGCGCTGGACAAATAATTATGACATCGCAACATTGAAAAATAGAAGTACTAAATATCGAATAATTTGTCACTAACCATTTTTATTTTATAGTTTTTTATGTAACTAAAAAATACGCAACTCTTGTAAATTCTATCTTTTCGCACCATTTACAAGAGTTTGCGGAAATTTCTAAAATTTAATCTGTTTTTAATGATTTATCAGCGCGCCTGTGGTAGACTTGCATATGGAGGAAAACAGCAATGAAATTAATTATCACAGACATGAAACACTTCAATATTCCTGTCGAGGGAGACTACAAGGTGATTACACCACACAGAGACATCCATCATTGTATCGGCTGCTTTGGCTGCTGGGTGAAAACACCAGGAAAATGCGTGATTCATGACGGTTATGAAGGCACAGGAATTGACATGGGCAAATGCACAGAATTAATCTTAATCAGCCAATGCTGTTATGGCAGTGTAAGCCCCTTCGTGAAAACAGTGCAGGACCGTGCCATCTCCTATATTCACCCCGATTTCGTACTCCGCAAGGGTGAGATGCACCATAGGCGCAGATATCCCAATACCATTGCAATATCCGCCTATTTTTATGGTAACAATATCACAGAAATTGAAAAAGAGACTGCGCGAAACATCCTATCTGCGAATGCAGATAACTATGATGGGCGGGTAAAAAATATCTGTTTTTGTGAAACAGCAAACGAATTGGAGAACATGACTTTATGAAAATAGCATTGATTAACGGAAGTCCCAAGATCAATCACAGCGCCAGCAAAACCTTGCTGGCAGACATCAAAAGCTTTTTGACAAGACTTGATCCAGCTCCTCATTCAGGAAAAACAGAGATGATAGAAATCAGCTTGCACAGTCCTGTCGTCTCACAAGAGGCATTCATGGAATTAAAAAGTACTGATACATGGATATTTGCCTGCCCTCTATATGTAGACGGTATTCCAGCGCATCTTTTATCCTGTCTCATACAATTAGCCCAAACCGATTGGCAGGATCGCCAGCTACAGATTTATGGCATTGTAAACTGCGGTTTTTACGAGGGCATTCAGGCCGAATTTGCACTGAATATTTTCCAGAACTGGTGCACAAAGACTGGGTTTATCTGGGGCGGAGGCATCGGTGTCGGCGGAGGCGGTGCACTGGAGCAGCTGCCAACCATAAAAAATGGACATGGACCAAAGGCTCCCGTCGAAAAAGCACTCAGCACAATGGCGGACAAAATTATTCAACATAAAACGCAGCAGAACAGTTATGTATCCATTGCCTTTCCAAGATTCCTATATAAGATAGCTGCCCAGATCGGTTGGCGACAGCAAATAAAAGCAAACGGCGCCAAAATAAAGGACTTGGGAAGCCAACCAGAATAAAATTGAATGAATCTTAAATTAGGGTATTTTCAAATCGGACATTTTGGTATATTATAAGAAGCAGGGGCACTTCTGATAAGTTATATTATAAAAAGCCAAAGCAGCTTTTTATAATCAGATGCACGGCGCAAAGGTCGCGCCTTTTATCAGAAGTAAAGGACACTTCTGATAAGTTATATTATAAAAATATGGAGACGTACCGAAGAGGCCATAACGGGACTGACTCGAAATCAGTTTACCGGTGTTATACTGGTACGAGGGTTCGAATCCCTCCGTCTCCGCTTTTAGGTTCTGTTCAGAAATAACTTGTGACAAGGATATTCAGGCCAGTCATTGTCATGAGTTTTATTTTTCAGCAGTTCCTTGGATACAAGAGTAAACATGTGCGAAACGCTCTCTGTAAAACAAGATATCAAATTGTCATGTAATGTCACACAATATGCCGCAGACACATCCGAAAGAGAGGTATTGCCATGAACTTTATCGACAAGGCATTGGAACAAAAGCTGACAGGAGACGATTTTTTACAGGCTATGGTAGATATTTTTTCAGAACCAGAGGTTCATAAGGTCTTACATCAATACCCTGGATTTATAGCTGATGTCATCACGATTATAGAATATGATACTGCTCTGCAGATGGACGGACTTGATGATATTATCAATGGCAATCTAAGCGAGCAGTGTACAGAAATTATAGATGCCTTGGAACGATGTGGCGCTGAACAGGAAGCTGGCATTTTGCGCAAAGCAAAAGAACTGTCGGATATGGATGAAGCCAGATATGATGAAGAGTTTGATCAGCTCGACAGCCAGCTTGCTTTGAATAATGATTATGAAGGCTTTTGGGACATCGTACAGGTGTATATTGGCAAAAATTTGTAACATTATATCACAATCGTTTCTACACTATGTAGGAGGACAACGTGGACTGGACGAAATTGAATATGAAGGAAGTGAGCTATTACTGCACTTCATTTGATATCGACTTTGACTGCTTGCCAGTCAGCGATCAGATCAAACAACTCATCGGAATCTTTTATTACTATGACATAACACAGTTTGCGGTTGATGACATCCAGAAATTTTATAAGAAAATGCAGCTGCATAATGCCCGAAGTGGTAAACTTGTTAACCCTTCCCCTGCACAGATCCGAAAGGTAATTGAAAAAGTTAACAGCGTTCAATCTACTTCGGAAAATTGTTATACAATCCTTTGTGCAAGCGAAGGAACTAAATGGTATTCTATTGGCATAAAACAGGCTTATGAAAGGAATCGGATTCAATAATCTCTATTGATTCTTTCCAATAGAATTGATTCTAAGAAGGAAATCATCCCGATCACAGAAAAGAACAATGTGACCGTTGCAGTATTTGCGTAAAATAGAGACTGTTTCTAAAATTAATAAAGAAAGGGAATCCTAAAATGAAAAAACGATATCAGAAAATACTTTCCTGTCTTCTATCATACATTTTGCTGATTTCCCTGTTAGCAGTATCGCCTGCCATGGAAATCAGTACAAAGGCTGCACCAGCAGACAACGGTAAAAAGGCCTGTTGGATTTCTTTTTTGGATATTGAGGTCTTCTTGCAGGACAAAACAGAAAAAGAGTTCAGATCCAAGGTTTCCGAGATGTATGATAATGTCATTGAATATGGCATGAATACTGTTATTGTACACGTTCGTGCTCTGGGTGATGCCATGTATCCCTCCAACTACTATCCATGGGCGGCATATTTTACTACTGACAGAACTGATCCTGGCTATGATCCACTACAGATCATGATCGACCTGGCACATGCGAAAAACCTGCAGTTCGAGGCATGGATCAACCCGTACCGTCTCTCGCGCAACAATGAATCGACGACCAGTTTCAAGGCGACCCCCTATTATGAACTGTTCCGCCCCTTTACGATCGAATACAAAGCCTCCGCCAGACAAACCTGTCTGGTTCTCGATCCTGCCAAACAGGAGACAAGGGATCTGATCACGAACGGTGTCAGGGAGATTGTCAGCAAATACGATGTGGATGGGATTCATTTTGACGACTATTTCTATGTGCCTGGCATGGCAGATGACCTAGATCTTGCATCCAAAAAGGCGAACGTCAATCTGCTGATCTCCCAGGTATATGAAACGATCAAATCCATAAAACCTGACTGTACTTTTGGAATCAGCCCGGCAGGAAATCCCGACAGTGCACGTAAGCAGGGTGCAGACATTGACACATGGCTGTCCACTCCGGGATATATTGACTACATTATGCCGCAGATTTATTGGACCGACATCTATGTGACAAGCAAAGGCACAGAGCACATGTTTACCAACAGATGCTCTGCATGGCTGGAGATCAATAAACAAGATCTTCCAATGTATGTCGGACTTGCCCTTTACCAAGCTGGCGCAACATCCAAAAGCGACTTGGGCTGGGCGACAAGTGATACCAACCTTGCCTATCAGTACCTGACTGCAAAACAGCTCGGTTACGACGGTTATTCCCTGTTCCGCTATGCGTGGCTTGAGAAAGATATTGCCACTGCGGAATTAAATAACTTAAAAGTTTACTCTGCTCCACTCATAAGTGATGGCGCCGCATCTGATACCGCATGGAACGAATGATCTACGGTGATGCCATTCGTTCCAAAAAGCAGTATAAGCTGCTCTGTCATACTCATCTTCCCCAATAATTTTAGGGGAATAGGACTCGTAATATGCTTCAATCTTATCTGCAAAGCGAACTACTTCACGCCTGTAATCTTCTCCGATCAGATGATCCTGTGTCAATGATTTTAATAAATACAAAGCTGTCGAACTTACAGTGCAATAATACGTAAAACATTCTTCTCCAATTACCGCTGTCGCTTCACCGTGCAGACACAAATCTCTTGGATCATCCGCATCGCCATTAATCCATTCCAGGCGCTCTGCATCAATCTGAAAACCCGCCATAACAATACCCCGCAACGTTCCCCCTTCTCCTATGATACCAACCCATACTAACTCTATTTTGTTCTCTCCGCCACATAGTCTCGCAGAATCTTGCTGTCCTCAAGCATACGGCCGCCAACCAGGTACTCTCCATCATGGTCTGAAACCCTGATGATAATACCCTCAAGCGCTTTTCCCCCAAGAACAGGAAAATTACTCACTGCTACAGAGATCGCCTTTCCTCTCGCCTCACGTACCTCTCGCGCCGTTGTCGTGAACGCAAAACCATTGGCGCTAATGTCCAGCATTCTCGCATCACAGCTAAATTCATTGTCCTTAATTGTCACCTTGCAGCTGTTAGAGATTTGAAGCCGTGGATATTTACGCCGGTTAACCACTCTGGGATTTCCCTTGATGATAATGGAATGGATACCTCGCTCCCCGCCCTTTACAGAGCTGATGCTAACCTTCTCCCAAATATACAGCGCATTGTGTACAATGATATGTAAATCATATTTCTTCGCCTTATCCTGTATGTCAAGTTCTTGATCACCCAATGTAATATGGCCCACATTGATACTCTTGTCTGTCGTATCAACAACTTCCGCCTTGTACTCCGCCTGACTTCTGTCGCCAGAGACAAACACGGAAACCTTCATGCCAGGCGTGATATCCTTGATACCCATGAAACCGCCTTCGCCAAGCTCCTCGATCAGCTTACCGACAACATCCTCGATATGAATGACATTGTTTGCAGTCTCCTCATATTTGCTAAGCATGACTTTAGTCGTCTCCTCAGAGTCAATCACACTCTGTGTCATAATCTCCATGACTTCATTAATCTGCTTCATATTTTCAACGAGATTGCGGTTTGCTGCCTCAACATCCTTCATTGCCTTGTCAACGACCTGGATACCATCATCAAGCTCCGCAGATTCATTGCTGATGCTCGCCACGCTCTCATCGACATGGTTGACCTTTCCCTGTGCGTCGGTGATCAGCTGCAGGATCTTTGTGATAGAATCGGTCATCTTCTCTGCCGTTTCCTCCAAATGGTTGAGCGCGTTGAGTATGCTGTTGGACGAATTTTTTGTTCCCATACTGAGATCCCTGATCTCATCCGCCACAACCGCAAAGCCTTTTCCGGCCTCTCCCGCCCTTGCCGCCTCTATCGAAGCATTCAGTGCAAGCAGATTCGTCTGGGCCGTAATCTTCTCAATCGTACCCGTCTCCTGCTTCACCATGTCAAACTCCGTCTTAAATTCATTCAGAACCTTCTCGACCTCACCCGACACATCTGCCATCTCATTTGTAGCATCAACGACTGCCGAGAGCTCGTTAGAACTCGTCTTTGCATGGGTGGCCGACTCGTTGATGAGATCTGCCATCTTTGTTACCAGCGAAGCCACGTTCTCCACCTGTGTATTAATGTCCTCTGTCATGTCCAGAGAGGACATTGCTTTCTCACTCATCGTTGTATTATTTGCGGAAAGTTTGTTCATACTCTCCACAACATCCATTGCCCCTTGCTTATTCTCATCAGCAAGTTCACGAACTACTGTCACTCCATCAACGATCGCGCTGCTTGCGCCTTTCACTTTGTCAACCGTATGTATCACTTTATCCAGATTGCTGTTCATAGCTCCGATCATCGCACCATCAGATCTTGTCAGATGATCGATCGCGAGTACATATCCCAGATAACACATAATCGTACAAGCCATCTCCAGCTCCATTTGAAGCATATGTCCGTCCGCTGACTGTCCTCTTGTGTAGACCAGAATATTCTGCACAAAAATCAAAATAATATTGTATATACCCACTCTGATAATCAGTTTCTTGTCTTTGAACAGGATCAGCATACCTGCAATCGGAAGCATTAAGCTAAACGCAACTGTACTGTTGATCGTCAGCACTACAAATCCATAGAAAATCGCATACCCTATTGCCACAAATATTTTATATTGATCATTGGCCTTCCCCCTGATCCGCAGCTGCAGATACGCCAGCCCATATGGCACCCAGCAGAAAATCAGCATCAGCCAAAATGTACCAGATGACATTCTCTCCTTCGCAAGCTCCCCAGCATAAATCCCTGGCAGCAATACACATATGATTGCCCATACAACTGATGCCTTCTTATTGGCACTCATCTTGAAAAGTTCCTCATTGTATTCCATCTTGTCTCCACCCTTCTGTTAACCAGTACCTTAAAAACATCTGCGCAGTTCTTTATACCAGATGCACAATATTTTTCCCAAAGCACCACAGTTTCCACGCAGATTTATTGTATTCGTTAATTATTTTATCATATGTATACAATAATTTCCACATGTTTATGCTTTGTCCTATATTTTTTAGTAAAAGTGTACAACAATTATTTTTTTCACAAATTGTGTTGACATTTCACTTTAATTGTATTATTGTACTAATGTATTAATTAGTTAACACAGAAGGAGGTATGTACATGGCATGGCAAATGAATTCTGAACGTCCAATCTACTCACAATTATATGACAAAATATTGGTTCGTATCGTATGTGGCATCTATAAAGCTGGAAATCGACTGCCAAGCGTCAGGGAACTCGCCGCAGAGGCCAGTGTCAATCCCAACACAATGCAGCGGGCTTTCGCTGAACTCGAGCACAGCGGACTAATCGTAACGCAGCGAAACAGCGGACGTGTTGTGACAGAAGATATGACGAAAATTGAAACTGCCAGACACCAGCTGGCTCTGACACAGGTAAACACCTTTATTGCCAATGTGCGCGAACTTGGATACAGCGATCAGGAAATTATGGAACTGATCAAAAGTATTATCCACGAAAACCATTAAAAATAGAAATGAACGATCGAGGGAGGGAACAAACGTGAACGAAAATAACAGTATGGCATACATACAAAATGAGGATGCGCAGAAAGACAGTGTACCAAATAACTCTGTGTATACACAGAATGAACCTGTACTGAATCCGACGCTAATGCAGACAGACAATCCACTTCCTGCACAAGACAATGCTATGCAGCATAATCTGACTGCTTCACCAGAAAATATTGCACAAAATGACCAAATCAACAGCACAGCTCCTGCGCAAAGCAGTCCGGTTGATCTGCAAAAGAACAATACATCCAGCAAGCCTGTGCAGAATAACCCGATTTATCCACAAAATAATAATTTACAGAACAATTATCCACAATACACTCCGGCTTACACACCAAACACTGCCACGCAGGATCATTCAGCTTACATGCAAAATGAAAATATGCCAGCTGGTCCGGCAAATACAACGGCGTACATCAATACCCCGCTTCTACAGTTAAATGACCTGTGCAAGCGGTATCCTGGCATGGGCACCTATATGTCTGTCTTCCATATGAATCTGATCATTCCAAGGGGACGGATCATTGGACTTCTGGGGCCAAATGGCTGCGGCAAGACGACACTGATCAAAATGATCAATGGTCTTCTTGCGCCGACAAGCGGAAATGTTTTGATCAATGGCATGGAACCATGCCCTGCAACCAAGAAGGTCATCTCCTATCTGCCAGAACGCACCTATCTGGACAACAGCATGAAAGTGTCACAGATGGTTTCCTATTTTGCAGATTTTTATGAGGACTTTTCGTCAGAGAAGGCTTATGGTATGCTGGGAGCACTTGGCATCAGCAGCGACGCCCGCTTAAAGACGCTTTCTAAAGGTACAAAGGAGAAAGTACAGCTGATCTTAGTCATGAGCAGACAGGCAGATCTGTATATCCTTGACGAGCCGATCGCCGGTGTTGATCCTGCCGCAAGGGACTATATCCTGCGCACCATTATCACCAACTACAATCCAAGTTCAACGATCATATTGTCCACTCATCTGATATCCGATATCGAAAATGTACTGGACGATGTAATCTTTATGAAAAACGGATCCCTTATGTTATACACATCTGTTGACTCTATCCGCAGCCAGATGGGTAAATCCGTAGATACTTACTTCAGGGAGGTGTACGCATGTTAGGAAAATTATTAAAATATGAATGGAAAGGGCTCTGGTCTCCGTTTCTGATTATGCTGATCGTGCTGGGCGGAACAACAGCATTGACCTGCGGCGTGATTTTGACCATCAACCCCAAATACGACGAGGTAGTTACAGGATTCTCCATGCTGGCACTCGTTCTCTCCGTCTTTTTGTACTACTTCGGACTGATCGGATGCACCCTCGGAACAATGCTCATCATTGTGATCCGTTTTTACAAAACCTGCTATACGGATCAAGGTTATCTGACGCACACGCTTCCAGTTTCCTCGACACAGATCTTAAACGCCAAGATCATCGCTGCAATTCTGGCTGATTTGCTGATGCTGCTTGCGATTGCCGCCACAATCCTGATCATTTTTCAAGTTGCATTGCACCATATATCCTCATTAATGCCTGGTGATTACAGAGAGTTTTCACGGGAATTTTCATCGATACTTTATGATTTTGAAGATGAGCTCGGTATCAGTTTTGGTGCATATATCGCATATTTTGTGATTTATTTCGTGATCGCAGCCCTTGCAAACATCGTTACACTCTTTGGCTGTGTATCATTAGGACAGCTCTACGCCAAGCACCGTGTTGCAGGCGCAATTATCGCATACTTTGTCGTGCAGTTTGTCATGCAGATTCTCGGTTACGTCTGTTCCATACCGATGTATACCAGGATGATTCTTACAGCATCAACCGACAGTGATATAACGGCTTTCAGCCTTATATCTCCATCCATGAACCTGACGCTGCTTTTGACCGTGCTGATAGCAGTTGCTATGTACTTTGTCAATCTGCATATGATGACGAAACGATTGAATCTTGAATAGGAAACAGTAAAATAGACAGTGTACAATAGATATACACTGTCTATATTTTTCGCATTTTTTCCAATCTCTCATGAAGCTGCCTGATCGTTTCGAGTTTTGCGCTGTCTGTGATCTCACGCCCCGACTCAAAATATCTGACACAAATATCGTTTTTATATTGTTCCCAGCTGACACTACGATCTGCTATCGGCTCCAAAAGCTCATGTCTTGCATCCAACACACGCATGAGCTGCCTCACTGTCCCAAGACTGCCGTCAATGATATGGATCTGCGGCGGAATCAATGCCCGAAAAGAATCTTTGAAATAATTAAAATGTGTACACCCGAGCACCAGTTCCCCATATCGCTCAAGTGTATAACCCAGGAACTTTTCCCGCAGATATGCTGTCACACTGTCCGACACAAACTCGCCGCGCTCTGCAAATTCCACAAGTCCTGGCAGCTCCATCAGATCTACTAAATGCTCATCATCTACACGCTCCACGAGTTTTTGAAGCTTGTTCTCATGCACTGTAAGCGGCGTCGCCACCACCAGCACACGCTTTCCCTCACTCTCCGCGACCGCAGGCTTGACTGCAGGTTCTATTCCTATGATAGGAATCGGCTGATACTTGCTGCGCATTAATTCCGCGGCTACCGCAGTTGCCGTATTACACGCGATCACAATTGCCTTACAATCGTGATCTGCCATAAAGCGGATCACCTCATCCACATAAGTTATAACCTGTTCTCTCGTCTTGGTTCCATATGGAACATGATCTGTATCTGCATAAAATATAAAGTTCTCGCGCGGCATCAGCACCATCGCCTGGTGAAGAAGCGTCATACCGCCAATTCCTGAATCAAATATACCGATGTTCATTGCCCGCATCCTTTCCTCTGCACAGGTCTGTGCATAAAATACCCGCAAATCCATGTAGATCTGCGGGCGTTATTGAGAGAGCGAATAGTGAGTCAAACTCACATACGATGTAAACTAAATTATTTTATAATTTTTTTTATTATATAATACTTTTATTCATTTGAAAAGTACTTTTTAAGTTATTTTTACTTTTCATCACTTTTACCATATTTTATAGATAAACATATATAAATTTATGCAATACGTTTTATTCCTCTTTTCTATATACAATCTCTCCATCAATAATTGTCATTAATGTATTGGTAAAGACTTCCATGGGATTTCCATCAAATACCGCAATGTCTGCATCCTTTCCCGGCTCTATACTGCCAATTCGGTCTGAAACGCCACAAATTTTCGCGGCATTGATTGTCATCGCCTTGAAACCATCTTCCATCGAGAGTCCATGTTTCACACTCAGCCCTACACATAATGGAAGAGACTGGATCAGAGATACTGGATGATCTGTCGTGATCGATACCATCACACCTGCATTCGCCAGAATCCCTGCTGTCTTAAATGCCACATTCTGCACTTCAATTTTATTGCGCGTAGTGAGATCTGGTCCCACTATTGCGGGATAACCGGCTGTGACAATCTCCTGGGCGATCAAATGTCCTTCACTGCAGTGGTCGAGCGTCATATCCAGGTCAAATTCTTTTGCAATCCGAATTGCCGTAAAAATATCATCCACACGATGCACGTGCGCCTTTAATGGTATTTCTTTTGCAAACACTGGACGCCATGCTTCATAGTGCAGATTGTAATCCGCGCTGTTCTGATCACGCTTTTCCAGATAAGAACGCGCATTGACCAACTCCTCCCGCAGCATTCCGGCGATTGCCATGCGCGTTACGGGTGATATATTCATTCCAGAATAATTTACTTTGGGATTCTCACCAAAAGCAATTTTCATAGCGGAAGGAAATTTTAAAATCAGATCGTCAATCCGCCTCCCGCTTGTCTTTACGACAGCAAACTGGCCTCCGACAACGTTTGCGCTGCCGGGACCAATATTTGCAGAAGTAATGCCTGCTCTTACCGCATCAGCAAAGGCAGCATCCATCGTATTGATCGCATCAATTGCGCGGAGCATCGGGGTGACGGGATGAACTGTCTCGTTGCAGTCATCGCCTTCCTGCCCTTTCTTCTCCTCGGTGATACCCATATGACAGTGTGCCTCGATCAGCCCAGGCATTACCAGATGATGGTTTACATCTATTTTCATGCAGTCCGCAGACTGGGGAATCTCGACTCGTGGAGATACTTCAAGAATTTTCCCATCCTTGATCAGTATGCTGCCATCGAAAATATCTGCGTGATATTGTTCGCGAATCGCATCACTCATACTACGAATTGCCGCATTTTCCAACAAAAGCATTTTCGAAAACCATGCCCTTCCTATTGATTAATTCTGGCTGGCAGACCTGTGCAGTGGATCGACTGGTTCGCCGTCTTTCGTAAGCTTATAATAAATGTTTGCTCCCTCTTCCGTGTAATAGATCGTCGGTTTCGCAACTTTTCCAACAATATCACCCGCAGAAACTCTGTCTCCAGGATTTAAAGTAATATTATCAAGTTGTCCATAGGTAAGCATATATCCATTCCCTAGATCAAATCGGATCGTATTTCCGGTCTGCGAATCATAATACACATCTGATACAATGCCATCTGCTGCTGCTGTAACGTCCTGTCCTTCGGCAGCTGCAACGACAAGCGCTGGATTATAACGATACTGCTGCATCGTGGAATGATACACTGCCTTGTCCATACTGTAATCTAACAGTACATCTCCAATAATTGGAAGTGCAAGCGAATCTTCGTCTGAAAAAATGAGCGGCGTATCTGCTATGATTTCCTGCTCCTGACTTTGCTCCTGACCTTCCATAAACACCGCTGCCTTGTCTGTGCCTCCTGTTGTAACGTTTTCCTGTTTCGTATTTTCCACCTGTCCGGAATTTGCTTCCGTGAAAGCCGGATCAACATCCATATCATTATTGTCGCTCAGGTCATAGATCTTTGGATCAACATATCTGCTATCCGTTGATGATCTTTTGTCCGCCTTTGTCCCGGACTCTGCCTTTCCAGATACAAATCTGGTGTCGACCAGACCAGTATCACCTTCCTCTTCAGTAAGATTTTCCTGTTCCAGTTTTGCAAAATCTATACGATTTTCTTCCTTTTTCTTGTCGCCCTGCGATGACGTATACACGCCTGCAAGAGTAAGTGCTGACAGCACAAATACTGATGCTGCGATGATACTGATCTTCTCTTTCTGCAAAGCAGGACGTTTGTTATTTCGTCTGTTCATCCTTTCCCTCCATTTCCGGCAAGCCCTTTGCCTAAGGAACCGTAAGTCTTACCATACCTGCAAAAGCGCCTTTTGCTTTCGCAGGAACCCTGTGCGGTTCCTTTATCATAGCATTGACTTGTTAAGAGGTTTTTATTCATGGATTTACTCGTAAATAGTGACCCTGATATCATCAAAAAAATACTTTAAGATCTCATAAAATCCCATGCCCTCAACTGCCAGCTCATAGGCATAATTCAAGGAAAATCCGACCCCATCTCCCACTTCCAGAACGAGCATATCAGACGGCGAGGTGGTAAAAAAAGGAGCTGTGATCACTTTCCCATCTCTTGTAATCACAGCTCCTTTTGTATCATCCACCGCCTGCTCTATTTCATTTAATTTTACCCTCACATTGTCAGAAGACGACATCCTGCTGCCTGACAGCATATCCGGGTTGATCAATACTTTCGTGTACATGGAATCCCCCTGGATAATCCTGTAAAATTCCCCCGCATCCATCTGCATAACAGCATAGTCAAGAATCATAGGACACTGCTCAGCCTCCCACGCGGAAACCACACTGCTGCGGCATACAATCGCAAGTGCCTTAAGATATTCCTGTTCAGGATCATAATACGCCTGATCCGTTTTGACAATGTAGTCCTCAGAGCTGCTGAACGCAGTATCTTCCGGTATCGCACGGTACATCAGCAATTCCGTCAGAATTTCCGGTTTATAATAAAAAGTTCCATTCTCTTCCTCAACCGCAATTGCAAAGCTCTCGTTAATGACACTTGTGTCATGATCCTGCTCTCTCCTGATGCGGTTATCTGGCTTGATCAACACCGTTCCAATCAATGGAACACATACAATAAAGATTATCATACCTGTCAACATTCTCACAGGTCAATCACCTTCACACAATTACAGTTGTTATATTTTATGCATTTTTTTGAATCCTATACTTTTCATCCACCAATCCTGCAGTCAGTTTATCGAAGAGCGCATTGCATACAATGACAACTGTGTTGTCAAACACGACCGCCAACACGATACATACACCAAAAGTGACAACAACACTCGCTGCAATACCGCCAAGACATCCAAACCGAAGCGCTGTAATATGGAACTTTCCCTGCACCACAACAAAGAGGGCATACCAATGTATTAATATGATCGAATAGCTGTACTTGGAACATAGTCTCAGCAGTGCATTGGACTTCTCTTTAAATTTCTCTTTATTATTTACAAACCAGACAAAAATTCCACAAGAAGTGATCAAAATTGTCGTCGTATTGCCATAAACATAATTCATCTGTGTTGAATCCACATAGACAACTACGACCATCACAATGTAGGACACTACAGCTGCAAGCATGATCACGTGGTTTCTTCGTTTTGCGACTACAAGATCATCCTTCGGATGCTCTGGATCATCCTTCGGATGCTCTGGATTATTCTGTCTGGTCAAAATATAGCCCAGCAGAAATACACCCTCCCAGCCTGCAAGGAATGTTGCTGCGCCAAAGGTCATACCAAATAACGGCAAATACGCTGTCAGCGCATTTAAGACAAGTATCACAACGGCCATTGACCTAAGCAGCTTGTCACTCATGTGCTGTACCATGACCCGGAAAAAGGGAGTAACAAGATACAATGCCACAATCGTATAGATCAGCCACAAATGAGGCCCCACACTTGACCCTCCTGTTACAATCCGTTTGAGGGAATTCCCAATATTTTGTGGCGGAAAAAAGTGTACTTCATCGTTTATATCAAACAGCAGGAACGAATACGCAATCAACGGCACAATTACCTTCGACGCTCTTCTTATATAGAAGGATATAACACTCTCTTCCCTGTCTTTCCTGCTATCCAGGAGCAAAGTCCCAGAAAGCATAACATACAATAAATTACAACAGAGTCCGAGACTTAAGCCACAGACAAGTGCCAGCCGTTTCCAGTTTGCATCCGCCTGATCCAGCATCGATGAACAGGAATGTGCCAGTATAACGAAGAGTGCTGCCAACACACGCAGCCAGTCTAAATATACTTCATGACCTGCAGATGGATCTGCACCCAGAAAAATATACTTTGTATAAGACCTGACGGTAAATCCCCCCTGTCTCATTCGAACACGATGCGCCCAGAAAATCAGGCTAAATCCTATGATAATCACAGGAAAATGCCACATGCATATATTAACGGTATCCTGCGATATATATGCATGCGCCGCCATTGGCTCATCGCAGCTAAAGATCCCCCCGAGTATAAAATCCCCGTCTATGTCAAATCGGATTGTCTCATACTGCCTCACCGGAATGGGAAGCAGCAAGGACTGTTCCCCTGCCTTTAAACCGCTCTTTACAGAATGCCTTTCCGAAAAAAGTGCACCTGCTTCCGCATAAAATACCTGAACCGGAAGTGCTTCCTCACCGGTCCATGCCTCCTCGAACCTCAATTCGATTCCGCCAATGTTTTTGGCAGCATATTCTGTTGTAAGGGTCAGCGTAAATCCTGGGTCATCCCCAGCTACTGTAAAGTTTTTACCACTACTGCCATCTACTGAAACCGTATTGTACCCAACGACTTCCATATTGGAATATGACAGTTCTGTCACATCTCCCCGCATTTCATAATGATAAGACAGGTTTCTATAAAAGGTAATCCCACATGCCACTATAATCAGCAGAATCAGTATCACATAAGACCGTTTGGATTTCTGTCCCATCATTTTTACTCCCTTACCATAATATCCATCGCTTGTTTTTCGTTGATGAGTGTGACTTTTTTGTGTGTTCCACCAAACTCTCCATCAAGTGTCCATGCAATTTCTTCCTGGGCCTCTACCGTCAGACTGCCCGCCTTAAAGCTATACATATATTCTGTATCAATATTCTGGATCGCAAGCGCTGCTAAGATCGAGTTCAGCTCCATAGGATTTTTGGGCATCTTGATCAGAGTTACCTCGAACAAGCCATCATTTAATGCAATCCTGCCTTTAAAGACATTTCCCGCAATACTCTTAAATCCTCCGACAGAATAGGAATTGGTGACCATTCCATAGATAAAATCATCCTCGATCACTCTCTCCTCTCCATTTTCTGACACACTTGTAACTTTTAAATGATAGGATTTAATATTCTGAAGATGTTTCACACCCTCTAAAATATATGCTATATGTCCCAGCATATTTTTCATTTCCTGAGGCGTTCCATAGGATACTTCTGTAAAAAGCCCAAACGCCGCAATATACACAAAAACATCGTCGTTAAAACGCCCTACATCACAGGAGAATACCGTTCCGTCCACAACGACTTCCGCCGCTTTTTTCATAGTCGATGGAATCTTTAAACTGTTGGCAAAATCATTGGTACTCCCTGCTGGAATATAGCCAATCGTCGTCTTAAAGCCGGATTGGATCATCCCTGTAACAATCTCATCTAGCGTTCCGTCTCCACCGCTGCACACAACAAGCTCATAACTTTTTTTACGTTCGCGCATGGCACGGCTTGCGTCCTCTTTCCCTTGTGTAGGATAGACTGTCACCTCGTATCCATCCTTCACCAGTATGTCCAAAATCTCCAGCACATGATTCTTGATCAATCCCTTCCCGGAATGCGGATTTATTATAAACAATGCTTTCTTCATACGAATTCTCCATATTTTCACTCTTTTCTTAGGAACTATTCATCCTTAGTTTCTCCGCAAGTTCGCCCAGCTTCCTTAATCTGTGGTTCACTCCAGATTTGCCTACCTTGGGTGTCATATATTCCCCCAGTTCTTTTAATGTTGCATCTGGATATTCAAGACGCATCTTTGCAATCTGTTTGAGATTGTCCGCAAGATTGTCAAACCCATAGTGCTGTTTTATATATTGAATATCATCGATCTGTTTTGACGCCGCATTCACCGTTTTCGTAATGTTTGCCGCCTCACAGTTAACCTTTCTATTGATCGAATTGCGCATATCCTTTAATATTCGCAGATTTTCCAGATTCATCAAGGAAATATGCGCACCAATAACATTGAGCAGTTCTACAATCTCTTCACTTTCCTTTAGATACACAACCTGATATTTTTTCCGTGCCACAACTTTAGCATGAATCTCATAAACCAGCAGCGTGTCCACTAACTGCTCTGCCTGCTGTGTATCACTGCACACAAATTCGAGGTGGTACCCTTTCTCCGGATTGCTCATAGAACCAATACTCAAAAAAGCCCCTCTCAAACAGGCACGCTTACAACACAGACTTTTCATCACAAGCGGATTCACGAGAGTGTCACCTTCCCTGTATTTAATTGTCTGCAGCGTCTTATTGATAACATCACTGTCATTTTCGCCCAGGTACAACGTATTCGAACCCTGTGCATCCCAAGTCACATTTTTCTCTGCCAACCCCAATTTTTCAAGAAGCATACAGCATCTGGCAGCTACATAGGAAACGTCTGACTGAATCTCGATCGTTTTATTCCCGGAACCATCCGTCCTGGCTGCCCCGGAATAGATCAGTATTGCGGCAAGCTCTGCAATCTGGCAATGTCTTGCATCGTTTTCGAGCCTTACAAGCTCCTCCTTTACCTTTCCAGAAAAAGACATAGTTCACCTCTTACCTGCTATTTTGTATCCCTATGGCGAAGCGTCAGCCCATAATCTCCTCTGTCTTTCAACCGCTTATAGAGCTCACCCGCAAGCGTCACGCTCCTGTGCTGTCCGCCAGTACATCCGATCGCAATGACAAGTTGATATTTCCCCTCCTTAATGTAATTAGGAATCAGAAAATTGATCATATCTGTCAGCTTGTCCACAAACTCATGCGCCTCCGGAAAACTCATCACATAATCCTGCACTTCCCGGTCAAGGCCGGTCTTCTGCTTCAGTTCATCAATATAAAACGGATTGGGCAGAAAGCGCACATCAAACACCAGGTCTGCATCCTGCGGAATACCATGTTTGAAGCCAAAAGACATCACATTAACCATTAAACTATTGTATGCCTGATTGCTGACAAAGATACGATCAAGCTCCGCTTTTAATTCCCTTGTCAGCAGATTCGTTGTGTCGATCACATAATCCGCTGCCTGCTTGATACTTGCAAGCAGCGCTCTCTCCCTTGTGATTCCGCTCATCAGATCACCATCAACCGACAAAGGATGGACACGTCTCGACTCCTTGTAACGTTTCAGCAGCACATTGTCTGCCGCCTCGAGAAACAGAATCTCAAAAACATATGTCTCACGCAGACGTGCCACGAGCTGGTTGACATCCTCAAATGACTGGTCTGCCCTCACATCCAGTCCCAATGCTACTTTCATAATTCCATTGTCCGGCATTGCCAATAATTCCATAAATTTCTCAATCAGGGGGACCGGCATATTATCTGCGCAATAATATCCTGCATCCTCAAGCATTTTCATGGCGGTCGATTTCCCCCCGCCACTCATACCAGTGACGATCACAAACCTCATTGTATCACCCTTTCTCTCCGAATCCCATCAAGATGACCTCAGGTTCGATCATAACCTGAGATGACATTTTCACCCGCTTCTGTACTTCCATGATCAGCGCGTAGATATCCGCTGCTGCAGCATTTCCCTTATTTACAATAAAGCCACAATGTTTTTCAGAAACCTGTGCTCCCCCCACTGAAAAACCTCTTAACCCCGCATCTTCTATCAGCTTTGCCGCAAAGTGCCCAGCGGGTCTCTTAAATGTAGAACCTGCGCTCGGATATTCTAACGGTTGTTTTTCGCGTCTTCGCAGTGCAAGATCTTCCATCTTTGCTTTCATCTCCTGCTGACTGCCATGCGCAAGCCCGATGACCGCCTCCAGCACCACCAGCGGTTCTTCTTTCAAGATACTGTGTCTGTAAGAAAACTGCATCTCCTCTGCGCTTTTCTCAACAATCACGCCATCAGAAGTCATCAGCCGCACGCTCTTTACCACCTGACACATTTCCCCGCCATAGGCCCCCGCATTCATGACAATCGCACCGCCCAGAGTTCCGGGAATGCCTGCTGCAAACTCAAATCCAGTCAGACCATATTCATATGCCTTATGCGCGATCGCTGCAAGGGTCGCCCCCGCCTGACAGACGAGTCTTGTTTCGGACTGCTCCTCCAAAACAATTTTTCCATATTCTTTCGACAGATGGAGCACCACCCCTCTGACTCCGCTGTCGCTTACAAGCACATTACTGCCGTTGCCCAGAAGATAAAAATCCTTCCCCAGCCTGGTAAACCCTTCTGATTTTAAGAGTGCAAACACTTTTTGAAGTTCCACAGAAGTATTTATTTCCACAAAGATGTCAGCTTCACCACCCACGCGAAAGGTGGTGTGAGCTGACATCTTCTCATCTACAAGTATTTGCTCTGGCTGCAAAATGCATGCCAATCTTTGGCAGAGTCTCTGTTTTGCTTTCTCATCAAACTCTCTCAAATGATTACCTCTTTATTTCTTGATTTCACTTTTCTATTCCAATACAAGCTTTGCCGCACCATATATACCAGCATCATTTCCAAGTGTAGCCAGTTTAAATTGCGCATTCCTTGACCCATGAAATACATATTTTGTATAGTATTTCGAAACATAATCGCACAAGATCTCTCCTGCTTTGGACACACCGCCGCCAAGGACAAACAGTTCCGGATTAACGACTCCTGCGATCGCTGCAAACCCTTTTCCCAGATAATCGCCAAACTGCTCTGCCACTTCACAGGCAAGTGCATCCCCCTCCTTAACAGCATCAAATACCGCTTTGGCACTCAGTTTTCCGTCTGCCTTTGCCGTTCTAAGTACGCTGTCCTGCGATGATGATGCCAGCTTTCTCTCCGCCAGCCGCACTACACCAGTCGCAGAAGCATACTGCTCCAGACAGCCATGATTGCCACAGCCACATGCATCCGGTTCATTGTCCTCAATATGGATATGGCCAATCTCACCGCCTGCCCCTGTAGCACCGGTCAACATCTTTCCATTGACAATGATCCCACCACCAACGCCTGTGCCAAGCGTAGCCAGTACCATATTCGTGCAACCCTTACCGCCGCCGCACCACATCTCACCAAGCGCTGCCACATTTGCATCGTTTCCTGCTTTGACTGGCATCCGTAACAACCCGCCCAGTATCTCGTTAATATTCATCACTCCCCAGCCAAGATTGACTGCTTTATATACAACACCATTGTCATCTACTGGTCCAGGAACACCGATTCCGACACCAACCACATCTTCCCTGGCAATACGCTTCTCTGTCATTTTAGCCAAAATCGACTCCGCAATATCAGGAAGGATATTGCTGCCGTTTTCCCCTTTCCTGGTAGGGATCTCCCACTTTTCCAACGCAACTCCATCTGTATCAAACAGACCAATCTTCACTGTCGTTCCACCCAGGTCCACCCCAAAACAATATTTACCCATTTTTCCACTCCTTGTAAATTATAATTATTGGCACACACCGCGAAGAACGCTGCCCTTTGCGTTCTTCCTGCATGAAGCTTTAAATTTTCTTAGCGGGCGTCTTTTGCTTGCTTAGAAAATTTAAAGCTTCATGCTCTATTCTTCATCATCCTCACGCGGTTTTGAGAGTGAGTTTTGCACACGCTGATATAACTCCTGGGCAGCATTGTATCCCATCTTCTTCTGACGGTAGTTGACTGCCGCTGACTCACAGATAATCGCAAGATTTCGTCCCGGGCGAATCGGAATATTGTGACATACGATCTTATTACCAAGATATTCTGTATAGTTCTCTTCCAGACCTAATCGATCATATTTCTTCTCTTTATCCCAATCCTCCAGACGGATCACAAGGTTGATATTGGTCGTATCCATAACACTCTGAACACCGTATAATGTCTTCACGTCAATGATTCCGATACCGCGCAATTCAATAAAATGACGTGTAATATCCGGCGCAGAACCGATCAGGGTATCATCGCTCACCTTTCTGATCTCCACAACATCATCCGATACAAGGCGATGGCCGCGCTTGATCAGCTCCAGTGCTGCCTCACTCTTGCCAATACCACTCTCTCCAGTGATCAACACACCTTCACCATAGACATCCACCAACACACCATGAACAGAGATACAAGGAGCGAGCTTAACATTTAACCATCGAATGATCTCCGCCTCAAACGCAGAAGTCGTCTTCTCTGTAATCAGCAGAGGAACATTATTTTTGATCGCAATCTCCATAAACATCTCATCCGGATGAAGTCCCCTGCAAAAAATGATACACGGCGTTTTCTCTGATATCACCCGCGGGTACACTTCCTTTTTTCTCTCTTCAGGAAGATTTTCCATATAAGAAAACTCCACAAAACCAATGATCTGTGGTCTCGTCTCCTCAAAATGCTCAAAATACCCTGCCAGCTGCAGCGCAGGCCTGTTAATGTCTGGCTGGTGGATTTTAATATTCTCCACATTGATCTGAGGCGTAAGATTTTTGAGTTTAAATTTTTCAATTACTCTTTCTATACTAACACTCGCCATTTTCTTTCTTCCTTATATTTGCTTATAGACTAATGCATATGCAGTAGTCGGTTTATCCGTCCTGAAAGTGATCGTCTCCGTCGCTGCATCAAGATCATCATAGATGTAAACAGCACCTGTACCAATTGCCAGCAGCCGGAAATTCCTCAGTGCACTGCGATACTCTGCCGGAATCGTAAGAACATACTCCAACTCCTTATCGGTCTGATAAACAGCTTTCTGTTCCTTCTCCACACTGAGATTGAACGTAGTCGCAAATGTATAGTCCCCTATAAAAGCAGCATATGCTTCGTAACATGCTATACCCGGATAGAGTCTTTGCGCAGACACCTTCAATGTGCTATCTGGCGTGTTTGCAGACAAATGGCAGATGTTCGTTGCCTTATTTCCATTTCCATTGTCAGCCACACTGTTCCATGGCGCCTCCGAATCATTTGCCCAATATACATTACAAATAGTTGGATTGGTGCTATTCTGAAACGCCTCCGCCTTTTTTCTGTCGTTCAGGATATAACATGCGCCCATCGTATTAGACTGTGCAAAAGCCTGAATACTGTCAAGGCTCGTATATGGTATTGTCCCAATCATGCGCGTCTGTACTTCTGCATCTGTGATCCTGAAAATCGGACAATACGCGATCCCCTCAAAAGCGTTTTTGTTATCAATAAAGGTACTCGTATACATCTCGACTGATTTAATATTTGAGCACTTATAAAATGAATAGTCGCCAACCGAAGTAATCGTGCTGGCTATTCTCAGATGTGACGCAGAAGAAGTATGCCAGGGTCTCTCATACAGTTTCCAGTAATCCGCATCCGGAAGAGCACCTGTTCCTTCTATAGATATAACATCATCTGCAATCCTTACCTTGATATCTGTCCCCTGCAAATAATGCCATCCATTCCCCATGCTTACCCAAGTCACGCCTTCCGCTCTCGCCACACTCACTGGCATAACAAGCAAAGTCATAACCAGTGCCAGCAACACCGCCAATCCTTTTCTAAATTTCATTGTCATATGTATCCTCCTCCATTAACTACAATTCCATTTTCAATATTGCTATTCTATTATAGCATACTATGTCTGGAGTTTCCACAAGACTTTGTATAAAATTTCAGATGTCATAAATTACCTGTTACTGTTCTCTCTGTTTCAATTACCTCAATACCGGCCTGTTCTTTATATTTATTGTCGAAGCGCCATAATATGGCTTTCTGCTAAAGGCTGCTCTCGCCTCAGGTGTAATCCCTCCTGAACCAAATTCCTTTTCCGTAACTTTTCTATACTCTGATAATTCCCTCTCAATATAAACATTGACAATACGCTCTGCCCCTCTTTCACTCATAAAATCCATATAAATTCCTCCTTTTTATGCAATTTTTGTTATCCTTTACACTTTATATAGATTTTTCTTAATCGGTAACGATTCCGTCAGATTATTTATAACATACTATTCTTTCTTTTTCAATACTTTTTTGTGCAATTCTTATAGAATTTTGTCATTTTTCAGAAAAATTCGTCTATTATGTCCCAGATATCACCAATCGGTCTCCTTTATTTCTATAAAATTCCAACAAATATCTGCTTTTGTCAAGCGTTCCTTGAATCTGGCAGATGCGCATTCAAGATCATTTTGCTGTATTTTTGCACTCTAATGTTTTATACTTTAATCATAACAGTCAGAAACGATATCAGTAATGTTCAGGAGGAAAAGAAAAATGGAACTTTCTGCGACAATCTGATCTCCGCGGCACTGCTTCATAACGTGTGTGAAGACTGTGCAATCCCTGTCAGTGAACTGCCTGTCAATCAAGAGACGCAGGCAGAGAAATGGTTCTAACCACTGCTACAGAAAGCCAAATATGAATTTCCAATGTACTCAAACCAGATTTTTCTGATCAAATACCATATGACAAGCGTGATTGAAGTTATCAAACATCAGTTCTAAAGTATATTTTTATAAAAATTGAAAAATATACTTGATTATTTTGAAAAATACTGTATAATAGATACGTAGCTGTTTGAAATAAGTTACTTCGTTGCGTGGCTCAGTTTGGTAGAGCGCTGCGTTCGGGACGCAGAGGCCGCTGGTTCGAATCCAGTCGCAACGACTCTTGGCAGGGGCGCCGGAATCCTTGAATTTTCAAGGGTTCCGGTATTTTTCATTTTCTGGCAGAAATAGTATATATCCTGCGAAAAGCCCTTGTTCTAACATTTGTTCTAACAAATTTCCTCAACTCCATCAAATAGATCAGACGCGGCTGCTGAAATGCTGTTTAAGTCATTCTCACTCTCATTCAGCCGCTTACGGTTAAAGTGGGAATAGATATTGAGCGTCGTCGACGCATCACTGTGTCCAAGCCAGTACTGCAGCTTCTTTAAATCCCAGCCCTTATTGATCAGCAGCGAACAACAGGTGTGACGAAGCTTATGCAGGGTAATCTCCGGTCTTCCGAAATCTGCCATTGCCTTTGCGAACAGACGTGATATATAATTCGGATCATATGAATGTCCATCCTCCCATACGAACACATATCCGTCATGATTGGCATATTGTTTTCCGAAAAAGGACTTATCTTCTGTCTGCTGCTGCCTTATCTTTAACAGACAGCTCCGCGCCGTATCAAACAGATTCAGCTCCCTGTGGCCAGCCTGTGTTTTCGTGGCATCTTCTGCCATGACCGATTTTACACGCACAACCGTATGGCAGATCGAGATCGTCCCCTTGTCCCAGTTGATGGCAGACCATTTCAGCCCTAATATCTCGGAACGCCGTAGTCCATAATATGCCCCCATAAAAGTAATCCCTACAAGGCGCGGATAATGCCTGTCCATAAAATGAAGCACCTCCGATATCTCCTCCTCCGTCAGAAATATGAGCTCTTCGTTATAATCGCGGTTCTTCTTCCCATGCACTGGAACGTTATCAAGTGGGTTTGTCTTCGTAATTCCATCAACAATCGCCTCGCTGTAAACAGCATGTAATATACTATGGTAGCTTCTGACAGTCCTGACTGCCAGCGGCTCTCTTTTATGTGTTTTCTGGTTAATCTTTCCGTACTCCAACGCATACCGGAAGAAATCATTGAAATTCTTTGGTGTCAGCGCGATCAACTCCGGATTATCCTTTTTGAAATAATCTTTCATAGAGTGAATACGACATGCGTATCCTTCATATGTTGACTGGCGCAGCTCTAATTTTTTGCGTTCAAGCCAGTAATCCAGAAAATCACACAGACCGATATGATTACTGATTTTCGTATCTGTCTGCGGTGCTTCAAGATACTGGTACTTTTCGATATAATCTTGTATCATTTTCTCCGCCCTGCGTTTGTTGCCCTTCGCTTCCAGTCCTGTGGAAACTGCTTTCTGTTTCCGTTTGTGTGTGATTGGATCAATATAATCCAAGTAAATATAGAGGTATTCTATCCCCTTTTTCGTTGTTTTTGTTTGCACAGTACCCTTCATCAGAATCCTCCTTTCCATAATAAAGGGCGTGCTGCATACATACAAATCGTAACACATTCCGGCATAAAATGGAATGGTTTTCACAGATTATGCCGGAAATATGCTATAGCAGCAGGCCGATACTGATACAACAGGCTTTATTGGGCATTGAGGTAATTGATCAGCTCTGCCTTTTGAATCCTGTAGTGCTGTGCTATCTTTTTCGCTTTCAGTTGCTTTGTGCGAATCAGCTTGTAAATGGTGTACTTAGATACCTTTAAAAGACTGCAGATATCCTCTGTTGTTAAAATATCCGGGTATTCAGACAACATGTGGTTCCCTCCTTTCTTGCTAAGCTAATTACATACATCCGTTATAATAATATATCAATCAAAAATACATTGTTTGGTGTGAAATCTAAAATTTCACCATCATAATTTTCTGCACAAACAAACTGGCATATTTGATTGAATTTCTCCCCGAACAAGCGGGCATGTGCTATTTGAGCTTCTCCCCCGAACAAATAGGGGATACGATGTGAGTTTCTCCCGAACAAATAAGTATGTTCGATGTGAGTTTCTTTCCAAACATAT
>DKVL01000102.1 GCA_002491195.1 Lachnospiraceae bacterium UBA7179
CAAGCAAGATGTGTCAGTTATTTTTCTACAGTTCCTAAGTTGACAGGAGCAAAAGAAAGGGATAGAGTATTCGTACAAAAGGAGGCCTGCTATGAATATCACATCGTTTATCCTGCTTATCTTTGGGCTGGTAATGCTGCTCGTAGCATTCTGCTTTTTTCTGTATGAAAGAAACAGGAGACAGTTTGACGGAAAGGTCAGCGGAACAATCGTAGGTTCGTGCTATGACAGCAATGCATTTAATCATGATGGGGGAGCACAAATACATGGGCGGAGATACACGCAGACTGGATGTGGAACCGGCTTTCGCTACGACTTCATGTTATCCTGTCTACAAGTACGAGTTAAACGGCAAAACCTACCTGCGGGCGGATTATATTATGACGAATGAATCCGATTGCAGCTTTTTTATATTGACATCCTGGCAGCAATTAGGAACTGTTCAGCAATAACATGTGAAGCTTGCGCAGGATGTGCATGTTACTTTTGAACAGTTCCTTAGCCGGAAGCAGGGTTGATCTGCATGGAGAACGTAAATCCGGAACATCAGCAACAATACCCATGGCCGTCTCGTCCAACGAGACTATATCACATAAAATCCTGCACTGCACGCCGGAACCGTTATCACCTCGCTGTCTGCTGCAATCTCGCCGCCCCAAAAATAGATAGTTTCCGCCGGAACGATCTCACTTGGAAATGTGACTTGGTTTTCAGACGGATTCAGAACAACCAGGATCCGCTCACCCTCTGCCTGTCTGATATACGCAAGTGGGTATGTCTCCTTCTCGGCATAGACAAACTCGATCCTGCCCCTGCTCTGCAGTGCCTTATGCTGACTGCGGATCCGGATCAATCGCTTAACCTCACTCCACAATGACTTTTCATCTGCCATCTGCAATGCTGCTGTCGGTCTATCCTCACTCTCATCCTGACAGATATACAACGCTTTCTTAGGCGCCCGGCTGAATCCCGCATTCACCGTGTTATCCCACTGCATCGGAGAACGTGAGCCAGTTCTGTCATAACCGCCTTCAACCGATGTAAGCCCCTCGGTATACCGCATGCCAATCTCGTCACCATAATAGATAAACGGCGCGCCTGGCATAGACAGCAAAAATGCGAACGCAATCTTCTGCCTGTCCCCCTTAATATAGCGCGAAAGCCGTTCCATATCATGGTTGCCTGACGGAATACAGATCAGCCCCTTGCCCTCTGACTTCTGACAGCTCTCGACATATTTTTCCACAAATGCGGACACATCGCCTGTTCCCGCGAAAAAGGGTTTTTCACAGCGAAACAGATCATTGTAATGAGAAGGTCCAAAATGCAGCAGGAAATCCATATGAAAACCACCCTGCAGGCTCTTATCCGGCTCTCCCCACTCAGAAATCATGGCTGCATCAGGAAATTCCCTGTCGAGAAAAGCCCTGATATCCTGCCACACCCTGATCGTTCCTTTTCCCTCGACATCATTCTTGACAAGCGAACCTGCCATATCAACACGAAATCCATCACAGCCCATGCCAAGCCAGAACCGCATGATGTCTTTGACCGCCGCGATCGTAGCCTGCGGTCCCGCATCGTCAATACCCTGCTGCCACTTTTTCTCAGGATCCGGCTCATAATAACCATAGTTCAGCGCTGGCTGAAAACTGAAAAAATTGACTGCACAGCTTCCGTTGCGCTCCGAAATCCCCCGGATCGACGCGTAGCCCTCTGGCTGCTCCCACACGTTGTCCGTCCAGACATAACGGTCAGTATACTCATTTGGATCCGCCCGCATCGACTGCCGGAACCACTCATGTTCGACTGACGTATGCCCTGGAACCAGATCAAGCAGAATGTGCATATCCCGCTTGTGTACCTCGTCAAAAAGCAGTTTTAAATCCTCGTTCGTACCATACCGCGCAGCCGCCTTATAGTAATCTGATACATCATACCCAGCGTCGCCAAACGGCGATTCAAAACAGGGATTCATCCAGATCGCGCTGCACCCGAGCTCCTTAATATAGTCCAGCCGTTCCATGATCCCCCTGAAATCACCGATACCGTCCGCGTTACTGTCCTGAAAAGACTGCGGATAGATCTCGTAAAATACTGCATCGTCAAGCCACTTCGGAAAATGATTATTTTTCATAAAACTACTCACCTCTCACGTATTTTTAATGATATAATACTATGCAGATCCTGCTTTTTCTACTGATATGATACCAATAGCTGATACAATACTACTTTTTAAGGAGATTATTATGCCAGATACCATTCAAAAAGAAAACCTTTACCAGGAAAACCGCATTCACAGTTCCACGCTTGTGCCTTTTAGCTACTATGAATCTCGCATTCCTGACTACTTCCCCTATGTGTCACTCCACTGGCACAGGGAATTTGAGATTAATTTTATTCGTTCCGGACAGAGCAGATTCATTGTGGGAGACAACCAGTTTACCGCGGAAACCGGCGATATTATCATCATACAGCCCAATATGCTGCACGCTGTCTATCAGTATGAAAACTCCACCCAAATCTATGATACAGTCGTCTTTTGCGCAACCTTATTAAGAGGAGCGGCTGTTGACAGAAGTATGCGCAACTATATCGAACCGCTCATCAATGGTTCCCTGACTATCCCTGCGCGGATCTCCGTGTCGCATGAACGATATTCCGAGTTGCGCTCCTGCATAGAGCATATTGTCACCTATGCGCAAAAAAATACCGCACTGCACGACTTGTTTCTAAAAAGTGCACTTTTCTACCTTTTTGCGCTGTTAGCTGATTCTGGCATACTGCAGCATAACAGCAGATGCCGCTCCACCCAAAGTGAGATCATACGCCCTGCCATCGAATACATCAACGACCACTACAATGAAAAACTTACGATCGCGCAGCTTGCCAAAGTCTCCAGCCTGAGCAAGAGCTACTTTATGTACTGTTTTCGAAAATATGCGGGAATCAGCGCCATTGAATATATCAACCAGCTTAGAATTAAAACCGCCTGCGAACTCTTAACTGCCGGCGACAGAACGATTTCCGAGATTGCCTATGCCTGCGGCTTCTCCAACCTGTCCAATTTTAACAGACAGTTCCGCAGCCAGACGGGTCTGTCGCCCACAGAACTTAGGAACGGTTCAAAAATAACCTGTACATCTTGACTTGCCTATTTCTGAACAGTTCCTTATGCGGCAGGAACCATACAGCCGCTAGAGTCTATTTGAAACACGCTTAAGTCAGGTGTTGCAGTCCTATGCAAACGTACTCTTTATTTGCATCACAGGCCAGCCTGTGATGCAAGGGGATTGGAATTCTTACCGCATAATTCGAACTAATATTCAATTTTGCATTGACATGCGAACTAAGGTTTGCTATTCTATTTTTAGAACATATATTCATTCGGTAAAATGTGATAGCAAAAAGATGGAAGCTATGTTACTATACTAATAAGAGGAGCTTTATAAATGGGTGCAAAAGACATTACTGAAAAAATACTTGCTGACTATAATGATGTGTTCGCTGACATCGTAAACGGTGTATTGTTCGATGGCCAACAGGTTGTTTCCGAAGATGCACTAAGAAACGCCAAGGATAAAAGCCAGTACAAATTTAATAACCGGATCCATGAGCAGGAACGCGACGTCAACAAGCACTGGATTCCTCACAGGATCTGTTTTGCGCTGTATGGTTTTGAGCATGAGACAGACGACGATCCTTTCATGCCGATGCGTCTGATCGGATATGACGGAGCCTCCTACCGGGGACAGCTGACAAAACAGGAAAAAGATAAGCCCAAATACCCCGTGATCACCATCGTTCTGTATTTTGGCACAAAACACTGGAACCAGCCCACAAGTTTATATGACTGCATGAAGATTCCAAAAAGGCTGAAACCATTCGTAAACGATTATAAGATCAACCTTGTGGAGGTCGCCTTTCTCGATGACAAACTTGACAATTTTCACAGCGACTTCCGCATCATCGCAGAATATTTTGTCAACAAGCGCAGGAACACAGATTACGTGCCAAGTCCACAGGAAATCAGGCACGTAGATGAATTTCTGAAACTAATGCAGGCTCTCGAAGGCGACGACCGATATATGGAAGTGCTGCATGCATGGCAAAAGGAAGAGAAGAAGGAGGGACTCAAAATGAGCGAAGTATTAGACAGGATAGAGAACAGAGGCATTGCGATCGGTGAGAAACGCGGCGAAAAACGCGGACTTGATAAAATGAACCAACTCGTTATGATCTTGTTGGAGCAGAATCGGATTGACGATCTCAAACGTGCCGTTTCCGATCAGAGCTATCAAAATCGGCTGATGGCCGAGTATGGCATAGATAAGAAAACAAATAAGAAAAAGTAAACCAATCAAAACAGCCACCCGCTTTCCCCGCAGGTGGCTGTCTCCATTATGCAAACAATGCCTCGAACTCTTCCCTGCCGATCTTCTCCTTCTCCAGCAGAAGCTCCGCGCAGGCGTGAAGCACATTTTCATTTTTCAGGATAATATCCTTTGCTTTCTTGTAGCAGTCGTCTACAATCGCCTTCACCTCTATGTCGATCTCGCTTGCGACCGCTTCGGAATGGCTTCTCGTGTGGGCTAAATCACGTCCTATAAATACTTCGTTGTCTTCCTCGTCATAGTTGATGACACCGATATTGTCCGAAAAACCGTACTTTGTCACCATTGCCCTGGCTACCTTGGTCGCCTTCTTGATATCACTCGAAGCGCCGGTCGTCACATCATCAAATATGATCTCCTCTGCAATGCGCCCGCCAAGCGATACCATGATATCCTGCAGCATCCTGCCCTTGGTGTTAAACATCTCGTCCCGTTCGGGAAGCGGCATCGTATAACCTGCAGCGCCAAGTCCAGTCGGTATGATTGACACCGTATAGACCGGTCCCACATCGGGAAGCACGTGGAACAAAATCGCATGGCCCGCCTCGTGGTATGCCGTAATCTTCTTTTCCTTATCCGATATAATGCGGCTCTTCTTCTCCGCGCCGATCCCGACCTTGATAAACGCTTTCTTAATATCATCCTGCTTGATGAAAGAGCGGTTTTCTTTCGCGGCATGTATCGCTGATTCATTCAAAAGATTTTCCAGATCCGCCCCTGTAAAGCCAGCTGTCGTCTGCGCAACCTGCTTTAAGTTCACATCCTCAGAAAGCGGCTTGTTCTTTGCGTGCACGTTGAGGATTTCCTCCCTGCCGCCCACATCCGGCGGAGACACTGTAATCTTCCTGTCAAAACGCCCCGGACGCAGAATTGCCGGATCAAGGATATCAACACGGTTCGTCGCCGCCATTACAATAATTCCCTCGTTTGTGCCAAATCCATCCATCTCCACAAGCATCTGGTTCAATGTCTGCTCGCGTTCATCGTGACCGCCGCCCATGCCAGTGCCTCGTCTCCTTGCCACCGCGTCAATCTCATCAATAAACACAATGCAGGGCGAATTCTTCTTCGCCTCGGCAAACAGGTCACGCACTCTCGATGCACCGACACCGACAAACATCTCCACGAAATCAGAGCCTGATATCGAGAAAAACGGTACATTTGCCTCGCCCGCGATCGCTTTCGCAAGCAGGGTTTTACCAGTACCAGGCGCCCCCTCCAGAAGCACGCCTTTCGGAATCCTGGCGCCGACCTTCGTATATTTTCCAGGATCTTTTAAGAAATCCACGATTTCTTCAAGGTCTTCTTTCTCCTCCTTAAGACCAGCCACATCCTTCAATGTCACTTCACCGCCGGTCATAAGACGCGCCCTGCTCTTCCCAAAATTCATCATCTTGCCGCCACTGTTTCCAGAATTTTGGGCATTCATCATACTGAACATAAACACCACCACTACCAACAGCATCAACAGTGGCAGCAACTCTGTGATAAACCAGTTCTCCTGCGGTACATCCCGCACGATCGGCTCTATGTTATATTGCTTGATGATCTCCTGCGCCTCAACGACATCAGACACATAGAGATTCCTCTCCTGATTATTCTTCAATGTAATACGCAACATACCTGTCGGCACTTGTGCATTTGGGTGAACCTCCACATCCACGACCAGTCCTTCCTCCATCTCGGACACAAACTGCCCCATCGTGTAAGAACCGCCGTTTCCGCTGTTCGTGCTCGCCCAGATCAACACCAGCACCAATATTAATATAAAAATGAACGTTAAATTAATTCCTTTCGCACCTTTTCCCAATTTCTGTCTCCTTCTAGTCCTATCCAATTAATCAGTCAAACTCAACCACACCGATATACGGAAGATTTCTGTATCGCTGGTCATAGTCAAGACCATAGCCCACAACAAACTCATCCGGTATCTCAAAGCCTGTGTAATCCACCTTCACATCGACAACACGCCGCTCTGGTTTGTCAAGCAGCGTACAGAGCTTCATGCTGCCCGGACCACGCTGACTCAGCAATTCCAGCAGATAACTCAGCGTCCTGCCGGAATCCACAATATCTTCCACAACGATAACATCCTTATCCTTCAGCGGCTCGTCAAGGTCTTTTACGATCTTGACAACCCCACTCGACTTTGTATTGCTTCCATAACTTGACACGGACATAAAATCCAGTGACACTGGCACCGTAATACGCTTGGCAAGCTCACACAGAAAAAAACTGCCCCCCTTGAGCACACACACCAGATGAACCTGTCTGCCCGCATAATCGCGGCTGATCTGCTCACCGATCTCTTTTATCCTGATGTCCACCTCTTCCTCCGTCAACATGACTCTGATCCTCTCAGCCATATTCGAGTCCTCCTTTGTTCTCTACTGCAAAGTCTATCCGCCAAAATTCCGGACATACACTGATCATCTGTCAGACGCAGTATTACAACTGCTGCGCATCCTCCTCAAAGGAAAGCGATAGAATGATCCTTGTCGTCTCACTGACCTTGAAGTAACTACTGATGCGTTCCCCGACAATCCAGATGATATGATTTCCAACTGCCACCAGACGAATCTGGTCACGCTCCTCCTGCGGTATCTTATGGTCAATAAAATATGCTTTCAAGGTTTTGCGCTGATTCATTGCATTGACCGTCAGATAATCGCCGGCCCTTCGTGTTCTTATGACAATATTTCCCTTTATTTTATCATAATCAAACCATTTCGTATACTTTTTTTGCGGAATATTTTTAAAATCAATCCCATTATTTTCCACAAACATTAATTTTGCCCTGATTTTTTGATGATTTCCCACCAGGATCACCAACTCTTTTCCCGCCGCCAGCGCCTCTGACTCCTCCTCCGACAGAACGATTTCTGACAAAACAACCTCCCGGGACAGACTGTGATGCTCCTTGTAAATACATACTCCTGTATAATCGCGCCTTGCTAACAGCTGATATGGAAGCTGTACCGCTCTCCCACACTGTCTGTCCATAAGCTCCTGAATCTGACTCACGTGCACAGCCTCTAAATCCTTTCTACTGCCTGCGGCCCTGGCAAGTGTCTCCATCACCACATAGCTTTGGATCGTTCTGTGCAATGCCAGAAATTTCCCGCGGTCAATATGGAATGCTTTTGATGTCACCGTCACACAGGCGTCAAAACCCTGCCGGGTCAGATCTGAGATGAGGCTGTATGCCTCGTTCACCCGCTCACAGGCCTCGCTGATATGGCTGACCGCCGCAGGACTAATCTCGCGCGCAGCCGGTTCCAGTATATGGTGACGTATCCTGTTCCTTGAATAATTATCCTCCAAATTCGTGCTGTCTATACAATACGAAACATTTCTTTCCTGCAAAAAGCATTCGATCTCACTGCGCGAAAGACACAGCAGCGGCCGGATTACCTTGTCCCTCACCGGCTGTATTCCAGTCAGTCCCCTTAACGATGTTCCCCGAAACAAATGAAATAAAAAGGTCTCACAACTGTCATTTTTGTTGTGAGCAACGGCAATCCTGCCTTTTTTTGACCCTAATTCTTTTTCGAATGCAGCATATCGGACATCTCTGCCTGCTTCCTCTGTCGAAAGGCGGCGGTTACGCGCGATTGTCTGCACATCCGCCTCCACCAGGGTAAAGTCAACCTCATTTGCCAGGCACAGTTCCCGGACATAATCTGCGTCCCTTGCCGCGTCAGTCCTAATCATGTGATTTACATGAACCACGCAAATCTCCATCGGTATTACCTTACGAATCTCAAGAAGCATCAAAAGAAGACAGACAGAATCCGCACCGCCGGACACACCTGTCACAATACAGTCTCCTTCCTCAATCATCTGATGTTCTCTGACATACTGTAATACTCTGTCTACCATTCCTGTCCGATCTCCTTAGAATCCTTTTCCTACACGCCGCTTGAAACAGCAGGTGAGGACTGTCATATCGTCCCGGATATGTCCGCCCTGGCTGTTGATTGCATAGCGCAGGAGATAATCCGCCATCTCTTTCGGATTCTGAATCGGACTCCTTGAAATGATCTCCCGCAGTCTCCCCGCAGCCTCATCTTCAATGGCATCTGAGATCCCGTCGGAGACCATAATCAGCATATCTGTATCCCCCAGCCGCACACTCTGTGTAATCGGACTCAGCTCATCGATACTCCCAAGCGGAAGTGTATCCGCCGCCACTTCGTCCACCCAGTTTCCGCGCTTGATATAACTTGATGCTGCGCCTGCCTTGACAAACTCGGCTTCTCCGGTCAGCAGATTCAATGCGCAGACATCGAGCGTTGTGAGATTGCAGCAGCCGTTCTGGGCAGCAATCGCACCGTTGACCATCGAGAAGGCTTTCTCTTTCTGAAAACCGGCTTCCAGAAACCGCTCCATAAACTCAATGACCGCCTGACTGTCCCTGCAAGCCAGTTCGCCGCTTCCCATACCGTCTGCGAGCATCACAACCACCTGACTCTGATTATATTCCTCCAGGGAAAAATTATCACCTGATATTTTTTCATCCTCCTTAACAGCCCTTGATATTGCACTCAAAACGGTGTACCTGGGCTCGTCCTCATAGATAAAGGTGTTATACCCTCTTCCAATGACCAGCGCACTCTCGGCTGAGGGAACCAACCGCCTGCCAAAAAAACCAGACAGAAACTCACCAAGCACACTCGCCGACACTGTATGTCTGCCGACCGCTCGCGCCTCTATGCTGATCCTGTTCCCGCAGCGGCCATCCGAAGCAGACTCATAGCTTCCCGCAGCGCCGCCCTCAATAAAGACCAGCTCCCGCACAATGATTCCCTGCCTTTTCAAGTGGTGGATCAGCGCCTTTCGTTTGTGCTCCATCGGCAGGCTCACATGGACAACCGTATCTGCCACATCTGCAAAAGCGCCCGCGATCTCATCAAGATGACTGGCAAAGACCTCCTTGGTCTCCTGAAGCTGCTTTCTGTAAAATATATCTTTCCTGTCATCACAGGTTTTATCCGCCTGTGGTATTCCCCGATAAAGCCTTGCAAGCTCCTCATATGTCTCTGACAAACAGTACAATTTTCTCTTGCTATAGCCATTAAACAAATATCCCTCAATAATGCCTGATTTATGTTCTGCTTCATGAAAAGCCTTAAATGTTCTTACCTTTAACATAATAATACCCCCCTATAACGTTTCTGATTTTACTAACCATTATAGAGAGCCAGGCCATCATTTTTTGTCAAACCCATGCACTACATCGCGTTTTTTTATTGACAAGAATCGCAAAACACCGCTATAAGGCAAAGGAACAAGTTCCCAGCCCCAATAACGGTGCACTGTTCACACAGGGAACTGCACACAGTTCCCTAGTGCTCTATCCAGTCAGAAATTAGACTTGTGGGCTGTATGGTTTGTGCCAGTGCTAGGCAAAATTTCGACGGCGATGCGGTGGCATCGTCTAGAAATTTTAACGACGCAATGGTGCAAAGCAGGCAGTTCACGAGTCTAATTTCTGGCCGGATAGAGTACTAGTCAGTCTCCTGAAATATAATCTCATTTTCGTACACAAGCCCGAGCTTATCCTTTGCCACTTCCTCCGCGTACTTTTTCGTCTTCGTATATGTAGCAAACTCTTCAAGCTCCTTCGCACGCGCCTCCTCCCCGGCAATCTGCTGCATAAGCTCCTCTTCCCTGGCCGCATATGCTCTCTCCTTCTGTTTTAAGGAAACTGAATGAATGCCGACAACGCCTGTCATAATCAATATAGCAAGCAGAGCAATAATCATACCGAGACGATTCTCATTTTTCGTGCGGAGAAACTCTGGTGTTTTTCGCCTTGTCTTTTTTCTTCCTGCTGTTTTTGCTGCCATCTGCCGTCTCCCCCTTTTCGCACTTCGCTTTTTTATGATTATGTACTTTCATTTTATGACGATTCCCAATACACGTCAACCGTATTTTTTGAAATAACCGGATAAATAAACTCCTCAGTTTATGGCATTTTTTTACAGCAAAGCGTATCATTGGCCTCATCAATTTTCGCAAGATCCCGATGATTTTCCTGATCAGACGAATCAGACTCCCAATTGTCTTATCAATGATCAGATAACACACCCGCACAAAAAAACGCCCCACGGTAACTGTATAGCAGAACATTCCGACCGCCGCCCCAAGCACCGCTGCAAAGCGGATGACTCCATTATTTCTATAGTACAGCAACGTAAAGCTAAGCCCAAAGCAAGCTGTCCAGTAGAGAATATCTTCAAGGTCCACAGCAAACCTTCCATGTCTTACCAGCCGCCGGAACAGCCGGAGCACATCATATACAAAAGCCAGAAACGCGCCTGCTGCAATCGAAACCAGCCAAAAGTGCCACTCCTTTACAATCTCTCCACTCATCAACCAAACAGGCGTGTAAGCAGCCCTTCTCCTTTTTTCGCCAGAGTGTTCTTATCAGCGTAAGCAAGGGAATCCACCCTGCCATCCACATCCGCCTCGCCTTTCTCCAGATTCAGCCGTCCCACATGAAGATTCGTGCCCTTGATGGTAAGCATCCCGTCCACAGTCTCCATCAGAATATTATTTTCATCAAAAGAGTGAACCTCCACCACGCCCGTAATCTTACACTCTTTGCGCTGCTCCATGCTAAACCGGTGCTTCCCTATGCCGTCATTTCTGTTTTCCATATCTAATACGCCTTCTCCTCATATGAGTGCTCCCTATATCATATGAGAAAAACAACCGCTATATGTATCGGAAAAGCTCTTTTGCATCGTCCTTTTTGACAGTCTCCTGCACATCAAGGATTTCTACCCTGGTCTCCTTATTGCCAAACTGAATCGTCAGAATGTCGCCCACCTTGACATTAGCCGAGGCCTTTGCCGGTTTGTCGTTGATAAGCACGCGCCCTGCATCGCATGCCTCGTTTGCCACAGTGCGGCGCTTGATAATACGTGATACCTTTAAAAATTTGTCCAGTCTCATGATACACTCCTCATAATCGAGCAGGGGAACGTCCCTCTCCCCTGCTCGCGCGCGGCCCGTGCGTCACATCAGTGACATATTTCCTCTGCACGGGCCTGTGCATAAAAGCCAACAACCGATGAAGTGCGCCTCATCGGTTGTCTGAAAAAATTCGTTTTGAAAACAATTATCTGTTTACCTCGTCCTTTAATGCCTTGCCCGGCTTAAACTTCGGTGCCTTGGAAGCCTCAATCTTCATTGTCTCGCCTGTCTGCGGATTTCTGCCCTCTCTTGCAGCTCTCTCAGCTACTTCAAATGTACCAAAGCCCACCAGCTGGATCTTCTCACCCTTCTTTAACTCCTTAGCAACAACTTCTGTGAAAGCTGTAAGCGCCTTCTCAGCGTCTTTCTTTGTCATGTCTGCCTGTTCAGCCATAGCGGCAACTAATTCTGTTTTGTTCATCGTGAACTCCTCCTATATATTTCTGTATATAATATTGCTTTGCGCCGTTTTGACGCCTATATCTATTTATAGGCGAAAAGCACCTGTTTGTCAAGGAAAAAAGCCTAAAATTTGCTGTTTTTTATAGGTTTTGGTAAAATTACCATATTTTTGCCTACTCTTCCAGCTTAACAAGGTCTGTAAACGAATAATTAATGTCCTTTTCCTCCTCGTCAATCTGCAATGTATAACTCCTTGTCTGATATCCGGACTTTCTGAGTGTCACCACATAATTGCCTGCCGTTTTATTAAAACTAACAGGTGTTATGCCTATGTAATTACCATCCAGATACGCCTCAACGCCGTCTGGTGCATCAATATATACTTTGTATTTGCCTGTTGAGGACGCAACAGAGCTCTTTTTATCCTCTTCGGACAGTTCTTCCTCACTGTCATCCGCGGATTTTGACTGGTACTTCTTGCTGATTTCTCCCTCCTCCTCACTCTCATCCTGCTTGTCCGATTCTTTGACTGACGGCTCTTCTGATGCTTTTTCCGACGAGGCCTCACTCGCCTGCTCTGTTGCCTCCTCCTCACTCTTCTCAAGCTCCACAGCAACACTTGCAGACGGTTCTGCCACCCTGATATACTGTGCAACCGTATCATATCCATCCGCCGTGATGCGCATCTGATGCAGTCCATACTCAATCTCAACAGGCTTCGATACATTGACCTCCCTGCCATCAATAAACACTTTTGCCGTTACTGGCGTCAGCGTAAAGATCACCGTCCCTTTCTGGACAACCGTGATCTCAACATCTCCCAGGTCCCACGCCATCTCCTCGTTTCTGGCAAACGTGATCTCCTGCGTGGCGCTGCTGCCCTTGTTGCTGACAGTGACTGTATGTGTTCCCTCCGGGACAACCAACAGCATGTCCTGCGCTACTTTCCGGATCACACTGTCCCCGATATCAATCCAGCCATTCACGAAATAGTCCTCATTCTGAAGCCTAAGATATCCGTGCCCCTTCTCGACGTTGATACCATAGATCATATTTTTGTAGCCCCACACGCTGAGCACGTCCATCTGGTTGACTTCCATCATGTCGGTCTCCCTGCCGCCGGACGCAACAACGACATGACTACTGATGTTGTAGAGTTCGTTTCCGATCGTGATCGTTCCCTTTCGCAGATCCATACTGTAGTTGCGGACATTATTGTAGCTGACACAGTTCGGATTCTCCTTTACATAGGCAAGCGCTTTTCTGGGTTTGTAAAAGCGCACCGTGACAACACTGCCTTCTTTTAACTGTTCCATAGAAAGCGCCTGATCATTTTTGTCATATATTGCAGTCGTACCATCGTAATTTAACGTGTAACGGCGTGAAGACGTAATATTCTGAAACTGTACTGTCCCTGCCTCCAAATCCTTTTTGACCACAACCGCTGCATCCTCGGAATCATAGATACCGCTGCGGTTCAATTCATTGATCGTTGTCCCGGACTCTGCGCTCTGTACTTCTTCGAGGCCGCCCTGGCCCTCATTGGTCAAAAGCGCCGTAAATATGTTTGCGTTCTGCGCGCATCCTGTCAACATGACAGCGGCTGCAAGCATCACTGATGTTATGTATGTTACTGTTCCCTTTCTCATCCTGCATTCCCCTTATCACAAGAAACTGTTCCTTAATAACGCATTCCTTTTTAGACAGTTTCCGAAGTCATACATCCTTTTTATCCTTTTCATATTATCTCTTTCCTCAATAAAGTTTTGCGTAGAATGACTCTCTTCTGTCCCGCTTTACTGGAAACTCTCCACGAAACTGCTCAACATCGTCAGTCAGTTCCAATACCATCATACCTTCTGTACCCGACAGTTCTGCCCTCACATCTCCGTCAGGATCGATGATACAGCTGTCTCCCATGTACGAAACACCTCCGATCTCACCAACACAGTTGACCGCAAGGATATAGACCTGATTTTCTATGGCACGTGCGCGCAGGAGCGCTTTCCAGTGTTCCCTGCGCTTCGCTGGCCAGTTTGCAGGCACGATGATCATATGTGCGTTCTTGGAAACAGCCTGAAAAATCTCTGGAAAACGCAGATCGTAGCAGATAAAACTGCTGCACGGAATGCCCTTTAACGCAAAACGCGTCAATGCACTGCCACCCTGAAATTTGAAATCCTCCCCTGAATAGGAAAACGGATGAAGCTTTGCATAGTCTGACAGCACTGTTCCCGCGCTGTCCACAACGGTATAGTGGTTCTCACACTTTCCGCATATCGCAATACAGTTCTTCACCCACCCAAACCCAATACTGATCTGATACTGCCGAGCCAGGGCACTCATGCGCTGTATTGTCCGCTCGTCGCTCTCCTTCGTTGCGTCTGTATTCATGGAAAAACCTGTAAAACTCATTTCCGGAAAAAAGATTGCCTCCGCCTTCTGGCTCACGGCCTCCTCAATTCTTTTTCCTGCAATCTCATAATTGCGTCCCTGATCCTCCCAGACAATCTGCGTCTGAGCAAGTGCAGCCTTGATCCTCTTCTCTTTGATCCTCTTCTCCTCCATCGCGCATCTCCTCACCCAATCGGTCTTTGCCATATTATTGTAAACCTATTATATATTTTTTTGCGCCCTGATACAAGCCCTTCATGAAAAGAACTTGTTTAACAGTTTTTCCCGATTCTTCTCCTGCCGGATCAGGCTCTCTAACTTGTCATAGTTGCGGTTTGGCATCCACGATTTTCTGGAATTGTAATAAAAATTGATAATTTTCCAGAATTTCTCAGGATATGCAAGCCGCAGGCACAGGCTTCTCCACTCGATCGGCGGAAATACCCTGCGGTTCTGATAAGCGTCGAGCATACTCTGCGCCATGTCAACTGACCAGTCGCACTTTTCTGAAATTTTCCGAAACAACAGGTAAAAATCCCTTGCACCCGAATCATGTGCAAAATGCTCGAGATTGATAATGCCGGTATATGCTCCGCTGCTGCCCTTTCCAAATAAAACGTTGTGATACTGGTAATCGCCGTGGCAGTATAGCCCGTTGCTGTTTACATACGCCTCGTACTCAGCCTGTGATTCCTCCTTCGCGCGCCTTGTCACATCTACCGCCCTGTCGAGAAAATAATCGTACTCCTGCAGCAGCGCACGCTCAAAATCAGTCTTGTTGTGCAGTTTTTTCAGATAATTTTTTACCCGTCTGCACTCCATCGTGTGCCGTTCCATCTCGTCCGCATAGAAAAAAACGGGCATTGCATATGTATTTTCCGACGCAGGTACCATGAATTTCAGATGGAGCTTTGCCATGGCGCCAAATGCCTTGACAATGTCCTCCTCGCTCTTGTAGCTGCACTCTTTCCCCTCGACCTGCTCCTCCAATATATAGATACTGTTATCAAGATCCTTCACAAACAGCGCTCCCTCTTTGTTCCGGATCAGGGTATCTGTCCTGAGATTATCATTGAATCTGCTCTGAAGCTGATACAAGAGTTCCAGTTTCTCTGTCCTTCCCCGATATTCTTTCAGCACGCGCATCCCCTGCTGCGTATCACAGATTATAGTTCCACGCCCCTTGAAGGTGCGGTTGATCGTCACATCATACTGCTCCAGTACATTCACGGCCTTATCGTTCACAAAAAATCCCCCTCCACACAGATAGTGATATCACAGATAGTGATTTATTCTATCCTATGTCGAAGGGAGATTGTTTATTCCAATAATTCTTTCGCTTTTTCTGTCAAAAATTCATGTGTATTGTTTTCCGGATTCTGCAAAACCTCGTCGAGAAGCCGATTCAGGATCTCACCAATCCGCTTTCCCTTTGGCACACCGAGCGCAATCAGGTCATTTCCTGTGATTTCCAGCGTCTTTAATGAGATACACTGGTTCTTCTCCATAATTTCCGCATAGAGTCTCTCAATCTGGTCGATCCGCTCCAGCTTTTCCTCCCGCTGATAGCTGCTCTGCGCCAGCGTATCGGCACGGCGGATTTCCATAACCTGCGGAAAATACGCCGCGCCGATTTTGTTGATGGCGCGCCGCACCGCCCTTGCATTTGGCTCTGGCTTGTAGTCATGGTACCGGACATACTTCTGCACTTTGTCGATCGTATCGTTGTCAAATTTCAAACGCCTTAGAATATCGACCGCCATCTGCTCACTCACTTCCACATGCCCATGAAAATGATCAATCCCCTCCTCATCGGTCGTCCGGACCGACGGTTTTCCGATATCGTGCAGGAGCGCGGCAATCCGCAGGCTCTTGTCGGCTCTGGTATGCAAAAGGCTCTGCATCAAATGCTCCCCTACTGTATACTGATGATGCGGATTATGCTGCGCAGTCGCAAATGCGGCGTCCAGTTCTGGCAGCACAATTCCTGTGATTCCCAGTTCATACGCATCACGCATATAGTCAGGATGGTCTGACAGAAGCAGTTTTACCAGTTCTGCCTGTATCCGCTCCGCACTGATGTTCTTAAGATCAGGGGCATATTCCCTGATGGCAGCTTTCGTGTCCTCCGCGATGGTAAATCCAAGCTGCGCCGAGAACCGGACAGCCCGCAGCATCCGAAGCGCGTCTTCTCCAAACCGCTCCGCAGCATTCCCCACACAACGGATGATCCCCTTGTCCAAATCCTCCATGCCGTCAAACGCATCGACAATGCCGCTCTGGTCATTGTAGGCAAACGCATTGATCGTAAAATCCCTGCGCTTTAAATCTTCTATTAAATTTGCTGTAAAGACCACTTCCTTTGGGTGACGGCTATCCTCATACTCTCCGTCAATCCGGTAGGTTGTCACCTCAAAGCCTTCCCTGTCAAGCATAACCGTCACAGTACCGTGCTGGATCCCGGTATCGATCGTATGCCGGAATACCGCCTTGACCTGCTGTGGTTTGGCGGAAGTAGTCACATCCCAATCGCTCGGCTCTCTCCCAAGCAGAGAATCCCTGACGCATCCGCCCACCGCATAGGCCTCGTATCCCGCTGCTTCCAACTGTGCTATGATCAATCGGACTTTGTCGGGTAATCGTATCTGTGTCATGTATCTTTTCTCCTCTTCTCAATCCCTCGCAGAACGCCGCACAGTCCCAGCGCAAAGACAATCAGTGCTTTATACCACATACTCTCCCTGGTCTCAGGATCAATCACGCGGATCTCATACTTTTTCGAGATGAGCTGATCGAGTTTATCCTGATCGTCAATACCAGTACATTCCGTAATCATGTCATACGGCAGCTGGTAACCAAGCCTTTCCACCCGCCCAAAAACCTGATAAGTTCCAGTCATGCTGTCAATGAACTGCTCGAAATCCCGTCTCTGCTCATCGGACATAAACAGCGCTATATAGAAATCCCTGCCACCGCCCAGCGCCACCACATAACGGCGGTCGGATGTCCAGGCATTCTCCGTGCAGATCGGACTATACTTCTCCTCCCCGTTCGACAGTTCCTCGTAAGATCTGCCCAATACCTGCGACGGCGAAATACTGTACTGAACATAATCGCCCCTGTGTATTGTTTCCTTATTATAAAGATCAGAAATCTTTTTCACATGATTTCTGTGATACAGACGAACCAGCCCATTCACAGTAAAGATTCCTCCCAGCAGACAGACGACCGCTGAAAAAATCAGAAACTTTGTGACATGAACTGTGTATTGAAACCTTTTCATAGCGTTTCCCCCACATGATCTTTTGTTCCCTCTCTTCCCTATTATATGTGGACATGCCGATAAAATCAACTGTTGGAAAAAATGTTATGTCATAACTTTTGGCATTTTTCTTGATAGATCGTATTTTCTTTGATATACTGGCTAAAGATAGGATATGGAAAGGATATTGAATTAAAGCATTAAATTTTGAAAGGATGTGGATTTATGGCATATGAGTTATTAGAAAAGGAACTTAAAGATTTACCAGAATCAAATATTGCAGATGTAATAGAATATATTCAATTCTTAAAATTCAAACTGTTAAGAGATCAAAACAATACAGATTCAGCTATTGTAGAAAGAAAACATCCTGAAAGAAAATTAGGCATTTTACAGGGTAAGTTCGTTATGGCTGACGATTTTGACGAAACCCCAGATTGTTTTAAGGAGTATATGTGATATGTATCTGTTGGATACACATACATTACTTTGGGCTTTATTTAAGGATGATTCGCTGTCTGCAAATGCAAAGAAAGTAATTTTGGATGATAATGATATCTTTGTAAGTATTGTCTCATTGTGGGAAATTGCAATAAAACAAAGTATAGGAAAGCTGGAAATCAACGAATCTATTGAAAGTATCGCCCAAATATGTAAGAATGAAGACTTTTATATACTTTCCATAAAGCCTTCCCACCTTGATTATCTCAAAACACTTCCACAAATACATGGTGATCCTTTTGACAGACTGATTATCTCACAGGCAGCCATAGAGGAACTTACAATAGTTACTAAAGATGCAAAACTTCCAGCGTATGGGATAAGGACGGTATGGTAATATTTTTTGTTATTAATCTAACACAACCATTCACAGGCAATGCCGTTTCGTTTAGAAAAATTGCCCAAAACAGAAAATCAAAAGAACCAAGGCTATTCATTTCCGTCTTGGTTCTTTTGACAGGTTATTGCCTTAATAATACTTTATAACAGCATTAAATGCTAAATCCTGTCTGAACAGTTACATATAAAACGCATCAGACTGAACATAGTTTACCAGACTTCGATACAGACACTCCGCCTCTGGATATTCCTTTCTTAAAGTCAGCAAGTCCGCCTCGCAGACAAGCATTTTCGCACTTCCCCGTGTCACCTCATAGATCAATCCCAAGTTATGATTGCGCTCAAAGTTGTCCATCATGCGCACGATCGGTTTGATATTCTTTGTTTCCTGAACGCTGTCTAAGATCATTGGCGCAGAGTGCATGACGATCTGATACCACTGCGCTGTCGTGTACTCCTCACATGCAAATCCTGCAAGCGCTGGATGTGTTGTATCGATCAAAAGTCCCATTGTCCCTACTGGAACCGGCTTGCCTGCGCCCTCCGAAATCGAGCGGAACATTGGGTAGCACCAGAAATCCGTACAGTATTCACCCTTTATTGTGCTGCCAGGAAGCGTGCTGTCTGATTTCACAAACAGCAGCACGGACTCTCCTTTGTTCCATTCCTCCAAAGCGGCCTTATGATCGCTTGTGATACATATCATTTTGGGCTTGTATGTATCAGAGCCGGTATCATTTGATAAGGAATGGACTGGATAGCTGCCACTGGCCGTAACGTAAAATCTATCGCAATCAAATGTTTGCTCTCCTTTCTCATCTGACGCCTCCCCGCTCCCAAGATCCTTTGCGATGGCTTTACTCACAGTATCTTCATAATCATCATACACAAAAATATTGTATTCATTCACTATATTTTCCGCGCCGTCGCTTGTCAACGAAAACCGCAGGACATACTCTGCATTATTGTCGCATTCTGGCACTTTTAACTCAATCGTCCCCAGTGTAAAGAGTCCCCTTCCTGACAGATTCGCACAGTCTAACGTCTGCACGGCGGTCTCCTGAAGTCCTGTATCGCTGTCTGCTACCGGACTTAACAAACCCACACCCTGAATATTGTTTGCCTGCTCTCTCGCTCGCTTTTTCCAGTACGCCATGCTCGTATCCGCCGCTGCCTGTTTTTTCAGATACCACGATGCCTTGATCTGCACATTGGTAAGCTTTTCCGAACGGTAATACCGCAGCTTCACCTCACTGCTGATCCGATCGCCGCTCTTCATCACAAAACTGTCGAGCGTAGGCAGAAGCACCGCGTCAGAACAGAACATACGCCAGTCTTCTCTCGCAATAGCGCCCTTATTGATGTTAAAGGCATTGAGAATCCCCACAAGCGCCGTTCCCTGACCAGAGTAATCCTTGATGTCAAGCAGTTGGAAACCGCTCAGATTCGCGCTGCGAAACGCCGCCTCGAGCTCGAGCTTGTAACATGCCGCTGCCAGCTTTCCCGACGCCCGGAAATAATCGTCTGCGTAGCAAAGAAGTCCTTTTTCCTCCATGCGCTCCCGAAAAATCTTCATATTTTCAGGCTGTAATACACCGCTGTACAGTCCGATCTCATGAAAATCAGGCGTAAACTCATACTGTCCGATCTCGTGCGAAACAACCGGTACATGAGGAATCACTTCCTCCTCGCCCTCGCCGACTTCCACCTCCTTGATGCCTGTCCCGTACTGAATCTGTATCGTTCCGCCCTTGGAAGTCTCCCCTTTCTTGATCTCTCTTGGCGATATCATCTCATCATAATTCCAGTATGCGCCCGGTCTCTCGGTCTGCACAAATCCAAGCGGCGCATCGCACATCGCATAAGAACCTCGAAACAAGCGGTACTTTGAAAAACGCACTCCGCTGAAAAAATCATCGTTCGAAAGCACCGAGGGTACAAACTGATGATTGTTGCTCCCCTGCGTGTACAGATGGCGGTTGTCATGTGCCTTGAGCACACCCATGATCCGGTTGATCTCCTCCTTGCTGCCCCACAACTCATTTCCCATACTCATGCCAAAGTAGGACGGCAGATCGCCAAACGTATCGAGCGCGCGAATCCCCTCCTCCAGCAAAAACTCCTGCTGCTCTTTATTGTAATTTTCATCCCCCGCATCATAGATGGAACCCCAGAATGCAAGTTCCGCCTGCACATAAATTCCAAGGTACGACGCCGCCAGAAACGCCGCCTTGGGCGGACAACAGGTATGATACCGATAGTGATTCAACCCGTATTCCCTGCTTGTTCCATAGACATGGAGCCAGGAATCCAGATCCATCGGCGCGTAGCCTGTCAGTGGAAAGATCATTCCATCGTGCGTGCCCCGCAGGAAGATTTCGTTGTCGTTGCAGTACAGTGTCAATTCTCTATGTGTAAAATCACGCAGTCCAAAATGGCTCGTCCGCTCGCAGATTGTCTGATCACCACACAGAATAGTGACTGTGATCTCGTATACATACGGGTTGTACTCGTCCCACTCCCTCGCATCTTCTCCAAGCGGATACCGAATCGTCATCTCCGTGTCAAAAAAGCCAGTTTCCTTTTCGCCATCCAGCGTTCCAAAGGTCTCAAAATGCGTAAGTCCCGACTGCAAGTCTTTCACAGGTGACGCTTCGTACTCTTTCTCAGGTAAAACCGCCAGCGTTTCGATCACATATGGCAGATCCTGCCCTTTGTTCTCTGCAATCCATTGCCGCCGCGTCTGGGCCGTCTGTGTATACAGTGGCTTAAAATGCTCAAAATTCCTGCCCTCCTTCACCTTGAGCTTCGTGAGCCGACAGTGCACACGGACTTTGATGTCCGAAAGGATCCTGTCATGGGAGATCTGCAGACGGATATCCACATGCTTTTCGTTTCTGGAGGGATATATCCACATTTGATCAATAACGATATCCTCAAACGATTCCAGAACGATCTCTCCCAGAATACCATTCCAATTCGTCTGCGTATCCGGTGAAGTCATATGGCCGCCGTTGGAAACGTAGTCTGTATTATCAACCATTACAACAAGTATATGCTTTCCAGGCGTAAGCCACTTGGACAACTCATACCGATGCTCCACATAAAAGCTGTCAAAACTCCCGACCTGTTCACCGTCCACCCACACTGTTGATTTTCTGGTTCGTTCCATGGAAAAAAAGAAGCGCTTTCCCCGCTCCTCCACGGGAATCTCAATCTCCCTTAAATACCATGCATATCCCTCAAAATGATAGGTCTCCGTCAGGTAACCTGTGTACCGCTCTGTGCCCTTTTCACCCTTTTTCGCCTCGGCAGTCGTGGTCGGGAGTTCGATCGTGTCGTCAAATGACGTCTTTTTGTAAAATTCCTGTCTCAGCCCTGTTTTTTCTCTGTCCAGTGTAAACTGCCAGATTCCTGATAAGTTCAGTTTCATATCCATTGTTTCCTTTCTTATTTCCTGTTTTCTTATTTCTTGTTTTCTTATTGCAGATTTGCATATTCTTTTTTGGGATCTTCCTCGTCAATATTCTATTTGCTGTCACGGTTTCTGCAATATTTTCATCGTTCCTTTTCGTCTGCTCCTCCTTGTTATAATCATACCATAACAAAAAATGCAGGTCATCAAAACCCACATTTTTTTAGATAAATTATATGTACTTTTAGTTTCCCTACTCCAGCGCGAGTTTCCTGATCCTGCCGATCGCTGATTTTACCGGTGGTAGCAAAATAACAACAATGCTCACAGCAGCCTCTGCAAAGATATAGGTTGCATTATATGCCAGAGAATACGGCAGCGGCGCCCAGCCCTCCCACGCATAGACACCGAAGAAAATCCAGCCGGAGATCACCGCAAACACGTAACGTCCCAGCACAGCGGCTATGTATCCCTTGACAAGGCCATTCTTCGCATTGGAAAAAAGACCGGACAATCCAAGTGCGCCAAATGCGAGGAGATAATCCACGACAAGCTGAAGCGGAAACAAAACATACGGATCGATCAAAAGCTGCAGTACTCCATATGCAAGCCCAGTCATCAGCCCCGCACCCAGTCCGAAGAAATATCCTGGCAGACAGATTACAAGCATTGACAGTAACGTGACCGATCCTCCATAAGGAAAATGAAAAATCTTGATATTGGACAACACTGTGCCAAGCGCAATTGCCATCGCGCAAAACGCAAGCTGCTTTATAGTAAGTTTACCTCTCTTAACATCCTGCGCAGCGGACTCTGGTTTCTCTGCCTGTCTCTTCGCATGAACTTTTGCAAAGGCAACTGCCGCCACGAGCAGGATCACGATCACTGCCACAAGCAGCACATTGCCAAGTACTGTTGGAACGTAAGTCGTCTCGTCCCCATTTACTACTACATTGTACAACATAAAAAATCCTCCTTCGTTTTCGCGAGGAGGTCAGCATCGTAATTACTCTTTTCCACATGGCTTTTGCACTCTGATGCGCTGCGGTCTGGCAGATCATTAACATTCTGCCAGAAACAGCTTATGCAAGCCATGTTCTCATACTGCTTCCTTCCGCCGGTATTATCCGGTTCAAGTAATGAGGGTAAAGTCTCAGCGATGTGCACCCCTAGCGTTTGTACAGGAACAACTATACCTTTCTTTTGCGCTGTTGTCAAGAGGATTTTTTGTATTATTCATATACAATCTTATAATAACTTCTCGATGTGAACCTGAACACGATAAAGTAAATCGCCGCAAACACCACAACCGTCACCGCCAGACAGACCACAAACAGCGATGTGTTGGCAAGTCCAAATACCATCAGCATCAGTTTTAACATTGGAAACGCCATCACAAGGTGGATCACCGCAACCGTGATCGGCAGGAAAAATACAGTGCGCACCTGCGTGTTGATCGCTTTTTTAACCATATCGCGGCTCATACCTACTTTTGTCATGATCGCAAACCGCTCCCTGTCCTCAAATCCCTCCGAGATCTGCTTGTAATAAATGATCAGCACGGTTATCATCAAAAATAAGATTCCAAGAAACAGTCCAAGAAACAGAAATCCGCCGTTCATCCCCATATACTCCTCACGCTGTTCCGCTCTGGAATCGATCAGGCTATAGTCAAATCCCGCCTGTGCTTTGCCCGCCTCCACGGCTTCCCTGACTGCAGAGGCATACATCTTGCGCTCTTCCTGTGTGCCGTCTGTCTCGACACCGACGTGATACTGGATCTCCGCGTCAAAATCCTTCAATGCACTGTCATCCGCCACAATCAGATAAATCACTTCCGTGTCGCCCAGAAATCCTTCCATCTCCTTGTCGGGAAAGCCTTCTGGCAATTCCAGCCTCCCCGCGATCGGATACTCCCTGCCAAATACTTTGATGACATCCCCCGTAAACCCGGCAGACGCTGTAACCATCACGCTTCCCTGCGCGAACGCATCAAGCGGCTGTCCGGGTGTCTGCATGGGCAGACGCCCTGTATACTTCTCATAATCCGCTTTGGTCATCACATAGAGCATTCCCATATCCGAAAAGCCATAGGATGCATCCTCATTGTCATAAAGCGCGATCTCATTGCCATCGCTGTGTGTCACAAACACAATATTGGTATATTCTGACACTTCTGTCACTTCTCTGCCCTGTTTTTCTGCCTCCGCCGTAAACAGCTGCAACAGATCTTCCTTCGCCGCAGCGTCAGGAACATTGCCAAAATAAAATGTTGCAGTGACTTCCTCTGCAAACGAGCTCTGCAGCGAATCCTCCACGCCCGCATACAGACATACCGTCGTCGACAGGATCACGAGCACCATTGTGGAGAGCACGCAGATATTGGCAAGCCCGACCGCATTGCGCTTCATGCGGTACATCATTCCCGATACCGTGATAAAATGAGAAGTCTGATAGTAAAATTTTTTATTCTTTTTCAGCAGCTTGAGGACAGCGATGCTCACAGACAGAAAAAGCTCGTACGTCCCAACGATGACCAGGATCACTGCCCAGAAAAACAGATTGACCGCCTCCAGGACTCCATCGGCACAAACCGCCAAATAATACCCTGTAAAAATACATACCAGACCAGTGACCGCGGATACCCACTTAGCCTTCGGCTCACTCTCCCCCACATTGTTTCCATGCAGGAGTGCGATCGGATTGGCGAGTTTTACCTGAAGGAAATTGTAAAACAGCATCAAGGCGTACACGACCGCAAACAGCTCCGCCGTCTGCAGACAACTCCAGCTCGAAACGTAAAACGGAATACTTTCTGACAGTCCTGTCAGTTTGTATAAAAACATTGTCATCAGCTTGTTAAAGACAATCCCACACACAAGACCACCACAGACCGAAATGGTATATAAGATCACTGCTTCCCATGCCAGCACCTTTGCAATATGCCTTTTCTCCATGCCGAGAATGTTATACACTCCCAGCTCCTTCTTGCGCCGCTTCATCACAAAGCTGTTCGTGTAAAACAGAAAGATGCACACACAGGCTCCCACGATCACGACACCCATGGTCAGCACGAGACCGATCGTCCCCGCACCGCGCATCGCATTAATGCCGTCGTTTCCCTGAATGGCGCGCATGAGGTAGAACATCATGGCAGATACCATGCCCGCCAGTAGATATGGCAGGTAAAACTGCCTGTTATTTTTCAGATTGGTCACTGCCAACCTGTAATATAAATGATTCATGATCCTCACGCTCCTTTCTGCGCAAGCATTGTAAGTGTGTCCGAAACTTTCACGTAAAGCTGCTGATTGGTCATATTTCCACGATACAGTTGATGAAACACTTCCCCGTCCTTAATAAACAAAACGCGGTCCGCATGGCTCGCGGCATCGGTGCTGTGGGTAACCATCAGTATCGTCTGCCCATCGTCGTTGATCTCCCGAAATACCTTCAACAATCCCTCTGTCGCTTTGGAATCGAGCGCCCCCGTCGGCTCGTCTGCAAGGATCAGCTGTGGATTCGTGATGATCGCCCGTGCCACCGCTGTCCTCTGTTTCTGTCCGCCCGATACTTCATATGGATATTTCGTTAACAGTTCCAGGATGCCAAGCCTCTTTGCAATCGGCTCAATGAGCTGCTCCATCTGCGCGACGGATTTTCCCTGCAATACCAGCGGCAGCAGGATATTATCCTTCAGCGAAAAATTATCGAGCAGATTAAAGTCCTGAAACACAAATCCAAGATTGTCACGCCGGAAGGCCGACAGTTCCTTCTCCCTGATCGTCGTCAGGTTCCTTCCATTGAGTAGAACCTCACCGCCTGTCGGTCTGTCAAGCGATGCGAGTATGTTCAACATCGTCGTCTTGCCTGAACCCGACTCCCCCATAACCGCCACATACTCTCCCTTCTCGACGGAAAAGTTCATGTTTGAAAGTGCCTGAACTTTCGCGCTCCCAAAGCGGGCTGTATAAACTTTGCTTACGTTTTTTACCTCTAAAATGGACATCTTTGTCTCCTGCCTTTCTTTATTTTCAATGCTCTTACGTGTCACGATGTGTTTTATTCAATCAACTGTAATTGCAGTATATCAAAAAAGAAAAATGTGAGCTATTTCATTCGCTTACATTTTTCTTTTATTTCTTACACTTTTGTAAGATTTATGTGGTGTTTTATATCTTCAATATTCCGATCTTAAAAATAAAGGCTTTACACTCTTCCGCAAAACCGCTATAATAATCGTAACAACCAACAGTGCAGCAATGAAAAGGCGGTGATGATATGGAGGTATTAGACATGACAGATAAAGAACTGATCGCAATAACCATGGATCGATATGCTGAATTACAGCGTATCAAAAGAGATAACGGCGATCATGAAAATAAGGAACTTGATTATGCCATTAAATTAACTACAGCGAAGTTATCCTCTTTAGGCGTTAACGTTGAGGATATCGCCTTATAACAACGAAATAGCTGCCCATAACTTTGACGAGTGTAAAGCTTTTATTATCAATAAGGCTTTGCACTTTTTTCATTGAAAAATACAACAACAATGATCAAAACGGTCAATGCATCCTTTTATTTTGTAATCACGATCTCCGCTTTCGTCCCTTTCCCTTTCTCAGAAGTAATGACAAACTGATGCCTTAGCTTGTCGAGGATTGCCTTACAAAGATAGAGTCCTATGCCTGTGGAATATTGGTCGGCGTGTCCATTGTAGCCCGTGTAACCTTTTTCACAGACTCGTGGCAAATCGTCTGCGCTGATTCCGATCCCCGTATCTTCTATTATAATATGTACGCTTTCTTTTTCGGCTGCTCTCTCTTCATACCCATGCTTTCGCCCTTCTTCTGTGCCCGGATTTCGACCATCACCTGACAGTGCTGAATCAAGTACCTGAATCGTGACGCCGCCCTGTTTCGTGTACTTCACGGCATTGGACAAAAGCTGATCGATCACAAAACCCAGCCATTTCTGGTCAGTGACTGCCCTGATACTTTGCGGCACATAGGTCAGGCGAAGCTGCTTGTGAATAAACTGTTTGGCATACTTATGAATAGAAGGTTTGATCGCATCATCAAGCAGCACGCTCTCGATCACAAAATCATTTGTCTGTGCGCCGAGGCGTGTATACTGCAGCGCCATATCGACGTACTGCTCAATCCGGAAAAGCTCACTCTGTTTCTGCTGCGTATTTGTGACACACGTATCATTTTCTTCGATATCATCGGCATCAAAATATGCGTTCATCTCCTCGTCAAGCAGCAGTTTCAGCGCGGCGATCGGCGTCTTGATCTGATGTACCCACATAGAATAATACTCTGTCATATCCTGCTGCCGGTTCATCATTTCCCTATGCATTCTGTCCTCTTCCTGTGCGATCGCATGAATGCAGTCCTGATACTGCCTTTCATACATGTACTCCGGCTTCTTCATATCATCCGGCGCCGCAACGATCGTTTCCCGCATCTGATCCAGCTGCCGAAAACTTTCGCGGTGTCTGCCATACCCAATCAATACCGCTGCCATTGTGACAAATCCGCACAAAAGCATTCCATATCCGATTTCCCAAAAAGGGATGCCGTTCAAAGACATCGTCGCCGTCATCACCAGCGCAATAAACACGATCACCGCAAGCCACCTTATATTTTCCAGAAGATATGCCTTAAAATTTTTCATCCGATTCTGTACCCGATGCCTTTCTTCGTCTGTATGAAGTCCGCAAGCCCCGCGCTCTCCAGCTTCTTGCGCAGGCGGTTCACATTCACCGACAGCGTGTTCTCGTCCACATAGCTATCGCTCTCCCAGAGCCTTGTCATAAGCGTGTCCCTCGCCACCACCTTTTCCTTGTTCTCCATAAGCACCTGCAGAATGCGCAGCTCATTCTTGGTAAGTTCCAGCTTTTGATAGCCATAAATCAGTGTCGCTTCTGTCAGATTCAGCATCGCACCCTTGTGCTCTAAAACAGTGCTCTGGCTCACAAAATCATAGCTTCTTCGCAGCATCGCCTGTATCTTGACTGTCAGAACATCCAGGTCGAACGGCTTTGCAATAAAATCATCCCCGCCCATATTCATTGCCATAACGATATTCATATTATCAGACGCCGAGGACAGAAAGATAATCGGTACTTTGGAGACTTTGCGAATCTCGCTGCACCAGTGATAACCATTATAAAATGGAAGTTTAATATCCATCAACACCAGATGCGGCGATGCGCTGACATACTCTGACATGACATTTGAGAAATCACCTGCACAGACGACCTCATATTCCCAGCTTTCCAGATGACGCTTTAAACTGCCTGCTATCATCTCATCATCTTCCACAATAAAAATCCTGTACATCTCTAACGCTCCATCTCCCAGTAAGTGCGAATTACTTTTTCATTCAAATGCTCCCCGATCACGATCAAAACCTCCTGCCCTGTCCTAATCGGTCTAATGACAATATTCTCCTGTGTAGCATTGAGCTCCACCCACTGATTTTTGTCTGTCTGCACAAATCCCTTGATTCGAAAAACCCGTCCGCACTCCACGTCCTTCATGATACGTTCCGCAGCCTGATAAAGTGCCGCTTCGCTCATGTGCAAGTTCATAAAATACAGGGAGTCAAAAGCCTCCTTCTGTTCAAACCAGAGTTTCTCATAACTCTCTGACACATACCCGCAATACAGGAGTTCCTCATAATCCTGTGAAGTCAGCTTCGCCCAGTCTTTGCACAGCAAATCCGCTTTTTCGCCTTCTTTTCCACAGGCCACAGAGTGCAATCCGGGTATCAATTCACGCTCACACACAGCATATTCCTGAAACCTGCGCCTACAGTGAAATTCTTCCATCGCTTTATTCAGATACCGAACGGTCTCCGCAATCTTTTCTGGCGGAGTCTCCTGTGTTTTGCTCAAAATAATTTTTCCAGCATTTGCGATCTGCGAGACCAGCAGGTACCTGGATTCCCGGGATAAATCTTCTTCCATCCCCGCATTCACAACCGCCATGACATTTCCAATCTCATACCACTGGTCAAGCGGCTCATCGTGCAGGATATCAAAAAATTCGTCCACGTCAAAGATTCCGGACGGTTCTACCAAGATGCGGTCAAATCCGCGCATTCCCATGGAAATCAACTTGGTCTTCATACGCCTGTAATGGCAGTCCTTGTCACAGCCTCCCACAATCATCTCAAGTTCACAGTTTTCGCCCACGATATCCTGCAATAGAAGCATATCCACGTTGACCGCACCAAAATCATTTTCCAGTATCGCTATTTTTTGACCAGTTTCCATCAGGTACCTTGCATACTTTTCAATAAAAGTCGTCTTTCCGGCGCCAAGAAAACCGGTGATCAGGTCTATTTTAATCATGATGATTCTATGATCCTTTCCATAACTTCTAAAATCGCCCGTTTCGCTCTGTCATGAAGGTACGATTCGTTCAACTGATGTTTATGATTTCATCCGGACTTATTTTTCCAGGCAGCTCTTCCACACTATATAAATGATAAAACGAATGATATACTCTTTTCATGTCATGATACTTCCCCGCAGTGTGTATGCCATAAATTTCCTCCACGGAATATGGCAGATTGGGTAAATCCTCTCTCGTAATGATCACATAATAATTGTCCGACTCCTTTACCATTTTCGCAAACTCTGTGGTCTTTAAAAAACAATTGTCCTCATCAAGAAAAATAATATAATCATGCAGCGTCGGAAGTACCAATTTCCAGTCAGGTCCATCCAAAGTGCGGCATTTCTTTTCACACTGGATATCAACGCCAGCGCTTTCCCCCATCCGCGCAGCAAGAGCTATCATGGAATACAACGTCGTTTTTCCCGTCGCACTGTCCCCGCGGATAATCGTAATATTCCGCTTAATGTCAAATTCATATCGCAGTCTCTTGTTCTGCACGATGACATGATATTGTCCCCTCATCTGCTAACGCTCCTTTATCCGAAATGCCTCGTCAAGATACTCCTCATAGCTGCAAACAGTCTTTCCCGTATTTATCATATAAGCCTCAAATGCCCCCACCGAGCTAGAGCGTGTTTGAAAAATGC
>DKVL01000100.1 GCA_002491195.1 Lachnospiraceae bacterium UBA7179
ATGAAGGGCGCATAGTGGGCTATGTAACCTGAATTTGGTGAGTACAGCATTCTCCAGAACCGCCCTTTTCTCCCTCTGTGAAATCGTTTCGTAGTCCATAATTACCTCTTCTTGATTTAATACCGCTTTGCCATCTCCAAAATGCGTCTCCTGATCTCCTGCCTGACCGCGTCCGGCGAGATCACCTCCGCCGATGGTCCAAAGCCCAGAATGACACCATACACCCAGTCGTCGACACTGGCGTGCATATGCACCATAAAATTTCCGTCCGACAGGACTTCGATCTCATCCTCCTCAAACCGGTCATAGATCCTGTAAGCCTCTTTTTGGTCAATCCATATATCAATCAATGTAAAAGGATGATCTGGGGCACTCTCCTCGTAAATATACTCTTTTTGCGGGACGAATACTTCGTCCAACACCTCAAGTCTTTTCATGCGGAATAGCTTGAAAACCCGCCACGCGTTCCGCTCCCGGCAAAAAGCTTTGAGATACCATGTATATTCCTTAAACAGCAGCTTCACCGGCTCAACCGTGCGCCGGCTCATCTGTCCGTTCCGGCCATAATAGTCAAACTGAATCAGCCTCCGCGCCAGTATCGCATTTTTGATATCCTCATAAAGCTGCTTTCTGCTCCCGCTCCAGTCGGACAAGTCGATCGCAAGCCATTCAACTGGATCTGTCCTGAAAAACTCTCCAAGCTTTTGCAGAATATTTTCCTCTCCCTCCGCCCTGGTCTCCCGGAGTGATATCAACCCGGATAAGATCTCCTGCTGTTCCTCCTGGGTAAGCAGCATCTTATTCAGCACGAACTGTTCCGTCAGGCAGATACCGCCGTTTTTCCCTTTTTTCGCATAGACTGGTATCCCGGCGGCACTCAGCGTATCCAGATCGCGGTAGATCGTTCGCACAGAAACCTCAAAGCGCTCCGCCAATTCCGCAGCCGTCACTGTTTTCTGCTTCATCAATATGTATATCATTCCTAATAGACGATTCATCATAAGCTCTTATCCCATCTTTCGCACATGTATCATTTCCGTTCAAACAGTGCGCTGATCTCTATCTTTTATCCGCGATTCCCTTCCGCTCAAACAGTGCGCTGATCTCTATCTTTTATCTACGATTCACTTCCGCTCAAACAGTGCGCTGACCTCCATTTTATCCACGATTCCCTGCGCGCTCACACCCGGGTGCGTCACATAGATGCGGCAGACCTGCTCCACAAATTCGCTGTCGACATTCATTTTTTTGGCAATCTGCTCCACCTTGCGCCCTGCGCGCATCTCCTTGACGATCATCTCCACAGTGGATTTCAGATTGCCCTTATTGACTCCCTGCAGCGGCCTGTTGTCCTTATTTTCATCACTCTCTGTCAGATCAATCTTCTGAATCCGCCAGTCGCCAGTCTTTTCTTCTATTTCCAGAACCGCCATTGTCACAGGCTGTCGGAAACGCCTTGGCCCGCAGCTGCCCGGATTGAGGAAGTGTACGCTGTCCACTGTCTTCTCCTCGTACTTGTGTGAGTGACCATAGACAAACAGATCGATTCCGCTCAAATCCACTTTGCGATGCTTTTTATTGTGCACCATATCGATCCGCACGCCAAACAGTGTGATGGTGAGCTCATTGTCGAGATATTCCGCCCATTCCTTATCGTTGTTGCCGCGCACCACATACACTGGCGCGAGTTCCTTCAGTTCATCCAGAATTTTCTGACTGTTGATATCCCCGCCGTGCAGAATTACCTCACAGGTTTTCAACACTTCCTTGATTTCAGGGCGGAGCAGCCCATGCGTGTCCGACAGGATCGCAACTCTGTGTGTATTATGGTTTTCTTTTTCAGCCATGCTTCCCCTCCGTGCCGCACTTTTTTGCGCTGTTATATTTCCCTGATCTCTCCTGTGGCATCATTTAACAGCATTTTCCTGCTCCCATTTTCCTGTTTGAAATAGATGACATGATAAAGCATCCCATCATCTTCCCTCATAATATTGTCATAGTAAATATAATCGCCTTCCCATGTCTCCGACTCGCTATCCGCCTCTCTCTTTGTCTCCGGAAGAACGTAATAATACTCTGGAAGCGCTATTCCTGTCAAAAGCTCATACCCCTCTTTCTGCCAATCCGTATAAGGAAGCCTTTCCCGAACCGCAGAGTCTGTGTCCTCTATCGCCGCAGCACAGACAATATCCAACGCCTCTGATGCAGTCATCTGTGTCGCAATCTCATCATGGTAAATATAATAAGACATATTGTACAGGTCGATCTCAGGAAACGCCTTGTACCCCGGATGCTCTGAATCTGCCAGATCCACACGGACCATGCGATAACCGTCCATCGCGATCGCATAGCGCCTCCATTCATCGCTCTGTCCTTCTTCCTCCAGCACATCATAACCCGTTGCATAGTTGTAATCTGAAACGATTATTGTTTTTTTCAGACATAGTTTTCCATCCTGATATTCGTAGCGCTCTGTCTCGACACTGCCACCGCTGCTCCCCCATCCAGTCTTGACCAGCAGATATCCGGGCTCTATAAACATGCCATAGTAGGGGTCCCCACGCATTCCGCCCGCAGTGCTGTCCGGCACATACGGTGCATCCTCAACTTCCCTCCATGAACCATCACTGAGCTGCAGGAGGATAAACAGACGCCTGTCATCGGATCGAAACTCTGAGAAATCCTCCTCATACACCTCAAAGGTATCACTGTCCACTACAAAAGCGATATCATCACGCCCATCATGATCCAAATCTCCCTGAATAAAGTCAATACACTCAAATTCCTCCACCGCAGGATAATTCTCTTCCAGCCAGTCCGCGATCCATGTTTCCTCCTCATCCGAAACGTTGGTGTCTGTATACAGAAGTATTGGCACTTCCCAGACTGGCCCAATACTTTTGGCAGGATTTCCAAACACTGCTGCGTACATCAGTTCTTCCCTCCCCGCAAGCGGTGAAAAATCTTCAATCTGATTGTCCGAAAGCCCCACCTGGTTCAAGTGCGGAAGCCTTGCAAGAACGGAAATATCCTGAATCTCATTTCCGTCCAGTGCCAGATCAAACAGATTGTCCATTCCTCCAATCGCTGCGATATCACGAATCTGATTCTCAGCCAGGCCTAAGCGCTCCATCTTGTCTAAGCCTGCAAGCGGAGTAATATCCCTGATGGCATTGCCGTTTAAATTCACGCCCCGAAGTTCTGTCAGGCCGCTCAGAAAACTGATATCCTCAATACCACAGTACTGTATTCCCAAATCCTGCATCTTTGTGAGAGTCCCCACCACCTCAATGTTCTTTGCATTCTCATTTCCGGAAAGTGCAAGCTCGACCAGCTCCGGAAGCTTCTCCAACACCGCCAGATCCTCTACAGGCGTCTCGTACAGTGACAGGCGCTGCAGCTGCGGCATCTGTTCCAGAAACGAGAGATCCGCTATCCTGCAGTGTGTCAGATAAAGCTCTGTGATCGAGTGCATCTCCCCTAGAAAGGAAAGGTTGATCGGTTCCTCTTTTTCGTAATTGATATAAACCTCTTCCAATCGAGACAACTGCGCAATGGGCGTAAAGTCCGTAATGGCAGAATCATCCCATTTATTGATATCAATCACTAGCTGTCTCAAATTCGGAAAAAGAGACAAGGACTCCAAAGAATAGATCGCATCGCCATACGCCGCCTCCTGCAGTACGATGCTCTCACAGTTCTCCATCGCTCTCAGAATCGTCTCCGGCGAAGAGTCATCCGCAATTCTAAGCTCGCTGCTATGGCGCACGCGCTCCCGAAAACCTTCGTCTGCTATGAGCAGTTCCAGCACTTCATCGGCGTTTTTGGCTTCGGACAGATCGGATTGCAACAGCTTTTCCTCTGCCGCTTCTGTTTCCTCCATCTCTCCTGTCTCTGTCACAGTTTGAGACTGCGCTGCAGTACTTTCCTGTGTTGGTTCTGCCTCCTGTCCACACGCGCAAAAAAACAAACTGCACAGCAAGGCGCAGCAGAATATTTTATATTGGTATTTATTTTTGCCATCGCTCATTCTTGTTCTCCCCCTTCCACGCTCTGGTAAAAATCTCTTCCTTTATGATATTCTCATTATAATGATTAGAGCGTCAAAAGGTAT
>DKVL01000039.1 GCA_002491195.1 Lachnospiraceae bacterium UBA7179
TGATGCCCCTACGGCACAAACAATTCACGAGAAGAATGCCTGCCCTTTGGCATTCTTCCTGTGTGTAACTTAGAACTTCTTAGGTGAAATCTATTTCACCTTGCGGTCGTACTTTGGCCGCTTAGAAGTTCTTTACACACTTTTCACTACCCGCGGATACTGTTTTGTCATGACCATGCCACTATACAATTTTATCTCACTGCTGTCAAATCGAAATGACAAAAATCGCCCGAAATGTCAAAATTAATACACTTTATATCCTTTTCCTTACAATACGCTTCCGCCCTGCTCCCCTTGGGACAGAATACGGTCAGATTCGGACACTCCTCAAACACATCATAATGATCCTGACCACTCTCTTTACTTCTTATGTGCTGGACGGACTTTGGTATGTGAACCTCCTTTAGATTCTTGCACTTTGCAAACGCGCCCTCCTCGATCTCCTCCACACCCTCACAGATCTGTACGCGCTCCAACATCTCACACACATAAAACGTATTCTTTTGAATTACCTTCACAGTACCTGGAATGGTGAGCATCTTTAGGGAAATACAGGCATTGAATGCAGCTTTGCCGATTTCTTCCACGCCTTCACAAATGTGCAGCTCTTCAAGTTCTATACACTCTGCAAATGCATGTTCTCCAATTTTCTTCACATTTCCATGAATCGTAACTCTCTTTAAAAAGCGGCTTTGCACAAATGCCATCTTTTCGATCTCGCAAACCTTTTGGGAAATCACAATCTCCTCCAAAGCGGTACGGAAAAAGGTACTTTCACTGATTTTCTCTATGTTTTCAGGCAATGTAATCCTTTTTAGAGCGCTGCTTGAAGCAAATGCCGAAAATCCGATCTCCTTCACTCCCGCTGGCAGATTGATCTCTCTTAATGACCACATATTATCAAAAGCGCCTGCTCCAATCGACTGAATCGTCTCTGGAAGCACGATCTTTGTGATTTCCCGGTGCTGACTGATCTGCACATCCGTCACTCTTTGATTAAATCGGTCTGCTACCGATAATCTGCGCCTGTCATATGCGTTCATGTATTCCTTTCCTGTGAAGGCCGCTTTCCCGATTGCTGTGACAACACTTTTCCCAATTCTCTCCGGCACGATGACTTCCACAGCCGTGCCCTTGTAGTTTGTGATTGTAAGGGTGCCGTCTTCCTCTTTCCTATAGCTCCATATTTTCTTTAATGCCATAACCGAATCCGGTGCCGCATTCAGCTCGCGCATCATCCTTTTCTCCGCCTTGTCCTGTTCTACGGCTAAATCAGCAGTGCGGTTTTTATAGTCAAGCAGCCAGGCCAATGCTTCTGTATTTTTAGTCTGCGCAGCGTACGCTATCATTTCGTCACGTTTTTGCGGTGCGGCAAGCCAGCCTTCCCGCCCGATCACTGCCAGCGCATCGAGGGCGTTCTCGTCTATCAAACCGCGTATGATCTGGTACTTTTTCATCTTTTTCTGGTTAAAATGAGCAAGGAAAAACGCAAAGATCTCGATATCATGAAAACGTTTCTGGGTAAGATAAAACATTTTTTCCGTATATCGAAACGGCTTTTCATGCACCTCCCAAAAAAGCTGCTGCATAACTTTGATATAATCCTGGTCTGCAAGCTTCTTTGTCATCGCACCAAACTCAAACCAATAACCGTCCGCCAGGATTCCATCCGTAATCGCACAAATGCGTTTCTCCGAAAGCGAAACGCCGTGCTTCTTCAGCTCCTCATAAACAACAGTATCCTTTGCAAAGATTGCATAAAACAGCATCTCCTCAGGCTGAAAAGACAACTCCTGCCTCTTTTCGATCAGATATCCGAGCACTGCGATTCGTTCCTGATCTGCAAGAACCGGCAGCGTCCTGCCATCTTCCCGCTTTGCGTTCCTTTCAAATTTCATGCCTTTGAGACAGCTGGCACCCTTTACCCCTCCGCGATAACATTTAAGTAAGTACAGTGAATAATTGGTGCGGTAATTCTCTCTGTACTGCGCATGTTCCTCACCGATGTGGCAGTGGTATTTGATCGCAATCTCCTCGGTTGACGGAAAGTCAAAGGTCGCCCCCTTCCCGACCAATACCTTCACCACATCAAGCCCCCGGAAACGGCATGCCAGCCCCAGCGCAGGCGCTGACATTTCCACCTCGCCAAGCGCGTCATATAATTTCGAAATCTCCCTGGCGGAGCTGTTGATCACTGCCCGCTGCAGCTGCGCGGCTTTTTCCTCCTGTGCAAGTTCCATCTTTCTTTCTCCATACTCAATACAGATCGTTCTCTTTTTATAATCCCAATATCCGATCAATCAATCCAACAAGTTTCATTTTACTGATTTACCAGAACAGTATTCACAACCCGCAGGCGCATTTTCCTGCAGTATGCCTCGGCTCTGCTCCCCTTGGGGCAATATACCTTCATCTTAGGACAATAGGAACTGTATCCAAATTTCTGAACGGATTCTGGTATTGTGATTTCTTTCAGATTGCAGTTTGAAAAAGCATTTTCCCCGATCTCGAGAACGCCCTCACTGATATACACCTTTTCAAGCCTGACACAACCTGCAAACGCTGACCTTCCAATCCTCTTTACTGTCCCAGGGATCGTAATACTTTTCAAGAATCTGCACTTCCAGAAGGTAAAGTCATCAATTTCTTCAACTCCCTCGGGAATATTGATTTCCTCCAATGCAGACATATCGTAAAAAGCATAACTTCCGATGTGTCGGAGTGTCATTGGCAATGTAAGTTTTGTAATCTTTTCGTGATGTTTTATATGCTCCAAACTTCCTATGGAATAGAAATCACCTACGCAGACAGCATTGCCCGAAAATGCAGCGATTTCAATTGCTGTCACAATGCTTTTGCCAATCCTCTCCGGAACAACAACCTCAGTATCTGTCCCCTTATAATTCCGAATGATCAGTGTCCCATCTTCCATTTTTTTGTAACTCCATATCTTCTTTAACGCGGCGACAGAATCCGGCGCCATATTCAGTTCACGCATCATCTTTTTTTCCGCTTTTTCCTGTTCCACAGCAAAATCAGCGGTGCGGTTTTTATAGTCAAGCAGCCACGCCAGCGCCTCTGTCCTGCCGTTTTCCGAGGCATATGCAATCATCTCGTCGCGCTTCTTCGGCGTCGTGATCCAGTTTTCCCTCTCGACAACCGGCAGGACTTCTGCGGCATCAATCTCAATCAGACCGCGTATGATCTGATACTTTTTCATCTTCTCCTGCTTGAAATGGGCAAGGAAAAATTCAAATACTTTGACATCATAAAAGTGGCTTTTCATAACCTCATAAAGATTCTCTGTAAAACGAAACAGCTTTCCGTCCAGTTCTGCGGCAAGCTGCTGCATGACCACAAAGTAATCGGCATCGGCAAGCTGCCCTGTCATAGCGATATACTCCAGCCAATATGCATCCAGCGGTGCGGTGTCGTCCGTCATCGTACGGACGCGAACTGTGGAAATCCGAACGCCACATCGTTTCAATTCCTCCGCAATGACAGTGTCCCCGAAATAGATCGCATAGAACAGCATTTCCTCCGGGTGAAAAGATATCTTTTCCCGGTTCTCCAACAGACATCCCAGCACTTCAATGCGCTTGTCATCCGCAAGAAATTCCAGCGGCTCTCCCATCTCTCTTTCCGCATTGTGACCAAGCGTCATTCCCTTAAAGCAAAATGCCCCTCTTAAATCTTCCTCAAAAACCTTCGTTAGAGAAAGAGAATAATTCGTGCGGTAATTGCCGCACTTTCGACCGATATAGCAATTGTATGTCTCCTCAATTCTCCTCTTTGAAGGGAAATCAAATGTAGCACCTTTTTGAATCAATACCCTCACCACGTCAAGCCCCCGGAACCGGCACGCCAGTCCCAGCGCCGGCGCCGACATTTCCACCTCGCCAAGCGCGTCATATAATTTCGAAATCTCCCTGGCGGAGCTGTTGATCACTGCCTTCTGAAGCCTTGTAGCTTTTTCCTCCTGCGAAAGTTCCATTTCCTCTCCTCCTCAACCAATCAGACATCACTTTCCTCGTATGGAATCCCTTTTTTCTTACAATAATTCTGCGTTTTGCTTCCTTTTGGGCAATATATGACCAGATTGTGATTTCGCTCAAACGTCTCGCCCAGGATACGGTTCGGAATGGATTTCAGCACTCTGATCACCTTCAGACTGCTGCAGTTTAAAAACGCAAGCGCCCCAATCTTATCCACCTCGCCACAGATACATACCTCTTCCAGACTACTGCACTCCACAAATGCGCATTGTCCGATTGTCTCCACTGTTTTTGGAATCGTGATGCTTTTTAGACTACTGCAGTTTTGGAAGGCATAAGCATTGATCTCTCTGACACCCTCACTGATACACACCACCTCCAGTTTACGGCAGTCATGAAAAGCATGTTGTCCGACGATCTCTACAGTTTGGGGAATTGTGATGCTCCGCAGCGACCGGCAGTCGTAAAAAGCGTATGCATCGATTACCTTCACCCCTTTACAGATCTCTGCCTTTTCCAGATTAATGCTTTTGTTCCATGCAAATGTTCCGACTCTCTCTACACTTCCGGGAATTGTGATACTCCGCAGCGCACTGCAGTTCCCAAAAGCATAATCGCCGATTTCTTTCACCCCATCAGAAATCGTAATGTCCTGCAGAAGTGTACATCGCTCAAAAGCACCTTGACTGATTTCGTTCACGCCGCTTGGAATATGGATACTTTTTAACGAACTGCACCGATCGAAAGCATACACACCAATTTCCTGCAAACCTTCTGGAAGATCGATCTCCTTCAATGCAGACATACCCATAAATGTCCATTTCCCAATCGACCGAACCGTTCCTGGCAGTATGATCCCAACAATCTTATTGTGATGGTTGATCTGTTCCGCAGTTGCACAGCCATTATAACTGTTAGGACTTCCCGCAAATGCACCGTTCCCGATGGCTGTGACAGTATTTTTCCCAATCTTCTCCGGAACAGTGACATGGATCTCACTCCCCTTATAATTTGTAATGACAAGCGTGCCATCCTCACCTTTTCTATAGTTCCATATTTTCTTTAACGCCGCGACAGAATCCGGCGCCATATTCAGTTCGCGCATCATCTTCTTTTCCGCTTTTTCCTGCTCAGCAGCAAAATCGGCGGTGCGGTTTTTATATTCAAGCAGCCACGCCAGGATCTCTGTCTGGCTTTTTTCTGACGCATATGCGATCATCTCATCACGCTTTCTGGGCAGGGCAAGCCAGCCCTCCGCCTCCACGAGCGGCATAGCCTCCAGGATACCTTCCTCGATCAGATCGCGCATGATATCGCGCTGATTTATTTTATCTTTCTTAAAATGGGAAAAGAAAAATTCAACTACCTTGAAATCGCGAAAACGCCTTTTCGTAATCTCATAAATATGGGCTGTATAATGAAACGGTTTTCCGTCAAGCTCCGCGGCAAGCTGCTGCATGACCGCAAGGTAATCCTCATCGGCAAGACGCTCTGTCAGGACAACATACTCAAACCAGTAGCCGTTCATGGCCGTAGCTCCGTCTGTGATGATCTTGATACGGATATCGGAAATCTTAACATTCTGCTTCTTCAATTCCTTTACAAGCACTGTATCACGAAAATAAATCGCATAGAAAAGCAGCTCCTCTGGACGAAACGCTGTCTTTTCCCCGTTTTCCATAAGGTACTTTAACACCGCAGCCCGTTCCTCATCTGAAAGAAACGGCAGGGACTCCCCATCTTCTCTTTTCGCGCTCTGCTCCATCGTCATGCCATGCAGACAAAAGATTTTTAACTCTTCCCCAAACGCTCTCAACAGATACATCGAATAATTGGTGCGGTAATTTTTATGTTTCTGCCCAATATAACAGTCGTATGTTTCTTCAATCTTCTTCGTTGAAGGAAAATCAAACGTTGCTCCCTTCCCGACCAGAGTCTCTACCATCGCAAGCCCCCGAAACCGGCACGCCAGCCCCAGTGCCGGCGCTGACATTTCCACCGCGCCAAGCTCATCATATAGTTTAGAAATCTCCTCAACGGGGCTGTTGATCACCGCCTGCTGCAGCCTTGCAGCTTTTTCCTCCTGCGTCAGTTCCATCTTCATTCCCCCCTGCAAAATAATTCTTAACAGTTGCTTAAAACATGCTGGAAAAGACTGCCCGAATATCAGACAGTCCTTTCCTATGAAGCAGTTCTATTGTCCGGTTTCTGTGTTCTTTTCCAGCAATGCCTTTAACCTCGCAATTTCATTGAGGCTTTTCGTAAGAGCGGAATCCTTTTCCGCAAGTTCAGCATCCTTTTCCGCAAGTTCATTTAGGCTGTCCACAAGTGCAGCATCCTTTTCTGCAAGCTGCTTACTCTGTTTTTCAATCAGGGCATCCTTTCTCGCGTGCTCCTCCGCGTTATGTCGTTCATGTGCTTCAAATTCAGCGCGTCTGCGGCACAGCTCCCGAATGTTCTCGTCAGAACTGATTTCCAGGATCGTATCAGCAGCGGCTTCCATATACTGGTTTGTAACAGCCATATCTTTCAGCTCCTTCCATGTAGTTGCCTTGAAAAAGGTTACCCACTTGTCAATTCCATAGTGCCTGTCCTCTTCGGTTGCCAGTTCTACATGATTCAATTCTATCACAGACAGCTGCAACTTGTCAGTATAGACTGCGTTTGTTTTCACATTTTTGATCATGTACGTCGCATAAAACTCCGGCGCATCTGGAAAAAGTTCAAAATCTAGGAAACTGATCTGTATCACCGGAATGACATGAATATAGTCGTCCCCCTTGTATACATTGTCAAAAGAACGG
>DKVL01000001.1 GCA_002491195.1 Lachnospiraceae bacterium UBA7179
TATTATATGTAATTTTTCCAGTTACACTTTCGAGCGCCGATGATAGGGAATTTAAATGCTTCTTTGACATTCATGGCATTTTCCTTTCGGGTTTGTAATTGTAGTCAGTGCTGCCGCGAACAACACCATCCTGTCATGACTAAGCCACTATAACATAGACCAAAAGCTGTGTCTATGCAAATGTCAAAATTAGCACACGAAATGTCAAAAACAGAATAAAACATTTGCTTGCACAAGGAATGTAGCTTTTCACGCTTTTTACCATATAAGTGGCATAGAAGTCTAAGGTTCTGGGGAAAAGGCCGGCTGCGGCTGGGGGATTCCGATTTAATATGTGATTTCTATCATGAGATGTGCTATACTATCGATAAAGCAAGGAAAAATGAAAGTTATTTTGACCGGAAAGGATGTGTTATGGCAATGCAGACAAGACTTCCAATGGGGATTGAAAATTTTAAAACAATGCGTACGGATGGATATTATTATGTTGACAAGACAGGTTTTATCAGGGATCTGCTGCAAAACATGGCGTATGTGAACCTGTTTACGCGTCCGAGACGGTTCGGAAAAACCCTGAACATGAGTATGTTGAGATACTTTTTCGAATTGGGCAGTGACAGTACAATTTTTGACGGACTTGAGATTGCAAAAGAAAAAGAGCTGTGCGAAGAATATATGGGGAAATTTCCGGTGATTTCAATCAGTCTCAAAGAAGTGGCCGGTGAAAGTTTTGACAGGGCGAAAAGAATCCTGCGCTCTGTCCTTGGGGATGAGGCAGTTCGTTTTCCATTTTTGGCGGAAAGTGACAAACTTACCGAGACAGAGCGCTGGCAGTATAAAAAACTGATTGTTTACTGTCCATGGGATGTAGTGAGTTACTGTCACGCTCTGAAAATGGAACCGTCCACAGAACCACAGAATTACTGGGTCAACACAAGCAGCAATGATATTATCAGAAACTTTTTAAGCAAAGCAAAAACAGCAGACAGAAACGAAATCGAACAACTGATTAATGGAAACAGTATTCAAAAGATGATTCGTCAGGAACTGACTTACAGGGATCTTGACTCCGATCCAGATAACCTGTGGAGTATCCTTTTTACAACCGGGTATCTGACACAGCGCAGTGCACAGACTGGGGACCTGACTGAACTTGTTATTCCAAACAGGGAGATACAGTGGATTTTTATACGGCAGATCCGCGAATGGTTCAAGAAAGAAAATTTTTACCACGGTATCCTGCTTGGCCTTTTTGGAAACATGGACGGGTGGGATGTCCAGTCGAATGCTGAGTCCGGTGATGGTTACAGTGATATCAGTATAGAAATCGAGGATCAGGAAACAGGTATTATTATCGAATTAAAATATGCGGAAAAGGCGGCGTTTGACACTGCATGCCGGGAAGCTTTAAAGCAGATCAATGACCGCAATTATGAGGAAAAATTGATCGACGATGGTATGACTATCATCCGCAAATACGGAATCGCGTGTTACAAAAGACGTTGTAAAGTGATTTCTGGATAAAACATTAACTGCCTTTCCCCAATAAGTCCGCCAGCACATTGGTTCTGGAACAAATATTGTCAAAAGTCACAAAAAAAGTAAATTTAGGACAAAATAACTGTGAAGTTCTTGCAAATTACCCTTTATAGGTGTAGAATTTATTGTAGAAATATGCATTAGGACGGAGAAGATGTGACGTATGTTATATACAATATTGTTGGCAGTCATCCTATTCCTTTATGGAATCATCATCGGTAGTTTCCTGAACGTTTGCATCTACCGGATACCCAGGAAAGAAAATATCGTGACGACGAGAAGCCACTGTATGAGCTGTGGATATCAACTGAAATGGTACGACCTGATTCCACTGTTCAGCTGGCTGGCGCTGAGAGGCAGATGCCGCAAGTGCAAGGCGGGGATTTCTGTCCAATACCCTATCGTCGAGGCGGCGAACGGAGTACTGTACGTGATCGTATTTCTCTGCTGTGGGGTGAGCGTGGAGACTTTGTTGTACTGCCTGATGGCGAGTGCATTGTTGGCGCTGAGTGTCATTGATTTCAGGACATTTGAAATCCCGCTAGGATTTAATGTATTTATAGCAGTTTTGGGGCTGGTGCGTATACTTACAGATTTGCCGGATTGGAAGGAGTATGCGATCGGCTTTTTTGCAGTAAGTGTACCGCTTTATATCATATATATTGTCACAAAAGGCAGAGGCATCGGCGGAGGAGACATCAAGCTTATGGCGGTAAGCGGACTGGTGCTCGGATGGGAGTGCAATGTTCTTGCGTTTCTGATGGGATGTATTATAGGTTCTGTCATTCATGTACTGCGCATGCGCCTGACAAAGGCGGAACATGTCCTTGCCATGGGACCATATCTGTCTATAGGCATTTATATCTGTGCCCTATGGGGAACACGGATGATCAGCTGGTACGTGTCATTATATAGTTGATATAATAAGAAACAAGCTCTACCCAATACTTAGAGAGAGAGGATGATAGGAAATGGCAAAATTGCTAAGCATCGAGATTGGCTGTTCTACGACCACAATTGTAGAGATGGACTATCAGGCAAAGAAACCAAAAGTATACAGATGTGTGGAGTTGAAGACTCCAGAGGGCGCTGTCAGTGATGGTTTTCTTAATCCCGATAAGGAAGAGAACCTTAAAGAGGCGATCAAATCTTGTTTAAAGGAAAATAAGATCAGGACAAAACGTGTTCTTTTTACGATATTTTCCGGAAAAATCATTACACGTGAAATCGTACTTCCAGGGGTAAAAGTTCATCAGATCAATGCAATCATTGAGTCAAATGTCACGGAGTATTTTCCGATTGAACTGAGTGACTATAAGATCACACATATGCATATCTCAACATTTCGTGAGGGCGAGAATGTAGGAAAACATAAAGTCCTTGTCATTGCAGCAGAGAAGGTGCTGCTCGAAGGTTATGAAAAACTCGCGGAGAATCTCGGACTGAATATTGTTGATATAGATTATGCTGGAAACAGTGTATATCAGGCGACAAAGCAGAGTGCCGGCGCAGAAGCGATTATGGCGATCAAGGTCGAAGATGAGAATGCGCTTGTCACGATCATCAAGCAGGGTACTCTGGTCATGCAGCGTACGGTGAACTATAATATCGGACGCCAGCCAGGGACGCCGATTGATCCGGATGACGCGGCGCAAGTACTTGTTGGCACTGTCACGCGAGTGATTGATTTCTATGTATCGAATAATGAAGACGGCAAGATCGAGCAGATTTACATTATGGGGACAGGTTCCAGGGATAAAAAGATACTTGATATGTTGACAGAACAGACAATGTTGCCCTGCCGTGTGCTTGACAATATAAGGGGCGTGGTGATCGGCAAAAAGGCTGAGGAAGCGGCAGTCAATCTCTTCGCAACTGCCATCGGTGCCGGGATTCAAAGTGTCGGTTTTGATGCGGAGAAAGAGAAAGAACGTCATGAGACGAATTATGTATCGGCGTCGATTCTGATCATTATATTCTTTGCCGTGGTGATCGCAGCGATTGCATCTCTGGCAGTGATTCCATACAACGCGGCGCTGATCGAGCAGCGGGCGCTGCAAAAGAAACAGGAGCAGCTTGCACCAGCACAGGCAGTGTATGAGCAGTACAATGGTATGATCGATTTGATTTCGCGCGTGAGATATGGGAACGCTCTCACGCAGAACAGCAATGATGGCGTGCTTGATTTCCTCGATGAACTTGAGGATAAGATGCCTGCGGATGTTGAGTTTACGGAGTTTTCATCGAACGAGACAGAATGTACGATTACGATGAGAGTCGGTGACAAGGAGACAGCGGCAGGGGTAATCAAGAATCTCAGGGAGTTTAATACACTTGCGTTCGTGACCGTCGAAAGCATTGTCGAGGAGACATTGGATGCAGATGCAGCAGGGAATGCGCTCGAGAACAACGAGACAACAGTTAGTTTTACGGTAACGGCATCGTACAGGGTAGAGACTCTGGTTGACCCAGCCACAGTACAGCCTGCAGCAGAGACGACAGGCACAGAAGAAACGGCAATGGAATAGGAGGGGAAATATGGACTTGAAGAAAGAGAAGAAGGACAAAGAAAAGAAGGAAAAACCTGTCAAGGAGAAAAAATCCCTGAACGTTTCCAAACTAAAAAATTATTTTAATAAAAATACGTTCCTTGGGATAACACTTGTGGGAATACTTGCGCTTGTGGTAGTGTATGTCTTTGTTTTTATGGATTATACGGAAAAGACAGAGGAAGTGGAAGCAGCAAACAGCGAACTGAAGGCGGTAGTTAATGAGCTGCAGCAGTATGCTGACAATATGGAGATGTACCAGTCGGAGATCAATGAGATGAAGACTGCGATCGAGGATATTATTGCAGAATATCCCGCGGATGCCCGTGAGGAAGATGTCATTATGCTGGCAGTTCAGATTCAGGAGCGCAATGCGATCGCATATGATGCAATCAATATGGAAGCGACAGAGGGAGTATACACAGTTCCCGCTGAGAATGTCCGTCTGGCGTCTATAGAGGGATTGAATGGGGAATTGATCTTTACGAAAAAACATGCTGTATATGTCAATACAACAAACTATGACAATCTGAAAACTGTGGTGGAGCAGATCTTTAAGGCAGATAACCGGATTGGAATCAACAGTATTGTGTATGCGAAAAATGAGGAGGATGGAACGCTTGAGGGGAGCATTGACCTTAATTTCTACAGTGCCGTAGGCACAGACAAAGAATATACGGTTCCGGATATCGCTGCATATCTTTCTGGAACAAGTGATCTCTTCCAGTCAGACAAAGTTGCATCAGGTAACAATGGAAGTGAAGAAGGTGACGGAGTTGAGCAGAATGGTGAGGAAACACAGGAAAATTAAACTGAATAATGGTGGGATGTCCCTTGTGGAAGTAATTATGGCGATTACGATTCTCAGCATAGTGGCTGTGCCTGTACTGCATTCTCTGACAACTGCCATGGTATACAATGCAAAGGCACGCATCCGTCAGGATATGACGCTCAAGGCGGAGTCCATTATGGAGACGTTCAAGGGGTATGATCTGGAAACATTGCAGGGAATGTTTGCGGCAGGGACTGGTATCGATGGAATTGTGAAAGGGACAGACTGCGATGATTATATAGCACCGGTTTATGATTTCCCAGCGGGACCGCCGGCTAAGGATACTGCGCTTCAATATGAGATCAAAGGATTAAAGGATGACAGGGACAAGGCCTATGATGTGACGATTACTGTGACATCGAAAGGAAAGCAGAGTGTCCTGGAAATGGAAGATATGGATCCTGCAAAGGATGCCATCTATAAAGGAAAGACAGACTATGACAAAAGGGCAGCCGGGATCGCATTGGCTGATTTCCGGTCAGATTCCAACAAGCAGGCATTTGTGAATTATATGTCGGATGTTACATTTGGAGGAAGCAGACACGGGCAGGCGCTGAATGCGGATGGCAATAATATTTCGGCTGCGGATGTAGACGCAGATTCCTTTGCCAGTTACATCAATCTTTATGAGAGAAAGATTAAGTTTATCATTTCCGATGACGGAAGTGGAAACTACGTCGTTACTGCCAGGATGACTTATAAGTATTATATTAAGAATTTTCCATATTACACTCCTGAGGAGACAGTACCAAAAGATGATTCCTACTATGAGGAGGGGGAAACACCGCCGACTGTTCCGGAAATGGAGCACTTTCCGAGCGAACTGTTATACTTGGATCAGTATCCCACAGGCGATCCGCTGGAGATTACGATCCCAGTAGATGAGGGGAATGAACCCGAACCTGTGATTTATAAGAACCCAAAGGACGCAGGGCTGAACAGGCTGATGGTTTATTATTATCCGCAGTATGCGCTTGACAGCGGGCATGACATTATAGAGATTGTGAATACAGCAAAGAATGACACAAGTCAAGTGATTGATATGAATTGTTATGTCCTGAAACAGCGTGCATTGGATATCAGTGAGACGCGAACGAGTATTTTTGAGGCAGGTTATAAAGCAACGGTTAAGGGAAATAGTACCGGGACAGTTTTTAAGCTGTATCACAATTTTGAAGAAAATATCGGGGGAGGCAGCTCTCCAGCTGACCCGGAAATCACAGGGTTTACCCAGGCTGCAAGTTATACAACCGTGGATGATTTCTATAAGGACGAGGCACTTTTGTACGATCTGGAACTTGTGGTGAAGGATGCAGCTACTGGCAACGAGATCACAAGGTTTGAAAGCTCCAAGAACGAGAAAATAAAGGAGAAATAGATGGATAGGAAGAAAAGAAGCAGACTGAACAACAGGGGCTCTGCTTTGGTGTCAGTGCTCGTTGTGACAGTGTTTATCTCGATTATAGCGACAACAATGTTGTATGTGTCAGCGCAGAATTACCAGATGAAATATACAGACTATCAGAATAAACAGAGTTTCTATGGGGCGGAGAAGGCGCTCGACAGTCTTAAGGCACTGCTTGTCGCAGATGTGGAGGATGCACATCTGGAGGCATACCAGGAAGTGATGAAGAATTATAATACATCAGCACAGGAACGGCAGAAATGCTATCAGGAAACGTATCTTGAGAAACTGGAAGAGATCTGGGAGGGGAGGCTTACAGCAGGCGCTGCTCCCGAACAAATGGCGGAGGAACTGCAGAATTTCATGATAGCGAATGGAGTCGATGCCGAGGTAGCACAGCGCATTTACAAAGTTGATGGTTATGCGGTGATTTCCACTGCGTCGTCAGTGTCAACAATTGGGAAACAGTTCATTCTCATAGGTGTCAGGTCAAAATATACAAGCGGGAACTATACGACATTTCTATATACGGATATTGGCTTTTCTCTGCCAGAACTTGACTTGTCTGCAGACAGCTATTTATCGGTCTCGCCGGGAAGTTCGTCAGACCGGGATCTGATCGCATTGACGGATTATGTGGTTTATATGAACTGGCGCAAAGCGGATTATGACGAGTAGGAGGTGCCATATTGTATGGGAATGAGTAAGATGAACGACCGTGGCTTTTCCCTCGTGGAGATGATCATCGTAGTGGCAATTATATCACTGTTTGCGGGAGTGGCAGGCTATGGTCTGTCTCTTTCCAGTGGTAAGCCCGCTGATGAATGTGCCAGAAAACTTGCTGCCTGTATACAACATGGGCGAACGACGACGATGGGAAAATACAGAAATATAATTACGATTTGCAAGGAGAGCGGTTCTGGGCAGACTGTTGTGAAAGAGGAAGTAACGATTAAGATTGAGGATGACGGAACAGAACAGAAAAGTGAGAGGAGTAGCACCGTTGGCAGTAAAGGGGTAAAAGTAGAGTATTCAACCAATGTGATTGGTGAAGTAAGAACTTATACAGAACTTACAGAAGGCAGTTCGATTACACTGCGGTTTGATTCAGGGAGCGGAGCATTAAAAAAGACAGCGCCAGGCGATAAGTATTATACAACGTTTAAGATTTCAAAGGCAAACACGGTAAAATATGTCATAATCGAAACACTTACAGGCAGAGTGACAGTATCGGATACAGAACCAGTGTCAGTGCCGACGGCGCCGTGATGGGATTGAGAGAGTACTTACAGGTAGATGATAAGGAAAGTCTGTAAAGGAGTTTTATATGGGAAATATAATGAAAAAACTTTTAAAACAGCGAAATGGAAAATGGCATAATAACAAAGGAATGACCTTTGTAGAGGTAATTTGTGCGGTTGCGATTTTTGCGTTGGTCTCGACAACGATTGGCGGGATTATAGTATTTTGCGCCCGGACATATCAAAAAGGAATATCGGAAACGTCGGTTCAACAGGAGGCACAGTTTGCGGCAAATAATATTGGAAATATTGTTAAGGATGCATGCAGTGTCCAATATGGGGAAGATGGCGGTCAGCTTGTGCAGAATGGTGAGGATTTCGTGAAAGATGAGGATGATAACCCTAGGAGAGTAGCAGCAGGGCAGACAGAACTGTCTTTTATTACAAATAAGCAGAAAGACCAGGCCGATGGCAGCGTAAAAAAAGAAATACAATATTCTATCATTTATGATTATGAATCAAAAGCGTTGACATATGAGGAAATTAACCTGGCGACATCTGAGTCAAGCGGACGTCAGATTATGGCGCAGAATATTAAGGATTTTAAGGCGGATACTACTGATTTCAAGGATACCAGAACAGTTAAGCTGACAATGACCGTGGAGGATGAAAGTACAGGCAGGGAGATTCCGATGGCATATACGATGACTTCGAGAAATGAAGTCTCAGAGGATATAACATTTGCGTCGTCTTCAAATGCCCCTGTAATTATCTTTCTTGAATCGGATGTGATTCTGGTTCCGGGCGAGACATACAGTATTCCGATATCAGTGGTAGGCAAGGAACAGCTGACGACAAAAAATCTCGAAAGCGGTGCTGGTACAACGGGCGTTGATTTAGGATCGATTACGATGGATTCCGTAGAACTGACTGTTCCCAAAGATACGACGGCAGCAGAGGGATATGTTGAAGTTCAGACGATCGATAAGAAAGAGGATGGCACACCCAAAGCATCCAGTGGAACTCATATCAGAATCAGGAAAGTAAACGAAATAAAAGTAACTTATGCCATTAATTCGGAAGACGCGGTTGATGGCAATTATGAGTCAAAAGATACACAGTTTATCTTTTACGCAAATGTATCAGGCACGAATCTGGCGAAGAGTCCAGGATCATCGTGGGACTATAGTTATAAGAGGGCACAGGCGGTTGTCTGGAGTTATCATCTTGAAGTTGGCGGAAATACATATGAATTCAAGTCTGATGGAACCGGCGGGACGAATTTCACAGAAACTCCTGGTATCGAACAGTATATTACAGTCGTGAGAGAGAAAGATGGGGCAGGCGAAGAAAAGCCAGATGGAAAACCTGAGATCAAGGAAGATGTGGATAAGCCGTCGCTCAAGGTAAGGATCATGCAGGATATGCCTGAGGATTTCGTGCTCACAGTGACAGCGACATCAAAGCATACGGATGGTGTAAATAAGGCAGGTTCAAAGTACCCGGATGATATCCATAATGTTTCCGGCCAGGTGGAGATCAAGCCAAGAGAAACAAGAATTGATGGCAATGAGATTACACTGGAACCAAATGAAACAGGCGAAGTGCTCATCAATATGAAAGGCGGCAGGGTAACAAAGGCCGAAGACGTAAGTTTTGCATTCCATGGCGCAACAGATTTGGCATCAGACTGGAATCAAACGGAACCGGATTTTACCGGAAGCGGAACAAAGGCGAAGTATGATCTGGCCACGAATACAGTACAAATTAAACTCGGAAAGGATGAGATGGGTGTGGGGAGCACATACACCTTTACGATAGATGTACTGATTAGAGGTGAGAAAAAGTCAGAGATTACTGTCCATGTGCGAAGACTGGATCAGATCTGGGTGCAGATTATTCAGGATCCTAATGTGGCAAAGACATATGATTTCAGGGCGAGACTGAATGTGCCTCGAGACATGGCGAATGACCAGGCGACCACAAAATATCTATATGATGTGATGGATGACGAATCTCTTGAGTTAGCTATAAGAAAACAGATCGTATCACAGACGCTGGCATCAAGAATTACATGGGAATACTTTGATTATTCCAAAGATAGAAATAACCCGCAGCATCGCGACTCAGTGATCTGCATGGGGGGAGTTGGCGAAAAAGGTGCGATTATAGGTAGTTATAGTAGTGAGTACGATGAGTATGTGATTGTAAATACCAGTTCGAGCAAAAAGAAAGAATCTGACGCGATAAAACCAGCCAGAATCGAGCAGGATGCAAATGGAAAGTGGTTTATTAAGCAGTATCCCGAGATTGACTTGTCATTAAAGGATAGCAGTGGAAAACTGGCTCCGAATACAGAACTGCGTGTGACGATCGAGATGCTTCATCCGCAAGGGACCGTTGACGGTATGACAATCAATAAAACAGCTACGGCATATCATGATATCGATATAGCGAATGGCGTTGGCGAATGGGTTGTATATGCCAGTGCATCGATAATGGGAGATAATACACGTATTGTGGCAGATGGATTCAGAAGAGCAGAAGAGTGCTGGTTCCTGAAAGACGGGACGTTTTCAGATATACGCAATTATTTCTTGGATGTTCCAGGAGCAAAAATAGGAAGCTTTTATCGTTATAGTCTGGCAGGAAAGAATGAGTGGACGCCTTACTATCTGGATGACCAGAATAACTGGAAGGGGAGCCTGAAGTTGGATGGACAGAGTGGATCACTTCTGTTTATGCCAGGAGAAGAATATGATTTGGATGTGGTAAGTGTAGTTTATGATGAGAATAAGAAGATTATATACTGGCCATTGGACAGTGGCGGTCTTGACCTGCTTGCAGCAGGTACAGGATGGGGACCAGATCTGGAGAACTTCAAGCTTTGGGATGGCACGATAGCAGGCAAAGATTTGGTATATGGAGTAAAAGATCAAAATGGAAATCCTGTCAATGGAAGTGGTGGGAGCGGTGTTTGTACACCCAAAGAACTCTATGATATTGTGAAGACAATACCGCATGAGAAGTTTCAATTCCGTATACCTAAGACAGAGATGTATTTTAATAAGTATACCAATTCCTGGAATCCGGATATTATAACAGTGAGCGGGAAGGTGCAGACAGCAGGAAGCAAATCGAATCCGATACATTTCCAAAAAGGTGATCGTTTTGCTGTGGAGATAGAGCCAACAGCATTTTTGGTAAATGCCAAAAAAGCGAATTTCTCTGCACTTGTTATGAAGGACGGGCAGGTGTTAAAGGATTTGGATTATAACGAGGTATGGAGTGAGAGCGCATATGGATTTTACTTGAATGTTCACACTACACCTTATGAAATGTACAATTTTGACTCGAAAGGGAAAGGAATGTATGAATTGCGTGTGACACTGCGGGAGGATCTTTCCGATCATTCTTCGAGTGCAGAGTATATGCGGTGGAAGCGAATAGAAGGTGTGTTATATAATAGGAAATATGTTGCTCGTACGGATGAAGAAATACGTAATATACCATTGTATGATGAGACGACAGGAGAGGGCATTATCTATTTCCAGATTGATTAATTGAGTATGCGATCGATTAATGGACAGAAAGAGAAATTATGCGGGAGACTTTTAAAAAATTATGAAAATCTTGCAACGCAGGCCGTGAAGTTATTAGCTCATGATACAGAGTCCATGTGGTATGATCGTATGTTGGCACTTTTGCAAGATCACGGAAAAAGATTACTATGCAGGTTGCAGATATGGTAGCAGAGGGAGGAAAGGCCATCTCGGAAGAAAAGGCGAGAAGGATTGCAACTTTGACAAAAGACGCAGTGGAGAAATTATGGAAAAAAGTGCAGGAACGTTGGCCGGAGTGCTTTGACGAACCAAAGCGATATAATCTTCTCAGAGGTTTTGGCGTTTCCGTTATTCACCGTCTGTTTGAAAACTGTATCAACGAAGATGGAGGTTTTACTCCAGAGGAAATGCTGGAAAATGCACAGATTTGTTTTATACAATATCTTCGAAAAACGGATATTGAGGCTGAAGAGTGGATGGTTGGCGGGGCATTTACCGGTTATTCTTCCGAGCAGGGGTATGGAGTTATTGTGAATTTATTGCAAGGGAAGAAAACGTTGAACGAGTTAGAGGAATGATTTTCAGCTTTTAAAGGTTTTAGTAGATATTTTCCGCATTGTATGATAAGATGTATAATGTAAGAGCTTACATTGATTCTTGATCAATCGTGTAACTGCTAACAATTCATAATTGAGGAGCTGAGCATATGGATACAAACAAGGAAAATTTCAGGAGAAGAGAATTTGACCTGTTGGCACTGGGAGAGATTTTACTCCGCCTGTCGCCACCAGTGAACGAAAGGCTGACCAGAGGGGATGCCTTTCAGAAACAGGCGGGCGGCGCAGAACTGAACGTTGTGTCTGGCACGTCGCTGTTAGGACTGAGAACGGGTATTATCTCGCGGGTTCCTGCGAATGATCTGGGCAGATATATACAGAACCGTGTGCGCTTCTGTGGTGTCAGTGATGACTATCTGGTTTATGACAAGTCAAAGGATTCCAGACTGGGCATCTACTACTATGAGTATGGCGCGCATCCGAGAAAGCCGAATGTTGTCTATGACAGAAAGAACACAGCGTTTACCGAGATATCGATCGATGATTTTCCGGAGGAGATGTTCACATCGACGCGCTGTTTCCACACGACGGGTATCACGCTTGCACTCGGGCAGAAAGCAAGGAATACCGCAATTGAGATGATCAAACGCTTTAAGGAGAACGGCACACTCATCTCGTTCGATGTCAATTTCAGAGGGAATCTATGGACAGGAGAGGAAGCAAGAGAATGTATTGAGCAGATTCTGCCATACGTAGATGTGTTCTTCTGCTCAGAGGAGACGGCCCGGCTCACTTTCAAGAAAGAAGGTACTGTTCAGGATATGATGCGTAGCTTCACGAAGGATTACAAGATCAGTGTGGTTGCGTCAACACAGCGCGTTGTACACTCGCCCAAGATTCATTCTTTCGGTTCCTGCATCTATGACGCGATCAATGACTGCTATGTGCAGGAGCCTGCGTATGAGAATATCGATGTGGTTGACCGCATCGGAAGCGGTGACGCGTACATATCAGGTGCGCTGTATGGACTGCTCGCACACAATATGGACTGCACCAAGGCGATGGAGTACGGAAACGCGACCGCAGCAGTTAAGAATACGATCCCGGGGGATCTGCCTTCGTCAGATCTGAAGGAAATCGACAGCATCATCAAGAATCATCACTCCACAGGACCACAGCTGGAGATGAACCGATAATCAGGAAATAGAGTTGTGAAAAAATGGAGACAGTGTATTCAGTGCGCTGTCTCTTTTATATGCACGATTTTTATTGCTCTTGGAGAAGATGCCCTTGTTCCTTTTCGTCTTCTTCTGTATAATGAGAGAAAGGAACTGTAGGAGATCTGCGGATGTTTTTGAGGAATGGGAGGTTTGAAGGATGGGAATTTATCTGAATCCGGATAATGAAGGATTTTGGGAGTCAATCCGCTCTGAAATCTATGTGGACAAGACAGGATTGATCGCGTGCACAAATGCGTTGATAGGAACAGAGCAGAAGTTTGCCTGCGTTAGCAGACCGCGGCGCTTTGGCAAGTCTATGGCGCTTAAGATGCTCGCTGCATATTACAGCTGCAGCTGTGATTCCAGGGAGCTTTTTGCAGGACTGAAAATAGAAGGGAATGAAAGTTTTGAGAAGCATCTGAACAAGTATGATGTGATTTATCTGAATATGCAGCAGTTTCTGATCGGTGCAAAAAAGCGCGGGCTGACTGAGTATTTAGAGCAGGAGGTGCTCGAGGAGCTGTTGGAGGAATACAGCGAATATGTGACGAGACCGGATATCAGCCTTGCTGACGCACTGCGCAGGATTTATGTAAAGACGAAGAAAAAGTTTATCTTTCTGGTCGACGAGTGGGATTGTGTGATGCGCGAGCGGCAGAGCTCTGAGGATCTGCAGAAACAGTATCTTGACTTTCTGCGGGATCTGCTGAAGGATCAGCCGTATGTTGCGCTTGCCTACATGACGGGGATTCTGCCTGTCAAGAAATACGGGCAGCATTCCGCGTTGAATATGTTCTGGGAATATTCTATGACTGACCAGCAGATTTTTGAGGAATATACTGGTTTTACGGAGGATGAAGTAAAGGCGCTGTGTAAGCGTTTTGATATGGATTTTGAGGAGACAAGCAACTGGTATGACGGGTATCAGCTTCGAAAATTTAAGCATATTTACAATCCGAGGTCTGTTGTTTCCGCGATGTTGTTTCGGAATTTTTCTAGTTATTGGACTTCGACAGAGGTGTATGATGCGTTGAAGATCTATATGGATATGGATTTTGACGGGCTTCGCGCGGACATTGTGCAGATGCTTGGCGGAAGACGTATTGTGATCAATACACGCAGTTTTCGGAATGATATGCGCAGCTTTACGACGAAGGACGATGTGCTGACACTGCTGGTACATTTGGGCTATCTTGGATATGATCCCGAGCGGATGGAGGCGTTTATCCCTAACAAGGAGATTATCATGGAGTTTGAGAACGCTATGAGCACAGGCGGCTGGCCGGAGGTTATGCGTGTGTTAAGGGCGTCTGACCAGCTGCTTGCGGATACGCTTGCCTGCGACGGGGAGAAAGTCGCCGAAGGGCTTGACAGGGCGCATATGGAAGTGGCATCTGCCCTGACCTACAATGATGAAAATTCACTTGCGTGCGCGATCGGTCTTGCGTTTTACAGTGCGCGGAAGGATTATAAGCTGATCAGGGAGTTCCCGACGGGGCGCGGCTTTGCGGATATTGTATTTCTGCCGCTTCCGCATACAGAGAAGCCGGCGTTGGTGGTGGAACTTAAATATGACAAAAGCGTTCGCGCGGCGATCCAGCAGATCAGGGAAAGAAAATACACGCAGGCGTTTGAGGGGTATACGGGCAGTATTCTGCTTGTCGGGGTGAATTATGATAAGAACAATGTAGAGAAACCGCACAGCTGTGCGATAGAACGGTGGGAGAAGTCGGAATTTACCAATTGACGGACATGTTGATTGCACGCTTTTGCGCGGGGGATTGTATAAAAGTGCTAAAATTTAAACCCTATTTTCTCACATATGGATTGTGGTCGAAAGGCTTGACTTATAATATCTTCCTTGTTATGATAAATACAGATGCGCAAACGGTTGCGCAAAATGTTGGAACCGATCAAATATCATAAGAAAATGGAGAAAAATGATGATGAATTATATCAAGGGAATGGACATCTCATCGTTAGATGAAATTGAAAAGCTTGGGGCGAAATTTTATGATCACGGGACAGAGGGCGAATTGATTCAGATCCTGAAAAGTTACGATACCAATTACATTCGATTGAGACTCTGGAATGATCCCAAATCTCCGGCGGGAAAGCCTTATGGAGCAGGGAACACTGATTATGAGACGACACTTCGCATGGCAAAGCGTGTGAAAGCGGCAGGACTTGGATTTTTGCTTGATTTTCACTATAGCGATTTCTGGGCAGATCCCGGCAAGCAGAGGAAACCAAAGGCATGGGCTGATTACAATGCGGACCAGCTAGAGCAGGCGGTGTATGACTTTACAAAAGAAATGATGACTGGATTTATCAGAGAAGGTGCCGTTCCTGACATGGTGCAGGTTGGAAATGAGCTGTCAAATGGTTTGCTCTGGCCGGAGGGACAGGTTCCGAACTATGGCAATATCGCGCGGTTTGTCAGCGCAGGTATTCGGGCTGTCAAGGAGACCTGCCCAACCGCTAAGATTATGATTCATCTTGACAACGGCGGAAACAACGCGTTGTACAGGGAGTGGTTTGATCAGTATATCAATGTCAACAAGGGAGAAGATTTCGACGTGATCGGACTTTCCTACTATCCGTTCTGGCACGGGACGCTTGACGATCTGTCAAACAATATGAACGACATCGCAGTCCGCTATGGAAAGGAACTTGTGATTGCGGAGGTTTCCATGGGGCACACCACCAGGGATTACATCGATTATGAAAAGCTCGCTCCAGAGAATCGAAAAGGGATGGCAACAAGACCTGCGCTCTGTGAGAAAGTACCGTTCCCGATGACAAAAGAGGGGCAGTGCGATTTCATGAAAGCATTTTTCGAGGTACTCGAGAAAGTACCGGAGAATAAGGGACGAGGCTTCTTTTACTGGGAGGCAGGCTGGCTGCCGGTTGCGGGAAGCGGCTGGGCGACAGATGAGGCGCTTGCCTACATCAAGGAGGCAGGACCGGGAGGTAATGAGTGGGCGAACCAGGCATTGTTTGACTATGACGGAAACGCGCTTCCAGCGTTGGAAGTCATCAGAGATTATCAGCCAAAATAAATTGATTGACTGAATTCATTTTCATTGATAAAAATGGGGGTATCACAATGATCACAGAAAACATTTCGACACTTGTAAACTATGGCATCGCAGCGGGACTGCTTGAGGAAGCGGACAAAATCTATACAACCAATACGCTCCTGGAACTGTTTGGACTCGACGAGTATGATGAGCCAGAGAATCCGGCAGTGATCACAAATCCTGCAGAGTTTGATCTGGAGGGACTATTAAAGCAGATGCTTGACTATGCGGTTGAGAAGGGACTGATTCCTGATGACAGTGTGGTGTACAGGGATCTGTTTGACACAAAGATCATGGGGCTGCTGGTTCCGCGTCCGTCGGATGTGACACGTACATTCCAGAAACTTTATGAGGAGAAGGGCGCGAAGGCTGCGACAGACTGGTATTATACATTCAGCCAGAACACAGATTATATCAGGCGTTATCGTATTGCGCGCGACATGAAGTGGAAGGCGGACACCGAGTATGGGGAGATGGACATCACGATCAATCTGTCCAAGCCGGAAAAGGATCCCAAGGCGATCGCGGCGGCAAAAAATGCAAAACAGAGCGGTTATCCCAAATGCCAGCTCTGCATGGAAAACGAGGGTTATGCCGGAAGGGTGAATCACCCTGCAAGGCAGAATCACAGGATTATTCCAGTCACGATTCAGGGCAATCAGTGGGGATTCCAGTATTCGCCATATGTGTATTACAATGAGCACTGCATCGTGTTTAACAGCAAGCACATTCCCATGAAGATTGAACATGACACGTTTGTCAAACTCTTTCATTTTGTGGAACAGTTCCCGCACTATTTTGTGGGTTCCAATGCGGACCTTCCGATCGTGGGTGGTTCCATCCTGAGCCACGATCATTTCCAGGGCGGAAATTATGAGTTTGCCATGGCGAAAGCGCCGGTTGAGAAAGAATTTAAAATCAAAGGCTTTGAGGATATCGACACGGGGATTGTCAAGTGGCCGATGTCTGTCATCAGGCTCTCCCATAAAGATTACAACAGAATTATCGAGCTTGCGGATGTGATTCTTGCAAAATGGCGCGGTTACACAGATGAGGCAGCATTTATCTTTGCGGAGACGGACGCAGAGCCGCACAACACGATCACGCCGATTGCGAGAAAGCGCGGCGACAAGTATGAGTTAGATCTGGTTCTCAGGAACAATATCACGACAGAGGAGCATCCGCTCGGCGTATATCATCCACACGCAGAACTTCATCATATCAAAAAGGAGAATATTGGCTTGATCGAAGTGATGGGGCTTGCGGTGCTGCCGTCGAGATTAAAGTCGGAGCTGGAGCAGCTTGCAGAAGCCATCGTCGCAAAGGAGGATATCCGCAAGAATGAAGTGCTGGAAAAGCATGCAGACTGGGTGGAGGAATTTCTTCCGAAGTACGACAATATTATGCAGGACAATGCAGTCACAAAAGAGAATGTGATGGAGATCATCAAAAAGGAGACTGGAATCGTGTTTGGTAAGGTTCTTGAGCACGCGGGCGTGTACAAGAGGGACGAGGCCGGAAAAGCGGCGTTTCAGAGATTTATAGACAGTATTTAGCACACCAGTTTCTGACTGGATGGAGTACTGGGAACTTATAGTTCTTGGAATAAGGTGTGGGTTAGATGGAAACAGTTCACAGTGGAAATAAAAAGATTACGATTTTGGATGTGGCGGAGGCGCTCAATGTTTCCAAGACAACCGTCTCGAGGGCGATATCCGGTAAGGGACGTATCAGTGAGGACACCAGACAGAAAGTTCTCGCTTATATTGAGGCGAATGATTATAAACCCAATGTGATCGCGAAGGGACTTGCGCAGAAGAAAACATATAATATTGCACTGGTGATTCCCGGGGACTGTAATCTTGTGGATATGCCCTTTTTCCAGAACAGTATGCAGGGGATCTGCGAGGAAGCGTCCGCAAATGATTATGACGTTATGCTTGTGACGACGACGGGCAGTTCCTCTGCTAATCTGGAGCGCATGATTGTCAACAATAAGGTGGACGGTGTGATACTGAGCCGTGCTCTGGTGAAGGATCAGAATATATTGCTGCTGAAAGCGCAGAGTATTCCTTTTGTGTTGATGGGAACGTCGCAGGATGCCAAAATCCTGCAGGTGGACAACGACCACAGGGCAGGATGCAGTGAGCTGGTCCGCCATATGCTCAGCAGGGGAAGTACAAGGATTGGACTGATTGGCGGCAGCAGGAACGTTGTTGTGAACCAGACAAGGCGGCAGGGATATGAGGACGCTTTCCGAAATGCAGGAATCCGGCTGGAAAATACATTGATTTTCGAGGACTGCGACAGAACGGATAAAATCAGAACCGCGGTAGAAAGACTGGTTCGGGAAAATGTACAGGGTATCGTCTGTATGGATGATGTGGTTTGTTCGATTGTGCTGCAGATTCTGGCTGAGAGAGAGATTTTGGTGCCACAGCAGATTCAGGTCGCATCATTTTATGATAGTACATTATTGAAAAACAGCAGACCTGCGGTCACATCGCTCTTATTTGACGACAAGGCGCTGGGAGCACTCACCTGCAGAGTATTGCTGCGTTATATTCAGGGAGAGAAAGTAGAAGCAAAGACTTTGCTGGGATACAAACTGGTTATCAGGGAGTCAACGCTTGTCTGCTGATTTTCATTATATGATAAGGCTGAAAGGGAGAACAATATGCCTAAGAAGAAAAAGAAACCAGCGGAGTTTCGCTTTTATGAGGTTCCGCAGGAGGAGTCTGTACTGGCGCTGATGGGCAGCAAATGGATACAGGTGTACGGCGAGAACATTGATAATTTGCATTTTCATAATCTGCTTGAGATCGGGTACTGCCATTATGGAGAGGGCGATCTGGTCATTGGGGATGATCTGTATCGATTTGGTGCGGGCATGATTTCCTGTATTCCGGCAAATTTTCTGCACGTCACCAAAAGTGACACGGATGTGAAAGCATTTTGGGAGTACATATATATCAACCCGGAGGACATACTACGACAGTGGGGCAAATCCGCGCAGGAGATTGGAGATATCATGGAGGCGATCGGCCGGAAAGCTTTTTTTATCAAGACGGAGGAGAGTCCTGCGATCGTGACGCTGATCCGTGCAATCTTTGAGGAGATGCAGCACAAGAGCGAGCATTACCAGGAATGTGTCAAGGGAATCGCATACTCTTTGGTGTTTGCGATTGCGCGGTTTAACGGCAGGGGAGTGGGACAGCCGATCGGGAGGAATATTGGGCTGCAGCTGGAAAGCGCGATTGCGTATGTGGAGAAAAATTATGTGAATAATTTTAAAATTGCAGACCTGGCAAATGAGTGTCATATGAGTGAGACCCATTTTCGGCGTATCTTTCAGGAAAAGATGAACATGACGCCTGTCGAGTATGTGAATTTCGTGAGAGTCAGGAAGGCGTGTGAGCTGATTGACAAGACAGATATCAGCATGGAGGATGTGGCGGAGAAAGTCGGGTTTATCACGCCGTCGACATTCAACAGAAATTTCCGGCGCATCATCGGGACATCGCCGTACCAGTGGAAGAAACGCCCGGACAACCATGAGGGAAAGCTGTTAGAGTATAAAATATCAGCCTTGAAAGGGTGGTAAAAAATGGATCATGAATGAATTTGCCTGAAATCAAGAAGATTATAAAAACAAAAAAGAAAAGCGGATGCTATAATAAAACTATGCTCCGTTATGAGGGCAGGATAATGCAGGAAAAAATAAAAAATCCTCTGTTTTATGAGGAAAACAGAGTGGCAGCGCACTCGGATCACAAGTATTTTGTGAGCGAAGCGGAATATGCACAGAATGTGCAAAGTCTGAAAAGATCTTTAGACGGTGTATGGAAATTCCGGTACGCAAAAAACATGGAAGAAGCGCCGAAAGATTTTTATAAAAATGAGGCGGACTGCAGAGGTTGGGAGGACATCAGGGTGCCGGCACACATACAGCTTGAGGGATACGATAAACCGCAGTATGTCAATGTCCAGTATCCCTGGGACGGACACGAAGTCATTGAACCAGGTGAGATTCCTGCGCGCTTTAATCCTACGGCGAGTTATGTGAAATACTTTACAGTGCCAGCGCAGTTTGCGGGAAAGCGGGTATTTGTCTCTTTTCAGGGAGTCGAGAGCGGATTTGCACTCTGGTGCAATGGCAGTTACATTGGTTACAGCGAGGACAGTTTCACATCGGCCGAGTTTGAGTTGACAAGCACACTGCAAAAAGGCGAAAACAAGCTGGCAGTGCAGGTGTATAAGTGGACGAGCGGGAGCTGGTGTGAGGATCAGGATTTCTTTCGGTTTTCGGGAATCTTTCGGAGTGTTTATCTGTACGCGATACCTGACATGCATGTCAGTGATGTGAAGATCAGAACGGATTTGAATGAGGATTACACGAAGGCTGATCTGGCAGTTTTGTTGACAGTGACCATTGAAGAGACGGTAATGGATGCAATGCTGGCAAGAGCCGAAGCGTCAGCAGGGACTGCAATGCCAGCGAAAGCTGCCAGGGCGAAGCTAACGCTCTCCGATGGCACAATCGTTTCCGAGGCGGACGTAGAGCTGGTAAACGGTGAAAACGAGGCTGTCCATATGGCAGTTGACGCGCCGATGCTGTGGAGTGCGGAGAGTCCGACTCTGTATGAGCTGCTGATCACAATATATGATGTGGATGATAAGGTAGTGGAGATCATACCGCAAAAGATAGGATTCCGGCGGTTTGCAATCGATAAGGGCATTATGACACTGAATGGGAAGCGCATTGTATTCAAGGGAGTCGACAGGCATGAGTTCAGCGGACGTTTCGGCAGGGTTCCGGATTACGAGGAACTGCTGCGGGATATTGTCACGATGAAGCGCAATAACATCAATGCTATTCGGACGAGCCACTATCCGAACGATTCGAAATTGTATGAGCTCTGTGACGAATACGGGCTGTACTTGATTGACGAGTGTAATCTTGAAACGCATGGTACATGGGCGGTGAGCGGTGCAGATCCGATTGAGAGAGCGATTCCGGGAGACCGGAAGGAGTGGGAGCCGCTTCTGCTCGACAGGGTAAATTCCATGTACCAGCGAGATAAGAATCATCCTTCCATACTGATCTGGTCGTGTGGAAACGAATCGTTCGGCGGTTCGGTGATTCATGAGATGTCTCAGAAATTCCATACGCTCGATGACACGAGACTTGTTCATTATGAGGGAATTTTTCATGACAGGCGCTACAATGACACCTCAGACATGGAGAGCCAGATGTACCCAAGCGTTGATTCCATCAAGGAATTTCTGGCAAAGAACAGGACAAAGCCGATGCTGCTCTGCGAGTATACCCATGCGATGGGAAATTCTTGCGGGGCGATGCATAAGTATACGGATCTGACAGACGAGGAGCCGCTTTTCCAGGGAGGATTTATCTGGGACTATGTAGACCAGTCGATCTATCACAAGGATCGATATGGCAACGAAGTGCTTGGCTACGGCGGCGATTTTGACGATCGGCCATGCGACTATAATTTCAGCGGAAATGGTATTGTCTACGGCGGCAACAGAAATCCGTCGCCAAAGATGCAGGAAGTGAAGTTTAATTATCAGAATATATCAGTTCAGATTGCGGGTGACAGTTTTACTGTCAGGAACAAAAATCTTTTCACCAACACAGACAAGTATCAGTGTGTGGTAACATTGGCGCTGGAAGGCAGGGAATTTGCGAAGGCGACGGTTGCTACAGATGTGGAGCCGCTTTCTGCAAAGACGTACAAACTCCCATTATTTGCATTTGCGACGCCGTGGAGCGATGAAGAGCGTTGGAAGGCCGTCCGGAATGGTGAGTATGCCGTGACAGTAAGTTTTATTTTGCAGGAAGACACTCTTTGGGCAAAACGCGGTCATGAGGTCGCATTTGGACAAGGTGTGTACCAGGTTCAGAATCGTACACGCAGTGTAAAGGATGCCGTGACACAGGCTGGGATTTCTCCTATAGAAGAGCCCCGGATGTTTGCGGTTGCCGACGGGACATTCAATATCGGCGTTCGCGGCATGCATTTTGAAGCTCTGTTTGATAAAGGGGGAAAAGGTCTGGTATCCTACGTGTACGCGGGCAGGGAACTGATCAAGGCAATTCCAAAGCCGAATTTCTGGCGTGCGCCGACGGACAATGACTACGGCAATCAGATGCCATACCGGTATGCGCAGTGGAAGACAGCGAGTCTGTATCAGCAGACCAAGCCGGCTGTTGTCACAAAAAATGACACAGATGTCACAATTCGCTATTGCTATATACTTCCGACGACACCTGAGTCGGAGTGCTATGTGACCTACAAAGTCACAGGGGATGGAACGATTAACACGATATTGGAGTACGAGGCGCCAAAGGGCGTCACCGATCTGCCAGAGTTTGGCATGTTGTTCAAATTCGATGCAGATCTGGAAAATCTGACGTGGTATGGATTAGGCCCGGATGATACCTACTGTGACCGCGAGAAAGGCGGCAAGCTTGGTATATATCATAAAAAAGTAACAGAGAATCTTGCAGAGTACTTAGTTCCGCAGGAATGTGGCAACCACACGGGAGTGCGGAGTGCAAGTATCACAGACAATAAGGGAAGGGGAATCACATTCACAGGAGAAAATCTCAGTGTGAATGTGCTGCCATATACACCGCATGAGCTGGAAAACGCCATGCATAGTTACGAACTGCCGCCTGTGTACTACACAGTGGCACGCATTGCTTTGAAACAGATGGGTGTCGCCGGCGATGACAGCTGGGGCGCGAGAACACACGACGAGTATCTGCTGGACGCAACCCATAAGTTAGTTCTATCATTTAATTTTAAAGGGATATAAAATAAAAATCCCGGATAAGGAGGAATGAAAGTGGATAAATTTGTAGTAAACATTATCCATCGTCCGGAGATGGTTCCGGAGTATTCTGCGACTGTCACAGGACAGGGCAAAGAGGAGGATATCGGAGATAAGGCGCTCTTAACAGAGTCGCTTGATATCTTCAAGACACAGCAGAGACTGGCACATGAGAACGGTTTGAAGGTGACGATCCAGATGACCTACGCTTCGCTGTTCAATGATGAGGCAGTGGAGATCGCAAAGCATGATCACGAGGAGTTTGGTGATGAGATCGCGCTCTCATTACTCGGACTTCCCTGTGAGGAGTTTCGCGAGAAGTACAAGACAAAGGACTTCTGCATCTGGATGTTCTCGATGGAGGATAAGAAGGCGATCGTAAACGATGTCTTTGAGAAGTTCCATGACAGATTCGGTTTCTATCCTGAGTCCACAGGATCCTACTACATGGATGCTGAGCTGACAAACTACATCAAGGAGAAATACCCGACAGTGAAATGCGCTGTTGCGACGTGCTGGGAGGAAGGTCCCAAGGCATACCACACCTGCAACAATTCCTGGTACACTCTATTTGACGGCGGTCCGTGGGCTCCGTGGATTCCATCCAAGCAGAATACCCATGCACCGGCAGCGAACGCGGCGGAAGATTCCGGTATCGTTGCGATCCCGCATCTGTCAAGAGACCTGATTGCGTGCTATGACGGAAACGGCTCCAACTTTGGTACGCATCCGCAGAACGTGCTCCGCGGCATGATCTATGATACCAAGACATGGGAGTATCCGTATCTTTACAACCTGATCGACCAGTACCGCGACCTGGCAAAGTACAACAACGGATATTCTTACAACATGATGTTCGTAGGACCTGGCTGGATGAACAAGATGGGACGCTGGGAACAGCCGTATGAACTGTTATATAAGTCTTACAGCGATGGCTGCAAGTATTACGGCGATCTGAAGAAGGAAGGCAAGCTCATCGATATGACGATGGCGGAGTTTGCAGATTACTATAGAGAGAAGAAGGGTGTCAACGCAGGGAATTACAATGAGCCGGAGTGTGCTCCATGGAGAGATATCCTCTACGGTTCTGACAAACAGTTATTCTGGTACTGCGATCCTTATATGCGAGCTTGTGTCAATATGGATCAGGGCGGCGCGATCGTTGATCTTCGTCCGTATGTTGCAAAATTAAACTGGCCTGTCGGAATCGGTACGCCACATGTACAGGACGCTTCCTATCCGTTCCTGATTCAGGAGAAGTACCGTGCAGGTTACTTTACACACTATGCCGGAGCTGGTACCGTGAGAAGTGCGAAACTTTCTTACAAGGGTGAGGAAGTTGACCTTTGTCTCTGCCCGACACACTGCCATTTCTCAGAGGAAGTGATCGATGGCAAGAAGACAAGGATTCTGACACTTGATCCTGTTGAGATTCAGTTCAACGGTGTCACAGTGAAGCTTCAGACGAAGGAGTACTTTGAGGAAGGTGCTTCCAACATCAAGATTGAGAGAAATATTCTCGAGATCAGTGATCCTTCCGCAGAGATCACGCTTGATGAGTACATTACAGCATGCTACGGCACGACAGAGTACCCGGAGGACATGACAGGTATCACACTTGCATGCGAAGGCGCAGGCGGCGAGACGATCAATTATGAATACAGATGCCGCGATGCGAAGCTTGACGGCGCAAGCGCAGTGAGCGCAGTGATCCCTGCAATTGAAACGAAGGTTTCCCTCACAGCTTCTGACAAGGCGCTCGGATATATCGAGGAAGGCTATGCGTTCTCTCCGATGTTCAAGCTCGGCTACAAGAAGACAATTTCTGATAAGGAGGTATTTGCAACATGGCTCAACTTGGAAAAGGCAAATTAAATTACAGATGTCCATCCTGCTTTATGCGAGACCTCGACATCGATATGTTCTACAACAAGGACACAGGCATCTACAGCTGCATCCGCTGCCAGTACAGGGGAACAGAGGAAGATGTGCTCGAGAAAAATGAGATGGTGCGGTTCCGCTATCTCGACAGGGCAAAGAGATTTACGAAGTTTGATTTTGATTAACAATTGATAAAAAGGTAAGGACTGTGCGGGCAGGGGAGAAAGTCATTCCCCTGCCTGTTCTAACTGGTTGCCTTTTGAGGACTGTCGGTCGTTGGTCCTGATATCCTGTTCAAACAATTCTACCATAAGTATCCTCTTTCTCAATGCGTATCCAATAATTGTCTTCCGCCATTCTTCCGGCTGTCTTTTTTATGATCAGAAATGGATCATAGAACGGAAGACCGAGATCGGCCAGAATCAATTTCATCTTGTCCCGTTCCCTTGGGAAGCATCTGGATTCAAGAAAGGCTTCATATTCCTCAAATGTCGGACGCTCATTTTTTCCAAAGGCTCTGGAGATATAGTCGTTGGTATAATTGTGGACTTTGACTTTCCTGAGCCGCTCATCCACGTCAATGACGGTGCAGATCTCATTTTCGCGCATATACCAGAGACGCAGCGGATAGGGATTTGCGGGAATGACCATATTTTCGACGATTTGCGGATACTCATAAAATAGTCTTGCCAGGGTAACGATAGGCCCTGTGATTGCCTTTGTGCTGGATTCCCAGCGTTCTATCGTTTTGGCAGATACGTTCGCCAATCTGGCAAGTTCTGCCTGTGTCAGCCCGAGCCTGGTTCTGATGGCTCTGATCGTTTTTCCGTATATTTCATCTGAAACTGCAAATTCTGTCATTGATATCACCTCAATACTATTATACCCTTAAAATAAGGGGGGGGGCAATATAAAATATCCCTAATTAAATTCCTTACTTGTTTTTCTCATGTTGCTGATGCAAAATGTAGAGGAAAGGATATGGTTCCTTTTATGGTTTGCGAAAGAATAGCTGTGGTACTACATGCGTTAAAGCTGACACAGGCATCTGCAGCTTGATAATTTGACCTTTTTTCTTTATAATAAAGATATAAAATGCGCAAGGGGAGGCGTCTTTATGGGAATCTATCTGAATCCTGACAATAGAGGTTTTTGGAAAGCGGCACGTTCTGAAATATATGTGGATAAAACAGGGCTGATCGCATTTACCAATAAATGTATTAACACAGAGCAGCAGCATATCTGTGTCAGCAGGCCGCGCCGTTTCGGGAAGTCGATGGCTTTGAAAATGCTTGCGGCATATTACAGCCGCGGCTGTGATTCTGCTGATTTGTTCAAGGGGCGGAAAATAGAGAGTGATGATTCCTTTTCGAAACATTTGAATAAGTATGACGTGATTTACCTGAATATGCAGCAGTTTTTAATTGGGGCGAAGCAGGGGAAAGTCACTGAATATCTGGAGCAGGAGGTGGTTCGTGAGCTCAGAAAAGCTTATGGGGAAATTTTGGACAGGGAAACGGAACAACTTGCTGTCACGTTGATGGATATTTATTCGGAAACAGACAGGCAGTTTATTTTTCTGGTGGATGAGTGGGACTGCGTGATGCGAGAACGGCAGGAGTCGGAGGGGCTGCAGAAACAATACCTTGATTTTCTGCGCCTGCTGCTAAAAGACCAGCCTTATGTCGCGCTTGCGTACATGACAGGGATTCTGCCAGTGAAGAAGTACGGGGAACACTCTGCCCTGAATATGTTTACGGAATATTCCATGACTGATCAGAAGGCGCTGGAAGAGTACACTGGGTTTACCGAGGATGAAGTAAAAGAACTGTGCATGCGGTTTGACATGGATTTTAACGAAACGAGCAGTTGGTATGACGGATATATGTTTGAAGAGTATCAGCATATCTATAACCCGAAGTCTGTGGTGGAGGCGATGCTGTGTCACAAATTTTCGAATTATTGGACTTCCACCGAGGTTTACGATGCACTGAAAATCTATATGGACATGGATTTTGACGGGCTGCGGAGTGATATCGTGCATATGCTGGGCGGTGGGCGTGCCGCAGTAAATACGCGAAGCTTTAAGAATGATATGCGTACCTTTGAGACGAAAGATGACGTGCTTACGCTGCTGGTGCATCTGGGGTATCTCGCGTATGATCAGGGGAACAGGGAAGCATTTATCCCCAATAAGGAAATTGTAGAGGAATTTGAAAACGCCATGGGCGTCGGCGGCTGGCCGGAAGTCATGCGCGTGCTGAAAGCGTCGCAGAAGCTCCTTGAAGCTACGATCAACGGGGAGGCCGAGCGTGTCGCTGAGGCGCTGGACAGGGCGCATACAGAGGTGGCATCCATGCTCACTTACAATGATGAGAACTCGTTGGCTGCGGCGATCGGTCTTGCGTACTACAGCGCAAGACAGGACTATGTGCTGATACGCGAATTTCCGACAGGGAAAGGCTTTGCAGACATCGTATTTCTGCCATTGCCGCATACGGATAAGCCCGCGCTTATCATTGAACTCAAATATGACAAATCCGCTGCCACGGCTCTGCAGCAGATCAAGGACAGAAAGTACACGCAGGCGCTGGAACGTTACAGTGGGGAAATCGTGCTCGTTGGGGTGGATTATGACAGGGATCAGGCAGAGAAACCGCACAGCTGCCTGATAGAGCGGGTAAAATACAGATAAAAACAAAATATTTGTTGAAGGGCAGTCCTGAATAGTCTAAAGAGGCAAAATGGGAGTAACATCTCATTCCGAGGTCATTTTCATTTTAGGGAGCAGGAGAGTGTAAGCCTTGAATTAAAAGGGATATTATGTACAGTGTACGGGTTTTCAAAGTAATCTATGTTCTTGTCGGGTGCGGAGTTGTATCGCATTTCCCTGTTTTGGGGAAGGTGGGCGGAGGATAGGCGGATTTGCCTTTTGAGGATAATTGAGACTGCCCTGGGATAGGGAAAATTCCTCAAATTCATAGTTGTACAAAGAAAGCATCAATGATAAAATGGAAAAGACAATTATTAAAACGTCAATGAAAGAGGCAGTGTATGGAAGAATTTGTTCAGGAAGCGGTACAAGATGAAGGCGTGGATGACGCCGGCACAATAAGATATGACAGCGAAGACGAAGATAAGGTTCAATGTGTCTATCCGGCTTCTAAGATAAAAATTGACAGAGTACAATTTTCCATATTCGAATTGAAGCGCAGATATGACAGAGGATTGATCTGCCTTGATCCGGATTTTCAGCGGAATTATGTATGGAAGCAAAAGCAAAAATCGGAATTGATCGAATCTGTCATTATGGGAATTCCGCTTCCGTTGATTTATCTTGCGGAGACAATGGAGGGGAATCTGGTTATTGTGGATGGCAGACAGAGACTGACTACTTTTTTTCATTTTATGGATAACCAATTTCCGCTGAATGGATTGAAGATCCTGCCAGATCTGAACGGATGCAGATTTAAGGATTTTGAGGAGGACAAAGCAAAACGTAAGTTTGCAACGGACATCGAAGATTTTCAGCTGGTGATACAGATCATAAAGTATCCGACACCTGACAGGGTTCGGTTTGACATTTTTGACAGGGTAAACAGGGGAGGGACTCCGTTAAACAATCAGGAGATGCGCAATGCATTATATCAGGGAAAATCGACAAAGCTGCTGTGTGTCCTGGCAGAGTGTGAGGAGTTTCAACGCGCGACAGGAAATTCAATCAGTCCGACTCATATGAAGGATCGGTACATTATTCTGCGGGCTGTCAGTTTCTGGATGTGGAGAGAAGGGAAATTAAAAAACAGCGATGGAGGCGACATCAAATATCGAAGTGACATTGAAGAGTTTCTTGGCTGTGCAATGGAGCAGTTAAATAAGGCTGGTGAGCAGGAAATTACCGAAGTTACAAATATATTCCGTGAAGAGATGACAGTGATATATGATATTTTAGGAGCGGATGCGTTCCGAATTCCGACGGACAGCAGAAAAAGAAGACCAGTCAGTATGACCTTATTTGAAAGTCTTTTCTACTTTTTTCGATTGATCCTGGAGGATGATACAGTGTTTGAACCGTCGGAAATTGTAAAAGCGGTGGGAGAAATGATGGAGGACAGTGTGTTTCTGGATGCATTGACTTATAATGTTGACAGTGCGGTTCATGTTGAGGAACGCTTCAGGGTGGTTACTCAAAAGTATAAGGAGTTATTGGATGTTAAGTAGAATATTAGTAGATGGTTATAAGAGTATTGACCGAAGAGAGTTGGAATTATCAAATTTTACATTGCTGGCAGGGGTCAATTCCGCGGGGAAGTCTTCTGTCATTCAGGCTATATTGTATGTCAGCCGGTTACAAAACCAGATTGGACATCAGCACAAATTTGAACTTGGGCGCTTTATAGATATCAGAAATAGTATCAAGGGCAATCGTGAAATCTACTTTGAATTGGACACATGGAGAGGACAAAAAACAACGACAGTCAAAGTGACTCTGACGCAGAAGGGCGATGGAGTGGAAGTGGATATGCAGGAACCAAGGTTTAGCATGATTGATTATGTTCTAAGAGAGAGAATTGTGTATCTTTCTGTGGAACGAGTTGGGGTTATGCGGGCATATGAGTTGAACACGCAGAAGGAACGAGTTATTGGAGAACGCGGGGAGTATGCATACTCTTATCTGGCATTGTTTGGTCAGGATCCAATACCGGAGGAGGAATTTGCCTATAAACCGGAAAAAATAGGTCGGAGTCTCAATAATCAGGTGAATTATTGGCTGGAATACCTGATGGGATTTAATGTGCAGACGAATATTGTTCAGGACGTAGACCAGGTAGTAGTCACTTATTCAAATGCAAAGAATAATCGGTATTACAGGGGGAAAAATGTCGGAACAGGAGTGACCTATATGTCGATATTGGTTATTGCCGCACTGGCGTGTAAAAAGGAGGATGTTCTGATCATTGAAAATCCTGAGATCCATCTCCATCCGAGGGCACAGTCACGTTTTATGGAGTTCCTGGCGTACTTATCAAGTCGGGGACTGCAGGTTATCGTAGAGACGCACAGCGACCATATATATAATGGAATGAGAAAATGTATTAAAAAGAACGTTTTACAGAAAGAAAAGGCCGTTGCCTACTTTTTTGAATTAGATGATATGATGCAGACAAAAGTAGAGAGAATTCATTTGAATGACCAGGGAGCAGAGGAGAATCATCCGTATGGGATGTTTGACCAATTCGATGATGATTTGGATGAATTGTTGGGATTGTAGGAGAATTATGGAACTGATACTCAATGAGAAATCACTTGACGGACAATTTGCTAATTTGGAAGAATTTTTTCAAACATTGCCAGAAATGGGCAGGAATCTGAAAATACTTCAGGAAAAAGATATTCTATTGTATAAGCATAGCTCGCTCTATTCAAGAAAGGTTACAGAAGACATGACATTGATGGACTTGCAAAACAGCAGAGGAAATATTCTGCCAATTTATCGTGACGAAGTGAGAAGATGGAAAAGAGAGCTGGCGGTTCTTACAACCAATCCACCATTTTGGGATTTGAAAAGTCAGGAGTGTGAAGATTCTATTTTTGAGGCTGCAAGACGCGAAACAGACGTCGTTTCTTTTCGACATTCGGAGTATGAAGACAGCGCATTGGAAGTACTCAAATGTGATGGCAGCGCACAAATTGTGCATTCCGCAGTGTCAACGAGATATCTTGTGGATATTTTAAAAATGCATAATGCGATTGATACACTCTTTTATCTGAAAAAAAGATACGCAGGCGGAAGGCTGGTATTGGAACAGTTGGATGCGGATACAGAGAGTGTGAGTTCTTTACAGAAATCAGAACTTGACGAATTAGTCACAGCGTTAGACCGGTTTGAAAGCATGGACTCATGGAAAGAAATATGTAATGATAATTTTTTCAATTATAAAAGTTATCAGCCGGCATCGAAAAAGAAGGATTATTTTGCCAAAACAAGCTTTGGAGATAAAGCAATCGATAAATTCCGATGTGGTCAGCATTCTCAGGTGAGATGTTTTGGCTATCGTGAGGGTGACAGGTTTTATGTGTTGATGATAGAGAGGGATCATCGTGTGAGTGATACCGGCTGACTATACAGAGCGATTCTCCCTCCGAAACTGCAGCGGGGACATTCCGGTATTGCGCCGGAAGCAGTCGCTGAAATAAGAACTACTCGAAAAACCGGCCTCAACGGCGACTTCTGTCATGCTCAGGTTAGAGTGGACGAGAAGTTTTTGCGCGTAGGCCATCTTTTCATTCAGCACAAAGGTCGAGAACGGTGTGTGCAGATATGTGACAAATATCTTGGACAGATAGGAGGCAGAGATGTTGATCTGCTGCGCTGTCGTGTTCAGGGAAGGATTTTCGCGCAGATGCGCCTTCACGTACTTGATCGCATTGGCGAGGCAGTCATGCTTCTTCTCAAAGCTGAGAACCTTGACATCACTGATGATGCGCTCCTGCAGACAGGTGATGATCAGTTTGTTCAACAATCCTTTCAACAGCAGCTCGGAATACTTATTGTAAGTGTTCCATTCTATTTCCATCTCCCGAAGGATCGATTCGATTTTTTCCTGTGTATGTTTTTCAAAACGGATCACGTGTTCCTGGCAGAGTTCATTGTAATTTTCAATCCCGATGACGTCAAAGAGCTCTGCTGCCATGGAGTCCGTGAACTTGATGAGGATATGCTCATATGGCATATCAGATATGTATGTCGTGCGCCGGTATACATACTTTGGGATACAATTCAGCTCGCCAGCCTGGGTGATGGTGGTAAAGTCAGGAGAATAGATCAACCGTTCACCGCTGACCATGTAGGATATGCCGTAGAAGTCCGTGTACGCTTCGGCGGCAGCCATCTCGTAGTGCGGCGGGCGTTTAATGCGCGCAAAATTAAAATTGTATCCGGGTTTTAGCGGCAGCGGCATGAATGATTCCCCCTTTCTGGCAGGCTTTGAACCATGGAATGTATTGAGTATAGCATAATTAAAATGGCGGGTAAATGACTGAAATCTAAAAAAAGAGGAGAATGAAACTTCAAAAATGAAATCCAGTTATTTTGATTGAGTTGCAGTCCCTGTCTCAATATTTCGTTGATTGTGAATCGGATTTCTCTGTGATAAACTTTTAGGTATCAGGGAACATTATTGATACATACAGGGGGAGGGAAAGAAATGCTGGACAGGGAAAAGGTTGCAAGGGCGATCGCGGAACAGAGACGAATCAAGGGAATGACACAGAAGCAGCTTGCGGACATCCTAAATGTGTCCTACCAGGCAGTTTCAAGGTGGGAGCAGGGACTGAGTCTTCCGTCGGTGGATATGATCTATGATATCGCACAGTCACTTGAGACGACGGTTGACTTTCTGCTGAACGGGCTTTCGGAGGAGCGAAAGGTGATCAAATACGAGGACACAGGACTCGATACCAGGAAGCTCTATATGATCAAGAAGCGGTTGAACAGCCTTGTTACTCCGGATGAGAGGCTGCTTCGTGCAAAGTATACGGAACCTGTGTTTTTTCGGTTTGATATATCGGCGATGGACGATCCGGTGTGGGTGTCCGCAAATCATGTTCCTGGTTCCAAAGAGCGCTTTGCAGTGGAAAATGGGTACGACAGGGAGCTCTGTATGGATCTGGTGTCCAATGCGGCCAACAACCTGATCCGTTTCGGTGTGAGACCGGCGTTTCTGCAGGCGAATATCGTCTGCGGAAACAATGACAGCGGTCAGATCCTTCTGATGGGTGAAGCGCTCAAAGAAGCGTGCGAGCGCAGCCAGATCGTGTTTGCAGGGCTGGAAGTGAGCGGTCAGGCAGTGAATTATCATGCGGGGGAATACAGGATCGGCGCCTCGGTCATAGGTGTTGCGGACAGGAAAAAAATGATAACAGGGGAGAGAATCACGGAGGGCGATGTCCTGATCGGACTGCGCACGGAGGGCATACCATCGGTCAGTTATCCCTTTGTGAAAGTGATCCTGGACAGGAGGCCGGACATCGTATATGCCAAGATTGATGAACAAAATCTTTTGATTGATGAACTGATGAAACCAAACGCGTGCTATGTCAATGTGGTCAGTGCACTGCAGGAACAAAATCTCGTACATGGCATTTTTGCCATCAGCAATTCCGTATTCAACAGGAAATGTTATCATACAATGCCCAAGGGACTCGGTGCGGGTATTTTTGTTTCACAGATTTCGATTCCGGCGATGTTTCAGTATTTATATGACTTGAATCTGATGGACTGGGAGTGTTTTTTGAGGGATTTCCCACTGGGCATCGGGATGGTGCTGGCAGTGCCGGAAAAACAGTGTGACAGTGCAGTAGAGATCATCGGAAAGTACCATCAATGCTGCCGGCTGGGGACAGTACAAAAGGACGATGAACACCCGGATGCACGCGTCTGGTTAGTGTGATTGAAGTGTCGCCCAGGTGGGCGAACAGAAGTTTACGTGAAGCGCTGGCTAAGAGGGAGGTTCGAAGATTTCTATGGTAAAAGCAGGTTTGCGAAATGGATATATGCTGCTCTTGTTTATCATATTTTCTGTCTTTTTAAACGAGGTCATTATTCTGGGAAATGATTTGATCGCACAGGCTGCGGACAAGGTGCTTGGCGGAGAGCAGATGCAGTTTACAGGGTTTCTTGTGCCGCTGTTGTGGATGACAGCGCTGGGGACGGCAGCGGCTTATCTCAAAAGTATCTCGGGCAATCATTACAGTGCCATGGTTCAGAGGGATGTGCGCGCATCGCTCGGAAGACATCTGGTCAGGCTGCCTTTTTCTTATTTCGATGAAAAGAGCAGCGGAAGTATCATCACGAGGCTGATCTCGGACATGGATGAGCTGGGCAGGTTTTTCTCGGAGATTCTGCCCAATCTTTTGGTCAACATCATTGTGGTGGCGACATCGACGATCTATCTTGTCCGGATGGATGCACTGCTGATCGTTGTACTATTTGCAAGCTATCCGGTTATGCTGGCCGTGGCGGACAGATTGTCCAAAAGGCTTGCAAGCATTGCCCAAAGACTGCGCGCCCATATGGACGAATGCAATGAGAAGGCTTATGATGCGATTCAGGGCATTACGATTGGCAGGAGCTATAATCTTTATGAGGTACAGAAAAAGGAGATTGATGCTGTGATTGACCGCAAGGTGGAACAGGCCTGTAAGAGCACGCGCATCTCTTCTATGGGATGGGTGTTGAAAAATGTGATCACCACCATTCCTGTCATCATATGCTATCTGTTTGCGCTGTACGAGACGATGCAGGGCAGGATTACAGTTGGCGAGATGCTTGCGTTCACAGTAATTCTCGGCAGAATCCTGAATCCGATCGGCGATATTGTGTTCTGTGCAAATGAGATCCGCGAAGCCGGTGTATCGTTGAAAAGACTGCAGGAGATCTATGATCAGAAGGAAGAGAGAACCGGGGGCAGCATACATACACTACAGCAGGACAAGGACGAGACCGCAGCGATCGAGTGGAGCGATGTGGAATTTTGCTATGACCAAAGCGAATCGCGCCCAGTATTAAACGGCATGAGCTTTGTGATCGAGAAGGGTGAGCAGACCGCGTTTGTGGGCGGTTCCGGGGAGGGAAAGACAACCGTTTTCAAGCTGCTGTGCGGCTTGTATGAGAGAGGAAATGGTCAGTACAGGCTTTTTGGGCATTCCTTTGAAGAGTGGGATTTGGAGGCGGCGAGGAGCTGTTTTTCCGAGGTCTCACAGAATGTCTTTCTGTTTCCGCAAACCATCAGGCAGAATGTGGCCTGCGGAAAGGAGAATGCGACGTTTGAGGAGGTTGTGGAGGCGTGCAGAAATGCAAATATCCATGACTTTATCCTGCAGCTTTCGGAGGGCTATGAGACGCTTGTGGGTGAGAGAGGTGTGCGGCTTTCCGGAGGACAAAGACAGAGGATTTCGATTGCGAGGGCCTTTTTGAAGGACGCGCCGATCCTGCTGCTGGATGAGCCGACGGCCGCTGTCGATGTCGAGTCGGAGCAGAAGATCCAGGAGGCGGTCGAGAGGATCACCGTGGGACGGACAGTGATCGTCATTGCGCATAGGCTTTCCACCGTCAGGAACGCGAAGCGGATCTATGTGGTGAGCGGTGGAAAAATAGCGGAGACGGGCAATCATGAGGAGCTTATGGAGAGAAGGGGAATCTATGCGGAAATGTATGCAAAAGGGTAAGCGAAACACGTTCTGCCGTTTTATGGGACTGATGGGCGACAGGCTTCCTGTCTATTTAGGAGCGATTTTGATCGCTACGGTCGGTGATGCGGGGCGCAGGATCGCAAATTCTTATCTGGTCAAAAATATCGTCACAGCGGCGCAGAACCACAGTACAGATAATGTGCTGCTGCCAGTCCTTGGAAATTTTGTGGTATTTGTGCTCTGCCTGCTGCTTTGGCGGTTTGGTATCATACGATATAATATTGAGGGGAGAACAGCTGCAGGAAAGGTGGAGAAAATGGGGTTCTCCAAGGCGATGCAGCTCCCTATGGCCTATTATGAGAACAATCACAGCAGCGATTTTATGTCACGCCTGATCTTCGATACACAGAAGGCTTCGGATATATACACATCGAGACTGCGCAGGCTGCTCGCAGCAGTGTTATCGACGATTATGTATCTTATTCCTATGTTTTATTTCAGCTGGGAGCTCACGCTGTGTATGGTTGGGATCAGCCTGGCAGCTTTTGCGGGAAACAGCCTCTTTGCAAAGCCCATGAAGGAGGCTGGCCGCCGTCTTTCTGACAAGAACAAAAAGATGCTCGAGAAGCTGACCAGCATTTTGTCAGGCATGGAGCTGATCAAGATTTTTCCGGTCGGGACAAAGCTGACAGAGGAGTACGAGAACGCAAACAGGGAATACTTTCATATTCAGAAGAGAACAAACCGGCTGTCTGCGGGACTTGAGTCCCTGAATCAGCTGCTTGATCTGGTCGGTGCGCTGGCTTTTCTGGGAATTGGGATCTGGTTTGTGTCGCTCGGGCGGGTGAGCCTGGGGGCATTAACAGCGCTTTATTCGCTGTATGGCACATTTCGGTATGCCTTTTTGGAGATCGGGCAGTATCTGCCGCAGATGATGAATTGTATCGCCAATGCTGAGAAAATTTTTGAGCTGCTTGATATGGAGGAGGAGCCGGAGCAGTGGAAGATGGAGACGGATGCGGGCAGTGACTGTGATGGCAGCACAGCAGATGGGAACGAGGATGAAAAAGCGATGCTGTCCATGCGGAATGTGACCTTTTCTTATGATTGTGTTGATAATGTGAATGACAACACTGGTGATCATTGCAAGGGCCGGCGGAAAGTCTTAGAACAGTTTTCGATGGAGGTCAGAAAGGGAAGCTATGTAGCGGTCGTGGGCGAGTCCGGTTGTGGGAAAAGCACACTTGCAAAACTGTTGTTAGGGTTTTATCCGGTGGAGGCAGGAAACATCTCGATCGGAGGAAAAGAGTATCATGACCTCACATTGAAGGAGATCAGGGAGCAGATTGCCTATGTCCCACAGGAGCCTTATCTGTATAAAGTCAGCATTGCCGAAAACATCGCTTACGGCAGATATGGTGCGGGGCGCGAGGAAGTCATAGCGGCGGCAAAGGCGGCGAATGCCCATGAGTTTATCATGAAACTGCCAGACGGATATGACACAGTGCTTGGAGAGCGCGGGAATACGCTGTCGGGTGGGGAGAGGCAGCGGATCGCGATCGCCCGCGCGATTATCAGAAATACGCCAATCATGATATTGGACGAAGCGACTTCAGCGCTTGACAATGAGTCCGAGTCGCTTGTGCAGGAGGCGATCAAAAGGCTGAGGCAGGATCGCACGATACTGATGATCGCCCATCGCCCCGGTACGATTGCCGCGGCAGACGAGGTGGTGCGAGTGCGGGTGTGAATGCCTCATATCTAAAAAACACTGGAAATGAAATCTTAAAAATGAAGAAATCCGCTGGTGATCATGATATAATAAATTATATCTTGCTACGCTCATGATAGAATAAATGTAAGTAGTTACAGAGATTATGCGATATGCTTTCAAGTATATGCTTCCTGTTGTATCAGGAATACTTTTTCGGAGATGATAGAATGACAGATACGAGTGACAACAGATCTTTTGATATCAAATATTTAGAATCGGAGAGGATCGTATTGCTTCCACTCTCGCAACATATTGTGATGGATGATGGTATTGACACATGGTATGCCATTGTCGACAAGGAGAACAGTGTTCCGATCGGCATGGTCGGAATAGTGCACCAGCATCCGGAATGGAGGAATACCGGGCTGTGGATCACGATTCCCGACGGGCACAACCGCGGGGAAGGCTATGGTCTGGAGGCGCTCGAGCTGGTGGAGGAGTATATTTTTGACAGTCTGGCATACCAGCGTATCGCTGTGCGGATCGCAGACTGCAACCAGGCGGCCGTTGCGTTTTTTAAAAAGGCTGGCTACAAACTGGAAGGCGTCCAGGAGCTGGGATATTTTCATGACGATCAATATTATGACGTGATATTACTGCGGCTTCTGCGGAAAGAATACCAAAACAGACAAACGGTAAAAACACCATAAAAAAAAGTTCATTTAAAATTCATTGAATTTGTGTGTGTTATCTGCTACAATAGTCATTGGTTTGTACAGTGGTGGTTTTATGTTAATCAAAATACACTGTGAAGAGGAATCATTGTAACGATGCCCGCCAGAGATGGCAGTATGGTTATGAAAAGATTATGTAGATTGGAGCCGTATATGAGTATTATAGAAAAAGTATTCGGTACACACAGCGAACGCGAATTAAAAAGGATTGAACCCATCGTAAAAAAGATCGAGAGTTATCGCGATGAGATGGGAAAGCTTAGCGACGAGGAACTCCGGGGCAAGACAGCGGAGTTCAAAAAGAGAGTGGCGGAGGGCACCAGCCTGGACGATATTCTTCCGGAAGCTTACGCAGTCGTTCGTGAGGGCGCAAAACGTGTACTAAATCAGGAGCACTACAGAGTACAGCTGATCGGCGGTATTGTCCTGCATCAGGGACGTATTGCAGAGATGAGGACCGGTGAAGGTAAGACACAGACAGCCCTTCTCCCTGCATATCTGAATGCATTGGAAGGAAAGGGTGTCCATGTAGTCACTGTCAATGATTATCTGGCCAAGCGAGACGCCGAGTGGATGGGACAGGTTCATGAGTTCCTGGGGCTGAAAGTCGGTGTTGTACTAAATGACATGAAACCGGATGAGAGGCGCGAGGCATACAATTGTGACATCACCTATGTGACCAACAACGAGCTTGGTTTTGACTATCTCCGCGACAACATGGTGATCTATAAGGAACAGCTCGTCCTGAGGGAGCTGCACTATGCTATCATCGACGAGGTGGACTCTGTGCTGATTGACGAGGCGAGAACGCCGCTGATCATATCGGGACAGAGCAGCAAATCCACGAAGCTCTACGAGGTGTGCGATATTCTTGCCAGACAGATGAAGCGCGGCGAGGATATTCCTGAGATGACCAAGATGGACTATGTCATGGGCACAGAGCAGGAGGAGACAGGCGACTTTATTGTCAACGAGAAGGACAAGGTTGTCAATCTCACCGCTGCAGGTGTTGAGCGTGTAGAAAAATTTTTTCAGATTGAGAACCTTGCAGATCCCGAGAATCTTGAGATACAGCACAATATTATATTAGCACTTCGAGCGCACAATCTGATGTTCCGCGACCAGGACTATGTGGTAAAGGACGATGAAGTATTGATTGTCGATGAGTTTACGGGACGTATCATGCCAGGACGCCGCTATTCTGACGGCTTGCATCAGGCAATCGAGGCGAAAGAACATGTCAAAGTAAAGCGTGAGAGTAAGACACTTGCCACGATTACTTTCCAGAACTTCTTTAACAAGTTTGACAAAAAGTGCGGTATGACTGGTACAGCGCTCACTGAGGAAAAAGAGTTTCGTGATATCTATGGCATGGATGTTGTCGTCGTACCGACGAACCGTCCAGTAATACGTGAGGATAAGCAGGACAGCGTGTATAAGACCAGAAAAGAGAAACTCAAGGCAATTGTTGATGCAGTGGAGAAAGCACACGCTACAGGTCAGCCAGTACTTGTGGGTACGATCACGATTGAGGCGAGTGAGGAATTGAGTAAAATGCTCACCAGACGCGGTATTCAGCATAAGGTGTTGAATGCAAAATTCCACGAGCTGGAGGCGGAGATCGTGGCGGATGCCGGTCAGCATGGTTCTGTCACGATCGCGACGAACATGGCAGGACGTGGTACAGATATCAAACTTGACGAGGAGGCGCGGGCAGCAGGCGGTCTGATGATCATCGGTACAGAGCGCCATGAGTCGCGGCGTATCGACAATCAGCTGCGCGGCCGTGCAGGCCGTCAGGGCGATCCTGGTATGTCACGGTTTTATATCTCGCTTGAGGATGATCTCATGCGTCTGTTTGGTTCTGAGCGTCTGATCAATATGTTCAATACATTGGGTATTCCAGAGGGGCAGGAGATTGAGCACAAAATGCTCACGAGTGCGATCGAGAATGCGCAGAAGAAGATTGAGAGCAATAACTTTGGTATCAGAAAAAATCTTCTGGAGTACGATCAGGTCATGAACGAGCAGCGAGAGATTATCTATGAGGAACGTCGCCGTGTTCTTGATGGCGAGAGTATGCGGGATGCAATTTATAAGATGATCACGGATATTGTTGAGAGCTCGGTGGATACAGCGATCAATGATGATCTGGAGCCAGAAGAGTGGGATTTAAAGGAACTCAATACACTGCTGCTTCCGATCGTGCCGCTTCATCCGGTGGTGCTTGAACGCGTTTCCAAGAAGACAAAAAACGGATTGAAGCACCAGCTGAAGGAGGAGGCTGTCAAGCTCTATGAGAGCAAGGAAGCTGAGTTTCCCGAAGCGGAGAGCATCCGCGAGATTGAACGCGTCATATTATTGAGAGTGATCGACCGCAAGTGGATGGATCACATCGATGATATGGACCAGCTGCGGCAGGGTGTTGGTCTGCAGGCATATGGTCAGAGAGATCCGCTTGTGGAGTACAAAATGAACGGTTATGAAATGTTTGATGCCATGACAGCCAATATCAAGCAGGATACAGTGCGTATGCTCCTCCATGTCAAGGTGGAGCAGAAAGTGGAGCGCGAGGAAGTGGCAAAAGTTACTGGTACAAACAAAGACGATACGCTGCAGAAGGGACCAAAGATGCGTGCGGAGGCGAAGGTATATCCAAACGACCCCTGCCCGTGCGGAAGTGGGAAGAAGTACAAACAATGTTGTGGGCGTAAAGCATAAAATGAAAAAGGTGGTGAACGCAATGGTAGAACTCGACCAGATGAAACAGGAGTTACAGACCTACGAAAGTCCATTAGCGGAAGTGAGGGATTCACTTTGACCTCGCTAACAAAGAGCGCAGGATCGAAGAATTAGAAAAAGAGATGGAGATGCCGGATTTCTGGGATAACCCGGACGTCTCACAAAAGAAAACCATTGAGTTAAACGCATTGAAATCCGACGTGGCGTCCTATGCCCACCTGGTTTCCCAGAAGGAAGATATGGAGACCCTGATTGAGATGGGGTATGAGGAGGAAGATCCGGATCTCGTGCCGGAGATCCGGCAGATGCTGGATGAATTTACCGCCGAGTTTGACGGTATTCGGATCAAAACGCTGCTGAACGGCGAGTATGACGGCAGTGATGCCATCGTGAAGCTGAATGCCGGTGCGGGCGGTACGGAAGCCTGCGACTGGTGCGCCATGCTCTACCGCATGTATACCCGGTGGATTGAGCGCAAGGGCCTGCAGATGGAACTTCTGGACTATCTGGAGGGTGACGAGGCCGGCGTGAAATCCGTGACCTTTGAGGTGCACGGGGAAAATGCCTATGGCTATCTGAAATCGGAGAAGGGCGTGCACCGTCTGGTGCGCATATCACCGTTCAATGCCCAGGGCAAACGGCAGACATCTTTTGTGTCCTGCGATGTGATGCCGGATCTGGGGGACAATGTGGAGGTGGAGGTCCGTGATGAGGACATTCGCATAGACACTTATCGTTCCAGCGGCGCCGGCGGACAGCATATCAACAAGACGTCTTCGGCCATCCGTATCACTCATTTTCCGACGGGAATCGTAGTAACCTGCCAGAACGAGCGTTCCCAGCATATGAATAAGGACAAGGCCATGCAGATGCTCAAAGCCAAACTGTATATGCTCAAACAGCAGGAAAATGAGCAGATGTTGTCCGGGATCCGCGGGGAAGTCACGGAGATCGGCTGGGGCAACCAGATTCGGTCCTATGTCATGCAGCCATACACGATGGTCAAGGATCACCGTACCAATGAGGAGCGGGGCAATGTGGATCAGGTCATGGACGGGTCTATCGATCCTTTCATCAATGCCTATCTGAAAATGCTGGCAACCAATAAGAAGACAGGAGAAAGCCAAACATGATATATGTAGCAGTGTTAGGATACGGCACGGTGGGGTCCGGTGTCGTGGAAGTTTTGGAACGGAACAAGGAAGCGGTCCGCGGTAAAACAGGGGACGAGATCAAGGTTAAATATGTGCTGGATCTGCGGGAATTTCCCGGAGATCCGGTGATGGATGTGCTGGTGCACGACTATTCGGTGATCCTGAACGATCCCGAGGTGCAGATCATTGCCGAGGTGATGGGCGGCACGGGTGCGGCTTACACGTTCACCAAACAGGCCCTAGAGGCAGGAAAATCGGTCTGCACGTCGAACAAGGCTTTGGTGGCGGCCCACGGTACGGAGCTGATGCATATTGCCGAGGCTCATAACTGTAACTATATGTTTGAGGCGAGCTGTGGCGGCGCCATCCCGATCATCCGGCCCCTTCGTACTTCTCTGAGCGCAGAGGTGATCGACGAGGTGACGGGTATCTTAAACGGTACGACCAATTATATCCTCTCCGAGATGAGCACCAAAGGTGCGGAATTTGATGATGTGCTGAGAGAGGCCCAGGCTAAGGGCTATGCCGAAGCCAACCCGGAGGCCGATGTGGAGGGCCACGATGCGGGCCGCAAGATTGCGATACTTTCCTCTCTGGCCTACGGACAGTATGTGGACTACGAGGATGTGTATACCGAGGGTATCACAAAGATTACCGCAACGGATTTCAAATATGCGGCTGCGCTGGGTACCAGAGTGAAACTCCTTGGCACCAGCAAGAAAGTGGGAAGCAAATATTTCTGTATGGTTTGCCCGGTGATGATCGATGCGGAGAACCCGCTGTACGGCGTTATGGATGTATTCAATGCGATCTTTGTCCACGGCAATATGCTGGGGGACTGCATGTTTTACGGCAGCGGGGCGGGAAAGCTGCCCACGGCCAGCGCGGTGGTCAGTGATATCATCGACGAGGCACGCCACATCGGAAAGTGCCTGGTGACAAACTGGGATAACAGCCGGCTGCCCCTGATGGATATCGGTGAGGTGGAGAACCGCTTCTTTGTGCGGATGAAAGGATCGCTGATCGACAATCTGTGCAGGGTGGAGAAGGTGTTCGGAAAGGTGCAGGCGGTGTCTGTGCCGGAGCTGGCGGATGAGTTCGCTTTTGTTACGGATGTAATGAGGGAGGCGGAGTACCGGGAGAAAGCTGCCAGGCTGGACGGTATTCTGAGCATGATTCGGGCCAGATTTTAATGTATGGAAGAGGGACAGCCTTGAAAAAAAAAGGGGGCTGTCCCTTTTTGGGATGATTGCAGGAGGAAGTTTATTGTGAAATATATTATCGTATTGGGAGACGGTATGGCGGATGAGCCTCAGGAAACGCTGGGGGGGAGGACGCCTTTGGAGTATGCCGCTACGCCGACGATGGATGCGTTGGCGGGGATGGCGGAGATCGGGATGGTGCGGACGATTCCGGAGGGGATGCAGCCGGGGAGTGATACGGCGAATCTGTCGGTGATGGGGTATGATCCGAAGAAATATTATACCGGGCGTTCTCCGCTGGAGGCCTTGAGTATCGGGGTGGATATCAAGGAGACGGATGTGGCTCTGCGGTGTAATCTGGTGACGGTCTCCGAGGAGGAAGGGAAACCTTATGCGGAGCAGACGATCCTGGATCACAGCTCCGATGAGATATCTACGGAGGACGCGGCGGTGCTTTTGCGGGCCGTGGCGGATGTGTTGGAGGATGAGCGATATCAGTTTTATGTAGGTACCAGCTACCGGCACTGCACGATCTGGGCGAAGGGCGAGGTGGTGGAACTTACGCCGCCCCACGATGTGCTGACCCGGGTGATCGGGCCGTATCTGCCGCAGGATCAGACCCTGCGTGCCATGCAGGAGCGCAGCTATGAGATATTGAAAGATCACCCGCTGAACCTGGAGAGAAAGGCGAAGGGGCTGAAACCGGCCAACAGCCTGTGGTTCTGGGGCGCAGGCACCAGGCCGATGCTGGACTCCTTTGAGGCGCTTCATCACAAAAAGGGCGTGATGGTTTCCGCGGTGGATCTCTTGAAGGGAATCGCCGTGGGCGCCGGTATGGCGGTGGCTTCGGTGGAGGGCGCCAACGGCGGCCTGCACACGAATTACGAGGGGAAAGCCCGGGCAGCGGTGGACGCCATTTTGAAGGGCGGCTGTGATTTTGCCTATATCCATGTGGAGGGACCCGATGAGATGGGGCATCAGGGAAGCGTGGAGCGGAAGATCCAGGCCATTGAGTATCTGGATCAGCGGCTGATCCGCCTTGTCCGGGAGGCGATGGATGCTTCCGGGGAGGAGTACCGGATGCTGATTCTGCCGGATCATCCCACTCCTGTCCGGGTCAGAACTCATGTGGCGGATCCCGTCCCCTATCTGCTCTATGACAGCAGGAAGCAGGAGAACCATGGCGGCCTGTACGGTGAGAGCGAGGGTGAAAGAAGCGGGATCATGATCCCGGAGGGGCGGCTGCTGATGAAAAGATTTCTGGAGGAAGAATGGTAACAGTTCAGCTCAGGGCTTTGCACTTGCGCGACGCGAAGCTAGTCCTTTAGGGCAAAGTCCGTAAAAATGCTGGTATTTTGCCAAGAGTGATCGGAGACTGACAGATGAACTTTTACAAAAGAATGGCTCTGGTGTGCCGCCGGATCCCGGAAGGGAAGGTGGCTACCTACGGGCAGATCGCGCTGTTGTGCCGGAAACCAAAGAATTTCCGCCAGGTGGGATATGGTTTGAAGATGGGTCTGGCGGGGGAAGATATTCCGGCCCATCGTGTTGTGAATGCAAAAGGCATCCTGAGCGGGGCCGCCTGTTTTGAGACCATGGATCTGCAGAAGCTTTTGCTGGAAAGTGAAGGTGTGGAAGTGAGCCGGGATGACAGGGGCTTTCGGGTGGAACTGAGAAAATATCAGTGGCAGCATACGATGGGGGATGTGCTGGAATTGGAAAAACGGTTCCGGGAGGAAGAAGATCAGGGTATGGAAGTTTGATTTCGGATGAAAAGATATAGGAGTAGAACGGTTCATTTATGAAATATTTGGCGGCATCCGAAAAGGTGCCGCCATAGTGATACTCTGGTGTGCAAATGGACTAACCGCGTTCCTCGTCAGTGGTTTGATCCGGCGACACGCTGTAGGTATCCTCAGGATACTCAATGTAATCAGACGCGTGCCTGTCACCATGGGGGTAACTGCGGCTGTTGCCTCCGCCCGTTGAAGCATCGCCATAAAAGTCATTATGACTGCCATACGGGTTGCCGGTATCACTGTAGAAGCCGCCGCCGTTTTCGTATCCCCCGTTATATCCATAGGAATCATACCCGTTTTGTGAGGTGCCGTTCCGGTCCAGTTCGCCGGTGACATCGAGATAGAAGTATGCCTCGGTCATGATCACGTAAGGATAAACCCACAGCATGCCGATGTAGCAGGTAAATACGGACAGAAACATCAGTCCCAGAAAACTCAAATCAATGTAAAAAAGCCGTCCCTTATTGCCTTTCATCAGCCGGCTGCTCTCCCGCAGAGCTTCCACGGCGGAGAGATCGTCGTTGTCAATCATCAGAGTATTGGCCAGGGCAAATGCCAGCAAAATGATGGTGGACAGGAAAGTTCCCACCAGCGTCCACAGAAGATTTGGCAGGAGAACCCGCCAGGAAAAAAGACTTCCGGCAGAGAAATGGAAAAAGCTGCTGCGAAAGAACCAGGAAGGCAGCTGGCAGACCGTGGAAACCAGAGCACGGATGAAAGCCACGATGATAAAGCGGTCCGGATGGTGGGAGAAGGCATAGAAAAGGTCGCCGATCCCATAGGGCTGACGCCGGATCACGCTCAGGGCGATGCGGATCAGGCCCACGGAGACCACCGAGGTCAGCAGGGATATGATCAGCGAGATCACGGACTGCAGGGCCAGATTGCCCACGGAGCTGCCGTTTCCGATGATCATGCCGGGTATACTCTCCAGAAAAAGAGTGATAACAAAAAACAGCAGCATGGAGGACACCAGCACGCCGTAATGTCCGGCCATGGAGGTGCGGGCCAATAGTTTTAATTGTGAAGAACTTCGTTTCATAGGTCATTTCCTTTCGGCAGGCTGCAGCCTGCATAATAAAATGGGGGCGATGCTTTATGACGGGCATCGGGTAAAGGAGCATATATGAAAAATTCTGTGGAAGATTATCTCTATCCTCTGGGCTGGGCCCTCCTCGCGGCCCTGGCTGTCTGGCGGGGGATATTTCTGGTCAGCGGCGGACGTCCGGGTATGCTGCTGCCGGGGTGCTTTCTGTATCAGTTCACCGGCTGGTACTGTCCGGCCTGCGGCGGAACCAGGGCCATGCTTCAGCTTCTGGCAGGCCATCCCCTGCGGTCGTTCATCTGCCACCCAGTGGTGCCTTATCTGGCTCTGGTGGGCGGCTGGTTCATGATCTCCCAGACCGTTGAACGTCTGTCCGGAGGACGCCTGCCCGTGGGTCTGCGCTACAGGGACAAATATCTGTGGATCGCCGTCGGGCTGTTTGCCGTCCAGTTCGTCCTGCGCAACCTGCTTTTACAGGTATACGGGATCCCGATTCCCGGAATGTGAGGGTTCCCTTTTACAGTTCCATGCCCCCGCCCGGAGAATCCGATGTGGGTTCGTGCTGTTCAAAGTACCGCAGGATATCGTCGTAGGGATTATCACTGCCGTCATCATATTCTCTGTCATACATGTCCCTGTAATAATGCATATAATCTTCCATGGTACCCCAGAATTCCGGTGAACCGACTGCCTGCAGAAGCACGGCGGTGATCATAAAAATGCCGCCGATCAGGCCCACGCAGCCGATGCCCAGGGCCGTTTTTGCCTGACTGTTCATCGAAGAGTCCCGGGACAGCCAGGCCAGGATGACAGCGAGGCTGCCGAAGAAGATGGAGCCGCCGCAGCACATGGTCAGCAGGCCGAAAATGCCCAGCATCAGGGCCGCCACGGAGAGGCCGTTGTAATTTCTGTTCATGTGAGAGACCTTCTTTCCTTGATTTTGTAATTATGTAACTGTTCAGCACAGGTCG
>DKVL01000004.1:0-10697 GCA_002491195.1 Lachnospiraceae bacterium UBA7179
GACACAAGATTTTTTACAGCCTCGAAAATTATACAAATTTCCCTCCTACCCGTGCGCCTGTCATTTTTAGCTGGCAGACGCACGGATCTGAACTTTATTATTGCAAAAGCATGTCAAAACGGTTTGCAAGTATTTCTATTTTTGAACGCAGAGTTTGATCCTGGATAATGATGTTTTTGCCGCTTTTTAATACATTAAAGGAATTTTCAAACTGTTCTATTGTCTGTTCAAGTTTGGCTATTGTTTCAATCCTTTTTAATTCATCTGCTGTGATTTCAATATTTCTTTGTTCGCGTTGTTTTTTATCTTCTTCTAGTTTTTGGATTTTTAACTGGAGGTTTGCACGTTCTTTTTCCGCTTTTTCCTTTGCCTCTTTCAATTCACTTATTTCGTCCTTGGCAACATCATCAGGAACCAATTTACTTTTTTGTTCTAGTTTTTTAACCTGTCTTGTCAGTTCTTCGATGAGGCTCTCCTTTTTCTTCAGTTCATCTTCTTTTTGGGAAAGTGATTTTTGAAGCTCTTTCGCTTCTGCTTCCTGTTTTTTAATGGTCTTTACATTTTCATGATTTACCTTTCCGTCGCGCTGGATCATTTCAAGGATTTTTCTCTGGGCTTCTTCTGACAAAACAGAGAAATTGGAGGCATCGTCTATTTTTATGGCTTCTTTATTGAATAATTCCTGCAGTTCTGGTATGAGCTTGGCAGTGTTTGTATACTTTGTTACCTGCCGGGTAGACATTTTCGTTTTTTCGGCGATCATTTTATTAATATTTTTGTACTGGGTGTCACCTTGTTCCCGCTTCAATTCGTAAAGCTCCTTCAGGCGCAGGATGCTGTCCCTTTTTTTCTCCTGGCCTTCATCACGGTCTTCCACATTGGCTGCAATGAGCGCGATTTCTTCGTCCGTCTCACTATCAAATGCCATTACATGGCTGGGTATTCCGCTGGGAAAATGTGTTTTGTATTCTTCTTCTGTAAGCAAACATATTGCGTGCCATCTTCTCTCTCCGGAAATCAAACGATATCTGTCAGTATCCTCATCTTTGGTAAGACAGATATTATGAAGCAGACCAGTGGAAATAATGGACTCTTTTAATTGTTCTATGTCATCCTGAGCATATCTTTTGTTTAATGGATTTGTGTCTATTTTATCTCTATGTATATATTGGAAGTTAAAATTTTGTTTTGCCTTCATGTCTTTTATGGTATTGTTCTCTGTTATTTTGCTGCTGCTTGCCATGCCTACACCGAAATTTTTTTTCCTGGATGCCATTATTTATCTCCTCCTTTTTTACTTACCAATAGATTTTTGAGTATTTTGTAATGTTTATTGTCAATCATATCCATATAATTCAACAGTTCTATGTAATCATTAAGCGCCGGACATTTTCTGTTATAGGTAAATAATGGCTGGAAAGCCGTGTTTGCCTCTGCTACTGCAATTAAGTCCCTAATGGCAATTGGTATGAAAAGATTGTCAAGCTGTTCCTGGTAGCTTCCACTCATTCCTGTGAATAGGTTCGATGTCTTGCTTTTTATTTTTGTAAAGAAAACACCCATGAATTCTGTATTTTTTTTGAAACTTGTGTTTAGCTCAACAATGAGATCCGCAAGTTTCAATACGCCTTCATAAGAAAAATTGTCAAGACTGATTGGTGTTACAACCTTGTCAGATGCCAGTATAGCACAATAGGAAAGATAAGTCTTGAAAGGAGAAGTATCTATAAAAATGTAATCATAATCGTCTTCCACTAATTTCAAATTCTTGGAAAAAGTAAGTTCTATCCTGTCATTTTTGTCCTTTACTTTTTCTTTTGTTCCATCATATATTTTGTATATTACATCGCACATATCTTCGGATGACGGTAACATATGTATGTTTGCATAGTCTGTTTTGACTACAAATTCCTGCATGCTTTTTTTGGAATACATTTTTTCACAAAACAGATTTCTATAATTAAGTTCTTCTATATCTTCCTTTATTCCAAACATTCTTGACGTATTTGACTGGGGATCTAAATCTATGATAAGTACATGGTACCCTGCCAAACCCAATAACTCTGCCATGGTGCAAACGGATGTTGTTTTTCCTACACCACCTTTAAAATTCATAAACGTAATTTTTTTCATTTTATACCTCTTTTTTGCCTTTTGGTTAGGAACTGTTCAGAAATTATTTGTCACAAGTAATTTCTGAACAGTTCCTAAGTGTGAATCCCAAATTAAGAAAACGATCTTAAGTTAATTTTTTATACGTATTTGTTATCTATTATATAGAGTTGTTATTGTTTTGGCAATCTGTTTTTAATAAATTAGATCTTTATGAATGACAGGACGTTAACAAAAGTGAGAAACATCAGGTGAATTAATTCACTTGGCATGTCCAACAGATAGTTTAAGTTATTTGATTTTGTGTAGATAATCTAAAAAATTAATTTCCTTGTTTCATATCTTGAAATTACTTTTAACATAAAACTGTAATTGAGCAAATTCCGAAAACAGCACAAGAAAAATTATTTCAGCTTAAGCAGTGATCAGTGTACAAGATTTTATAACAATGTTTCTACGCAAATTATTTATGCATGTGATTGAACTTAAATAAAAAATTGTTAAACTTTTTGAACTTGCTCATTTAAAGTATAAAATTTACTTTGAATAATACAATATGAAACAAAGTAAACAGCCTTTTATTATGAGGTGAATTAATTCACTTATTTTTTATTTGAGTATTGTTTTAACATTACTATATTTGTTTGATGTAAGGTGCAACAGTCGTGACAAAACCAATTACATAATTTTTATCCCAATTATTTCTAAAGTCTTAGTATAAAGTGTTATGACAGAATACAAACAAATGTTTACATAAAAATCTAAAGCTGTTCACATTTTATGGCCCCACAATTAATGTGCCGCGAGATGCGTCCGGTGAGTATATACAGAAGTATCTCCCACTGGAACTTCAATGGATATGATGGCAGAAAAATAGCAGTACACTGTTATAGCAATCTTGACGAAGTTGAAATATTTGTCAACAAAAAAAGCTGCGACAGAAAGGTTATGGAGAAGCACTGGTATCTTTCGTGGGAGGATATAGTGTATGAGCCGGGTGTGTTAATGGCAGTTGGATATCAAAATGGCAGCATGATTATGGAAAAAAGTGTCGGAACAACAGAAGGTTCATATAAAATTGAACTTGTGCCATATGAGGAGGAAGTGTCATCTGGAGATATGGCAATTGTAAATGTACGTATTTTTGACAAGAACGGCAGCCGGGAACCTGTCTGGGGGGATTGGACGAACCGTTTCGTCTTAGTGGAAAAGGCAGACAACCAGGCGGAATACAGTTATCATTTTGATACAGACGACTGTGTGAATACAGCATATTTTACAGTGCATGGCGATGAGATGGCGGAGTGCTGGTGTAATGGCGTGTTTGCAGGTGTCATTTTTTGGAATGATCACTGCTTTACGGTTGGATCTTTTTTGAAAAATGGATTCAATGAAATTCGCCTGGTATTGACAGGAAATGCAGCAAATATTTACGAACATGCGGACATTTATTATGGATAATGTCCGCAGTCCGGGCTGACAACGCCCAGATAAGGCGAACGCTCTAACTAGTGGGAATCTAGTCCGTTTAAGATTTAATTAGTTAGTGGCATCGGGTCTTGGGCGGGTATTGAGCATCAATGCCAGCTAAGGAACTGCTAATAAATTACTCATGACAATTACTTGTCTAAATGCCCATCTGCGGCATCAGATAATCTTGACGTAAGGCATTGCCCTTTATGACTTTGCCCCCAACGCCTGCGATTATCTTCTTTGCAGCTGAACATTTATACGGCGTACTTGTCACAAGTAATTCCTTAACAGTTCCTAAGCGTTAAATTAGGATTCATGACCTCGGGCTGGTGCCAAATTCCCTGCGGTACATACGGTAAAAATGGGCATAGTTATTGAATCCGGCGTTGGTGCTGGCTTCCAGCAGCGTCTGTCCGCGGCTGTGCAGCTCCCGCGCCAGGATCAGCCGCTTGTAATTGATATAGTGATTGATCGTGTATCCTGTGACTTTCTTAAAGACACGGCACAGGTAATATTTATTGATATAAAATTCCTCGGACAGCCTGTCCAGCGTCAGGGCTGTGTCCAGGTGCCCATTGATATAGAGCAGGATGTCGTTGATATGTCGGTCTGCCGCGACAGGGATGGTCAGCGGTTCGTTGATCTGATTCAGCAGATATAAAAATTCCATCAGGACACATCTGGCGATCTTGTAGGCGCCATTTTTCAGGTACTGGTTCATCTTCATGAGCAGGTGGTACATTTCCCGGTCCACGATCCTTGCCGGAATCTGGCAGTCCACGCCGAGTGACCTGTTCAGGAAGACTTCCTCCAGTTCGGGACAATGGCTGTTCTGAAAGAATACCACGGGAATATGAATGACCACACGCGTGTATTTATCCGGTGAGAGAAAATAGTTGTGGTGCATCTCCATCGGGCGGGCAATATAAATGTCATGGGGGTGTGAGCGGTAGATATTTCCCTCAATATGAAACTCCGCGTTGCCCGTCAGAAAGAGAACGATCTCATAGCGGTCGTTGTGGTTATGCAGCTTAAATTCATCATCGTTCTGCGGCGTGTTGTCAACCGTGTACACATAATCATATCCATAATGATGTTCACTGTCGTAAAATGCATTGATAATCTCATCTACCATCTGAAAGCTCCTCCTGTATGCATTATAATTCACAAAGTCAAGATACGCAATGTTTTGGCCAAGAAACGCACAGAAAAATTGTCCTGACCAGTGTAAGATAAGGATCAGTAAAGATACGATCAACATGAAAGCGGAGCTGATGGGCAGAGGAAGTGCCTGATCTGGCTATTTTGGAACGGAGGATGGGAATGGATTTCAGATTGAAGAGAGGACAGCGGTGTGTGATACGGTTGGATGACCGGGAAACGGAGGCGGTAAAGATTGCGGCTGCCAACCTGGTGAAAGATTTAGAGTATACACTGAATATAGTAGCACAGATATCTTTCACAGAAAATGGATGCGATGAAAATGATTCCAACAAAGAAGGGGCTGCAGAGGTTCTGGTTGGTACATTTCATGTGTCAGGACAGTTTGATGAATTTACAGATGTTTCGGACTTGTTTTCAGACTTGTATGACGAGGCAGGCTGTCTGAGAAAGGAAGCATACCTGCACAGGATCATCGACGGCAGGCTGGTCATTGCAGGCAGCGACAGGCGCGGAACCATTTACGGCATTTATGATCTCTGTGAAACTCTGGGGGTGTCCCCGTGGCATTTCTGGGCAGATGTGCCGGTGCGCAAAAGGCAGGAGTTTGTGCTGCCAGGGGATTATGCAAAGGCGGATTACCCTTCAGTGGAGTACCGCGGTATTTTCATCAATGATGAGGAGGAACTGGAAGCATGGGTGCAGAAATATATGGGAGAACCGACAATCGGTGTGAAAACATATGAGAAGGTGTTTGAGCTGCTGCTGCGCCTGAAGGCAAACTATATCTGGCCGGCAATGCATGTCAATTCCTTCAACCTGACGCCGGAAAACGGCGCGCTGGCTGACCGCATGGGCATTGTGGTCGGGACTTCCCACTGCGACATGCTGATGCGCTCCAACAACCGGGAGTGGAAGCCATGGATTCAGAAGAAGGGTTATACCGACGCGCTTTATGATTATTCCATCGAGGGACGAAACAGGGAGATCCTGCGGGAATACTGGAAAGAGAGCGTGGAGCAGAACCGGGATTTTGAGGTGTGTTACACGCTTGGAATGCGCGGCATTCACGATTCCGGGTTTGAGACGAAGGATCTGGAGGGAAAAACGGAGGAAGAAATCAGAAATGCCAAGATCGCGCTGCTGGAGAAGATCATTGCGGACCAGCGCGAAATCCTGAAGGACACACTCGGGCATGAGACGATGATGACCTTTATTCCCTATAAGGAAGTGCTGGAGCTGTATGACAACGGATTGAACGTGCCGGAGGACATGACGCTGGTGTGGGCAAATGACAACTATGGTTATATCCGCCGTTATCCGTCTGAGGAGGAAAAGAGGCGCAGCGGAGGCAATGGCATTTACTACCATAATTCCTACTGGTCGCCGCCAAGTATGTCCTATGTGTTCCTGTGTTCCATTCCGCTGGCGCATACCAGAAATGAGCTGCAGAAGGCGTGGAATGAGGGAATCCGCAAATTGTGGGTGCTCAACAGCGGCGCCATGAAGCCGCTGGAGCAGGAGATTACTTTTTTCCTGAGACTGGCGTGGGAGATCGGAAAACCGGGGGCACTGACGGAGGATGTGGAAGCCTTTACCGCGGATTGGATCGACAGTATGTTTACAGGAAAGATCGGGAAAGAAGTGTCAGCACTGCTCAACGATTTCTCACAGCTCACCAACGTGCGCAAGGTCGAGAACATGGATTATGACGCCTTTTCACAGACGGCATACGGTGATGAGGCGGCGGTGCGCATTCATCGGTATGAGGAGCTGTTTTCGCGGGGAAATGCCCTGTATGAAAAACTTCCGGCAGAAGAAAAAGATGCTTTTTTCGAGCTGGTGCTGATGCGTATTCATGCAGCGTATTTCACGAATCTGGCGTATTACTATGGGGACAGGAGCACACTGATGTACGGGCGCGGGAATATGCAGGCTGCTGCTTATTACACAGGGAAATCAATGGAAGCGGAGGACGCACGCAGACGGCTGCTGCACTATTATAACCATGTGATGTGCGGAGGAAAATGGAATGGTATCCTCAATCCGGAGGGATTTCCGCCCCCGCGGGCAGCAATGATGCCAGTCTGCACGCCGCCGCTAAAAATAGAGGGAGAGCCTTCCATGCGTGTGGATGTCTGGAACGAAGAGAAGGAGCTCTGCTTTGTGACGCCCGGGGAGAAATGGGTTGAGATCGGCAACCAGGGAACCGGAGAATTTGCGGTGACGATACAGGCTCCGGAGTGGGTGTCACTCTCTGAAAAACAGGCCGTCATTCGGGAAGAAAAGAGAATCCTTGTGCGCGTGTCTGATGTTTCAAAAGACCGTGAGGGGGAACTCTTGATAGAAAGTATGTATGGCGTGCGGCGCGTCCCGATTCGGACAATGAGATCAGAATATGCAGGGAGTAGATGTGCGCTGGAAGAGGACGGACTGATCGTGCTGGAGTGTGACGCCTTTGCGGATGCAGGTGCGGGAAAAGAAGAGGACGGACTAATCGTGCTGGAGTGTGATGCCTTTGCGAATGCAGGTGCGGGGAAAGAAAATGATAAGGACAGTGATCCGGGGGTAGGAGATTTTAAGTTTGTCCGCAGGCTTGGACGTATGCGTGGAAATCTGGCAGAAGCACGTGTGCAGAGAGAAATTGACAGCCAATATATAAAAGATGCGGCATCAGGGGCACAGCCCTTATGTTATGATTTTGCATCACAGGGCAGGGGCGAATTTCTGCTCGAAATTCACCGCTTTCCGTCGCTCAATTCTGTCGGAAGAATCCGGATTGGAATATCGCTGGATTCAGGACCAGTACAGATTGTAGAGTCCTTTTCAAACGATGAATGGCGCGGGGATTGGAAGAAGAATGTGCTCAACAACGTGGACCGTCTCTATCTGAAAATTACTGTTCCAGAGGCAGGAAAGCACCAGCTCTGTGTGTGGGCGATTGACAAATATTTTGCCTTTTCGCGCATGGTGATCTATACGAAACCCAGAAGGGAAAACAATCTGGCTGGCATCAGGGGAGCGCAGCCGCTGCCGGCCAGATGGGACTGGTCAGCGTGGTGTGATGCATTCTATGGAAAATACGAACTGCCGCCCAGACCAGTGTTTTACGCGGCTTCTGAAAATAACAGGGACACTCTCATCGTAACCTGTCAGGCGATGCAGGCGAAAAGTTATGGGAGAAAAGTAGAACCAGGCTGGTATCTGGAACGGGGAGAGCATATTTTTGAGGAAACTGATGGTTCGATTCGAATTGATGCGGCGACAGCGCTGGCTCAAAGCGACTACGCATGGGTAAACTCTGGCAGAGATGATGGATTATGGCGTCATTGTGGCAGTGAATCGTTTGGGCGCAGCGGGCTTGCTATGTACATCAGGACGCCGGAGCGAGGCTGGACATCGGAAAATGCACCCGGTCTGAATTACCGTTTCCGATGCGGGGGCGGTGTATATACATTGTGGATGCTGGCCAAATTCAATGTGCGGGAGGAAAGCTTTTATGCCGTCAGGATAGACGGGGAAAGCATACCACAGGAGGAACTGTACGGAAACGGCAGTTTGTGGCGTTATGAGGCGGAGCAGATTTACTGCTGGGTGCCGACAGCACAGGTACGGCTTGAAAAAGGAGAACACATCTTGCATATCTATGCGCTTGCATCGGGTATGCGCTATGACAGATTTTATCTGACAGGAGGAGAGGAAAAGCCGCCAGTGGACAGGGAATGGATCACAGAGTACTAGGAGGAATTGTTATGGAACGTATTGAGACAAAACTAATGGAAGGGTGGAAATTTGCATAGAATGAGCGTAGCTTTCACAGCCGCTTTGGTGTCGGCTGGTATCGGAAAGAGTTGACACTTTTCGAAAAGCGGGAGAATGACCTGCCGGACATGATCCGTTCCTTAAATGGACGGATTCACTTTGCACATGTGCGCAATTTGAAATTTAACTCGCCGACTGATTTTGAGGAGGCGGCACATTTGTCCAGCGACGGTGATTTTGATATGTATGAAATTAGGAAAGCGCTTTATGACATTGGGTTTGACGGACCGGTCCGACCGGATCATGGACGCATGATCTGGGATGAGGTTGCTATGCCAGGATACGGGCTGTATGACCGTGCACTGGGGGCGGCATATCTGAATGGCTTGTGGGAAGCAATTGAAAAATCGTCGCGATAATGAAGGAATCTGAATGGGTGAAAGTAGTCAGGAAAAGGAGATAAAAAGCTATGGAAATTGGTTTACAGGGGATTTCGGATCAGGAACAATGGGAGAGAAAGGGATATTCTCTTCCAAAGTATGATATTGCACAGATGGTAAAGGCGACAAGAGAGAATCCGTTCTGGGTTCATTTCGGGGCAGGGAACCTGTTCCGCGCGTTCCATGCAGTCATTACGCAGAATTTATTAAATGAGGGAAAGCTGGACAGGGGAATCCTTGTCGCGGAAGGGTTTGACTATGAAATCATCGAGAAAATGTACGCGCCGCATGACAATCTTGGGATAGCCGTAACCTTAAAGGCAGACGGGACAATCGACAAGAACGTGGTCGCAAGTGTCGCGGAAGCGCTGCCGCTGGATTCGGGAAATGACATGGCATTTGGACGCCTGAAAGGAATCTTTGCCAATGAATCGTTACAGATGGCGACTTTTACGATTACGGAGAAAGGGTACAGCTTGGTGAATGGAAAGGGCGAATTGCTGTCGGATGTAGCAGCAGATTTCGCAGCAGGGCCGGAGAAACCGTCAAGCTATATGGGAAAAGTAACGTCCTTATTGTATGCAAGGTACTGTGCAGGGGAGAAGCCGGTTGCGATGGTCAGCACGGACAACTGCTCCCACAACGGGGATAAACTGTATGCGGCAGTCTCCGCGTTTGCGAAAGCGTGGGTGGAAAATAAGAAAGCAGATGCAGGATTTTTAGAGTATATCGAATCAAAAAAAGTCTCCTTTCCATGGAGCATGATTGACAAGATTACACCCAGACCGGACGCGTCTGTAGAGAAGATTCTGCAGAACGATGGATTGGAAGGTTTGGCGCCAGTCATAACGTTAAAGAATACCTATGTGGCACCTTTTGTCAATGCGGAGGAAACAGAATATCTGGTGATTGAAGACGATTTTCCAAATGGACGGCCAAAGCTTGAGGACGGCGGAATCCTGTTCACGGACCGTGATACAGTGGACAAAGTAGAGAAAATGAAGGTATGCACCTGCCTCAATCCACTGCATACCTGCCTTGCAATTTTTGGCTGTCTGCTCGGATATCAGAAGATTTCGGACGAGATGCAGGATGGGGAGCTTATAAAATTGGTGAAGACGGTTGGCTATAAAGAAGGATTACCCGTAGTAGTGAATCCGGGGATTTTAGATCCGAAAGCGTTTATCGACACAGTGCTGAAAGTGCGTGTGCCGAACCCGTTTATGCCAGATACGCCACAGAGAATCGCCACAGACACGTCGCAGAAGCTGGCGATCCGGTTCGGGGAGACGATCAAAGCCTATCAGAAGAGCGACGGTCTGAATGTGGAGGATCTTAGGATGATACCGCTTGTCTTTGCAGGGTGGCTTAGGTATCTGATGGCAGTGAACGATCAGGGAGAAGCGTTTGAACTGAGCCCGGATCCCCTGCTTGGGACATTGTGTCCGCAGATGAAAAAGATAAAGCTGGGTGATACGGATGTGGAGGAAGTCATAAAACCAATTATGGAGAATGCAGAAATATTCGGTGTGAATCTTTATGAGGCTGGACTGGCAGATAAAGTGTGCGGCTATTTCAGGGAAATGACTGCAGGACAAGGTGCAGTCCGCTCCACATTGGAAAAATATGTTTCAGCAAGGCATTCCTGATCTGAAAAATAAGGCTCTGGATCCCATGGAAGTAAGGAGAACGATTTGATTTGTCACGGAATATGTGAATGTGATGGCTTATAGGCATGATTATCAGGAA
>DKVL01000004.1:11022-13593 GCA_002491195.1 Lachnospiraceae bacterium UBA7179
TATGGATTAACAGAACTTGGAATGACAATGTTACCGATTGTGGATACGCTTGCTCCCCAAATCTTCAGGGCATAAAAAGATTAGAATATTTCTGAGTATGATAATCATTTAACAAGAGGAAAATAACATCCATATATAGCTTAATTTCGCAAAACAGGATATTAATGTCAGCAGAATCATTAGACTGCTCTACCATAACGTTGTGACAGTATCTTCTGAAAACGACTTTTGCAATAGAATTCGTGCGGTAATAGACCTATATGCAACGCGGCGTAAATTGATAACATATTGGCACGATATGATGTTTTAACTTGGGTGAATTTTGATATAATGTTAAAACAGTCTAAAAATGGAGGGTACCAAAATGGCAGAGAAAATGACAGCACTTATCACCGGCTCATACGGCGGACTCGGAGTATGCTTTGTGAATATCCATGCCGCAAAGGGTGGTAATTTGATTCTTGTTGGCAGAGATCAGGTAAAACTAAATGCACAGAAAGAGGAAACGGAAAAGAAATATCAGGTCACGGTTCATACAATCGCAGCAGATCTTTCATGGCCTGATGCAGCGCAGAAAATTTACGACACCTGCAAGGAAAACAGATGGGAAGTTGATTATCTGATTAACAATGCCGGTTTTGGCGGGCAGGGAGATTTTACCAGTGAGCGGACAATGGAGCAGGATATGTCCATGATTGCAGTCAATATTGAAACGCCTACCCGTTTGTGCAAGCTGTTTCTGCCGGATTTTGTTGTCCGGGGAAAAGGAAAGGTTCTGAATGTTTCTTCCACAGCAGCAACGATGCCGGGACCGCTTCAGGCCTGCTACTACGCGACAAAGGCTTATGTGACAAGCTGGTCTAATGCGCTTTGGAGAGAACTGAAAGGCACTGGCGTTACTGTTACCTGCCTGATGCCTGGGGCAATGCAGACAGGATTTGCGGATGCAGGCGGTCTTTCGGATACAAAGTTGTTTGCCAATGCGGTTGATCCAATGCCTGTTGCGAAGGATGGCTATGACGGGATGATGAATGGAAAATTGAATGTCACCTCCGGATTACTGGGATGGCAGAAGCCGATGATGGCATTTGCCCCTATCTTTCCCAAGAAGATGATGCTGGATTTCGTATATGACCAGCAGATTGCCGGAAGCGCGAAAAAGTAAGGTCACGCTGCTTTACTTCTGAAATGGAAACGCCTATACTGTATCTATACACAAGGAAAGCATGGGAGATTCATATGAATAAATTTATTGTTGATGGCAGGTATGCAGAATTATTGAACGGTTATGGAATCCGCGTGGAGGAAGTACTTCGGAAGGCAAAGCTGCCTGGGGATACCTTTTGCCATAAAGCTCCTGTTATGGAGGAAGAGGCGTACTACCGATTCATGGATGCGGCGGGATCATTGATCACTGATCCGCAAATACCAGTTCAGATTGCCTGTACTGACCAGATTGAATCTTTCTCCCCTCCCATTTTTGCGTCTTACTGCAGCAGAAATGGAAACGTATGTATTGAGCGGCTGGCCAGATACAAAAAACTGATCGGCCCGATGGTATTTCAGATCAAAAAAGGAAATGGCCACACGGAGATTGTCCTTACAACGGAAACTGCAAAATATGAGCTGCCGCAATTCCTTGTAGAAACAGAGTTTGTATTTCTTGTCGGGATCATCCGAAAAGCTGCAAAGGAGACGATAAAGCCCATTGCCGTAAATATGAAGAAGCCGGTTACTGATATCGCGTTCTCTGACTTTTTGGGATGTATGGCAATGCCTGCAGAGCATGACGGCATTGTATTTCAGGATTCTGATCTGGAGATTCCTTTTATCAGTTATAACGAATCCATGTGGGAATATTTCGAGCCGGAGCTGTCAAGGCGGCTTGCGGAACTGGATATAGACGAATCCACAAGTGCAAGAGTGAGAAGCGCTTTGACGGAACTGATTCCCGGCGGTGCCTGTGCCATAGAAGATGTTGCTGCGAAAATTGGAATGTCAAAAAGAACATTGCAGCGCAAATTGAGCGAAGAACAGACCACTTTTCAAAAGCAGCTCAACAATACACGGGAAATGCTGGCCCTTCACTATATCCGCAATACGGACATTTCAACAAATGATATAGCGTACCTTCTTGGGTATCAGGAATTAAATTCCTTTCTCAGGGCATTTGCCGTATGGACAGGTATGAGCGTTACTGAATATAAAAAGCGGATATAAAAGACTTCCCCACAGTCAAAGGCAATGACGCCGAAGCAGTTCGGTGACATTAAAATGGAAGTGTTGATTTCAGGGCGTTTGTGGTAAATGTAAAAACGATAGTACCCACGCAAAAATTGTATCAATCTGGACACGCAATATGGCTTGCGTACCACAATTTGGTACAATGCACCCTAGCGTGCGTTTTGGTGCCAATTTTAACGATGGAAATGGAAATCATCTTTATATAGAAATTAAGATTTGGAAACAGAAATGTTTTTCGAGTCTTTTTTTATTCCGAAATTTGGAGAATATTATTCCTATATGATTGTTATTATTCCGAAAATAGAGTATAATGTTTTGGAAAGCGAG
>DKVL01000031.1:0-159 GCA_002491195.1 Lachnospiraceae bacterium UBA7179
ACAGAAGGAACCAATCCAGGAGAAAGTTCAACCTCACCAGAGGAATCCAAACCGACAGAAGGAACCAATCTAGGAGAAGGCTCAACCTCACCAGAGGAATCTAAAGCAACGACAGAAACGGAGTCAAAAGAGACAGAAACGGAGTCAAAAGAGACAGAA
>DKVL01000031.1:446-29857 GCA_002491195.1 Lachnospiraceae bacterium UBA7179
CGGAGTCAAAAGAGACAGAAACGGAGTCAAAAGAGACAGAAACGGAGACAGAAACAGAAACGGAGACGGAAACGGAGACAGAAACAGAAACGGAGACAGAGACAGAAACACAGGAGATCATCGCGTTTGCGGATATCCAGGATGTAGTATCATTCAATACAGGAAATTTGGAAATCAGTGTTATTCCAAGTGATGATTACAGTGATGAACTGTTTGAGACTTGTCTGGAGGATAACATCTATATAGTACCATTTAATGAAGACGGCAGTTTCACCATTGAGGCGGAGGCAGATGCGTTCTTTCCATATGAGGTACAGTTCAAATACGATGGCAGTACGGAAAACAGATGGTTTTTAAGCCCTGATGACCGCTGTAGTGTAAATGGACATACGTTTCATATCCATTCCGAGTTCAGCGGAGATGTCATCACGCAGATGAGTCTTGGTGTGGTAGGTAAGACAGTCACTGTGTATCCTGAAAAGAAGGAATTTACGAATGACGGCGGAATATCGACTTATTCGCTGATGCCGCTGGAGGAAAAAAGTTTGAGGGTTGACCTGACTGGTTTTAATCCGCTTCAGCTTACCCGGGTGGCAGTGAGCAGCGTTTTTGCTGGGGAAAACAGCATCAGCGCGGAGAAGATAGCGTGGAGCAGGGCATATGAGGATTACTATAAGGTTAGATCTACAGGAGATGCACTTGACCTAAGCTATGATACAGGAGATGGCGGAACTACTACCTGGGAGATGATAGCAGGCGATGCCGATCAGCTCAATTTATCGAATATCAGATATCGGGTAACTGTAAATATTGATAGGACAAGAAGCTGGCTGCAGCCTGTTATATGTGGGCAGAATAGTGACAGCAGCTATACAGACAATCTGGTAAAATCTGCGGAATACTACGATTCTGGCTATCAAAACCATGATAGATGGGATTGGTACAGATATGAGCGGATTATTCTACTTGATGGCAGCGTAACAGGCAGTGATGCGCTGTATTTAAAACTGAATAAGGAAATTTTCGGCAGCGATAATGTAAAGGTATACGAAGGAGAGCTTAGCAGTCCGGATGCAGCAGAACAGGCCATAGAGATTACCAATGAAATCTTTGGAGAGCATGGGTATAAACTTACAGACAGATCTGAGTACATTACATTGGTAAGCTATGATAGCAATGGAAATGTTACAGGTTTTCTTCCAATTCAAATGGAGGTAGATAATTCATATGAGTCCTTCGATTTTTGGATAGAAAATGCAGATGGCGAAGACTGCGATTATACATGCACTACCCGAATCGAAAATGGTTGTAGGTTTAGAACATATGAGCTTTATAAAGGAAATCCGGCTGATCAGCAGTATTATTTGAGTGCATCTCATTATATAGACGGACATTCCTATAATTCACTGAGCGGCGTAACTGTTTATAAGGGCTTATACAGTACGATGGAGGAGGCACAAAGCAGTGGTGCGGAGGATGTCACATCAGTCATGTCTGGAGATGGTTATCTTGCGAACTACAGTCAGGGTGTCGACTTTACATTTTTTACGGACAGTAAGGTTTTCCAATACAATATAAAAGTTGTGGAAGGTGATCATGAGAAAAGACAGTATTTGAGCAGCAGCTCAAAATTCCGCGTTCAGGGATTTAGTGATGCTGACGGAAACTATGTGAAAGCGTATGGTGTCGAGACAAATGAGGATTCCTATGCGGAATATAATTATCTGACAATCTTAGTGGATAAGGACGTGGACCTGACGAATTTGGCTTTGAGATTTTATACAAATGACAGCAAGGCCAAAGTATACTGTGAAGGAAGCAGTTCGCCGGAAGTAAGCGGCAGGACACTGCACGATTTCTCTAAGGGTGTGATGCAGTACACCGTGTCTGCGGAGAATGGTGAGAACGCGACGAATTACTGGATACAGGTTGTAAAGCCGGAAGAGTCCAATGCAAAGCTTTATGTAAATAGCCTGATCGACACGGATGCAAAGACAGAAGTTAGAGATGGCGTCACCTACACAACACGTGAGGTGATGATTGATGGAATGCATAATTATGTTCATGACATATTGCTCGCAAATATGGGTAATGCTGATATCTCAAAGGTCAGTGTGGAGCTGAATTCCAATGTGGCAGCACTTGACTCATACTGGACATTGAGCGGAAATCAGAATCTTGGAACTTTCAAGAGCGATGAGATCAATGATGATAAATATTATGGCGGGCTTTCCAATCTTGCGAAGATACGACTAAAGCAAAAAGAGGGAGTTGCTGATGGTACAGATATCACAGGAACATTAAAAATTAAAGAGGACGGCAAGGATCTCATTGTCATGGAATTGACTGGTACAGCTGGAGATCCGAGCATCATTACTACAGAGATTCCGGATGCCGTGAAATATGTTCCGTATGGCACCATGATCCAGAACAGTAACAAATACAGTGCAAATAATGTTTCCTATTCGTTGTGGTCAGGCAGGCTTCCAGAAGGTATGGAGTTAAAGCCAAACGGAGAGATTTATGGTGTGCCTAAGGAGACAGGTACATTCCATATCAATGTGAGAATGGACAACTCCATCAGCAATTTTAGTACATGCTATAGGGAGTTTGATTTCGCAGTTCTCGATAATACGGATGAGAATGTAAATAATGCGACAGATGAGGGATATACATTATCGACCAGACTTAGTCATGCTGGTGCGGAATATTTAGTAGTATCGGAAGGTGTTTTCCCGAATTTTAAATATATCTATATTGACGGTGATCGACTGGTGGAAGGCGTAGATTATGATGCCGAGTCAGGAAGTACCAGGATCACAATCCGCTCTGAGACGCTTTCCAAGAAAGGTTCTGGTGTGCATACACTTGGTATTGAGTTTCGTGAAGGCGGGGAGGATACCGGTGAGCTCAAACGCGCCGCACAGAATTACGACGCAGCAGATATTGGTGTTGTGGAAAAACCATCAAACAGTAGTTCAGACAGCAATAACTCCAATAACAGCAGTTCAAGTACCAGCTCAAGCAGCAATACCACAGCAGTAAAGACAACAGATACGCCCGTGGAGATTATTCCTGTGGAAGGCTTTACGTACAAAGAGGGATATACAATGTCACAGGCTGATGTGTCAAGGGATCATGTGTTAAGAGCAGCGCTTCTGAATCAGTATTATGGACAGTACCTGTATCTGAACGCTGTTTTCAGCGCGGATTTCGGGCTGACGATCGACATGGCCAATGTACCAATGATGACAAATGACGTGGAGATTGTCTACGCATTGGCTGCAGATCCCATGATCGCACCGGAGTTTGACGTGATCCATGCGGTTCCAGACGCAATTAAGCCGTTGGGATTTGATGCAATATTTAACTTCCATATCGGGGATGAGTATGTTGGGAAGAAGGCCTACATCTATGTGCTGAATGAATCTGCCACGGGTTATGATCTCGTATATACGACGATTGTCAATGAAATCGGCAATGTTGCTTTTGTCTGCAGCAGTGTAACAGATGTCATTATATTTGTTGAGAAGTGAATGTTAAGTCGAGGGGGATCAAAACAGATCAAAACCTGCTTAGAACGATCTAAAAGCTTTGCGTTAAGAGCAACTTAAAAATGATACCCGAATCCGTGAACCCAATTGGTTCACGGATTTGAGTTATAGATCAAGGAAAGCAGAGGGGTAGGAGAAGAATTTATGAGAATAAGCATACCCATTGTCGGAAATTCGAAGTGGTCCAAATTAATTAGTCTGTTGCTATATTTGGTTTATTTTTTGGGAATCGCTATTAGCCTGCTTGGCGTGTCGGTATTGATTGAGACTGTACTGGAAGGGGATCTGCTGTCTGTATTGCTCTCATTTGTTTTGATTGTGGCAGGATTTATAATTGCCCAGACGCCGTATGTAATATACTTCGTTATAGCCAGATACGTGAACTATCTGCGGATTAAAAAGGAAGTAAAGAAGAGGGGGCTTGAACCTGTTGTTGGAACATCGATTGAGGTAGCCCTGCAGTTGTATGCAAAAGAGCCGGGAAGGCCATTATTGCGGTATATCAGGACATTAAATCCAAAAGCGGCAGAGATGATCATAACAGAAAATCCGTATGCCATGGAGACAAAATGCCAGATGGTCAAGCGAATAGCAGGCGTGTGGATTGCAAAAATAAGGAAAAGGCACGACACAGAAACGAAACGCCAGAAAATACGGAGAAAGGCGGGGTATGGATGTCTTGCAGCTGGAATTGTCATTCTGACAGCAATATCAATCTATAATGCAAAATGTAAGTACGAATATGTGGATGTTCCGTTCTCGTATAAAAGGTATGATAAAAAGTTAGAGCTAAACGCATATGCAGAGATGAATATTGTTGCTGCGCTGATGATTGGGAGTAAAGAAGAAGTTTCGACTGGGAAAAATGGTAAAGCGATGGGTGCTTCATCGTGTGCAGGTTTGTATTACTATGTGGTTGATAACAAGGGAAATGACGGAGTAGTATTTTTCCCGATTGATATATTGAAACATGATTTTGATTATCGGGAAAGCGGGCTGGGAGACACCACATATGAGTGTGAAATTGATGTACCAGTACAAGTCTATGGACATATAAAAGAGATGCCGTATTTTTCGGACGTATTGAATCCTTCCAGCCAGTATTTCCAGCAGGAGGATGGAAAAGAACCGAACGAACTGCTTTCGGAGTATGCTTTATTATCAGTAGATTCCCTGAAACCAAGGGAGCCTTCCAGAGAAAAAGTCCCCACAGGTAAGGAAGCCAGCGACGAATGGATCGCAGTGGGAATAGTGTTCCTGATTGCTTTTATAATACTGATCCCCAAGAAACAGGACAGTTCGGATTGGGATGAATAGGGGAATGCATATATTCCTGCAGCTTGCACAAAAAATAATTAAGCAAAGAAAGGAGTTAGTACAAATGAAATGGAAGTCATTGAAACGCGGACTGGCGGTCGTACTTTCCGCACTGATGATCACGTCAAGTGTGTCAGTGTATGCAGAAGAGCCGCAGTCCACACCGGCTCAGACAGACAGCACTGTGGAAAGTACGCAGGATGGTGAATCTGAGCCGAGTGAAAATGCGATGCCGCCGGAGGAGCCGAACCCAGAAGAAGGCGCCGGGGCAGGTGCAGATGTGACGCCATCGGAGAAGCCGAACCCGGAAGAAGCTGGAGCGGATGCAGATGTGACGCCATCGGAGAAGCCAGATCCGAAAGAAGAAGCAGGTGCAGATGTGACGCCATCGAAGAAGCCAGATCCGAAAGAAGAAGCAGGTGCAGATGTGACGCCATCGGAAAAGCCGGACCTGGAAGAAGAGGCTGGTGCAGATGTGATGCCATCGGAGGATTCCCAGCCGGAAGAAGGAGTTGACCCGGGTAAGGATACGACGTCATCGGAGGATTCCCAACCGGAAGAAGGAGTCGACCCAGGTGAAAATGGGAAGCCATCAGAGACCCAGCCGACGACAGAGACAGAAACGACAGTGGAAGAACCAACAGAGAGTGAGACAGAAATAGAGACAGAGACGGAAACAGAAACGGAGACAGAACCACAGGAGATCATCGCGTTTGCGGATATCCAGGATATAGTAACATTCAATACAGGAAATCTGGAAATCAGTGTTATTCCAAGTGATGATTACAGCGATGAACTGTTTGAGACCTGTCTGGAGGATAACATCTACATAGCGCCATTTAATGAAGACGGCAGCTTCACCATCGAGGCGGAGGCAGATGCGTTTTTTCCATATGAAGTGCAGTTCCAGTACGACGGCACGACGGAAAGCAGATGGTTTTTAAGCCCTGATGACCGCTGCAGTGTAAATGGACATATGTTTGATATTCATTCTGAGTTCAGCGGAAATGTCATCACGCAGATGAGTCTTGGTGTGGCAGGTAAGACAATTACTGTATATCCCGAGAAGAAGGAATTTACGAATGACGGCGGAATATCGACTTATTCGCTGCTGCCATTGGAAGAGCGGGAACTGACGATAGACCTGCGGGGACTTACGCCAGTGGAACTGACAATGGTCTCGATGTCTGCATGTGCAGGTAATGATCAGATCAAGGATACAGATGATATTGTGTGGAAGTTATTAAATGACAGTCATGATGATTACCAGGTCAGTGTTTCCGATGGCAGGGTGGATCTGAGCTGTTCTACTTATATAAAAGATAATGTTTTATGGGAAGTAATTACAGGAAAGGCGGATCAGCTGGCAGCAGATAATATTAGATACTTGATCACAGTACAAGTAACGGAGTCTATGAATTGGCTGACACCAGTTATATACTGTTTGGATGCATCGGGAAACCGTAAAGAAGTTAAGGTTGTGGAGACTAGCTATTCGGATTGGAAGTCTAATACAAATCAATTTGAGAATGCGCATTATGATAAGCAAAGATATTATTTGTACATTACTCCAGCAGCAAACGATATAGGGGATGCGGAGAAGATCTATGTGGGATTAACAATCAATCCCAATGTTTTTGCATCAACACAGTACAGCAGGATGGATGTTTATGGGAAACTATATAAAAGTATCAGTGAGCTTGAAAATGACAGCCAGTCAGACAGTTATCGGTACGGTAACTTTTTTGATACAGATATGACACAACAGGAAGCGGGATTATGTCTTCCTTGGCAGAAAAAGGACACAGAGACTATAGGTTCTGTCACAGGGAAAAATTTTACATTGGTAACGTATGACAATAGTGGAACTGCAACAGGCTGTCTTCCAATAGAAATGAACCTGTATGATTATTCTGTTGGGTTTGATTATGATTTATATGGGGAAAATTATGAGCTTAAATCAACTATGTCTTCTATAAGAATAAGTGGAAAATACCAGAATCATAATCTGATTTTAGAACCAGGAAATGCAGCGGGAAATAGATATCGTTTGGTGCTTTATTATACTGAGGATATGACACAGCATAATGAAAAGGTAACTGCAGCTTATATAGGGGACTATGCATCCATTGCAGAAGCAGAGGCAGCAGGATCGGTAAATATTAAAGATCAATTATTCGGTCTGGATGGTTATTCTGCAGACTACAGTGGGAATGGCATTCTTTTTTCCATTTTTATAGGAGAAGACAGTTCAGAAAATCAGAGGAAATATTATCATCGCTTCAGGACAGAGGAGGGACAGTATACGGATGCTGTTCTCACTGATCCACGTACGTATGTACGCTTTAACGGTTTGAAAGACGCCGCTCAGCAGGATATTCCCTGCTATTGCGTAGATGTACTGGAGGATTCCTATGCGGAGTACAATTACCTGACCATGATTGTCGGAAAGGATGTTGATCTGACAAATGTGGCGCCCACTTTTGTGACTGCGGAAGGTATCAGACTATATTCGGGGGCAGAGGGTCAGGAGAGCGGGAAAACATATCACAATTTTGCAAATGGTTCTGTTCAGTATACAGCGGCATCATCGGATGGCACCCGCCAGAAGAATTACTGGCTTCAGATCGTAAAGGCAGAGGATGGGCAAAAGCTTTATGTCAACAGTCTCGCGGATCCCGGATCAAATACAGTATCAGCAGGCGGTTTGACAACTACCACAAGGGAAGTGTTCCTGGATACTGCCCATGACCAGATACATGACATTTTGCTGGTGAACATGGGAACATCGCCCATAGAAAAGATTTCCGTAGAGCTGCAGTCAGACTGGCTGGAACTGGACTCGTACTGGCAGCTGAAAGGGGATTATGATTTATCTGGCTTTACGACAACACAGAAAGCAGAGCACGGCGAGCTGCCCAACATGGCAAAGATCCGCCTGAAGATGAAGGACAGGAATATACCTACCGGAACAGGAACACTGATCATCAAATCAAATGGAAATGCCATCATGCAGCTGAACCTGACAGGCACAGAGGCTAAGGCGCATATTACGACGGAGCAGGCGGATATCGATAAAGTGCTGGCTGTCAAATATGTTCCATATGGATTGATGATACAGAATGATAACAAGTATGGATTGAACCAGACTTCTTATACGCTGAAATCCGGAAATCTTCCGAAAGGAATGAATCTCAGGACAAATGGCGAGCTGTATGGAGTGCCACAGGAAGCAGGGACATTCACATTTTGTGTGCATATGGCGAATAGCAGTTCAACACAGTCTGACGAAAAAGAGTTTACGCTGACGATTCAGGAAAATACAGATGAAAATATAGAGAAGGCAACAGATGAGGAATATGTGATCCTGGATAAGATGCCGGATGTCGGTTCGCCGGCACTTTATGATAAAGTATTCCGGTCGAAAGGAGAATTTCGATATTTCGACGGGGATGGAGCAGTGTATATTGACGGCCGGAAGCTGATCAGAGATGTTGAATATACAGCGTCAGACGGAAGCACAAGAATTGTGATCAGGGCGGAGACGCTCGACAAACTGGAAGACGGATGGCATACGCTGGGTGTGGAGTTCCGAAATGATAACAGGGAACTGAAGCGTGTGGCACAGAACTTTAGAAAAGGCAGGGATGTCGTCGAAACACCTCCGCCTGATGAGGACAAAAACACACCTTCCGACAGTGGCGGAAGAACCTCTTCTTCTGACAATACAGCTGCAGTTTTACAACCGCCAGTTCCTGTACAGCCGCTAAAGATGCCGCCTGTGTTTGTGGACATGGATGGAAATGTTATCAGAGGCTGGGCAGAAGCTGTATTTGCAGGATATCAGGAAGCACTGGCCGCATGGCTGGCAGCCGGGGGCACAGGGAGAATGACGATCAGCATCAATGCGATCGGTGCAACGGATCTGATCATCCCGGAGGCAGTTGTCAGGCTGATGGCAGAGACTGGCGCCGACTATTACATTTTCCTGGATAACATGGTTGTCATACTGACCAGTGAGAATTTGAGATTGATAGAGGGAGAGATCGATCTGAATTTTGCCCTGAACAGAGTCAGGGACTTTGGCGAAGGGTTTGATGCGCTCATCCTAGATACAGGCGGGAAAAACAAATGGTATAGTCCGATATTTGTACATTTAGTGCTGGATCAGGCGAAGGCAGGACAGACAGCTTATCTGTTTGCGGCATCTGAATCAGGGGGATATGAGCTGGTTGATATACAGACGATCGGTTCAAACGGAACGATTTGTCTTGATATCGCGCAGTACGCGTCGACAATAGTCTTATATTAATAAATTGTATAGTTTGATAAACCTTTAACACTTGCAGAAATATAAAAAGGCGTTGTTCCCCGTTTTTACAGTGGGAGACGCCTTTATAATTTGCTGTTGTTCAGTTTTCAGTTAATGGTGGCTTTTGGTATAACTTGCGGTTAATCTCTTTTTTCAGTGTTTCAATCTCTTCTTTTACTTTTTCCATATCGCCGGTCAGAGCTTGTTTTTCAATTCGTTCCACTGCTGATAATTGATCAAAAAGATAACCGTTATACTCTTTTTCGTTAATTAGCATTGTATCACTTCCCAATTATGAAACATGTTGTTGTATCGTCTTTAGTGTAACATAACTGGGCAGCAAAGTCTATCAGTTTGTTGCTGCAACAGGGACTTTACAACCATGCAAACTGTCAGTATAATAAATTTATAAAGGATCGGCGAAGAACCGGAATACTGCGCAAGGAGGAGTGTTGATGGGAAGATTTCTGAATATGGGCAATGAAAAGTTTGCAGAATTGGCGCAGACAAAATATTTTGTTGACAAGACAGAGCTCATTGGCAAACTGCTGCGCAGGGATATTACAAGCAAATTTATCTGCAACAGCCGCGCACGTCGCTTCGGCAAGTCTGTGACAGCGGATATGCTCGTTGCATATTTCAGCAAGGGAGCGGATTCTAAGGAGCTGTTTGCGCCGCTAAAATGTGAGAAGGATGCTCTTTTTCTCCAAAATATGAATGCGTTTGATACGATTTTTGTGGATATTCAGGCAATTTATAAAGAAGCGGAATATGAGTTTTCGGAGCCGAACCGATACATGAACAGGGTGATCGTACAGGAGCTTAGCAAGACCTATCAAATCCAGACATTTTTCTATAAGTACATGAATATCAAAGGAGTGTGATACGATGCTGCACGATTTCCAGGCAGAGTACAAAGCGAAACTGGTGGCTCCCGACGAGGCGGTGCAGGTGGTAAAGAGCGGTGACTGGGTGGACTACACAAGCAATCTGGGAATGCCGGTGTTGCTCGACAGGGCGCTGGCAAGACGCAGGGATGAACTCTATGATGTAAAAATACGCGGGAATCTGATCATAGAAGGTCCGATTGAGGTGGCGGAGTGCGATGAGAGTCAGGAGCATTTTACTTACCACAGCTGGCACTGTTCTTCCTATGAACGTAAGCTCTGTGACAGGGGACTCTGTTACTTTATTCCGATGGTTTTTCACAACAATGCCGCATATTATGAATATTTTTTAAAAGTAAATGTCGTGATGGTGAGTGTCTCTCCTATGGATAAGCATGGGTATTTTAACTTTTCTGTCAACACGGGCGTGGCGGCTCCGATCACGCGCACGGCGGATATTGTCATCGTTGAAGTCAATGAGAATCTTCCCAAAGTCTACGGAGGATATGACGAGTGTATCCATATTTCCAATGTAGATTATATTGTGGAGGGAGAGCATAAGCCGCTGGCTGTCCTAAAGACAAGCCGACCTACCGAGACGGACAGGAAGATTGCAAAGAACATTTTACCTTATATTGTGGATGGGGCGACGCTCCAGCTTGGCATTGGCAGTATGCCGAATGCATTGGGTGAGTTGATCGCGGAATCGGATATCAAAGATCTGGGGATGCACACGGAGCTTTGTTCCGATGCGTATTTGAGCATGTACAATGCGGGAAAGTTGACAAACCGCAAGAAAAAGATTGATCGGGGAAAAGGCGTGTACGGCTGTGCGATCGGTTCGCCGGAGCTTTATGAGTGGGTGGACGACAATCACGGTATTGCGGCTTATCCGTTGGAATATGTCAACAGACCGAGTGTCATTGCCCAGATTGACAATATGGTGTCGATTAACAGCTGTGTGTCCGTTGACTTGTATGGTCAAGTTGCGGCGGAAAGCTCCGGTTCCCGACAGATCAGCGGTACCGGCGGACAGCTGGACTTTCTCATAGGAGCCTCCGCGTCGAGGGGCGGCAAGGCATTTATTTGTATGAGTTCTACGTATAAGGACAAAGCAGGTGTGTACCATTCCCGGATCCGCCCACAGTTTGACGGGGATATCATCACCTCCCCCAGAAGCCAGATTTATTTTCTGGCAACGGAGTACGGCGTCATCAACCTTGAAGGGCGTTCCACATGGGAGCGGGCGGAAGGGCTCATCTCGATCGCGCACCCTGATTTCAGGGAAGGTCTGATCAGGGAAGCCGAGCAGCGCAAGATCTGGAGACGGTCAAATAAGTATTAAATATGAGAAAGGATGTTTGTATTGGCAAAGGTTTTTGCATGGCTGTTTCCAGGAAGCAGGCTGTGCTATAGTAGTTCTACAGCTCCTGAGTTTTGGATATTCTGAAGCACGCGTTAAAGAATAGGAAGTCAAAGTATGATCGAAGAATTAACAACTGTAACAGTTCATAATAAAATCTGCCATATCTGCAAAAGTGGCAGTAAGGAACAGGAGCATATCGGTAAAAGTCATCGTCTGCTTGTATTTTACTGGGGTGTAGGTGAAGAGGCAAGAGAGTCCGTAGAGATGGTTATATCTTATTTAAAAGAAAAGGTACCAGATGCCAATTTCATTCTGGCAGCATATGAATCCGAAAACTGGAACGACGATTATTCGCCTTGGGCAGCACAGGCAGTCTTTGGAAAAGAAGGCTTTGGCGGGAATGCGGGCGATACGCTGAAATGGCTTACACAATACTTTATTCCGCATGTCGAGGCAAAGGAGTCTGAAATTGCCCGTTTTCCGGTCGGATATTCACTTGCAGGGCTTTTTAGTCTGTGGGTATACTGTGAATGTGATGGTTTTGCGGGCGCAGTCAGCTGTTCCGGTTCTCTGTGGTATGAGGGATGGCTTGATTATGTTCAAAACGCAGCAGCGAAGATGTGTACGAATGAAGCAAAGTACATTTACCTGAGCCTTGGAGACAAAGAGGAAAAGACGAAAAATAAGCAGATGTCGACTGTAGGGGACAATACGAAACAGGTATATACAATGCTTTGCGAGAATCAGAAAAACGTGCAAGGTGTCCTGGAGTGGAATCAGGGCGGTCATTTTTCGGAACCGGACCTGCGGGTTGCAAAAGGAATTCATTGGATTTTGAGACAGTTTGATGTATAATAAAAAATTATAATAAATGATAAAAAGCGGATAACAAGGAGGAATTAAAAATGAACATTCCAAACAGTGAGAGACTGGAAAAAGTTTACGGGGAGAGTGCAAAGAGCGCGGAGCGTTTTCGTGCACTGGCGGAGAATTTCAAGAAAAAGTATGGCCATGACGAGGCTGAATTTTTCTCCGCACCCGGAAGAACGGAGATCATTGGCAACCATACGGATCACAACGGCGGCAAGGTGATTGCGGGCAGCATCGATCTGGATACCATCGGGGCGGCGCGGCCAAACAATAGCAGTGTCATTCATATCACGAGTGAAGGCTATGATCAGGAAATCGTTGTGGACATCACGAAGCTTGACAGCGTTGCAAAGGTCAGCGGGACAGAGGCGCTGCTCGCCGGCATGATGGAAGGCGCACAGAAGTTTGGATTCAAGGTCGGCGGCTTTGACGCATATGTGTCCACAAACGTGATCGCGGCAGCGGGTGTGAGTTCGTCGGCGTCGTTTGAGATGCTGGTGTGCACGATTGTCAACCACTTCTTTAATGACGGTGCGATGAGCTGTGCGGACTATGCAAAGATTGGCAAGTATTCTGAGAATGTATACTGGAACAAGGCGTCAGGCATGATGGACCAGATGGCGTGCGCAGTCGGCGGACCGGTGCTCTTTGATTTTTCGAATGGGAGCCAGCCGGAGTACAGACCGCTTTCGTTCTCCTTTGAGAAAAAGGGATACCGTCTTGTGATCGTGAACACGGGAAAGGGACATGCGGATTTAAGCGAGGAGTATTCGGGGATTCCCAATGAGATGAAGGAAGCTGCGAAGGTTCTCGGCGTGGAACTTTTGTGCGAGACAAACCTTGACAATTTGCTTGCGCATGTGAATGAGATTCCAAACGACAGGGCAGTGCTGCGTGCGATCCACTTCTTTGAGGAGAACCGCAGAGTGGATGAGATGGCGGCAGCGATTGAGCGGGATGATATCAATGCCGTATTGAAACTGGTCGACGAATCAGGCACTTCCTCGTGGAAATTGCTGCAGAACTGCTATTCGCTGCAAAACTGCAAAGAGCAGAAGATCACGCTGACACTCGCGCTCACAGAACTCTTCTTAAAGGGGATCGGCGATGGTGTATGCCGTGTGCACGGCGGTGGATTTGCGGGTGTGATCATGTGCCTCGTGCCGCTTGCTGAGGCGGACAACTATGTGAACTATATCGCAAAATACGTGGGTGGCAGCAATGTCTATCCGATGAATATCCGGGCAGTCGGAGCGGTCAGAATCTAATGCGTTTATTTTCGGTCATATGTTTATTTTGGGGCAGTACATGAAATATGTTGATTTTTTAACAACAAGTAAGTAATTGAGTATAGAGATATAAAATATTTTGATTAATTTTTGGAGGTATCAACATGAAAGGTAAGATTTATAAAAAAGTTTTGGCTATTGCTACAGTGTATTCTGTTTTTGTTGGAAGTTCTCTCAGTGTTTCGGCAGAAGGATTAAGTGATGTTTTTGATGCAGACTATTATGCGGAACAGTATCCAGATGTTGTGGCAGAAGTTGGTTCTGAACCAGCAGCACTTTTGAATCATTTTGTTACATATGGCGTGAATGAAGGTAAGCAAGGAATTGCAACTTTTAATGTTTCAGAATATAAAAATGCTTATGCGGATTTACAGGCAGTGTTTGGTGATGATTGGGATGCTTATGTAGAACATTATTTTACGATTGGAATAAATGAACATAGGACAGCTGGTGTATATGGTACTGTTACACGAACGGGAAACGCTATAGTGTCTTCTGCATCTTCGGCGGTTCCAGAATCTTCTGGAACTATTCAAATGATACCATCTTGGGATCCGTTATTAAATAATGGAGCAGCTGTTTATGAACAGGTGTATAGTAAAATAGCGGCTCTTGATATCAATGATGATGTGGCAGTAAAGGAATTGGATAGCTATGTAAGAAACAATATCAATACTATTACTGGTGGAGAAGAGGAATGGAAGGGTAGTATTGATTTTACTAATGGTGAGACATTGATTATTGAAAGCGGTGAGGTGGTTGAGTTAGATGTAGCAAATAGTGTTGAGATTTATAGAGGGATTAATTGTTACAACGAGTATAGTAATGTTTATTCATTAGATGCTGGAAGAAATTCGTTCCTCAATCGCAAGGTTTATACTAATGGAGTGATTAGTGAAGTTACAAAGTAATTAAAAAAATAATCTTTGATAGGAATAGCCAAAATAATAAGACACTATTGTGCGAAACAAATCTTGATGAATATCCGGGCAGTCAGAATCTAAACAGATATGAAATCATGAGAGAAAGTGGAGTGGTCAGAAGCTCCACTTTTTATACAGTGCCTTAGAGAACTAAAAATCAGACATCTGCAGCAGGGGAGACAAAATCTCCCCTGTTCTATCTGTTGCGGAAAGCATTATTCCTACATAGGCGGGGCATCAACCAGAGATTACCCTGCACCGCTTTTTATAACATGCGATTCCATATTTGCGGATGACAGTCATGCCGTCGTCGATCAGCGCCTCCTCATAATTCCTGTTATTGATCTGTTTCAATGCCTCGCTGCACCCTACATCAAAGGCTGCGTTCTCGGCGTATTTTACTTCAATGATGATACCGATCTCCTTATCTTCGGCTTCTACGCTGATATCACGGTAGCCTTCTCCTGATTCGGCGTTGGATTTGACTTTCCAGTCGGACATTCCCGCAAATAATCCCAGCAGGATTCCATGATAAAAGTTTTCTTTCATCTCTTTTTTGACATTGGTGTCACGGATGCTGATCGTCTTGCGCAGATAGGAGGTAAACTCTTTTTCGATGGTGGCTGTATCGTTCTCCTCAAATGCCCTGCAAAAACGTTCCAGTTTTTGGGAATCTTTTCGGGATTCCGTCTCAAACCACTCCTGGATCTGCTCTTCAAATATCCATCGGATCTCCCGGTTTGGTATGACCAGGCTGGTCATACTGTCAGCGTCACTGTCGCTTTGAGTCAGATAACCTGTTGTATAGAGGACACTCCACAGGTTGTCAATTTTGGAATCCAGATCTCTGTAAGTAAGCTCCTGATGGATTTTCTTTTTGATACTGCCGCCATTGATCAATATTTCGATTTCATCCTTGGTCGTTTTGTCTGCATGTTCTATAAATTTTCTGATGATACTGTTGCTGCTTGTATTTACCCAGTAATTCTGCGGTTTTGTCACACTTGCATCGCGCAGATCTCCGCAGTAATTGATCACATCCCACGGACAGTATATTCCTAAATTACCAAACAGATAACCGTCATACCATTCCTTTATGGCGTCATACTGATCGGTAAATCCATAATATTCCAATATTTGTCTGACTTCCGCATCTGTAAAACCAAAGTATTCCTTGTAGCGCACATCCTTTACAGTATATACGTTAAAATTATTCAGACCGGTGAAAATGCTCTCTTTGGATATTCTAAGACAACCTGTCAATACTGCCAGTTTCAGGCTGTCGTTTGTTTTAAACGCGTTTCCGAACAGGACTTTGATCAATTCCGCCATGGAATCGTAATAACCTGACTGGTATGCTTTGTCAAGCGGTACATCATATTCATCAATCAAAATGATTACATTAAGACCATAATGTTTCTGCAGAAGCCGTGACAACAGCTGTAAGCTGTCTTTCAAAAGCTCGTCCGACATTGTAAATGAACCTGTTTTGTCAATATTAATAAGTGCCTCATAGCGTTTTTGTTCAATCTCTGTCAGATGTTCGCTCTGCATTAGGAATTGAAAACGCATGGTCTCTTTTCCGATCAGATTTCGGAACATAGCCTTCGCATCAGTAAAATTTTCTCCGGTTGCTTCTTTCAGCGTGATCGATATTACTGGAAATTTTCCCATATATTTATGACAGAGCTCTTTTTCATTGGAAATCTCCAGTCCGTCAAAAAGGATACTGTTAGTGCCGATTTCAAAAAAGTATTTCAGCATACTCATGTTCAGGGTTTTACCGAAACGTCTCGGACGCGTAAACAGATTTACCTTTCCCGGATTTTTCAAAAGAGTGCTGATCAGTTCCGTTTTATCGACATAGTAATATCCATCTGTGCGTATTTCTTCGAAATTTTCAATACCCATAGGAAGTTTTGTGTTTGTTGCCATAGCATACCTCTTTTCTAAAAACTACTGCGTTGTATGTCCTTTCGCGCTTTTGTAACAGTATATCATATCGCGGATAAGTCCACAACCTACGAAAAACTTGTTTTTGATTAAGGTCGTTACAGTTCAGCCTTGCTGAACTGTAACGCATCAAGCCATGCAAAATCGCTTCGCGATGTCAAAGCCATGTACCATGGCTTGATGCATTTCAACCGCTACGTTTTCTTACGGACTTTGTAGCTGAACTGTAATTTAAGGTCATTCTCCTGCTCGATTTTACATTGCTATTTTCAGGAAAGTCCTGTATAATGTTTTCGGAACTTATGATAAAAATGATACATAATACGGATAAGAACGGCTATTTTTATGGAGAACGGGGACGGATAGGAGAGAAATTATGAAAAATAAGATCAAGACTGGAAACCGGTTTTGGGCGGCTTTGATACTGGGAATACTGCTCTGTACAATGCTTTGCGGCAGGACAGGCATTGCGGCGGAGGATGCCCCCCAGAGTGGAAAGCAGGTGTTTGACATCGATGCCAAACTGCTTGGATTAGATAACAGGCGGTATGATATTCAGCTGACGCTGGGTAACCGGGGAGATGACTGGGAGGGGACAGTGCGTGTGCAGATGGATATCCGTTATGATTCTCTCAGCTGTGCTTATGATACTGCGCTTTCCCTGCCGCAGGGCAGCACGAAGCAGTTCGTAGTCAGCATACCGGTCGGCAGTATCGAAGAACAGGATGAGACATTGAAGGTGTCCCTTTTAGATCAAAAGGGGAATGCGATCGCGGAGAAGAATTACAAGCGTTTTCTGATGGGTGAGGCGGATGCGCTTTCTATGGGAATTTTGAGCGATTCCTATCTGTCCCTTACATATCTGGATCTGGGAGGGGAATTGATTTATTACGATGGAAATGGGTTTCCCATTAATCTGACCGAGCTGGATCAGGACACGTTGGTCAGCTCTCTGGATTTTCTGCAGATTCTGGTAATTGATAATTATAATACTGGTATTTTTACAGAGGAAGAACAGGACAGCATTCTGCAATGGGTGAGAGCGGGAGGAATGTTGATCGTCGGGACAGGGGAACGCGCGGAGGACACGCTGAGCGGACTGGATTTTCTGAGTGTGAAGTGCATTCAGGTCAATGAGCCGGGAGAAAGCAATTATAGTGAGGATTATGGCGCGGGACTGGAGAAACTCTCACTGGCGGAACTGGCGGATACGACAGACCGCTATTACATGGATTCAGAGAGCCTGACGATGGCGTCTTCGTGGGGGTACGGTGCGGTGGAGTTTGTGCCGTATGCACTGTCCGACCTGGGACGGTCAGATCTGATGATTGAGGACTGGGGGAATTATGCGCGGGATATTCTGCAAAATATCAATAATTATGTAAATGTCCTGCACAACTATCAGTATAACGATACGGATTATCTTGTCGGAAATATTTTCAAGAGTCTGGGAAACGGAGGGAACAGCTTAAGTTTCGGTGCTCTGAAACTGATCGTGATCCTGTATGCGGTTTTTGCGGGCCCAGTCCTTTATCTGATCCTTCGTGCCATGAAAAAGAGGGATTGGTACTGGGCGGCGGTTCCAATATCAGCATTAGTCGGAATCCTGCTGATATACATTGCCGGGAGAGGATTTGAAGTCGTGAATACCAGGGTGCATTCCGTGACGGTTGAAAAGCTTTCCGGCAATGACGCGGGAAATGATTCCGGCAGCGGCAGCGTGACCTATCTGCACTGTTATGATGCAGGGCATAAGGAATGGGGGCTGCAGCTGGCGGACCGGTATGACTATGCCGGCCCTGTTTTTAGCAGCTATTTTTACGGAGATCCGGATGAAGCGTATCATTATCATATCCGCAGGGAAGGGGACAGGGTGTCCTTCGGGATGGATCCAGACAGCGGTTTTGAGGATGCCTACTTTGTAGCAGGAACTGCGCAGAATTTGGAGACGGGCAGTATTACGAGCAATCTGACAGTCTCCGCGGGACATGGGATTACGGGGACAGTGACCAATGGAACCAGCCGGGATTTTCAGTATTTTGCGATTATGGCGGATGATACTCTGTTTGTTTATGGGAATCTGCCGGCGGGGGAGACCTGTACGTTGGGGAAAACGGTGTATGCTTCCGGTTCGGCAGCGAATGTTGTGAGTGATTTTGTGTATGATTATGCAAATGATCACAAAAAGGATTATGATGTGGCTGCAGCGTTAGGGACAGGCATTCTTGAAATGCGTATCAGGGAGAAGAGTTTGGACGGACCAGTGATTATTGGTATTACAAAGGATTGGGATAAAGCGGCAGACGACGACTGTACCGAGACGGCATACGGCTGTCTGTATGCAGTTCAGTGAAGGGAGGGATAGGATGTTATCAATTAGCAATCTGACGAAAAATTACGGCTCGTTTACGGCGGTCAACCATCTCTCCCTGCATATTCCAGAGGGGGATCTGTTCGGCTTTGTGGGGCCAAACGGCGCGGGCAAGACAACCACGATCCGTATCGTCTGCGGCCTGCTCAAGGCGAGCAGCGGCACCGTGCGGATCGGAAACACCAAAGCGCCGCTGGGCAGTAAAGAGATGAAACGGCTGATCGGTTATGTGCCGGACTTTTTTGGAGTGTATGACAATTTAAAAGTACATGAATATATGGATTTCTATGGTTCCATGTACGGAATGCGGCCGCGGGATATCGCCAGGCTGACCGATGACCTTTTGGAGCTTGTCAATCTTTCAGATAAGAGGGAGTTCTATGTGGACACACTCTCGCGCGGTATGAAACAGCGTCTCTGCGTGGCGAGGGCGCTGCTCCACAACCCGAAACTTCTGATCTTGGACGAGCCGAGTTCCGGCCTGGATCCAAGGGCGCGTGTGGAGATGAAAGAGCTCTTGAAGAACCTGCATTCCATGGGAAAGACGATTGTGATCAGCTCCCATATTCTCTCCGAGCTTTCCGAGATGTGTACAAGTATCGGAATCATGAACCGCGGGCAGCTGATCATGGCAGGCCGCATAGAGGACATTATGCAGCAGGTCGCAGGCGGGAAACGGATTCATATTCAGATCGCATCTGGTATGGATACCGCTGTCCGCCTTCTGATGGAACAGGCGGGCGTAGCGGTGGAGTCCGTCAGGGAGAACGAGATTATCATCACGAACAATGGCACGGATGAGCAGACGAGTGCCCTGATCGGGCAGTTGATTCAGAATCAGGTAGTTTTGACAGGCTTTTACAAGGAAGAGGGCAGTTTGGAAACGTTGTTTATGCAGTTGACAGGAGGTGGCGCACAGTGAAAATCAGGTGGAATCCGATCGTAAAAAAAGATCTGCAGGTGACAGCGCGCAGCATGCGCTTAAGCTGGGGATTGTTTGCCTATAATGTAGTGCTTGTGCTGGCTTTCCTGCTGGCGCTGGCAGTGATTCAGTCGGCAAGCAGCAGTTATTACAACCAGAAAAACATATACAGTTATCTGATTGCCCTGTTTCCAGTTCTTGCGGTGGCACAGGTGTGTATTGTGGCGCTGATCGTGCCGATCATTACGGCGTCGTCCATCTCAGGAGAGAAAGAGCGGCAGACCTTTGACATTATGCTCACAACATGCATGTCACCTTTCTCCATCGTACTGGGGAAAGTGATATCAGCGGTGATCCGGATTCTCTTTTTTGTGGCAGCGGGAATGCCGATTATGTCGCTTGCTTTTGTCGTAGGAGGACTTGCGTGGAGCAATCTGCTCTATTTTGTGCTCGCTATTATTTTGCTGTCAGTGCTTTCGGGAAGTATTGGTATTTTCTGTTCTTCGTTCTGCCGCAAGTCGATCGCAGCAGTGGTTTTGTCGTTTGTGATTTATTTTGTGATCTATATTCTGACCTTTGTGCCGATGATCCTGAATCTTTTGTGGACGGAAGGGGACCGGGCAGGGGAGTCGATGTTGTTTCTGCTCGTCAATCCGGGCGTGTTTTTTGAAGAATTTTTCATGCAGATCATGACGGGGGAGTCCATCTTCGGGACAGCGGGATCGAACTTTGACAAGAGCGAGGTTGGTTTTCTGACGTATCACCTCTCCCAGGGAAAAGCATGGATGTTCCTGTCGGCAGCGTGTATTCTGGTATTAGCGGTCCTGTTTATGATTGTGGCGGCGTGGAGGGTAAATCCTATGAACTCTTCGGGAGGCAAAAAACTAAGAAAGTCTAAGGCGGCAAAAAACGCCGCCTAAGACTTTCTAAGTTTTTGGAAGAATGGCGGATTCATTCTTCTTAGGAACTGTTCAGAAATAACATGTGCAGCTTGCGCAGGATATTTCTTCGAGGGTGCATATCAAAAAACGCAGGCGTAGCGGGCTACGGCGAGGCTTTTTGATATGTGCAATCGGAGAAATAGACAAGTCAAGATGTGCAGGTTATTTTTGAACAGTTCCTTAGGTGTCTGGAGGGTGTTGTTTACGCGGAATGTGGGACTGCGGATGCCATATTTTTAGGGTGTCTGGAGGACGCTGTTTGTGAGGAATGCGGGACTGCGGATGCCATATTTTAAGGATGTCGGGTGTGGGTGTTGCTTGTGTGGATGGATAACTGTGAGTGTTATATTTTTGGTGATGCTGGATGTTGAAAAGTATCGGGAGGTATTGTATGGGACAGAGTGAGTTTGTAAAGACAATACGGAACTGTCAGCGCAGGTTGAATCTGGCAGGATTTTTGAAAAAACTGGTGACAGCGCTGCGCATCGGTGCTGGTGTGGGAATCTTTTTTCAGGCTGTATCGTTTGTGATACCTCTCTACTATGCCGGGCTTTATGCCGGTCTGGCGCTGATGTTAGCGCTGCTTGCGGCCTGTCTGGCAGCGTATATGGGGCGGACTGGCATGGAGTGGACTGCATTGGTCATGGACAGTTTCGGATTTGATGAGCGGATTGTCACGGCGTATGGGAATCTGGAAAAAGAGGGCGTATTGGTCGAGCTTCAGCGCGCTGATGCTATGAGACAGCTTCAGGCGCATCAGGATAAAATACGAATCACACTGCTGCCTCCATGGAAAAAGACAGGTTCGCTTGCGGGACTGCTGGTGGTGCTTCTTGTCCTTGTGCTGCTGCCTTCCGGGATGAAAGACCGCGCAAAGGAACTGCACAGTGTCAAGGAGGAAGCAAAGGAGAAGACGGAGGAGCTCGAGGAACTCGTGGAGGCATTAGAGCAGTTAGAGCAGCAGGAAGAGCTGACACCGGAACAGCAGGCGATGCTTCAGGAGATGATCGAGAGTCTGCAGGCTTCCCAGTCGGAGTATCAGCAGGTTTCTTCCAATGAGATGATGCGGGCTGCGACAGAAAAGCTGAATTATCGGTATGAGAATATGGGCAGTCAGCTGGCAAGCCTTGCGCAGAGTCTTCAGAACGGGGCGGCGGTTTCGCCTGTCACAGAGGAATCCCTGCAGGCTCTGTCGGATAAAATGCAGGAGATGAGCGGAGCGCAGCTTGCCCAGGGGAATGCAGGGCAGTCGGGCAATAACGGCGCAAACGGCCAGAACGGACAATCCGGCAATGGCCAGAGTGGACAAAGCGGTCAAAACGGCAATGGTGGGCAGAATGGCGGCGGTCAGAATGGCCAAAGTGGCAACGGCGGTCAAAATGGCCAGAACGGCCAGAACGGACAGTCCGGCAATAATGGAAATGGAAATGGTAACGGTCAGAACGGCGGATCCGGGGGCGGCCGGGGAACCGGAACCAGTGATACGCCGCATGACTATGTCAGTATTCCAAACGATATCGCTGACAGCGGCAATCTCACTGGAAATGCGGTAGACCACGATGCTTCGGAGTATTTTCACGCCCAGAACGGGTTGAGCTGGGAAGGGACGCATATGTCCCACGAGGCAGTGATCGGAAGTTATGAGCAAAATGCCTATGAAGGGATTGCGGCAGGGAAATATCCCAGCGGTATGGAGGAGATCATCAAGGAGTATTTCTCAAATTTTAATTAGAGATTGTTAACAGTGATTTACAATAAATTATCTATATAAAAATTACTGCTGATTTTGTAGTAAAGTATTAGATGAAACGGAACAGAAGTTTATGGAGGGTAGAAGGATATGAGTGAATGGGTGAATGGCGGACTGCAGGATCCGACGTATATGGCGCAGCGGATCGCTGCCTGTGAACAGGAGATTCAGAAGGGGATTATCGGGCAGCGTGAGATCATTCGTCAGGTTATGCTTGCCATGCTCACAGGGGGAAATGTGTTATTGGAAGGTATGCCGGGACTGGGTAAAACGAGGTTGGTCAGCACGATCGGCAAGGTTTTTGACTTGTCGTTTAAGCGGATCCAGTTTACGCCGGATCTGATGCCGAGCGACGTGACCGGAACGAATATTATTATTAAGAACGAGCAGGGCAGTGCTTTTTCCTTTGAGCGAGGGCCGATCTTTGCCAATCTGATTCTGGCGGATGAGATCAACCGCGCCACGCCAAAGACGCAGTCGGCATTGTTGGAGGCGATGCAGGAGCATACTGTGACGGTGGGAAATGACAGTCATATCCTCGAGGAACCCTTTTTCGTGCTCGCCACGCAGAATCCCATCGAGAACGAAGGGACCTATCCGCTGCCGGAAGCGCAGCTGGATCGTTTTATGTTCAAGATCTTAGTTCATTTTCCGGGCAGGGAGGAGCTAAAGGGAATCGTCGCCCTGACGGAGGGAAGCCAGGAGCCGGTAATCATGAAGCAGATCGACAGCACAGGCTTGATGGCGGCGCGGGCTTTGGTGAACCAGATTCCGATTGCCGACGCGGTGATGGACTATCTGTTAGATATCGTCATGGACACCCACGCAGGAAATCCTTATATCAAGGAGGGCGCAAGTCCGAGAGCCGCACAGGCGTTAATCCGCGCGTCAAGGGCGAAGGCTTTTCTGGAGGGGCGCTTTAATGTCTCCTTTCAGGACGTGAGGGAGACGGCATTTCCTGTGCTCAGGCATCGTATCATCCTGAGTTTTGACGCGATCAGCGAGGGGATCCGTGAGGACGATGTCATTGAGAAGATATTGGAGGAGAATGCAAAATTATGACAATGACACTGGATGCTGCATTTTTTGACAAACTCTCGCGGCTTAGGCTTGCGATGGGGCACAGGGCTTCCATGAACATGACGGGAAACCGCAAGTCAACGCAAAAGGGATCTTCTACAGAGTTCTCGGATTTCCGGGAGTATATGCCTGGCGACGACATACGACGCATTGACTGGAATGCTTATGGGCGGCTTGACAGACTGTATGTGAAAGAGTACATGGAAGAGAAAGAAGCTGTTGTATCGATCTTACTTGATACCAGTGCGTCTATGGACTATGGAATCTACGGAAAGAATGAGCGCGCCTGTGTGCTGGCGGCAGCGTTTGCCTACATGGGACTTCATAATATGGACCGCGTGATGGTCTACGATATGCGGCAGATGCAGCAGCCCTTTGTGGCTGGCGGTGGGAAGCGCGCATTGCCAAGGCTTACAGACTGGCTGTCACAGCGCTCCTTTGACGGAAAAGTAGATGTGGGCGAAGCGGTCAGGCAGCTCCCGGCGAAAGGTCCCGGCGTGACCATGATCATCAGTGACTTTCTGCAGGAGTCCTTTGTGGATTCTGGTCAGGAACAGGATACTGTGAGAAAAATCCTGCGCTTTTTGGAGTACAGGAAACAGAAAACGGCGTTTTTACATGTGCTGGCAGGGGAAGAACTCTCGGTGGGACTTTCTGAAGAACTTACGGGTACGCGCAACCTGATCGACATGGAGGAGAAGAGCGCTTTGCGTCTGACGCTGGACGCCGCAAGTATCCGTGCGTATGAGCAGGCAGTGCAGGATTTTGTGCTGCGGCTGCGGCAGGAGTGTGCGAAAAGAGGCGCGTTCTACGCGTTGTGCAGCACTAAGACGGATATTTACCAACTGATTTTTCAGGAGCTGAGAAAGTTATATGATATTTGAAAGTTTATGGCCGCTGCTTTTTCTGGCGGCGGTTCCGGTTATTATTCTCTTATATTTGTTGAAACCGAAGGGGACAGATTATCTGATCTCTTCCAATCTGTTGTGGAAAAAGCTGCTGAAAAACGAACAGGCGCGGACGTTTTTTGAGAAGTTTGTGCACAATATTCTGATGTATCTGCAGATTTTGATTATTGTGTTATTGGTGGTCGCGCTGATGTCGCCGTTGATTCAGATCAATGGGCGCAGCGGCGGGAGAAAGGTGTTGTTGATCGACACCAGTGCCAGTATGCAGCATGTGGGTGCTTCGGGAAAAACACGCCTTGAGGAGGCGGTAGAGCAGGCGTGCGATTATGTGCGGACGGCGCAGGATACCCGTTTTTCTGTTGTGACGGCAGATGCCACAGGCGCAAAGCTTCTGGCAGTGGATATCGCAGACGCAGACAGTCTGGTGCGCACGCTGCAGGGAATCGAGTGCAGTGACAGTGGCGGAAGTCTCACGCAGGCGCAGGCGGCATTGGACACATTGGCCAGGGCTGCCGCTGCTCAGGATGCTTCCGACGAAGAGAATGCCGCGGATGTGCTTGTTTACACGGACGGCGCAGGTGCGGCTGCGTTTGAGGAGCTTCGCAGCAATGCGGAGAAGGAATTGTATGTAGCAGGTGGCGTGTCCGCCAATGTGGCGAACGAATATACGGCGTTTTCCGGTCGTGAGGATGGTCTGTATGATGTGATGGTGAGTATCACGAATTACAGCGACGAGGAAGTTTCGTTTGATGTCAGTTTATATGACGATGAGAGCTATGATCGAAAGCTGATTGCTCTGGCATCGATGAACTTAGCGCCTTCGGAGAGCAGGATCTGCTTTTTTGAGGAAGTGGATTGGCGGGGAAGGACGATGACTTCCCGAATTGATAAGATCCTGTTTTCTGGCGGTTCTTATGACAGCCTTGCCCGCGACAATGAATCGGCAGCAGTGAAAAGCCGGGAAAATCTCATGCGGGGGCTGCTTGTCGGGGACGGGAATACATTCATCGAAAAGGCGTATCTTGCCGTCACGGGAGAGAACATTGTCAAGGCAGCGACAGATGCGGCGGCGGGTGGAGCGTCAGGTTCTGACGATTCGTTAGAATCCTTGTTAACACCGAGAACTCCGTTAAAGGAGCAAGGCTACAATGTCGTGATCTACGATGCAGGCCAGACACCTCAGATTGAGGGGACGAACCGGCTGGTTTTTGGCAGCGCCGGCGGAATGGTCACAGAGACGCTGGAAAATGTGGTGCTGGATATGACGGATTGTGATCTGACTGCGGGACTGTCTGGTTTCACGATCGGTGTGAACACGGCGTACTGCTTTGCGCTTCCGGAAGGGGCGGAGAGCTTTTTGGAGTACGACGGAAAGTGTGTCGGCTATTACAGGGAGCTGGACGACAGGAAAGAAATTGTCGTCGGGTTTGATATACGGGAGTCCGATTTCCCGCTGCGCGCGGAATTTCCGGTCTTTCTGGCAAATGCCATGATCTATCTCTCGGACACTTCATGGCTTGCCACGAATGTCTATTACGCGGGCGAGGAGATTGCCCTGCAGCCGTGGGCAGAACTTGACAGAAGCCAGTTTGAGAGCCGCCCGGGCAGGGCAGGTCTGTACACGATTGGTAATGAGGATTATCAGGAAAATTACGTGGTGCGTTTCCAGACGGCCACGGAGTCAGACGGAAGAATCACAGCTGCTATGGAAAATCTTCCAGCAAACAGCTCCGATGCAGTGCGTCAGCAGAAGGTGAAACAGACAGTCAGACATCTTTTTATTCTGTTGGTATTGGTTTTTTTAGTGATCGAGTGGATTGTCTATGTGCGCCAGATGCGTTATCGTGGGAAGTTTTATCTGGTCGTGCGCGGCGTGGTATTTCTGTGTGTGCTGCTGGCGCTTTTGGGTATCCGGATCTACAAGGGCAGCGGCAGGACGGCGACGGTCTTTGTAGTGGATTTGTCCAACAGCAATGAGGAGCACCTCGACGAGGCGCAGAAGTATCTGCAGGAGACGATCACAAAGATGCCTTCCGGGAATGCCTACGGGATTGTGACTTTTGGAAAAGACACACTTGTGGAGCAGTTTCTGACTTCAGAGCGGCATTACGGCGGACTGCTGACGCTTCCGGACAAGGCGGCGACGAACTTTGAGGAGGCTGTTTCCAAGGCGCTCACATTGATTCCGGGGGAGTACAGCAAGCGGCTTGTGGTACTCACGGACGGCAGGGAGACGAGGGGCGATATCCGGAATATGGCGCAGGCGTTGACGGCTGGTCAGGCGGAGTTGCTGACACTGTTATACGAGAATGAGGAGACGCCCGACGCCTATATAGACAATGTTACATTGCCGGCGTATCTGCACCCTGGCGATAAGTATTCGATCACAGTGCTGGTGGAGAGCAATTATGATACGGACGCAGTGATCGCGCTCTACAACGGAAGCAGCCAGACAGCGGCAAACAGTGTGCATCTGAACAAGGGAAGCAACCGCTTTGTGTTTGGCGCGCAGGTGGATGCCAGCACGGACAGCGGCGCGACGGAAAATCTGCGGGTGCAGGTACAGGCGCAGGGAGACACCTGTCAGGAGAATGACTTTTTCAGCGCTTACTCTGTGGTGGAGACACCGCCGCGGGTTCTGGTCATTTCAGGGCGCGATGTCAGCATCTCCGGTTTTGCCGCGGTGCTTGGCGCGGCGGGCTGCGATTACAATGTCGTCTCTGCGCGGAATGCGCCCAAAAGTATCAATGAAATGCTGGAATATAAATCAATCGTGCTGGTGAACACATACATTGACGATTTGCCAGAACCATTTTTGGAAAATCTGGAAACTTATGTGAAAGACTACGGCTGCGGCTTGATCTGCTGCGGCGGGGAGGACAGTTTTGCGCTGGGCGGTTACCGGAACACGGTACTGGAGACTGTGCTGCCCGTGGATATGCAGCTTCGGGGTGTGAACGAGATGCCGACGATGGCAATGGTCATGGTGATCGACCGCTCCGGCAGTATGACAAACAGTGCAGGAGGACATGGTATCAGTAATCTGGATATCGCGGTCCGTGCGGCTGAAGTGGCAGTGGATAGCCTGAATGACTCGGACTATGTAGGGATTCTGACTTTTGATGACCAGTATCAGTGGCAGGTGGAACTCCGGCTTGCTGATGACAAGGCGGCGATCAAGGATAAACTGAAACAGATCAGCGACGGCGGCGGCACGACGATCAAGCCTGCGCTGCAGGAGGCTGTCAAAGCGCTCGCCGGGAGTGAGGCGTCAATCAAACACATCGTGCTTTTGACGGACGGTATGGGAGAGACGGATGATTTTACGGATGTGATCAGCGATTGTACGAACAGTGATATTACACTGTCCACCGTGGCAGTGGGCGACGGCTCGGATACAATGCTGTTGGAGCGTCTGGCGGACAACTGCGGGGGGAGATATTATTATTCAGACGAATCGAGTGATATTCCAAAGATTTTTGCGCAGGAGGTTTTCTTAGGTGGCGACAGCTATCTTCAGAACGGCGTCTTCTCTCTGGCTGTACAGCAGAACCATGAGTTGACGAGCAACCTGTTTCCAAATGGCTGGCCGGCACTATACGGATATGTCTCTGCGACGCCCAAGACTGCTTCCAGTCCGGTGATCGTGTCCGGAGAGAAGGGTGATCCGATCCTGACAGTATGGCAGTATGGGCTGGGAAGGACTGCGGCCTGGAACAGCGATGTCACGGGTGAGTGGACGGGTGCTTTTGCCGGACAGGAGGACTATGTACAGCTGTGGAAGCGCATCGTGGATTATTCCACCGGAAATGTCAGCATGGGCGAGGACAGCGTGAATGTGGTGACAGTCGGCGAACGGACAGAGGTGGATTATCAGACCAGCGATTATGGCAGTGCGGCAGAGATTTTCGTGACAGTGATCGATCCGGATGGTAATGCATTAGAAGAGAAACTTCATGCGACAGCGCCAGGGAAATATACAGCAGAACTGTCGACACCGCAGACAGGCTTATATCACTTTAATATACGCCGTACAGAAGGCGGAGAGATACAGAACTATATGACCACTGCCGCGGCAGTGCAGTTTTCGGATGAATATAAGTTTGATGTGAGTGCGGACGCATATATCAGTTTTGCAAAACAGTATGGCAGGATGATCACAGAGCATGATCCGATCTGGACACGGCTTTCCACAAAAGCGAGGGAGAGTTATCCTCTCACAAACTGGTTCCTGGCGCTTGCAGTCTGCCTGTTTTTAGCGGATGTAGCAATGCGGCGGTTCCAGTATGTGCCAAAACGGATTCCGATACTGGCAGGACGAAAGGAACGAAAATCGCAGCAGTCTGACGGAAACACAGTTCAGAGTACGCAGAACAGCAGTACGCATGGCAGTAGTACAGTGCAGGCAGAACAGATGGCATCAGTGTCGGAAACAAGTGTGGGGCAAACCGCAAAAACAGAGAGAAGACAAAAGAAACAAAAGAAACCGAAACAGTCCGAACAGACTCTGGATACTTCACAGCTGTTGAAGAAAAAGGATGACCGGAATGTCTGAAAAGATTCCCTTGCGTTAGAACATTTTTGAACAGGTTCTAACACAAGGGATATTTTTGCATATTGGTAATAACCCTATGCAGTTCAGGCTAATTGCTGCAGTTTTTCGCTGTGCTCCGCGATCACTTTTTTCATGAGATCAATATCGGCTTTCATCGCCTGTATTTCGGGCACGGCCCTTTCATATTGTTTTGCGGCAGGAACATAGTTTTCAGCCAGCAGCCGGATGTTTTTGTCAGTTGTATTTTCAAGATGCAGATTAATAGCCTGGATGTGAGTGTTTATCGTATTGAGTTCAGTGTATATATCATCGAACTTAGCATCTATGTTATCGAATTTAGCATCTATGTTATCGAATTTAGCATCTATGTCATCAAATTTAGCATCTATGTCATCGAACCTAGCATTTACCTC
>DKVL01000031.1:30174-41244 GCA_002491195.1 Lachnospiraceae bacterium UBA7179
CTCATCGAATTTAGCATATACGTCGTCGAACTTAGCATTTACCTCATCAAATTTGGCATATACAATGTTAAATTCTGCCTTGATACTTCCAAGTTCAGTGTACACATGATCGAACTTAGCGTCTATGTCATCGAACTTAGCATATACGTTATCGAACTTAGCATATACCTTATTAAATTCAGCGTTCATATCATTTCTCAAATCCCTGATATCGTCTCTGATTGGCTGTAGTTCTGACTGTAAAGCGGAGCTGATTTTTACATCTAATAATTGCGATATTGCCAATAAATCTTCATTTGTCAATGTCATATGGATTCCCCCTTCGAATTGATATCATCAGTATAACACACAGGAAGCAAGAAGTCATTAATCGCGTAGTTGAAAATAGTAAAGCCTGACTTTGCTAGAGCGTGTTTGAAAAATCATTCCCGTCATCTGCATAACGACGCTTATGTGTCGTATTCACCACTTTGCGTGATATTTGCGCTAAATTCAGTCGACGTAGCCCGCTACGCCTCCTTCATTTAGCACAAATCTCCCACAAACTGTGACGCACATCTGGCGGAAAGCATTTTTCAAACATGCTCTAGGGATATTTTTTGTCCTGGTATATGACAGACAAAATGAAAATGTGTAAAAATAGCATAATCAGGGTAAAAAAATGACAAATTATATATAAGGAATCTATCTATAAATTGAAATGATTGGAGAAGAATAAGAGATGGAGGAAAAAATTTTAGCGTTATTGACAGAGGAATTTCCCAAGGTGGATTTTACCGCAAGTGATACACTGGTAAAAGATGGGATTTTGGATTCGCTTTTGATCACAGGTATCATAGCAGCACTGACGATGGAGTTCGATCTCTCGATTCCCTATGAAGAGATTACGGAAGAGAATTTCAATTCGATTGCAGGCCTTGCAAAAATGGTAGAAAGATTGAGTGAATAAGTGGTTGAATTTTGTAAGTGTACAGTTTTTCTCAGTAGTTTTCATTACAGTAGTTTTATATTTTTCCATCCCTCGAAAGTATCGTTGGTATGTGTTGTTTGCATCCAGCTGTTATTTTTATGCGGTCGCAGCTGGAAAAGGAGCAGTTCTTGTTGCATTTGTTACGATTAGTATTGCATACATTTTTGCACTCTGGATCGAAAAAGCAGCAGGCGATCGCAAGAAAAAGAAATTGTATATGGCGATCGCAGTGATTCTGATCGTCAGTTTGTGGGCTGTATTGAAGCGAAAAAGATATGTTCCCTATGATTTTGCGTGGCTCGTTGTTCCATTAGGGATAAGCTATTATACGTTTTCTCTGATCGGATATCTTGCGGACGTGTATTATAGGAAAGAGCCAGCAGAGCATAATATATTAAAGCTTTCCTTGTATACACTTTATTTTCCCAAAATAATGCAGGGACCGATCTCCAAATTTCGTTTCATTGGCCCACAGTTGATCGAAGGGCATGTTTGGGACTATCAAAGAGTATGTTATGGACTACAGCGGATACTATGGGGATATTTTAAGAAGTTAGTCATAGCGGAGCGTGCAGCTCTGATGACAGAGAGTGTTTTTCATGATTTCTCTGACTACAGCGGCGGCGGAGCAGTTCTCATCGTGGCAACAGTGATCGCAACATTCCGTCACTATTGCGATTTTTCCGGTTATATGGACATCGTGACCGGAATCTCACAAATAATGGGCATCGAACTGGAGGACAACTTTAGACAGCCGTTCTTTTCAAAGAGCGCCGCAGAGTTCTGGAGGAGATGGCATATTACGCTTGGAGTCTGGTTTAAAGACTATGTCTATATGCCATTGGCCATTGATCCTAAAGTGATACGATTGAGCGGCTGGATGCGTGCCCGCTTTGGAAAGAGGGTGGGCAAAGCGGTGCTTACGATGATTCCGCTGGCAGCCGTGTGGCTGTTGACAGGGCTTTGGCATGGTACAGGAGTGAGGTATATCGTATGGGGAGTATATTGGGGAAGCATTATCATTTTTTCCAACGTTTTTGCGCCCGAGATCAGCTGGTTTACCAGAGTGCTCCGGATCAATACAGAGTCTGTTGACTGGCACATATTCCAAATACTTAGAACATTTGCGCTATTTATGGCGGGATTAGTGTGTTCGACATTTGTTGGTCTCAGGGAATTGAAACGTTATGCCTGGATTGTGATCAGGAAGTTTGAATTGCCGCAATTGTGGGATAAAACGATTTATTCCTATGGTCTTGATAAAAATAATATGATGATTCTATATATTTCGATCGTTATTTTACTCATGGTAGAAACTGAGCAGCAAAAAGGTTCTGTCAGGGAAAAAATCGGAAACCTCAATGCGGTTAGCAGGTGGATCATTTATGCAGCAGCAGTGTTATATGTTGCATTTTTGGGGATATATGGACCAGGATACAGTATAAGAGATTTCGAATACATGTTCTTCTAACGGACTGGTTGATAAAAGGTTATGAAAAAGAAATTAAAACAATCAATTGCAGTGATCGCCGTTTGTGTGCTGGTTCGATCTGGAGGAAAGCTGTTAGATGATCTGCTCATAGATGATACAGCATCCTACACAAGGTTGATGATGCATGAATTTTATGAACAGGATGATATTGATATTTTGATGGTCGGAGCATCGCACTGTTTCGGGGGGATCGCACCCTCGATCGTCGAAGAAAATACTGGGAAGAGTGTTTTTCTTGCATCCAGTTCTTCACAGCCTCCGGATGTATCATTTGCACTGATCAAAGAGGCAGTGAAATTCTATGATATCGAACAGATCTATCTTGAGATCAGTGCGGCAATCGCTGTGGGGACCGGATCGTACAAAGAGCGGACAGATATGACGCAGGTCTATCTTATTTCAGATTATATGCGCCCCTCGTTAAACAGGGTTTCTTTGTTGTTGGGTGCCTCATCGCCGGAATATTATCTAAATGGGTTCTGGTATGCGAAAAGAACAGGAGTTGAGACATTTAGCTGGGAAAGAGTGGCATCTGTGCTTTCCAAAAAGAGGACAGATCTATACAGAGAGTTTGGATATGATTATGCTGGAAATGATCATCAAACATATGTTGGGAATGGATATATTGCGGAAAGTTACCAGATAGAACCATCAAAATATTACAATAATAGCGGGAATAATGCACGGATCGATACTGGTATGATCTCAAAAGACTGGTGTGACACGATATTGGACATGATTGATTTTTGTAGGAAAAAGAATATTAAACTAACGTTCTATGCGGCTCCTGTTTCCAATTTCCAGCTGGCTGCATCAGGAAATTATGACGAGTATATCGCATATGTAAAGGATCTGGTGGATGGCAAAGCAGTCGAGTATGTGGACTTCAATCTGTTAAAGGAGGACTATCTTCCATATCTTACAACGAATTTCTCGGATGGAGACCATCTGAACATGTATGGGGCAGAAGCGTTTAGCAAAATCTTCTCTGACTATGTGAATAATGAGCTTCCCAGGGAGGCGTTTTATGGATCAGTCAGGGAAAAATTAGAAAAGACAGAACCGGAATATTATGGGATCGCCTATCGTGATGATACAGACGGTCAGAGGATTCGTTTGATATCAAATCATCCGGGAAAATTGGAGTATAAGGTTGAGATGGCTTATGATGACAGGGAAAGTCTGCTGTTTCAGGATTTTAGCCAGAACAGTCAGCTTTGCATTCCATATGACCAGCTGGGGACGATCGTGGTAACTTATCGGCTGATCGGAAACGGGGAGGAGGTCAGTATTCGTTATGATGCATGACCAGCAGGATATCGCTTGACCGCTGCATACGAAAGATGGTATAGTCGAGTTACAGATATGATAAGAGGAAGAGGGAGATCCAATGGATTGGCAGAAAGAATTTCCAAAAAAGACACTTTTCTGGAAACATATGATCGTAGCACTGCAGGCGATGTATCAGGAGTATGAGCTCTATGAGCGTCTTGCAAAGGACAGGCAGCGCGCAGACCCGATACTTCGCTGGACACGGTCGAGTATCTGATGGAAGGACGCGAACAGGTTCTCCTGCTGGAACGCATCAACCGTATGGCGGAAAAGGATGCGGAGGCATACCAGCTTTGCATGAACTTTGATTATCAAAGCCTGTATGAGTACGCAGACAGGCTGATACAAGACGGCAGTTATCTATATCAGGGTTACGTCTTACGGGCCTATGCGCATATGCAGCTATACAGGGAACAGTACGACTGGAAACAGGTGTACACAGATCTGAGCGCAGCGATCGCCTACAGCAGTAAAACGGAAATATATAATTGGGTTAAAAAGAATGTGATGACAGTGCGGTCAAGGGTTTTAGTGAATCCGGACAAGGAATCGGTGCAATACAAACAAGATATTGCATATTTACAGGAAAAGGATGAGTATATGGGATGGTATTATAAGGGGCTGTAATTACGATTGACTTTTCGTGGCAAAATTCCCTCAACAGGTTGATTCTTTTCCAATTCAAACCGATATAATAGATAGAAAATCATATTGTCGTGTGATTATGGAAACTTGTATTGGCAATAAAAAATAAGAAAGTGACAGGGGTTTTGATATGAATATTTCAATGGCGAACAGTCCGCTTTCCGTTCTGACACAGCACTACGGGAAAGGTCTGAAAAGTACGGAAGAGAAGATCGAGAGATTCCAGAAGACACAGTCGCAGATCGACTTTTTTGAGGGAAAGAAGGCTGAACTCAAAGAGAAGCATTGTACAACAATGGAAGAGATTGCGCAGAAACTCGAATTGTTCAATAATTATAACGACCAGATCGATGCGGTGAAGAAACAGTTCAACCAGGAACAGGTGATGCACTGTATGGACGAGGCGGAGGAACTCGGCGAGAAGATCGCCAAGGCAGCTGAGAAACTCGAGCCCAAGACGGCTGAAGAGCGGCGCGAGGAGCTTGCAAAGGAGGCTCTCGGCATCGAGGACGAGGGTGGCATTCTCGACGAACTGCTTGAGGATATGCCGGAAGATACACTGCAGGAAACGCTTGATCAAATGCTTACGGACAGTGTGGCGGTTAAGGAAGCGTCTGACGAAGAACTGCCAGAAGTCGTGGAGCAGGAGAAGTTAACGCAGATGGTTCTCGAACAACAGTACACACCTATTGACATCAAGGCATAGAGCGAGCTGGTTGCATGCTGAAAGAAGAAAATCAGGATTCAGAAGTCAGATACAAGAACCCATTTGAATACGAGCGGTATGTCAGAAAACATTTCATATGCATGAAGGCGGATGAATATCAGGTCAGGATCAGCGAACGGCTGTACTACAGGGCAACAAAGGATAAGAAAATCGAACAGTGGCTTGAAGAGAATCTGACGATGCTGCCGTATTGCATGAAAGGCCTGAGTGATATTATCACTGTCACAGGCGGGCATATTGTAAGCTGTGTCTGTCATATGAATAATTATAATAATATTAGCACCGAGATCCGCGCTGCAGACCAATTCAGTGAAAAGACACCGATCCATTCCATTATACGGACAACAACTGTCAGTGAGATCGAGGAGCAGGTAAAATATAACAGTATATTCTGGACGCCTGAGGCGGAGAGCGCAGGCTTTCAGGCGAAGGCGTAAAGAAATATAGGAACATTTTAACTTAGAGACAACGGTACAGGCTAAAACGGATGTTAGCCGCAAAAATCAGGGAGGGATAAACTATGAGTACCATTTCTGCGGGTACGCCCGCTGTTGCAGAGAGCGTTTCTGCTTACTACAACACATCCAAGACAAACAAAAAAACAGACGGGAAAACGGAGGATATCGCGGTCACCAAGTCGGATAACTCCACAGAAACCGTCAAGAAGACCAAGGTCAATGGCAGGACGATCGGGAGCCCGGAGTTGACGGAGGAAGCAGCAAAGTATTACGAGCAGTTGAAAAAGAAGTATGGGAATCTGGATTTTATTCTCGTGAGCAAGGACCAGAAGGAGTATGCGAAAGCAAATGCCTCGAAATACTCCAATCCAAACAAGATGGTCGTTTTGATCGACGAGGAAAAGATCGAACGCATGGCGGTGGACGAAGACTACCGCAAGCAGTATGAGAGCGCCATCTCGCAGGGGGCAAACGGACTAAACCAGTTAAAGTCGAAACTTGCCAACATGGGACTGAATGTCAAGAGCTGCGGCATGAATGTGTATGATAACGGCGCGACATCGTTCTTTGCGACGATGGATCAATCGTTCAAGGCGCAAAACAAGACTGCACAGGAGAGACTGGCAAAGAAGAAGGCTGCAAAGAAGGCGGAGGAGAAGAAAGAAGCAAAGAAGGCGGAACAGAAGAAGCAGCAGGAGAAACTCGAGGAAGGCCGGGCGGAGCGCAAAGAGATCCAGGAGGAGTTTTATGACAATGACAGTCAGAACGAGGTGACATTCACCGCGGATTCCATTGAGGACCTGATCAGCCAGATCGAGAATGCAGATGGCCTCGTTAGAAGGGATATCCGGTCGAGCTACGAAAAGCAGGTTGGACAGAAGTTTGATTCTGCAATCTGATTCATAATAATAGCAATAAAAAGTGACAGGAATTTTAAAGCGTGGTATAATGTATGTAATGATTTGGAGTTATGCTCTGAATGGTTGCATACATTTTTTTATGCGCACGCCGATGCGAAGGAGGAGAACGTGATGACAGGAGTAATCGTTGCAGTAGTGGTGGTCGTAGTTTTGGTCATATTGTTATGTCTGGGGTATGTGAAGGCGCCGCCTGATATGGCGTTTATTATATCAGGCATCAAGAAAAAGTCAAAGGTAGTGATCGGGAAGGCAAGTATACGAATCCCGTTTTTTGAGCGGCTTGACAAGTTAAATCTCAGGCTGATTCCCATTGATGTCAAGACAAGCAATGCAGTACCCACAGCCGACTATATCAATATCAATGTGGATGCCACAGTCAATGTCAAGATCAGTAACCAGCCGGATAAATTAAGACTTGCGGCGGAAAATTTCCTGAACAAAAATACAGAGTACATAGCAGGTGTGGCAAGGGAGGTTCTCGAAGGCAATGTGCGTGAGATTGTAGGGCGTATGCGTCTTGAGGAGATGGTATCAGACCGCCAGAAGTTTGCGGAACTGGTCAAGGAAAATGCAGAGCCAGACCTTGCGGCGATGGGGCTGGATATCATCAGTTTTAATGTGCAGAACTTTGTGGACGGCAATGATGTGATTGAGAATCTCGGTATTGATAATATCGTGAAGATCAAGAAGGCGGCAGCGATCGCACGTGCGGAGAGTGAGCGTGATATCAAGGTGGCGCAGGCAGCTGCGGACAAGGAATCGAACGACGCGGCTGTGGCGGCGCAGACTGAGATCGCAAAGAAACAGAACGAGCTTGCCATCAAGAAGTCAGAACTCCAGATGGAGGCGGACACCAAGAAAGCGATGGCGGATGCGGCATATGCGATCCAGAAAGAAGAGCAGCGTAAGACGATCGAGATCACCACTGCAAATGCGGATATCGCAAGGCAGGAGCGCGAGATTGAACTGAAGCAAAAGCAGGTCGCTGTCAGGGAGCGCGCACTTGAGGCGGAGGTAAAGAAACAGGCGGAGGCGGATAAATATGCAGCGCAGCAGAAGGCGGACGCGGCGCTGTACCAGCGTCAAAAAGAAGCCGAGGCGCAGCAGTTTGAGGCGCAGAGGGAAGCGGAAGCACGCAAAGCACAGGCGGAGGCAGACCGTTATTCCAAGGAGCAGGAGGCTCAGGGTATCAGGGCATATGGCGAGGCGGAGGCAGCAGCGGTGCGGGCAAAAGGTGTCGCGGAAGCGGAGGCGATCCAGGCAAAAGGTCTCGCAGAGGCGGAGGCGATGGAGAAGAAAGCTGAGGCTTACGCGAAGTATAACAAGGCGGCTGTGGCTGAGATGATGATTAAGGTGCTTCCAGACGTCGCAGGGAAAATTGCAGAGCCGTTGGCACAGATTGACAAGATTACGATCATTGGCGGCGACAGTGGTTCGAACGGCGTTGACCAGGTAGCGGGGAATGTCCCGGCGGTGATGGCAAAGCTGTTTGAATCCATGAAGGCGACGACAGGGATCGATCTTGCAAATATCATCAATGCAGAGTCTTATGATGCGAAAGTTAACAGGAATATTACTGTAAATGGACTAGATGGCGTGAGTGTGGCATTAAAACAGAATCCAACGGATTCCGTGGTGGAGTAATACAGGTGAAAGAAGAACTGGCGTTACGCCAGTTCTTTTGTGTATAATTTTCAGAAAATATACTATAATTTGTGAAAGTTTTCGTAATATATCTTAACCATTTGAATGAGAATGCCGATATATATTACGTAAACAAGGATGGAACCTGACTTTACGAAAAGCATAGAAGTGTGAATGCAAAATGTAAATAGGAAAGGATAGGAATATAGTATGAATATTAACAGTTCAAGAAATGCACTCCTAAGATCAAGAAATTTACGTACTGCCCGCAGAAGTCGTGCCGGGAAGATTATCAGCAGCCGGACTTCAAGAACAAACAGCAGTTCTAGATCAAGTTCAACTAAGAGAACAACTTCGGTATCACCCTCCCTGACACAGACCAAACAGCTTGCGAAGTATGAGCAAGTGGAAAAATATGCAAATAGCATACAGACAAATATTGATTCCATGTTGAAAATCGGCAAGGCGGCGTATACAGAGGATGATGCAGGAAAGAAGGCACAGGAGAGTGATCAGAATCATCTGAATAAGTATATTAACAGTTTTGTGTCAGATTACAATGAGATCTATCGAAATCTGGGAGATCTTGGCGGAGCAGCAAATACTGCTTTTAAGAAGGCGCTTGACAATATTGTATCAGCGAACAAGACCGCGTTAAAGGAAATTGGTATCACTGTCTCAACCTCTGGTGAACTTACAATTGATGAGAAGACGCTGGAGGCCGCTGATTTTGATAAGGTGAAGGCATTATTTGCAAAGGACGGCGGATTTGCAGATAAAGTCGGTGCAAAGATGGAAAGTATAGAGAGTGCTGCAGTGAACAGTCTTACCACTTTGAGTAAGTTGTATGGGGCGACTTCCTCCTACAATAAATATGGCATGAGTAATTCTTATTATAATGGCTCTAACAATTACAGCAACGGTTACTCGTATTACAATTATGGAAATTATGGCAGTAACAGTGGTTGGTATTTCTGAGATAGATCAGCTCCTAAATAATCCTAAAATAATTCCTAAACAAAAAAGCAGTTGTGGTAAGATACAGCTGCTTTTTTGTCATCCAGAGCATGTTTGAACCATCTATCGCTCAAATTTTTGTCGTTCTTTTTTCTCCTTTTTATTGATATACATCATCTTGTCCGCCCTGTTGTAAGTGTCTTCCAGATTTTTGTCCAGATCAGGGTCATAGATGGCATATCCGTATGCGATCTGCATTTTCATTTTCGAAACTTTCTGTTCGCGGTTTGAGGCGTCGACACTTGACTCAAGCATGGCAAGATAATGCGTCATATCAATAGAAGATGCTTTCTCGATCAACGCTACAAACTCATCGCCGCCAACGCGGTAACACTTTCCGAGACCGTTAAAAATTTCATAAATGATGGTGCCGCAGCTATTGATGTACAAATCTCCGGCACTGTGGCCAAACGTATCGTTGACATACTTTAAATTGTTGAGGTCAAAGTCAATGACTGCAATATCAGTTGGATTCTCAGACAATTTGGCAAAGTCCACGTTAAAGCAGGTACGATTGTTCAATCCTGTCATCTGGTCAGTATAGGCAAGCGTCTGGTATGCATTTGCCTCCTGTCCCATTTTCATGAGAGAGGTGGACTCCCTTGCAGAAGAGATGCCAAGTGCAATGATATAAGTGAGGAAACCTAAGCGGCCAAATGTATTTCCGTCCCCAGAACTGAAGTAATATCCAATCAAATCTAATACGAGAGTAATAATGCATATAAAAAGACAGGCTATGTGGATTTTTACTGTGCGGGAGTGAATTCCATCCTTGATCATGCGATAGGACTGAACCACAATAATTGCCACAAGACTGACCATCATAATATGAGTAGTCCAAATGGTTTCCCTTAAATCTGCGATGCCAGTGAATGCAAGTACAAAACAGATCACAATTTGTAAAAGATCCACCTGACAGAACCGGTTCCAGATTTTGCTATCATCCTCATAAAAGGTCTGGACAAACATGGCAAATGGAAAGGCGAGCAGCATCAGTGACAGGACTGACAGGTAGGAAGTTGCCAAATTGTTCTTTAAGAGCAGGGTGGTCAGACTGCACTCATTAATGGACCATATGGACAAAACAATAGAAAATAATCCCAGTTTCAGCAATTTTCCGCTGGTACTGATATTGCGGGAGATGAATATGTGGTACAATGACAATACAATACCAAGTACAAGCATGATGATACAGAGCGCGAAAGGAACAATATCCTTTGTTATAATATGAGCGGGAAGAGAGAAGTCATTTCCTATATAAATGGTCGGTACATTCTTTAAACAAGAGTCGTATGGGCTGGTAATGACAATCTCAATGTCGTTGGTGTTGTAGGGCAGATTGATAAAATGCCAGCAGTATCCTGGCGAATCCGATAATGGATTGTTGTTGACAACAGGATACTTGTAGATCAGTCTTCCGCCAACGTAAAATTTGATCTCCTGATGAACCGAATAAAAAGCAATTACGCTGCCAACGGAATTGTCAATTGTAATTGTGCCTGATAGAACGGTTTTTTTTCTGTAGAAAGTTGCGCGGTAGTCGGCCCACTTAGTAACCGCATAGGCAGACTGTTGTTGACGTGTATCGGTTGCTCTGTCATTAACAAAGATGACAATCAAAAATAGAAAAATGACAATACTAATCAAAAAATATAGTATATAATTTTTTTTCATGCTGCTTTTATTCATTTGTGGTTGCACTCCTGCTCATAAGATATTTTCATTATAACATATTCGTGGATATATTCCATTTAATTTTTGCAAAAATAGAACATTGAACAAAAAATTATTGAAAAATATGGCAAAATGTATATTTGCTTTTGGATTGTATACAATTTGACAGAGAATAGAGGGCGCATATCAAC
>DKVL01000071.1:0-2571 GCA_002491195.1 Lachnospiraceae bacterium UBA7179
AACTAAAAATCGGATTTTAGGTTTTAAGCAAACCACGATTAACTATTTTCAATTTGTGAAAGATACTAATGCAAATCCAGATATCGAAAAAATGTTAGTTCCAGATATTGAAGCACTATGTACTTTTTTGGGAATAACGCGAGCAACGCTATTGACCTACGAAAAGCAGAGAGGCAGTAGTTGGCAGGATTTTATAAAGCAGACAAAAAACGCAATAGCGGCTTGCAAAAAGGAGTTAGCATTTCATCAGCAGATACCACCAGTTATTGCTATGTTCGATTTAACAAATAATCACTCCTATGTGAATAGTAGTGAATTTAGAATTGAGCCTGTAAGTGATAAAGTACCAGATAGGCATATGACATTAGAGGAACAAGTACAAAAGGCTGGATTGTGTTGGGACGATGAAAAAAATGAGTTTGTACCTATGATTGAAACAAAGGAGGTTGAATAAAATGAACATACAACAGAGGCAGAAAGCAATTGAGGCATTAGAAAGGCAAAAAGAGAAAGAGCGAAAACAACGTCATGCAATGATGTATCACCTTTTAGCATATGTAGACCTTCATTTTGATGGTGTATTGCTTCCATATAGGATTTTGCGCGATTTGCATAAAGCAGAGCATGAAGGAATTTTTAAGGAGATTCTGCCAAATTCCTATTATCCTAATCCGGCAGTTACATTGAAAACAAAATATAGTGAACCGCATTATACAGGTGATTATACAGATTTAAAGTTAACAAATGATGGATTCCCTATTTTTACATCAAATGCCGAGTATAGACAACAATATGAAGAATATCAAAAACGGATAGATGCGGAGAAAACACCGCTTGACAAGTGGGCGTTTTGGTATGGTAGGTTCTTAATTTCTTATGACATAGAAAAGTTTTCTGATTTTGACTTTTGGGGGAAAGTGCCAGAGGATTCAGAGGAAAAGGAAGTTGTAGGTCATTTAAGGGCGGCTTGTTTGGAAATATGGCATGATTGCAAGGAATACCCACAAAACTATAATATGGAGCCCGTGTTAAGAAAAGAAGAACATAAAAGTGTATTTGATGTTGGATATGGGTATATTTAAGGGAGGTTTTTATGGACAAAGAAACATTAATACAAAATATATTAGTGACATATGGCAAATATGGGATTACCAGAACAGAATTAGATCCGATTATAGATGATGGCATACAGAACTATGATTTGTCATTAGAAGCTATCTACAGCGGTTTAAGAATGAGCCTCGCATCTGCATTTAATGAACATGAACTTTTCACAATGGCTGATGTAATGGCTGTAACTGGAGAAACGAAAGAAGAGCTGTCAAAGCGCATTGAAGAATGTCGAATAGAACTTTTGGCAGCAGGCGAAAATCCTGACGATTATTTCAAGCCGATTCAACCAGGTAAATCAACAGTTTACTATTTTCCAAGCGGTTTGTCTTAACGGTATTGTAAAATCAAATAAAAGAAATGTAGAGGGAGGAAAAATATTATGGAATATATTCAAACAGCCAAAAGTGTATTATCACAAATGATTGAAAATTCAGACGAAAACGGAGTTACCGAGGGACAGGTTGTGAAGGAAATTGTTAGATATGACATAGGGTATTATGAGGCATTGGATTCTTTAAAAAAAGTTTATAAAGAAGTCGGAGCGGAACGAACGCCAGAACATACGGGTAAGGTTATTCGTTATAGAAAAGCCAAACAGAACAAACAACAGGAAGAATCGTTGGCGGTGAGGATTGCGAAAAAGATAGCAGAGAATACTGTGGGAGAAAGGGAAAGATTAAATATTTTAAATTATTACAGAAGATAGATGTGGAGAGCATCAAAATGATTGAAATAGCCTTAAAGTTCGTTCTTCCTATCAGCACGAATTTTAGGGCTTTTTACATATAATAGTATTAAAATTGATGTATATGAAAATAGTATCAAAAGTTGTTGACAACAACAATAACAAGAGGTAAAATAATAGTATCAAAATTAACGAACGATAAAACTGATACTGAAAGAGGGGACATATTTATGTGCATATACGGATATTGTAGGATAAGTACAAAGCAGCAGAGCATTGACAGACAGATTAGAAATATTAAAAGCAGTTATGATAAGGCTGTAATAATACAAGAAGTATATACAGGAACGAAGCAAGACAGACCAGAATGGAGTAAACTGTATAAGAAAGTAAAAACAGGCGATACCATTATTTTTGACAGTGTATCACGCATGAGTAGAAACGCAGACGAGGGCTTTTGCCTGTATGAAGAATTATATAATAAGGGTATAGAACTTGTTTTTCTGAAAGAGCCGCATATCAACACAAGTACATATAAGAAAGCATTAGAGAGCAATATATCAATGACCGGAACAAATGTTGACTTTATCTTAGAGGGTGTGAATAAGTACCTTATGTCGCTTGCAAAGGAACAGATAAGGCTTGCTTTTGAACAGTCGGAGAAAGAAGTACAGGACTTGCACCAGAGAACGAAAGAGGGAATTGAAACAGCAAGATTGAACGGTAAGCAGATCGGGCAGAAGCAGGGGGCAAAGCTGACAACAAAGAAATCT
>DKVL01000071.1:2897-91503 GCA_002491195.1 Lachnospiraceae bacterium UBA7179
ACAGAAGCATAGCAAGGATTTTAATGGTGCATTGTCAGATGCGGATTGCATGAAGCTGATAGGGCTTGCAAGAAATACATTCTATAAATATAAGAGAGAATTGAAAGCAGAATAAGGATTGTTTAGGCAGGGTTTATAATGGACTGCTGCCTTTTGTTTTTGTTCTAAATATCATGCCGTGGGGGTTTTATAGGGGAACGCCACATAGGGGTAGTTAGTGCCTTTTTCTGCCGGCATTTTCAAAAAGGCTTAGTTCTGCTGCCATTCTGAAATATTTTAAATATGCAAAAAGGCGGTTTTGTGATAAAATAAAAGAGAAGTCGTTGCTTTTGTGGGCTGACTTCTCTTTATATCCTGCATCTACTCAAATTATAGCAAAGGGGTAGGTGCATTGCAATGACGAATGAGCAAATTGTTTCTGAAATTAGGAACGGTTATTCTGTAACGGATTATATGCAATTACTGTATGAAAGCAATCTGCCATTGATTAAGAAATTCATAAAGCCATATGCCGCCTATGAGCCTATGGAGGACTTATTGCAAGAATCATATTTTGGATTGTGGGAAGCGGTACAACATTATGAAACGTCTGCAAATGTGCGGTTTATGACTTATGCGGAATACTGGATAAGGCAGTCAGTACAGCGGTATCTTGAAAAATGCGGCTCTACGGTGCGAATACCGAGCCACACAAGGCAGAAAATAGCACGTTACAAGAAAACCGTTCAGGAGTTGGAGCAGGAATTAGGCAGAGTGCCGACAGATAATGAAATAGCTGATAAAATGCGTGTATCTGTAGGACTGCTGCCGGAATTGAGAATACAGATGCAGGGGGTAGCCAGTTTAGACACACCTTTAGCAGATGATAACAGTTTAACACTTTCCGATACCATACGAGCTGATTTTAGCCTTGAAGATGAAACCATAGATAAAATGTATGCCGAACACTCTAAAAGACAATTATGGGGCATTGTTGAGCGTTTTACATGCGACAGAGAGAACAACATAATAAAAGAGATATTCATAAATAATCGGACAATGGCAGTAGTAGCCAGAGAACAAGGCGTAACCATAGATAGAATACGTCAGATAAAGGAAAAAGGACTGCGGCGGTTACGGATAGGTAAGGCAAAGCGTGAATTATTAGAAAAATTTGATATTGTGGAAGCCGGGGCATATAGAAACAGTATGAATAAATTCAATGAGCATGGGTTTACTTCTACGGTTGAGTGTATCGCTTTACGCCGGGCAGAATTACAGGCAGAGTATGAAAAGCATAAAAGACAGGTAGAAATTATGCTCGAACAGAGAAAAAGAAAGTGTCTGTAAATGTTCAAAAATAGGTAAAAATGTTTTTTCGTAACACACTTGTAGCACACAAATAGTTCTTAGAATCCTGTAAAATCAAGGCTTGCAGTTTCTATCGAGGAAGCAGCCAAAGCAGGTAAATTCTAAGGAATCCAGTAAAATCAAGGGCTATCGTTGATGTAAGTGATCAACGGTAGCCTTAAATTTTGACACGTAGCACGTCGCAATGAATAAGAACTTTTACAGAGGACAGAGCAATGCGTTTGCATTAACGGAAATTATTGGAGAGAATTTAAGCAAAGGCAGGGCATTGATTCCCTGCCTTATGTGTGTCTATTTATTAAAGTGCCAATTTGTATAATGCTAACTGATTAAGGCTTATGCCCTCTTTTTCTGCTTCAATGGCTAATCTTTGATGCAAAGATTTTGGAAGCCTCACAACAAATTTACCGCTGTAATTGTTTGGCGTTTCTGGAATCGGTATAGGGAGATTATTTTCTATTTTTGTTTCAATATATCCTTCCATTGCTTCATTAAGGCCTGCATACAATTCTTCAAGTGTATCGCTGGTACTTTGGCATCCGTCAAGTTCCAAAATTCTGCCATAGAAATAATGTCCGCTTTCATCATTCATTTCCTGCACTAATCTTGTATAGGGCAATTTCATATAATCTTTAACTTCCATGCTTTCCTGCTCCTTTCCGCTTGTTATGCTATGCCAGGATAAGGGGATTATTCCCCTATCCTGTTCAGCACATCCACAACATAAGCCTTTTTTAATGGATTTTCTTGTTTTATTGTTATCAAATCCCCGGTTTCTTTATTCAGATAATGTTTGTGGCTTCCTTTTTGTCTTGCTGGAACGTAGCCATATGCGGCTAATACTTTGTCTATTTCTTCAGGCCGTATTCCGTTTGGCTGCTGTTTCATTTTTTCAATCAGTTTTTTTATGTTTGGCACTATAATTATCTCCTTCTTTGTATATAGTATCATATGTAGTACTATTTGTCAACGGGAATATAGAACATATTTCTAACGTGTCTGTAAGTGTTCAAAAATAGATAAAAAATTAGGTGCGTCACATACAAGTAGCACACAAATAGCCTTAAAAGCCTTGTAAAATCAAGGGCAACAGTTTCTATCGAAGAAGCAGCCAAAGCAGGCAAATTCTAAGGAATCCAGTAAAATCAACGGTAGCCTTAAATTTTGCCACGTAATAGACATGAGGTAATAGACAAATTTCAAATAAAAGTGCTGCTTGTGTTATGTTAGAAAAAGATTATAATAGAATTATCAAGACAGAACGAAAATATAAGAAATGCAATAGGGCTCACAATTGGGAGGAATAAAAATGCTTACAAGGAAACAAAATATTTTTTTAGCCAAGAAAATATTTACTGAGCTTGTATTCAATACGGCCTATATAGAGGGATGTAATGTGACTTTTCCGCAAACACAAACTATTATTGATGGAGCTGTGGTTAACGGGATATCTGTGGATGATATACAAACCGTTTTAAATCTTCGGGATGGATGGAAATTTATTATTCATTCAGTAGATGAATCTTTAACATTGGAATATATTTGTAAGGTTAACGAATATGTATCACGAAATGAAAGCCTTGAATGGGGGGTATTAAGAAAAGGAACTGTTGGAGTTGGTGAGTTTACACCAACTATTCCAGTTAAAGAGTATGTTTTAAAAGAAATCGATCGTATCAATGGAATAAATGAACCGATCGATAGAGCATTGGAATACTTTGCATACGCTTGTAAACAACAACTATTTTGGGATGGGAATAAACGAACCTCTACAATGATTGCCAGTAAAATTTTAATAGAAAACGGAGCGGGCATATTGACTATTGGAAAAGATCATGCAGAAGAGTTTAATATATCTTTGAATAATTGGTATTTAAAGGATGAATTGCAGCCATTAAAAGATTGTTTAAAGAAATGTATTAAAACGCTAGAGATCTAGTTAAAAGGAGAACATATAAATTTGTTAAAACATGGTGATACCATTGGACTTATATCGCCCAGTTGGGTGGCAGATCAAAATAGTTATGAGAAGTATGCGAAAGGCATTGAAAGATTGGGATTTCAGGTCAGATTCGGCAGGAATATTTATAAAGACACTTATAAATATACTGTAAGCGTACCAGAGCGTGCTGATGATCTGAACGAAATGATATATGACCCAGACGTAAAGATGGTGTTCATGGGACCAATCAGGCAATCTTTCCTATTGGAAGAAGGTGAACCATCGTGAATTATTATATTGCAGATACACATTTGGGACATGATAATATACGCCGAATGTCAAACAGACCATTTGATACGGTAGAAGAAATGGATAAGACTATTATCAATAATTGGAATAGCAGAGTGACAGATCATGATGATATATACATTTTAGGCGATTTTTCATATAAGTGTGAAGATCCAATTTCATATCTCGAACAATTGAAGGGAAGAAAGCATTTGATTATAGGAAATCATGACAATAAATTATTAAAAAATCCTAACTGCAGGAATTATTTTGTGGAGATTGTTGATCTGAAAACAGGACGTAACCATAGCGCGCGTAAGACAGACAAAGGAAAAGAGAATGCGGCGGTTACGGACAGCACATATTGACAATCGAACATACATATGCTAGTATAGGAATATCAATAGCAAGTCTTGTGTAAGTGCAATTATTTCAGTAATATAACATAAGCATAATATTACGGCGAGATAGCGAAAGTCACCTCTTTTTGGTTGATTATAAGGAAAAAGATAAGATCTGTTTTGAGAAAGGAATGAATCGTATGATCAGGGAGATAACAGAAAATGATTTTGAACAGCTTATGAAACTTTATATGCAGCTTCACGATAATCCATTTCCTGAAAAAAATGAGCGTGTGATGGCAGTCTGGAACAGCATTCTTACAGACGAGAATCATCATATTATCGTTGCAGAGGAGGACGGCAATATTGTATCGTCCTGCGTATGTGTCGTTATTCCTAATCTTACAAGAGGGCAGCGTCCGTATGCCTTTATTGAAAATGTGATCACAGACGGGAAATATCGCAAAAAAGGTCTCGCAACCGCCTGCTTAAACTTTGCAAGGGAAATTGCATTGCGCGAGAATTGTTACAAAATGATGCTGCTCACCGGTTCTAAACAGGACAGCACCTTAAAGTTTTATGAACAGGCAGGATACAATAAAAACGATAAGACCGCGTTTATACAGTGGTTGTAACAGATCGGTAAAAATATTTGTTGTGGATTTTATGATGGAGAGGAGTTTTTATATGCTGAAACAAGGATGGCATGCTGTCTTGACAAAGACAAAGCAGGACAGTAGCACTTCTTTTATTGGAGGGAAACCATGTATTCCCAGGGGTGAACCCTTGCCAATGTGTAAGGTATGTGGAGAACCGCTCACGTTTTTCTTTCAGATTGCTTTTCCAGAAGGACATATGTGGGCAGGAAAATCGTTAGCGTTCTTTTATTGTACGTGCGCATGTCATAAACATGATGATAAGCAGCAGTTTCCTCCAGCAATAAACACAGGCGCGACAGATGATCTGTTCAATATACCTGACGGAGAGATCAATCCTGAAACTTATCAGACCTTGTTCAGAGCTATCTTTTTTGATACCGCAGATGGTGTGTTAAGGGAGGAGTATCAGGAGAAAGTAGTATACCAGAGAATTGACTGGAAAGCCAGTAGAAAAAAGAATAAGAAAACGCCTATCATCATAGCAGGAGAAGCTGTCTGGTCAGCAAACTATGGAAAGGAACGCCCTGCTTCTTATGAGGGAAAGCCTATGGAATTAGTCTTGCAGGTGGCAGAGTATTTTAACTTTGAGAAACTTGACGATGCACCGCCTGAGATGGAGGAAACCTATCAAAAGGATCATCCCTTTAAACCAAGAGAAGAGAATGATTATACGTTCTTTTTCGACTTTAACCGGGTATATCTCTGGGGGACAGTAGAGCCAGAGCATCCATCGTTTTGGCTTAATGTGCAAAATGATATTTGAATAAAGAGGAGAGAGAATTTATATGGCAGTAAGGCCAATTTACCAATCGCAGACAGATGCTCCGTTTTTTCGTGTGATTGATGTGAGTTTTCAATACTTTTCCGGTTTTTCAACATCACAGAAACAAAAATCAATTGAAAGCTTACATAAGCAATACAACAAATCCGATCCTGATCATGCTGTCCTTGAGATTTCCTCCAAGAGCAAGTCTGAACTTGGCGTAGCTTTGAGTGCATTTAATTTGAATTTCAAGACACCGCAGCAGAATTGTTCTGTGGAATGTGCTTTTCAGAGCAGCAAAGTTTTTGAGGGAGGCGGTCCTTATGTTGATCTGCTGGACAAAACTTCCAGAGAAGCTAAAAAGGACACACGATTGCACGAAAGCGGGAAATTGATTGCATTCCAATATTTTGAACTTAAATTTCCCCTGGAGCCCAAAGACTATTTTTATAACTGGCTCTATAGTAGTGCCTTGATGCAAAACCAGGAACTGGCAAGCGAAATCATCAAGTATGACAGTTTTTCTGATATTGAATTTAACCCGCAGAAATCGATCAATTGTCAGGCGAGAGCGGCTGCGGTTTTTGTAGGGTTGTCAAGGCGGCATTTGTTAGAGGAGGCTATTAGGTCACCCGAACTTTTTTTGAATATTGTCTATGGAGGTTAAGCAAATGTTAAGTGATGATATCCGATACCTGACAGAGCGGGCCTTGTGGGAGACAGAAAATCTGATGAAATGTATCCCTGATGAACTGTGGGATAAGCGCTATGACGGGATTCCAATGTGGAAATACCTATATCATATGCTGTATTCTATGGACAGATGGTATATCAATCCCTGCGATGCGGACTACACCAATCCGGAATTTCACACTGAAACCCTGGCAGACCTGAATGTCATTCCAGAAGAAGATGAGAGTCTGACAAGAAGTCAGCTGGAGAGTTATTTTGATCAGATACGGGCAAAAATACAAACTTATATCACAGCGCTTGAGGACACAATGCTCTGTGAGAATCCAAAAAACTGTGACATGAGCAGATTCCGTCTGATACTGGGGCAGTTCCGGCATTGGCACCGCCACATGGGAGTGGTTTACGGTTTTATCATAGAAGATACCGGGAAATGGCCATATGTGCTCAATATGCGTGGAGCATACCCTGACTCGCCAATGCCGAACTTTTATTAGTATAACAAATATGATAAGTGGGCGGGATGAGTTATGGATTTGGAAAGCTATAAAGTCCTAATGATAGATGATGATGAAATGATAGCTACGGCTACTTCCGAATATTTCAATATGTTCGGCGTAAAGACTTCCTATGTAACAAGCTATGCGGATGCGGTAGCTTTTCTTGAAAAACATGATGTTTCATTGCTCCTGCTTGATATCAATCTCGGCGAAAGATCAGGCTTCGAGCTTTGCAGGAAGATACGGGAAAACTATGACCTGCCGATCTTCTTCATCAGTGCCCGGACAAGCGACGATGATGTGCTGGTCGCTCTGAACATAGGCGGCGATGATTATATCAAAAAGCCCTATACGCTCAGCGTTCTGCTTGCCAAGGTGAAAGCTGCCGTTTTCAGATACGACAGGACAAGAAATAATACGCACGCTGTCCGAAATTTTGAGCAGAATGAGGACGGTCTTGTGAAACTGACAGGTGAAGTGTACCTTAACACAAATATTCACAAGATCATTGCAGACGGCAAAAAGATCACTCTCAAAACAATGGAATACAAGCTGCTATATTATCTTTACACAAACAGGGGTAAGGTCGTTTCAAAGGACGATCTGCTCAGAGATGTGTGGGGGGATGAATATATCAACGAAGGTACGATCGCCGTACATATCCGGCATCTGCGTGAAAAGATCGAAGCCGACCCCACAGAACCGCAGCTCATAAAAACCGTATGGGGTGTGGGGTATATGATGGAAGAGATAGTACTATGAAGCAATATTGCAAATTTATGGTACTTTTTGTACTGCTGCTTGCTGCGGGGCTGTTTGCTGTTGTGAAGCTCACTGGCACAGATGATTTTTCACAAAATAATGAGGATGTGCTTTTGCTCAATGAGATTGCGCATAAGATAGTTCCAGGTGATATGCCGCCTGAAAACACAGCGCCGGAACGGGAATATGTAATCCTTGACAGAAACGGGAATGTTATTTACGATCACCGTTCTGACCGTTCGGAAGCGATCACCATTGAGACGGCAATGAAGCGGCGTTATCCCTATACTTATATCATAGAAAAGAATCAGATAACAGGCAGTGTCGTACTTACAGACAGCGGGAAGTATTTCGACCGTCTGCGTACAGATAGCATCGCTGCTTACTGTGTATGCAGTTTTCTCCTGATCGGTGCGGCTGCTGCTTTCGGGGCGTATATCTGCAAAACGGTCATACGTCCATTTGCGAAGATGAAAGATTTTGCATCTTATGTGGCGGCAGGCGACCTTGACCGGCCTCTTGAAATGGATCAGGGCAATCTGTTCGGCGCTTTTTCGGAGAGCTTTGATATCATGCGGGAGGAGCTGAAAGCGTCCAGAGCAAGAGAGCTTGTCCTGCAGAAAAAAGAGCGTGAGCTGATTGCATCGCTTTCTCACGACCTGAAAACGCCTGTGACAGGGATTAAACTTACTTCTGAGCTGATGGCGGCGGTATTCTCCCAGAATGAGGGGCAGGAAATAACCGTCACGGAAGATATGACTGTGAAGATGAACAACATCTATAAAAGAGCCGATGAGATCGCTGTGCTTGTCAACGACCTGTTTTCTTCAACGTTGGAGGATTTAGGCGAGTTCAGGGTAAAATGCTCGGACGAAAATTCCGCTGTTATCGCAGAGATCGTATCCGAATACGATGACAGAGGGCTTGTGCGTATATCCGAAATACCGCAGGTCATTGTGCATATTGACAAGCTGCGTTTGTCGCAGGTTCTTGGCAATATCCTATTTAATTCTTACAAATACGCAGGGACTTCCATAGACATTTCTTTCTGTCTTGATGAGAGCTTTCTTGAGGTGTCGGTCAGAGACAGCGGCCCAGGCGTTCCCAAAGAAGAGATCGCGCTTATCACCAACAAATTCTATCGCGGAAAGCAGCATGGCGACAAGGAAGGCAGCGGTTTAGGCCTGTATATCGCAAGGATACTCATGGATAAAATGGGCGGAGAGCTGTCTGTCAGGAGTGAAAACGGGCTGTGCGTAACGCTGCTTATCCCGCTCAGTTAAGAAAAAGACAAGAATTTGACAAGATTTTGACAAGGAAATCAGGAACGGGATCCTGTATAATACGATCATAAGATACAATAATCATGTATTAAAATCATGATGAGAAAGGTAGTGTTATATATGATCCCTATTTTGCATACGGAAAAACTATGCAAGTCTTTTTCAAACGGCGCTGTACAGCAGCACGTTATCAAAAACCTCGATCTGGAGATTATGGAAGGTGATTTTACCGTCATCATGGGCGCTTCGGGTTCGGGCAAGTCCACCCTGCTTTATGCGCTTTCGGGAATGGATAAGCCCACTTTGGGAAAGGTATTCTTCGGTGACACCGAGATTCAGGACTATTCGAACGATCAGCTTGCGGTGTTTCGGAGAAAAAACTGCGGATTCGTTTTTCAGAACATCTATCTGCTTGAAAATCAGAATGTTCTTGACAATGTGCTGACGGGCGCATTTGCCGTACAGAAAAACTCCCCCGGGCTGATCAAAAGGGTGAAGGAACTGCTTGCAAAAGTCGGGCTGGATGAGGAAATGCAGAAGAAATATCCAAACCAGCTTTCCGGTGGCGAAGCACAGCGTGTCGGAATCGTGCGCGCTGTGATCAACGAGCCGAAAATACTTTTTGCGGACGAGCCTACCGGTTCGCTCAACTCTGCATCGGGCAGGGACGTTCTTGACATTTTCACCGGGGTACACGAGAACGGTCAGAGTATCGTTATGGTAACGCACGATATCAAGACCGCACTGCGTGGAACACGGGTCATCTATCTGCGTGATGGCAAAGTTGTCGGCGAACACAGAATGGCGAAATACGGCGGGGACGATTTTAAGGAGCGCCGTGAAAAGCTGACAGTATTCCTTGATGAGATGGGATGGTGACTTATGAAGATATTCAGATTATCCTTGTTTAATTTGAAGCGAAATAAGCGTGAGGCGGCTGCAATTGTCTTTCTCACCCTTGTTACAGCATTTCTCATGGCGACCTTTGCTGTCAGCATTACGCAGATTGACAGCGCATTTGACCGCGCATTTGAGGAGACAGGCTCCGCTGATTTTATATTGTTGTTTCAGACTGATAAATACCGCGATATCTATCGAGATATTCTGGAAGAGGAATACCATGTGACCGATGTCCGGGAAAGCAGTGTACTTTACGGTGCTGGTGCATCGGCACTATCAAAGCAGGGTGAAAGTATCGCCTATAATATAATCTTTGCGGACGAAAACACAGAGCGGAAGATGGAAAATTTCCAGAAACTGAATGCCATTCCCGATGATGAGATCGAAAAGCTGTCTCACCCTGTATGGCTGCCTCAATATTTTGAGATCACAGTCGGCTATGCCCCGGGGGAAACATTTACTTTGGTCTCAGGCGGCAGAGATTACCCATTCACCATAGCCGGTTTTTACAACACGGGGTTATATAATTCCAGCAGTATGTTAAAATGTATCATTTCAGAGGATGATATGGTGCTGTTGTCCGCTGTCTATGAGGAATACCGCATGATAGCATTTGACACGGAAAAGAAATTCTCCTATGAGGAATACTATGAAAAATGTGCCGCAAAGTCAAATGAGAATGTTTTAAGTGCAGTAATGCCACTTGATAAAGATGCGGAGAAAATGGTAGAAACCACTTATCTTGCTGTTTTTCTGTATATGAGCGTATTTCTTTCCATTGTCACCATGATATCCGCACTCTTCCTTATCCTTCACAAAGTCTCAAAGGACATGGAGGAACAGATGGTGCAGATTGGCGTGCTGGAAGCATTGGGGTATACGAGTCGTGAGCTTTCCCTTTCCTACATCTGCGAATATATCCTTACAGGGGGCATCGGCGCGATCATCGGCGGCATAACGGCGGCGGCCTTTTCCCCGGTTATGGATACGCTCACAAGGGGAATGATGAACCGTGACGTGCATACGGATGTGAATATTCTCCGCATTCTTATCGTGGTAATAGCGATCATAGCGCTCGTCACGCTCTTTGCGCTGTCAAGGGCGACAAGAGTGAAAAAGCTCCCTCCCGTCGTGGCGTTTCGCAAGGGCATAAAGACCCACCATTTCGGGAAAAATATACTTCCGCTTGAAAAAATGAAACACAGTATCAATATTCGACTTGCCTTCAAGGGCATAGGTAACGATCTCCACTCGAATATCGGTACGGGTATCTGTATAATTGCCGCAGGCGTTGCCATCATGTTCAGTGTGTACCTCTTTGACTTTTTCAAGAGCGGTTATAACGGACTGATAGGAGTTTTGGGAATGGAGACTCCCGACATAAACATCATTATGATGAACGGAGTGAGCGGAGAAAAATTTTGTGATGAGATCCGTAAGTTCCCCGAAGTGGAAAAGGTTCTTCTGACCCGCGCAATGGGAGATTATGTGGAAATAAAAGGCTGCAATCAGAGTGCGGCTGTCTTTTCTTACGCCGATTTTTCCCTCACGGATAATATTCGCCTGAAAACGGGACGTTTCCCCGAGTACGACAATGAAATCATGATCTCCGCAAGGAGAGAGAAGACAGAAAACCGGCACATAGGCGACAGTATCATCATCAAGGGCGATGTCTGTGAAAAAAGCTATATCATAACAGGCATTGTAACCGCCATGAACAACAACGGCATCAGCGTCTACATGACCGAGGACGGTTACCGGCGCATTCGCCCAAACGACCGCCCGAACGCAGTGGAGATCACGCTCAAAAACGAGGAGGACCGCCCTGCCTTTACGGATAAGCTCACCGCTCTGTACGGTGCGAGCGCAAAGGACACGGCGTATGCACAGTCTGCACAGGGAAGTCTTGAGGAACGTATCAGGGCGAAAGCGGACGAGAAAATGGCGGTGCTGATCTCGCAATACGGCGTTACCGACATTGACTATGCGATCAGAATAGGCGACACCGTCATCAGCGGAAACAGCAGCCGTTTCGTGATAAAGGAGATATCCTCCATGAAGGATTTTTTGAAATCCCAAATGAAATCCATAGCCGCGGTTACAAAGACATTCTCGTTCTGCGCCGTGATATTCATTGCTGTTGTGGTAGCGGTAATATTGGGCATCATAGCCGTATCTGCCGTAAAAAGACAGCGCAGGGAATTTGGTATCATGAAAAGTATGGGCTATACGTCAAGGGATCTTATGATACAGCTCACCCTGCGGATTCTCCCTGTAACAATCATTTCCTCCTGCATCGCTGCGGTGTTGTCAATATGGGTACAGCGTGCATTTTGGATGGCGGCGTTCGGTGTACAGATTCCCGAAAGCCTGCCGCTGATAATCGGTACGACGGCAGCGCTTGTATTATTCTGCCTGATTATCACCTACATCAGTGCAGGCAGTATCAGAAAAATATCCGTGACCGAGCTTATGACGGAATGAAAGTGGAGGTGAATCATGATGAAGAAAAAGATGATTGCGGCAATATCCGCCTTGTGTATGGCGGGAACCATATACGCATCTGTTGGAAATGCGGTGAATGCTGAATCTGTACAATCAGAACATACAGCCGAAACAACTGCTTCGCAGGATAGGATCTATTGCATTGCGTCTGTGAGCAAGATGTATTCCGCCTTGGCGGTTATGCAGCTTGTTGACGAGGGAAAGGTCGAACTTGACGCCCCTATCACAAAGTATCTGCCCGATTTCAGGATGAACGATGAGCGGTACAAGGACATCACCGTGCGTATGCTTATGAATCATACATCGGGCATATCCATGGGTCTAATGACAAACCATTATCTTTATGATGATGTTGACAGCTTCGTTCATGACAATACATTTGATATCGTGTCGAGACAGCGTTTCAAATCCGCTCCTGGGGAATATGCCTGCTATAATAATATGGGCTTTGAGCTTATGGAGCATATCGTAGAAAATGTCAGCGGTATGAGCTTTACGGATTATGTAAAAAATAACATCTCCTCAAAGATAGGCGCAGACCATACGGGAACGGCCTGGAGCCTGTATACGGGCGATACGGGCGGCACACAGGTATCTCTCTACCGCGGTTCGCTGCCAATCGAATACCCCTATGAAATGGCGGCAGGTGCGGGCGGCATTTATGCCACCGCTCCTGACGTGGCAAATTTTGGCAGTGCTTTTTTTACGGGAAATGATGTGCTTCTTTCCGATGATGCCAAAACACAGATGTCCGCCCGTTGGAACGATGACACAAAATACGAGAGCTACGGTCTGGGTTGGGACTTTGTGGAACAGGTCAAGTACGAAAAAGAAAACATAAAGGTCATGGGCAAGGGCGGAGACGTGCCGCATATGCACTCGTTCCTCCTTGTTGCCCCTGACGAACAGATCAGCACTGCGGTACTGACTGCCGGAAATGACAGCGGCAGCCAATATGCCGGACTGATGGCGTTTGCTCTGATGGACGTGGTGCTTGAAGAACGAGGAAAGGCGGTAAGCGATCTGACTCCTCCCGAGCCGGAAATAATGGACATTATCCCCGACCAATATAAAAAATATGAGGGTTTATACTGCATCGGCGGATTATACAGCGACGGAATATGCAGAATCACATTTGACGATACCACTATGTACAAGGAGGACTTGGGCACTGACAACTCATCGTCCGGAAGATACAGATATACCGAGGACGGAGGCTTTGTCAGGGTAAATGACAGCGGCAAGATGACTTCAGACAGAGAGATTGTTTATTTCGAGGAAAAAGACGGCGGAATCTACATCAGAACGGATATGTTGACCGTATACCCGGGGCTTGGAATATACCGGGGGCTTGGAAATGCGGCAGACAGTATGTACACAGGGGAAAAAATGGAAGAAAACCCCATATCCGACAGTGTACAGAAAAGCTGGGACGAGCTTTCGCAGACATTTTTCGTCATATATAACGAAAAATGGACCTCTCAAGACTATGAAAGTCCGTTTTACCGGGTCGTGACAGATGAGGAATTCCCCGGTTATATTCTGGTAAAAAACAGCGTAGGGGCAAGAGCGGAAAAATTGACCGATGAAGATCATGCTGTTTTCTTCACCTCCATACCGAGCAGTGCAAACAGAGATTTGTTTGACATAGAGATCACCCAGCAAACCTATGCGGATGGAACATCGGCAGCCTCCCTTGATTTGAGCGACGGGGCGCGCTGCCGCAGCGTGGACAGCCTCCCAATGTTTACTGCTGATATCTCCGAAATTCCCCTTCACAGCAGTGAAGCCGCATGGTATCGTATCGGGGAAGATATGAGCGGAAAGAGTATCGCTGTCGAACGTCCTGACAACTCTGCTGTACTCGTTTACAACAAGTTCCGTGAGCTGCTGTACAGCACTCACGTCAAGGACGCAGCGAGTACCATCAACCTTCCTCCAGACGGCTACATCGCTTTTATCGGTGAAACTGGCGACAGTGTGAAAATATTCAAGTAACAGTGTTTCTCTTTTACAGAAGCCTTTATAACAGCCAGAAGATCATTTGTTGAGATGCTCCATCAGCCATTTTGTTACAGATCGTGGGAATATCTGCATGGTAGACGTATAGCTCTATTATCGACAATAATGCCTTGATTTTTGTTGAAATAGTACAAAAACAAGCAGCAATCTATCTGTTCACAATTTGTTCATAAAGCTTGCGTTTACCGTGTATATTCAATTTGAAGGAGATATGTGATATGATACTAAATACAGGAAGCAGGACAGATATCCCTGCATATTACAGTGAATGGTTTTATAACCGTGTCAGAGCGGGTTTTGTGCTGGTGCGAAATCCTTATTATCCGTCACATGTTACAAGGTATCTGCTGAACCCGGAAGTGGTTGATATGATAGTCTTTTGCACGAAGAATCCACAACCGATGCTGAATGATACCGCTTCATTCGTAACACTGCTGTCAACTTTTGACACGTTCTGGTTTGTGACGATCACACCTTACGAGACAGACATTGAACCGTTCGTTCCGCCCAGGGAGCAGGCGATTGATTCTTTCCGGAAAATATCTGATCTGGCAGGAAAGCAGCGGACCAGCTGGCGGTATGATCCGATTTTCATCACAGAAAAGTATTCGGCTGCCTATCACATCGAACAATTTTCCGCTATGGCACAAATACTTTCGAAGTATACCAGCCAGTGTGTCGTCAGCTTTATTGATCTGTACGAAAAGACGAAGAAAAATTTCCGCGGAATACGCAGTGTCACGCATGAGGAACAGGAACAGCTTATTGCGGCCTTTTCAGAGACTGCCAGAGCGTATGGACTGCAGATTCATCTGTGTTGTGAGAATCGTGCGCTCGTTAGGGAGAATGTAGACGCCGACGGCTGTATGTCAAAGGCTGTGCTGGAAAAAGCGTTAGGCTGCAATCTAAAGGTTCCGCAGAAGAAAATGGCGCGCGCAGAATGCGCCTGTCTGCTCGGAGCCGATATCGGTGCATATAACACATGCGGACATGGATGTCTTTACTGTTATGCCAATTACGACCGGGCTACGGTTATTTCCAATAGGAGAAATCATGATCCGTTATCTCCCTTTTTGATCGGAAATCAGCGTGAGGATGATATTGTCAAGGACGCTGTTCAGAAATCGTGGAAGAACGGGCAGCTTGATTTATTCAACCTGCTTTGACTGCCTAAATAGAACCTCTTATTCCCCAAAACAAACCACTTGATGAAAAGCCATTTACATTGGTGGTTATTTTTCTTATGATCATTCTTATGATAAGGAACTATAAAGAAACGATCTTGTTGTATGGAGGAATTATAAGATGGCAAAAGCAGAAAAAAGATACAGGGGAGTTTACCTTTTAACAGCGTTTTTCGGATTGGTTTCCGCGTGTTTCATGGCGATATTTTCATTTTGCCTTGGGCGGGTGGTCGATGTGGTGATCAATCCGTCCGATTCGCTTCCAACAACAATGCTGCTGTGTATCGGTACCGCAGTGTGCGGGCTGGTCGCCTCATTTTTGTATGATTACGCCAAGATTGTCTATGTCAATAAGATTGTGCGTTACCTGAAGACAAACCTCTACAAGGCGCTTTACAATAAGGAGCTCTATGACTTTTTATCGGAAAAAAACGGACATTACCTGAGCCTGTATTCAAAGGATATCGATCTCGTGGTGGATAATTACCTGATGCCAAAATGCAGCATCATCTCTAATATTTTAACGGCAGCAGTCAGTCTGTTATCCATATTTATCATCAATTGGAAGCTCGGCTTATCGTTTGTCGCGCTCTCGTGCTTAACGGTTTTTCTTTCCCAGATTCCGGGAGCAGTCATGGCAAAAAAGACGGTGGAGTACACACAACATAACAGCGCATACATGGCTGTCCTCGAAAATGATCTAAAGGGCTTTGAACAGGTAAAGCTGTTGGGACTGGGAAAGCTTTTTGGCGGAAAGTTAGATGCCAATGACCATGCATATGAAAAATCGAGGAAAAGTTATCTCTTTGCCAAAGTGGCTTCCAATGATATCGGGATGTTTATCGGAATGCTTTCCCAGCTCTCGTGTATGGCGGTCGGAATATGGTTTGTCCTTAACGGTGGTATGACAGTGGGACTTCTGATTTCTGCGGTTCAGCTGTTAAATGGCGTATTTTCTCCACTGCAGCTTTTTGTACAGGATAAGAACCTGATGGGAACAGCGGGTGAGATCATCCAGCGGATCGACATAGAACAGACCATAGCGGAAAAAACAAAGCGGGAGATTGCAGGCAAAGTGCAAGAGATTGCTTTTCACGGCCTGAATCTGCAGTTTGGCAATAAAGAGATCTTTCATGATTTTAATATGACCTTTGAGGCAGGCAGGAAATATGCCATTGTCGGGGAATCAGGAAAAGGGAAATCGACCTTAGTGCGGCTGCTGATGAAATATCTGACGGAAAACGAGTATGAAGGAGATGTCACGATCAACAGACAGAATATCAAGGCAATCGATTCTGACAGTATCTACGATAAAATCGGTTATATCCAGCGGAATGAATTTCTGATTGACGGCTCTGTCAGAGATAATATCGTACTGTATAGAGAGGAAGTACCAAGTACGAATGTGGACAGGATCTGTCAGAATCTCAAACTTGACAGTGACCTTGTCTCCAAAAAAATTGATGTTTCGGATTCCGGGGAGGTGTCCTTTGGAGAAAAACAGAGAATTGATATTGCCCGGTTTCTGCTCCATAACTATGATGTCCTTGTATTTGACGAGCCGACAAGCAATCTGGATGCCGATACAGCAAACGAAATATTTAATATGATTTTTGGCATCAGGGATAAGATCGTTATTGTGATCACGCATGACAGGAGTAAGGAAGTGCTCGACAGATTTGATACTGTACTACAGTTGTGAGAATATAGTGTATGCAGGCCAAAGAGATCTGTGGAAAGATAATACGGGCAGCAATCCGCAATGGACAGCTGCCCTGCATGTAGGTATCAGAAGTCCTTGATTCCTCATTTTTCCATAGAAACCAAACACTCTGTCCAGTCCGTGATTCGTTCCGGATGTTTCAGCCACTCCAGCTGAAAGCCAGTGGAGGAATAGCCGCGGCCGTAGAAGAAATACTCTTGAGGGAACACATCATCCCCGATCCAGCGCAAGTTCTCGCCTGGTATTTTGTAATCAAAGCTCCAGTTCTGCCAGAAACCCAGCATGGAATCACCGAATCGGTTGTCATAGTCGGGGCGGGCTAGAAGCGGTCCTTCCACGGCACGTTCTGCTGGCGGAAGAGCAGCAAAGATGGGGTTCTCCCCGCCAAGACCAGCGCGGTACCCCATCAGCCATATGGTCAGGTTCATCAGATCATAAAATCTTCCTGGATGAGGCCAGCGCAGAAGCGTCCACTTTGGCTCCTCCGGCAAGGCGGCGATCTGAAAGGAAAAGGGAATCCTGTCCTTGGCAGCGCAGAGATCGGGATACTCGTTTAAAAGCTGAATCGCCTGTTCCATGGGGCAGTTGATGATGGAGAAACAGGTGTAACCTGTCAGGTCAAAAGGAAAATGCGGTTGTTTGCTCATAATACTTTGCTCCTTTGCTATAAATTTTTGTTGCTATTTATTTTATCATAGACATCTGACTGTTTCAAGGATTTTGGTACTTGACAACCATCAGTTTTGCACGTATGATAGACAATATAGCAATACACAGATTCAACTGTGTTGCGTTACATATCAAATTATTTTTTAGGAGGATTTTGCATGTTAACGGTGGTTGTAATGGAGAAATTTGCAAATTAAATATTGCAAAGGGTGATTTTTAGCAAATTATTTCAGGCTGGAAGTCTGCCCGTTTGTTGACAGTATGCGCTGTCAACGTTTTCGCCTTACAACTGCTTTCGTATTATGGTATAGATTTTTGAATCATAAGAACATGGCTGTATGGTCATGTTTTTTGCGTATAAAGAATCGAATGTAACGATTTCTTATGGATCGGTGTTTGCATTGCACATCGTTACGATCCAATATGGATACAAAGACCATGGTATTGCTCTGGGGCAGCTATGGTTTTTTTGCGTTGTAAGGCAGGTCATATTGTATTGTATTGGAAAAGAATCATGCGAAAAGGGATCATGATGAAGAAAGGACAAAAAATGAATATCGACAAACAAATAGAATTGGATAAAATAAAGGAACTGTGGAAGAATCTGGCAGTCACAGATAAGGCAAAGGAAACAATTGAATCCGTGACTTGTTATCTGTCAGAGAGTGAGCTTGGAAAACAGCTCAAAGACACCACAAACAGCAGAAAATTAATCGAAAAGCTAGGCACTCCGCCGTTACAGAATGTCGCGGAGGCAAAAGAAATCCTTATGATCGCAGAAAAAGGCGACTGTCTGACACCATATCAACTAGAGCGTGTGGAAAAGGTTCTGGTCGCTGTACGACGCCTGAAAGATTATCTGGGCAGGGGAACGATGTACAACAATCCGCTCGCCTATTATGAGGAGAATTTAGACGCAGTGGAAATGCTTAGAGAGGAGATCAGCAGCCAGATTCGAAACGGCGCAGTGGATGACTATGCATCCAAAGAACTCAAACAGATCAGAGGTGATCTCATACGATGCGAGGAACAGATGAAGCAGAAAGCAGAACAGGTTATGCGCTCTAACAAAGAATGTATGGCGGACAGCTATTGCACGACGCGAAACGGCAGAATTTGTGTTCCGGTGAAAAAGGAATATAAGTTCAAAATATCAGGAAGCGTGATCGACAAATCCGCCACTGGAAATACATTTTTTATTGAGCCTGTGAGCGTCGCAAAGTACTACGAAGAACTGCAGCTGCTTCGGATCAGCGAGGAGAACGAGGTATACCGCATTTTGTATACACTGACAGCAATGGTTGCAGATACTGTTCCTGTGATGAACGAAAATATCCGATTGATTGAAAAACTGGATTTCATCTTTTCAAAAGGCAAACTCAGCTTAGACATGGATGCTGTGGAACCATCGATCAACACAGAACGCCGGATTGTCCTAACGGACGCAAGGCACCCGCTGATGGACAAGAATGTAAATGTACCTCTGCAGTTTGAGCTTGGTAAACAGGCGAGAGGAGTTATCATAACCGGTCCTAATACAGGCGGAAAGACTGTGGCGATCAAGACTGTTATGCTCAGCTGTATCATGGCGCAGTGCGGACTCCATGTCACCTGCACAGCCGCAGATATCTGCATGAACAGCAGATATCTCTGCGACATCGGAGATGGACAGGATATCGCAGAAAATCTCTCGACATTCTCGGCGCATATCAAAAATGTGCTGGAGGTATTGCGCGAGGTGAATCGGGACAGTCTTGTGATCATGGACGAGATGGGCTCTGGCACAGATCCCGCAGAAGGTATGGGGATTGCGGTCGCTATATTGGAAGAACTTCGGAAAAGTGAATGTCTGTTCCTTGTCACGACCCATTATCCTGAAGTAAAAGAGTACGCGGAACGAACACAGGATGTCGTCAATGCGAGAATGACGTTCGATAAAGAAACACTGCGGCCGACGTATCAGATGGTAATCGGGGAAGCAGGAGAGAGCTGCGCCTTTTATATCGCAGACAGACTCGGTATGCCGAACGAAATGCTAAAAACGGCAATTCGGGCAGCATATGGCGAGGAGGCCGTCGGTGATTACAGATTTCAGAAGGAAGACACAACCATTACAAAGCAGAGTACCCATAAGATATCCAAGGCGAAAAAGACCAGCCCTAAGAAAGACCTCAGCACAAAATACAGGCGCGGAGACAGTGTGATGGTATATCCTGACAAAAAAATCGGCATTGTGTGCGAACCGGTCAATGAAAAAGGCGTTCTGCGGGTGCAGCTTCCAGATAAAAAAATCTGGATCAACCACAAGCGGGTAAAGCTTCATGTGGCAGCAGAAAAACTATATCCGGCGGACTATGACTTCTCAATTATTTTTGAGACTGTTGCAAACAGAAAGCTGAAACATGAGATGGAGCGAAAATATACAGAAGATACGATTTGTTATGATGATAAATAGTTAAGAAGTAGCTTTTAATAGTGGGCTGCGGCGAGACTTTTTGCACTGTGCAATCAGAGAAATAGACAAGTAATATTAGAAAAATTGTAACGAATCGTCTATAAAATGGATATATAGGCATCAGAAAATAGCGCGAACGATTGTAATAATGCGTATTTATTTTTTTACACGCACCAGAGAGGAGGCCTGCATGGACGAACTCTACAGAGAATACTCGAAAATTGTATATCATTTCCTGCTTTCTCTGTGCCATGACGCGCAGCTGGCAGAGGAGTTGACGCAGGAAACCTTTCTGCAGGCTTTTCTGTCACTGGATCGTTTTGACAACAGCTGCAAGGTATCTGTATGGCTGTGCCAGATCGCAAAGCACCTTTTTTACCAGCACCTTAGAAAGACCAGGCGTGAAAGGGCGGAAATGGGACCGTTTGGAATACCGTTGAACGAAACAGGGCCTTATCTGGAAAAGGGGCTTGTAATGATGGCAGTCATACAGATTTGCATTTTTATACTGTCAAACATACTGATTTTTCGGGGATATCGAATCCATAAAAGTATCTATGGACTGACACTCACCAGTGTCTGGCTGGCCGCAGGATATATTTGCGCCCTGCATCATATGTCAACAGTAGCGACATTATACAGGCTTTTATCCGTAATGACAGTGCGTTTGGTGGCGGAAGGAATTGTCTTTTCTACAGCAGCCAATATTTTTGCGAAAAAGGTGCTGCATTAAAAAGCTGTTTGCCACGATAGAAGGAATCGTTTATAATGAAATAAATTTGTAAAAATACGAAAGGAAAAACAATGAAACTTTGTATTGCAATCGCTCCATGCAGAGTCTGAGGAGACTGCATGGAGGAACAGCTTTGTGCTGATCTCCTCGGACTTTGCTTCTTATTACAAAATATTTCACACGAATAGGAGCAAAGAAATGCAAACGATTAAGAAGAAAGATTTGTCTGGGCTGAGAGATTTTTTGATTCTCTGGAGTACCCAGAGTGTATCTCAGCTCGGCAGTAGTATTACAACTTTTGCGCTGACATTATGGCTGTACGAGAAGACAGGTTCTTCGTTGAATACAGCGGCGCTCACCATATGTTCTTATGTGCCATATGTTTTGATGAGCATCTTTGCAGGAGCGTTGACAGACCGGTTGAACAAAAAGAAGACTATGCTTGGATGCGATCTGTTTGCAGCAATTTGTACGGTTATTGTATTTATGTTGTTTAGGACAAACCGTTTGGAAGTATGGCATTTATATGTGTTAAATGTGATTTCGGGATTCATGAATACTGTACAACAGCCTGCTTCCGAAGTTGCCATGACATTGGTCATTCCTCAAAAATATTATCAGACGACAAGCGGGCTTCGCTCGTTGTCCAGATCGCTCATCTCCATACTGAATCCGTTGATCGCTACAGCAGTGTATTCATTTGCAGGGCTTAACGGTGTTGTGGCGGTTGACCTTGGCAGCTTTGCTGTGGCATTTGCGGCATTACTATTTTTTATCAGGATCCCGGAAAACAGGAGTGAGAAGCGGGAAAAGGTATGGAATCTTGCAAAAGAAGGGCTTTTGTTTCTAAAAGAACATCCGCTCATCATGACACTGATCTTATTTATGTCAGGCGTGAATCTGGTAGCGTCAGCTTTTGATGCCGTTTTGCCTGGTTATGTGCTTCCGAACCCGAACGGTGGTTCATTTGTTCTGGGAGTTGTTACATCTTGTTCCGGTGCTGCCATGATGATCGGCAGTTTGATTGTTTCCGTTTTGCCCAGACCGAAGGACAGGGTGAAAGTCATTTATCGGACAATGCTGTTTTCACTTGGGACGGAAAATTTTTTGTTGGCATTTTCAAGGGAACCTGCATTATGGTGCATTGGACAGATGATCGGATGGGTGCTTGTACCGGTTATGAGTGCAAACCTGGATGTGATTCTTAGAACGACTATTCCAGTGCAATTGCAGGGACGTGTCTATGCATGCCGCAATGCACTTCAGTTTTTTACGATTCCGATCGGATTATTTTGGGGCGGTTATATGGTAGATCAGGTATGCGAACCGATCATGAGCACATACGGTGGCGTCTCCATTCTAAAAACACTCTTTGGCACAGGCAAGGGTTCCGGTGCGGCACTGATGATGTTCATACTGGGTGTAAGTGGAAGTCTGATCTGCCTGATCTCTGGCAGAAAATTGAAGAAGTATCAATATAGTGAGAAATAACTTGATCATTATCTCAAGATCAAAGCGGGCAGTTCTGCAAGAGCAGCTGCCCGCGATCATTTTCTAAATGCACTCTGCAATAGAGGTTGTTAAAAAACATTATTTCCAGTGCTTTAACTGTGAAAGACAAGAATCAAATTGACTGCGCCGGTCTTCGGCACTTAAATTTTCCGGATTAGGCATCTGTTCAACAAGATAATCGAGTAACGATTCTTTCGTTTTATAGACAAATTCACCCTTGTCATAACACCATTTGCAATAATCTTCATTATAACTGCCGTCCTTCTCCCGGCTGATGATCGTATCTTCGTTCAAAGGCATCCCGCAGCATTGGCAGATCAGCTGCCGCGGAGAGCCAAGAAGCGTATTGATCGATACATTAAATTCGCTCGATAACAGTTTTAATGTCTCTGTATTTGGCTGTGTCTCGCCATTTTCCCAACGGCTGACAGCTTGTCTGGTAACCATCAGACGCTCCGCCATTTGCTCCTGCGTAAGATGATTATTTTCCCGCAGCTGTTTCAGTATATTTTGCATTTCCATATTGGTTCCTCCTGATTAATCATATATTTTCATTATAATCTGCCACATCAATTTAAGCAAGCAACCTGCTGTTGCTATTTACACTGGTAACTGGACGGGGCAAGTCTGCTTGACCATTAAGCGGAGAAAGGAAATATAGGTTGACAGCACTGGTTTAATGTGTTAAACTGGCAATAGGTTTAATGCATTAGACCGTTTTGTAATTCCTGACAAAAGAAAGGCGGAGATTGAGATGGAAACACCAAAAATATTTGAGAGCGAATACCGTTTCTGTGAGATTTTATGGGAGAACGAACCAGTGACAAGCAGTGAATTAGTACGCTTATGCAGCGAGCGGTTGGAATGGAAAAAATCGACTACGTATACCGTGATCCGGCGGTTGTCCGAACGCGGTGTACTAAAATCCGAGGATGCAGTCGTGACATCGCTTGTCTCTAAGGAGGAAGTGCAGTCGGCAGAGAGCACGGAAGTCGTCGAGCGGACCTTTTCCGGCTCCCTGCCAAGTTTCATCGCGGCGTTCGCACGAAAAAAGAACCTCTCAAAGCAGGAGGTTGACGAAATTCAGCAAATCATCGATGCTTACAAAGAGTAATCTATGGAGGATGAACATGGAAAAATTATTTATCAATATTGTTCAGATGAGTATCCCGGCAAGCTATCTGATTCTGGCTGTTCTTTTCGTCCGTTTTTTATTGCGGAAAGCGCCGAAAAGCATGCGCAGTTTTCTGTGGCTTTTGGTCGGAATCCGTCTGCTGTTCCCGTTCACGGTGGAATCCATATTCAGCCTTATTCCGAGTACTCCCGCGGCGGAGGAATTAATCTACCCTCCTGCAGTACCAAATGAGAATATAGCACCAGAGATAGCGAACATGGAACCGTTGGTCAGTCAGCCTGTCCCGGACACATTTACACCCGCTGCCACAAAACAGATCAGCAGAACACAGGCAGCAGTGCAGGTTGGCACAAAGCTATGGATCATCGGAATAGCAATGATGCTCGGCTATATGTGCATAAGTTGGATACGGCTTAAAAGACGCGTCAGAATGTCGATACCAGTCAATGTTGCATTAGACTGCGGCAGCAGGAGTATTGTCCAGAAGATTTACAAGAGCAGTGCGATCGAAAGCCCGTTTTTATTCGGAATCCTCAAGCCGCGCATCTATATTCCAAATGGGATTGCCGACGAAGAGCTGCCATACGTCGTGCAGCATGAGATGACACACCTGAAAAGGAGAGATTACCTGATCAAACCAGCGGGATTCCTGCTCTTGTCTGTCTATTGGTTCAACCCCTTCGTATGGCTCGCCTATCTCATGTTGTGCAAGGATATTGAGCTGATCTGCGACGAGAAAGTCATCAGACAGCTTGGCGCGTCGTGCAAAAAGGCGTACTCACAGGCGCTGCTCAACAGCGCTTCCAACCGCCATATGATCGCGGCGTGTCCGGTTGCCTTTGGCGAGGTGAGCGTGAAAGAGCGCGTGAAAAACGTCCTGAATGATAAGAAACCGGCTTTCTGGGTGCTTGTGGCAGCAGTGCTGGCGTGCATTATTGTGCCTGTTTGTTTTATGACGCAGAAGAAAACGGACACTGCTGAGAACAAGGACAATACAGAAAATGGAACGGAACAGGGAGAAGACATTAATATAGAAAACCTTTTTGCGGGTTCCTACGAGATGCTTCCTTCAGATCAGGTTCAATATTTTACGGTTCCCGGTCTGACACTTCAGAATGACGGCCGATTTTCTTTTTTCTATGATCCGGCCAGTTCCTACTTATGCTTCGGAAGATATGACTGGACAGGAAATGATCTGCATATGGTAACAGACGATGGAAAATACCAGTATCGGTTTACCTATACGGATGGCGGACTGCTGCTGTTTGATGCGGAGAACTCCTCAGACATACTCCAGGCCAATGAAAAGGGAAATATGGTTGCTCCGCTTAAGGACGGTTCTATATTTTTCAAGAACAGCATATCCACAGTATTGCACGATGCAGAGGAAATGTCACAATCCATCAATCAGGAACTGGCGAATGGTGCGACAATGACTGTCGGGGAGCTTCAGGACAGACAGGTATCGCTGTCAGAACTGCAAAAGCAGCTGACAATGGGAGAGATGAAAACGCAAAGGCAGCTGGAAAAGGTGAACGAACTGCAGCTGACACAGGAAGAATCAGCCGCTCTGAAAGCCAGGCTGCAGGAACTTCTGCAAGAGTCAGAATCGGCTATGCAGCAGCTCGAGAAAGATCTTGCTGCCTGTCAATCCGTGATGGATGCCTCGGAGAATGCCCAGACTGCATACAACACAATCGAACAGTGGGCGCAGGCGTTCTGTGACCGCGATGGTGTTGCTATCGTAAAACTGGCCGCAGAACAAGCGCAGCAGGATCTCGTAAACAGAGATCTGTTGCAGCAGGGATTTGACGGTGAGAAAGATTATGTCTCGTTCGGATGGTCGAGTCCGTGGCCGTGGGGCGGAAATTATGATGAGGATACATTGGCGGACAATTACCGTATTATCAATGTTACAGACCGTTATGCAGAGATTTTGTACTATGCATGGGTATCTGATCCGCATGTCACGGTCTGGAGAGAGCAGCTTACCTTTATGACAACAAATGACAATTGTTTCATTACCTCGGAAACGTTGCAATACATGGACTATATTTGTACCGCCGAGGAGTTTTGGCTGGCCTATCCTGATGGCATCACAGGAACGATGATGGACTATTCCTATAATGGAGCCGGGGAAGCGCTGAATGATCATGCAAAAAACAACAGGGATTCCCAAGGGTACAATCAACTTTTCGAGCCTGACTCAGCAGCCGTGTACCTGCTTAATATACTGAATAATCCCAACAAGGTAGGAACGCAGGTAACAAAGTCTGAAAACGATGAAAATACTTGTACTGTGACCTTTGAATTTTATGAGGATGGAAGTTCTGTCAGCGTGCAGATGGTACAGCCCTACGGTTCCGATGGCATCTGGATCCCCTATTCCGATCCTTTTGATGTTTCAGAAGCCGCTGACACAGCATCCATAGCTCCTTATATGATCACGACACAGAATATGGATTATACAATAGCCGCAGACGCAAAACAGCTAGAAGCGCTGTTTCCATCCCACCATGGATCAATGCCGAATGTATCTTTTCCCTACAGTGTGGATCTAAACGGGGACGGTGTGGAAGAGATGCTCGATTTTATTGATTTAGGCTACAGTGGCGGAGACGGCGGATATGCATTGACCGTCACTGATACCAAGACCGGAGAAAAGATTCCCCTGCCCGACGGTTACACGGAGGAGAACGGCTTTCCGATCCGCACTTTTTATTCCATGCAGCAGGGGGAGGAGGATTGTCTGCTGATACAGCTTGGAGAAGAAAAAAGATGCCAGACTGTGGCGACAATCATGCTGAACCCGCTATACGGGATCTATGAGCGAAAGGGCCTGTATCCTGAATTTAAGAGAGCTATTCCGGAGCATGCCGGTGAGATTTATCGGGGAGATGCCTTGAGCGGATGTAATATTGTTACTTATGATAATGGTGAGAATGGAGAAACTCCGGTTATTTTATTAAAAACATATGTTTCTGGTTTCCTGGGACATATGGATACATTAGGTTATGTCATCACAGAGTTGAGGCTTCAGGAAGATAACACATGGTCTTCCAGACATTACTTCCTGATGGACAGCTGCGGTATGGTTGACACACCCATATTTTAGTGATAGACTGATTAAATCAGTAGATGAATAAAATATTCTTAAAAAGAGAGCTTAATAATGAAGAAAATGGTGCATGTAAGTTTATTTATGACAGCCGTCACAATGATGATGTTTATGATGGCGGCCTGCGGATCAAAAGATAAGGAAACGCTTACGGTTGATCTTTCAGAACTCGGAACTACTTTTGCGGAAGATGCAGAATTTACAGATGCGACGAATGCAGGGGCTGCAGATGCCAGTGAACCAACGGATTCCGCAGAGAGTATGACGGTTGATGAGTGGGTTCATTCTGAGGAAGCGGTTACATTTGTGAAGGCATTTAACAATGTATACGGCGAACAGGGCATAACGATGGAATTAGCGGCTGAAAATGGCACATTAACGATGATCCTGATTTATTCGGAAGAGGCGCTCGGGGCAGAAAATGCAGAGCTGACAGATGAGCAGAAAGAAGAAGTACACGCATCGATGATGCAGCAGTATGACAAGTTCAAAGACCAGCTTGTATCCAGCGGGAATGTACTGAAAGAAGAAGTTGACGCTTCCGTTATCCATGTTGTATATAAGACAAGCAGCGGTACGGAATTGTTCAGTCAGGATATATAAGGGAGGAGAACCCGTTGAAACTGTTTCATATGATGATCAGGCTGATCTTGTTCTTGATCGGCGCAATTGGATGTACATGTTTTATCGTTCCCTTTCTGACAAGGCGTATCCTCAATATTGGGAATTTAAGCGGATTTTGTGTCTGTGTCTTTTTGGTGCTGTATGCTTTATTTATGCCACGGATTCACCGATGGATACAGCTTTTCTGGCAGAAGACAGCCGGCAAAATTATTTTGAGTATCATCGCTGTCGGTCTGGCTGCAGCGTTGGTGTTGATTGTTGTAATGACTTTTCTGATGATCAGGGCGGCATGTAACAAACCCTCTGAAAATGCTACTGTGATCGTACTTGGGTGCAAAGTCTATGGCGAGCGCCCAAGCATTACCTTGGAGGAACGTCTAAGAGCAGCTATCAACTATTTAAATGACAATCCGGAATCGGCCTGTATCGTGTCCGGAGGACAGGGTGCAGACGAGACAATTTCTGAGGCACAGTGTATGTATCTCTATCTGATCAATAACGGAATCGCCCCAGAGCGGATTTATCAGGAAGACCAATCTACCACAACGCGGGAAAACCTTGCTTTTTCCTATGAGATTATAAAGGAGCAGGGACTTAATGACAAGATTGCGATTGCTACCAACAATTTTCATGAATACAGGGCTGGAAAGATCGCGGACAGTATTGGCCTGGAATATGGCGCCGTCCCCGGAAATACGGCATTGTGGCTTTTGCCGACATACTATGCAAGAGAGCTGTTTGCAATATTATATGAATGGGTTTTTTAGATTTATGGTGTTTTTTTCCTCAAAGTGTGCTACAATACTTCTGATAGGAATATTTTAGGAGGTATTGATCATCTATGAAATCAATCATACAGGATATGAAACAGAATTATTTTGTCAATGCGGTTATTATGGTGGTTATAGGGCTTGTTCTGGTAATATGGCCGCACATTCTTGGTGTCATGTTGTGCTATCTGCTCGGCGGTGCGCTGATCGTGATGGGATTGATCCAGCTGGTCGGTTTTCTGCGTGGGGAGAGGATTGGATTTTACAACAAATTCAGTATGTTGATGGGAATTGTTCTGATTCTTCTTGGTATCTGGATCTGCACACAGCCGCATATTGTGTTATCGATTATTCCGGTTGTTGTGGGCATTATTGTGGTTCTGCATGGTCTGATGGACATTCAGTACACACTGGATATCAAAAAAACCGGCAACACGAAATGGTGGATTGCGCTGTTGTTTGCGATCCTTACACTTGTGGTTGGTTTATTGCTGGTATTCAATCCATTTACAGCATATGAGATCTCAATGATCCTGCTTGGTGTTGCTATGCTTTATGACGGTGGATCGGATCTGGTGTTGTTAATCTTTTCTTATCTGTCCCAGAGGGATACGGACAAAAGAGTTCGTGAATTTAAAGGCAGCAAATAGAGTTGCCAGACAGTGGATCTATAGAAAAAGTAAGACGGCTTCCGAAATTCATTCTTCGGAAGCCGTCTCATTTTCTTCATCGTCACTGTCCTTATCACCTGAAAGCCATTTGTCAAGAATATGCTCATCGTTTGAAATCTCCTGAACTGTGACATGATCATTTTCTGGAATTTTTTCTCCTTTGAGAAGCATACCAATACACTTGACTGCCTCCATAGAGTTCATATAGTGCTGATATGCTGCATCTGCGTAATTCTGGTCAAATTCTTCTGATTCATACGCCGTATGATAATAAGACACCGCAGTCGTCATATCCACACTGGCCTGCTCTGCCAATCCTGGAATACTTTCGTACTGATCGGGGGTCTGTTCCCTGGAAAGTCTGGCAAATTCTGCAAACTCTGTATCCATACTGTCCAATATTTCTAAAAGTTCGTCTGCGGATTCTTTTTTATTGACATCGAGACTGTTAATTTGCTCATCTGCTTCTTGTATATAATCCTTAAAATCAGCAACGGAGGAAGAAAAAACAGCGAGCGCTTTTTCCTCTTCGCTTGTATTTCCACAGCCGGACAGGCTGAGTGCACCAAGCAGGGCAGCAGCCAGCAGCATCTTTTTATCGCTGAAACATTTGTTCATTTTTTGAAATTCCTTTGCATGATTCGTTCTTAGTAACTTATTATACTTTATCATACTATATGTGCAAAATCAACTTTTTTGTCATGTTTTGCGCACTACTTCCACACTGTTACTGTTTAGGTTACTTTTTACAACCCTGCATCAGCCTCAAAATTTATTTGAAATAATAGTTTACTTAATCTGCAATTTTATGTATAATTATATATGTTTTTGTTATTAAGAATTTATTTTATAAAAACATAGCAAATCAGATTTGAAAGGATAAGAGTGAACATCATGATCGGTGCTGACGCAATCGTAAAATGTCTCGAGAATGAGGGTGTTACGACGGTATATGGTTATCCCGGCGTAGCGATCTGCCCATTTTATAACAGTATTCTCGACTCAACAATCAGGACAATATTAGTTAGAACAGAGCAGAATGCTGCACATGCAGCGAGCGGAGAAGCCCGAGTCACCGGTAACGTGGGAGTGTGTGCCGTCACAAGCGGACCGGGTGCTACCAATCTGATCACAGGTATCGCGACCGCCTTTGCTGACAGTATTCCTATGGTATGTATCTCAGGACAGGTAAAAAGTGAGCTGATCGGCAGCGATGTATTTCAGGAGGCGGATATCACAGGCGCCGTGGAATCGTTTGTCAAGTACAGTTATCTGATCAAAAATGTAGACGATATCCCGCGCATTTTCAAGGAAGCATTCCATATTGCCAATACCGGCAGAAAAGGACCTGTGCTGATCGATGTTCCCATTGATATACAGAACGCTCCTGTTAAGAATTTTAAATATCCCGAAACTGTAAATATCCGTGCTTACAAACCGACCGTAAAGGGGAACGCCGTACAGATTAAGAAGGTTGTGAAAGAGCTTGAGAAGGCAAAGAGACCAATTATCTGTGCTGGCGGCGGTGTTCATCTGAGTGAGGCTGTCCCCCAACTGCGCGCGTTTGCAGATCAATATCGGATTCCGGTAGTGTCTACGATGATGGGAATCGGTGTTATGCGCACCGAAGATTCGATGTATTTTGGAATGGTTGGAAACAACGGCAAGGCATATGCAAACCGTGCCATGAACGAATCGGATCTTCTGATCATGGTCGGGGCAAGAGTTGCCGACAGGGCTGTGAGCCAGCCTGACCTGATCACTACAAATAAAGTACTGATCCATATCGATGTCGATCCCGCAGAGATTGGTAAAAATGTTGGTCCTTCGATCCCGCTTGTCGGTGATGCGAGACATATCTTTGAGGATATCATGAAAGAGGATTTTACCTGCGAACATGAAGAGTGGATCACGACACTGGAAGGCTACCGTGAGACAATGATTCAAAAGCGGAATCCGAATCCCGACTATGTCGATCCCGCAGCGTTTATTACAATGCTTTCCAATGAGATGAAAGACGACGCGGTGTATGTTGCTGATGTTGGACAGAACCAGATCTGGAGCTGCAATTATCATATCGTGAAAAACGGACGTTTTCTTACATCCGGCGGAATGGGAACGATGGGCTATTCGATCCCTGCAGCTATGGGTGCAAAGCGCGGTGATATGGGCAGACAGGTAGTCGCAGTCTGCGGTGACGGTTCATTCCAGATGTCCATGATGGAGCTTGCGACGATCATGCAGCACCACATCCCGGTAAAGATCATTGTGATCAAGAATAACTACCTTGGCATGGTGCGCGAATTCCAGCACTATACCTACAAAGACAATTATTCGGTTGTCGATATCAAGGATGGCACGCCCAATCTTGAAAAACTTGCAGCCGCGTACGATATTCCGTTTATCCGGGTGGAAAATATGTCACATGCGCAGGAAAAAATCAGGGAGTTTCTGGCTGAGGACAACACGATGCTCATGGAATGTCTCGTAGATCCTATGGATTTGGTAAAATAGGAGACGGACTGTTTGTGCCGTTTTGGCGGCATGACGGGAAATAATGGAGGATAAATATGAAAAAAATATATTCCGTATTAGTGGAAAACAGATCCGGTGTGCTCTGCAAGGTTTCCGGTCTGTTTTCGAGAAGATGTTTTAATATTGACAGTCTGGCAGTGGGAGAGACAGACGATCCGGCGGTTTCCTGTATGACGATCGTAAGCTCTGGAAACCAGCGGACGATCGAGCAGATTGAAAAACAGCTCAACAAAAAGATTGATGTCATCAAGGTCAAAACATTTGACGAGAAGGATAGTATCAGCAGGGAGCTCATGTTGATCAAGGTCAAATATAACAGAGGCACCCGCCGCGATATCATGGAAATCTGCGAGATCATGAAAGCGGACATTGTGGACATGTCAAACAACAACATGATCATACAGATCTGCGATATGCCGGAACGGATCAAAGTCATGCTTGATATGCTCAAGTCGATCAGCATTGTAGAAGTGGCAAGGACAGGGACTCTTGCTTTGCCGAAATGTGTTGACAACTAATATCAGAATTGATAGAATAAAGTTTGGTTATTTATGCAGTCATTTGTATTTTATGATCCATTTTAAGGGAGTGTAGCTTTATGCAGAATAGAGTATTTCAGGTTTTGGCGGATAACAATGCCGGCGTGCTGAGCCGCATATCAGGTTTATTCTCAAGGCGCGGCTATAATATCGAGAGTATTACGGCTGGTGTCACAGCGGATCCGCGGTATAGCCGTATTACGATTGTAACTTCGGGCGACGAGGAAATCCTTGACCAGATTGAAAAACAGCTTGCGAAACTGGTCGATGTCAGGGATATCCGGGAATTAAAACCGGAAAAAAGTGTTTACAGAGAGCTTTGTCTGATCAAGGTGAAGTCAACACCGGAAAAACGTCAGGGAGTGATCGCAGTAGCAGATATTTTCCGGGCAAAGATCGTCGATGTCAATGTGGACAGCCTGATTGTTGAGCTTACAGGTAATCAGTCCAAGATCGAGGCATTTATCGGTCTCCTTCAGGATTATGAGATTCTTGAGATCGCAAGGACAGGCATTGCCGGACTGAGCCGCGGTACGGAGGACGTTGTCTTTTTGAAGTAGCTATTACTTATTATAATTAATATATTTTGGAGGAAAATCCCCTGCTCATCTGGGCAGCCCGCATTTGACTCCACAAAACAAGGAGGATTTAAACATGTCAGAAGCAAAGATCTATTATCAGGAAGATTGCAACCTTTCTTTGTTAGAGGGCAAGACAATCGCAGTCATCGGTTACGGCAGCCAGGGGCATGCCCATGCGTTAAACGCTAAGGAATCCGGCTGTAATGTTATCATTGGCCTCTATGAGGGCAGCAAGTCATGGGACAAGGCTGTAAAGCAGGGATTTGAGGTTTATACAGCAGCGGAAGCAGCTAAGAAAGCGGATATCATTATGATTCTGATCAACGATGAGCTGCAGGCGGATATGTACAAGAAGGATATCGAGCCGAACCTTGAGGCAGGCAATATGTTGATGTTTGCACATGGCTTTAACATTCATTTCGGATGCATCACACCGCCTAAGGATGTCGATGTTACGATGATCGCGCCGAAGGGACCGGGACATACCGTGCGTTCAGAGTATCAGGCTGGAAAGGGTGTTCCCTGTCTGGTAGCTGTGGAGCAGAATGCTACTGGAAAAGCGCTTGACCTGGCGCTTGCCTATGCACTTGCGATCGGCGGAGCCAGAGCCGGTGTGCTTGAGACGACATTTCGGACAGAGACAGAGACCGACTTATTCGGCGAGCAGGCAGTTCTCTGCGGCGGCGTATGCGCATTGATGCAGGCAGGTTTCGAGACGCTTGTTGAGGCGGGATATGATCCGAGAAATGCTTACTTTGAGTGTATCCATGAGATGAAGCTGATCGTGGATCTGATCTATCAGTCAGGCTTTGCCGGAATGAGATATTCCATCTCCAACACAGCAGAATATGGCGATTATGTAACAGGACCAAAGCTGATCACAGAGGAGACCAAGAAGACGATGAAGAAGATCCTCTCCGATATTCAGGATGGTACTTTTGCAAAGGAATTCCTGTTGGATATGTCTCCTGCAGGCCGTCAGGTTCACTTCAAGGCTATGAGAAAACTTGCTTCTGAGCATCCTTCAGAGAAGGTTGGCGAAGAGATCCGCAAGCTCTACAGCTGGAATAACGAAGAGGACAAACTGGTTAACAACTAATGTTAAAATAATAATTCACATAATATTGGATTATTTTATCAAAAAGTTATTCAAAAGGGAGAAATTAGAAACATACGTTTCTTTTTCTCCCTTATTGAATTAATCTGTGCTATAATAGATACAGTGGTTTTCTATGAGCGGAGGTACGTGGAATGTATGCATATATAAAAGGCGAGATTGCCGATATCTCGGAGGATAATCTGGTATTAGAGTGTAATAATATTGGATATAATATCAGAATTCCTCTCAGTGTAGCACAACGACTGCCGGGAATCGGCAAAACAGTAAAGATTTATACCTACACAAGTGTGCGCGAGGATGCTTTTTTGCTGTTTGGTTTTCTCTCAAAGGACGATCTGGAAATCTATAAGAAACTGATTGCAGTAAACGGAATCGGACCTAAGGGTGCATTGAGCATTTTATCGGCAATGAGTGCCGACGATCTTCGGTTTGCCATCCTTTCCGGCGATGCTAAGGCAATCTCGAAAGCGCCGGGGATCGGAACGAAATCAGCCGAACGGATTATTCTGGAATTGCGCGATAAAGTTCATATCACAAGCGAGGCCGTTTCTCCGGATCAGATATCGGAAAATGATGCACAATTAAATTCCGGGGCGAAAAATGAAGCGCTGGAAGCGCTGACAGCCTTGGGATACGCTCCGTCTGAGGCATTGAAGGCTTTGCGGCAGATCACAGTCACAGAGGATATGGACTCAGGTGCTATATTGAAACAAGCCTTAAAAGTTATCAGTACTATATAAATGTTTTGGAGGGTTCTATGGCAGCCAGAGTGATAGAGACAAAACTTTTGGACGAGGATGTAAAGATTGAAGGAAGTCTTCGTCCGCAGTCATTAAAAGATTATATTGGGCAGAAAAAGGCAAAGGAAGTTCTGCGGGTATATATTGAAGCTGCAAAACAGAGGGAGGATTCGTTGGATCATGTTCTTTTCTACGGTCCGCCCGGCCTTGGAAAAACGACGCTTGCCGGTATCATCGCAAACGAGATGGGCGTCCACATTAAAGTAACGAGCGGACCTGCCATTGAAAAACCTGGGGAAATAGCGGCCATTTTGAACGGACTTCAGGAAGGGGATATTCTGTTTATCGATGAGATTCACCGCCTTAACAGGCAGGTGGAGGAGGTACTTTATCCTGCCATGGAAGATTTTGCGATTGACATTATGATCGGGAAAGGCACTTCAGCGCGGTCTGTGCGGCTGGATCTGCCCAGATTTACATTGATTGGAGCTACGACGCGGGCAGGATTGTTGACAGCTCCTTTGAGAGACCGTTTTGGTGTGATCCAGCATCTTGAGTTTTATTCCGTTGAAGAATTAAAACTGATCATCCAGCATTCAGCGCGTGTGCTGAATGTACAGATTGACGAGCAGGGAGCGCTGGAGCTTGCCAGAAGAAGCCGCGGGACACCGCGCCTTGCAAACCGTATGCTGCGCAGGGTGCGGGACTTTGCACAGGTAAAATATGATGGGCGGATCACCCTGGAAGCTGCAAACACAGCGCTTGACATACTGGACGTCGATAAACTCGGACTTGATCAGACAGACAGGTTGATTCTGATGACCATGATCGAGCGCTTTGCCGGCGGTCCAGTGGGATTAGACACCTTATCCGCGGCAATCGGCGAAGACAGCGGCACCATTGAGGATGTGTATGAACCGTACCTGATTAAGAACGGTTTTATCACACGCACGCCGCGCGGCAGAGTTGTATCCGAACTTACGTACCGCCATTTCGGACTTGAAATACCAGAGTAGTATTTGATATAATATATAAAATTTTATAAAAATTTGCATAAAAAGGGGGCAAGATTATGTCTGCCAAAACAGATACAGAAGTCATTATCGGAGGCAAAGTACTGACTGTCAGCGGCAACGAGAGTGTAGAATATCTGCAGAAGGTCGCATCCTATATCAACAATAAAATCAACGAATACGCAAAAATGGACAGTTTTAAGAGACAGTCTGTCGACAAACAGAATATGCTGATTCAGTTAAATATAGCAGATGACTATTTCAAAGCCAAAAAACAGATAGAGCTTCTCGAACAGGATTTGAAGGCAAAAGACAACGAACTGTATGACTTAAAACATGAGTTGATCGCCACTCAGATCAAACTTGATAACACCGCAAAATCGCTGAAAGAAGCCAATGAAACGTTAAATGAAAATTCGAAGCAGATTGTCCGGCTTGAGACGGAATTAAAGGAATCGAAAAAAGCATGAGGAAACAAAAAGTGGAACTGTTAGCGCCCGCCGGCAATTTTGCATGTTTCCGGGCAGCGGTTAATGCCGGAGCCGATGCAGTGTATCTCGGCGGAGAGCAGTATGGTGCACGCGCATATGCGGGAAATTTTTCGTCAGAAGAAATCATAAACGCGCTACATATTGCGCATATGTTTGACAAAAAGATTTATCTGACGGTCAATACACTTGTGAAGGAAAGTGAGTTTGGGAATCTGATTCCGTACATTACGCCCTTGTATGAATCGGGGCTGGATGGCGTGATCGTTCAGGATATCGGCGTGTTGAGATGTCTGCGGGAGAATTTTCCTGCATTAGAGCTGCATGCAAGCACTCAGATGACCATTACAGGTGTCTATGGTGCGATATATCTGAAACAACTTGGCGTTTGCCGTGTTGTTCCTGCGCGAGAGCTGTCTCTTGAGGAAATCAAGGACATGAAATCAAAGACGGATCTGGAGGTCGAGTGTTTTGTTCATGGCGCGATGTGCTATGCGTATTCCGGACAATGCCTTTTCAGTTCGATTCTGGGTGGCAGAAGCGGTAATCGTGGGCGTTGTGCAGGACCATGCCGTTTGCCATACACCAATGATAAGAGTCGTAAGAATCGCGCACAGTATCCTATCAGCTTAAAGGATATGTATACACTTCCGATACTGCCGGAACTGATACAGGCCGGGATTGACTCGTTCAAAATAGAGGGGCGTATGAAAAGCCCGGAATATGTAGCTGGCGTCACGGCAATCTATCGGAAATATATTGATTGGTATCTGGAACATCCGGGGAAAGCATACCAGATTCATCCGAAGGATGAACAGATCATCCGGCAGTTATATATTCGTTCGGACACTTGTAACGGATATTATCAAAGACACAATGACAAGTCCATGGTTACACTAACGGAGCCTGGATATTCCGGAAGTTCACCGGAAATTTTAAAAGAGATTCAGGATCAGTATATCGCACAAAATATCCTCTTGCCGATAACTGGTTTTGCAAGAATTTATGCAGGAGAACCAGCAGAACTGACACTTGTGTGTGACAGTGTTTCCGTGACTGTGACAGGAGCAGAAGCAAGTCCGGCACAGAACAAGCCGCTGAGCGAAGCGGATATTTCCCGGAAACTTGCAAAACTTGGAGATACATGTTTTGCGTTCTCTGAACTGACGGTGGACACAGACGGAGCTTCCTTTATGCCAGTGAAAGCGCTGAACGATCTGCGGCGTATGGCGGCTTCCAGATTAGAATCAGAAATCCTGCAACAGAAAAGTCTGGGCCGAACAGTTTTTTCTGGGAAGTCAGATGCGGAAAGAAAACTTGCATGTCACAGAAAGATTGAACGCAGCAAAGAAATAAATACCTTGTGTGTACTGGTTACAACCCGTGAACAGCTTTTAGCTGCCAATACGTTTTCTGACATCCATAATATCTATGTGGACGCTGACATTTTTTTGCAGGAGATTGCGGTACAACCATTGCTGCTGCCTGAAAAAGAGTATTTCCTGGTGCTGCCTCATATTTTTCGAAAAAGGAGTTACCAATATTTGTCAACCTATGAAAAATTATTAGGAGACAACTGCTTTAACGGTGTTCTGGTCAGAAATTTTGAGGAATTGGAATGGCTTAATGAGATTGGCTATCCCAAAAAGATCTGCTCTGATTATACTGTATATGCATGGAATAACGCTTCGCTTGCCTTTCTGTCAGAACAGTTTGACTGTGTTACACTTCCCCTGGAACTGAACAGAAAGGAGCTGGACGGGCTTTCCATAGATCCAGACCGCAATGTCAGCTTTGTTTTATATGGCTATATTCCTATGATGTATTCGGCGAACTGTGTCAAAAAGACATTGGAGCATTGTATAAAAGATAACACAGCTGCAAATAATATAGATCATTTGACAGACCGCTATCAAAATGTTTTCACCGTAACGCAAAACTGTAAGCATTGTTATAATATTCTGTATAATACAGTACCCTTGTCGCTTCATGGACAGCTTGCGGGGATTTTAAAAAAGAGATATTGTCAGCTGCGGCTTGATTTTACTATTGAAGATGCAGTACAGACACATGAAGTAATGGAATATTATGTCAGCAGTATAAACGGAGATGAAACATTGACCGACAGAGAACTTCCTTATACCAAATTTACAAACGGACATTATAAGCGTGGAGTAGAGTAAAATGCTTAAAGCAGTAATCGAATTATCAAAATATATTTTAGTGATCAATATTTTTTTATATACATTAACCAGTTATATCGTTCTTCGGCGTGATGACAGGGAGCGCAGAAGCTTTGTTTTTGTACTGCAATCTGTTATGATTTTTGTGAACCATATGACAGGAAGCCTTGTACTGCTATCGTCAAGGAAGGACTTTACATATCTGTTTTTATCTCTTTTTCAAATGATAACTGTGTTTACTTATTTGGTTCTGATGCGCGTAATCTATCCAAGAGCCAACAGACTGATTCAAAATCACATAGCACTGTTACTCTCCATCAGTTTTGTCATCCTGACACGAATATCCCTGACTCGTTCGATCCGTCAGTTTGTGATCGTGGCAATATCGCTTGTGGTCGCACTGATTGTTCCGGTCTTTATGAAATATATCAATCTTTGGAAAAAATGTGAATTCATCTTTGCAGCAGCAGGGATTCTGATCCTGGGGATAGTACTAATTAGCGGCAGTATTACGAATGGTTCCAAGTTGTCCTTTTCTATTATGGGACTATCCTTTCAGCCATCGGAGTTTGTGAAGATCATTTATGTGTTATTTATAGCAGCGATCCTGTCAAGGGCAGAACGCTTTATGCATATTGTGATCTCAGCAGTTTTGGCAGCGATCCATGTCCTGATTCTTGTCGCCTCCAAAGATCTTGGAAGTGCCTTGATTTATTTTATCACTTATATAATCCTCTTATTTGTGGCGACACATCAGTTTCGGTATCTGATACTTGGTCTCGCAGGTGGTTCTGCAGCAGCGTACGTCTCCTATCTCCTGTTTTCCCATGTGCGCGTTCGCGTTGCAGCATGGCTTGATCCGTGGAATGACATCAACGCTACTGGTTATCAGATTGCGCAATCTCTGTTTGGCATTGGAACTGGCGGATGGTTTGGCATGGGGATCGATGCGGGTATGCCCAGTTCTATTCCTTATGTAGAGCAGGATTTTATCTTCTCTGCCATCTGTGAAGAGTTTGGTGTCCTTTTTGGGATCTGCCTGATTGCAGTTTGTGTGAACTTATTTCTGGAAATTGTGCATATAGCACATTCCTGCTATGATTCCTTTATGAAATATGCTTCTTATGGATTAGGGATCATGTATATCGTACAGCTTTTTCTCACGATCGGTGGCAACAGCAAGTTTATACCGCTGACTGGTGTAACGCTGCCCTTGATCAGTTATGGTGGAAGTTCCGTACTTGCCTCTCTGATCATGTTTTCTATCATTCAGGGATTTTATATCAACAATGACCTGTATTATGAAGATCTATACGATCAGGATGATGACTATGAAATCAACGAAAACAATTTTTATGAATATGACGATTCTGCCGAAGAAAACAGTCGTGGAATGCCGGCATTCTGTACGCCGACGTTTCCTATGAATATGATTGCAGTGGTTTTTGCGGGATTGTTTGTTGCAATCAGCGGATATCTGATACATTATGTATATTTTGACAGCCCCCAGATTATCAACAATGCATACAACGCAAAACGTCAGGATATTTTGGCAGCAAAGACGATTCGGGGAGATATTCTCTCTGCAGACGGTGAGGTTCTTGCTACGACTTTGCTCAATACAGATGAGCGGTATTATCCTTATGGTGAGGTTTTTTCTCATGCAGTCGGTTACGCTTCCCATGGGAGGATGGGGGTAGAACAGAGTGCTAACATGTTTCTTGTTTCTTCTAATATTTCTCTTGGCAACAAACTGCAGGATGATCTGTCAGACGAGAAACATATGGGAAACACAGTTGTCACCACATACGATGCAAGACTGCAGAAAATAGCATATACTGCAATGGGAGTATACAATGGGGCTGTGATCGTGACAGAGCCATCAACAGGGCGAATCCTTGCAATGGTATCCAAACCGGACTTTGATCCCAATAAGATCGGGCAGATGTGGGATAACATTCTGGCGGACACAACAAGCTCTGTCCTGTTAAACAGAGTTACGCAAGGCCTGTATCCACCAGGATCTACTTTTAAAATTCTCACAGCGCTGGAATATATACGGGAAAATCCAGAAACTTATCAGGATTATCGATTTCAGTGCAGTGGAAAATTTACAAATAATGCAGATACGATCAACTGTTTCCATGGTACAAGTCATGGAACAGTCGATTTTACAAAATCTTTTGCAAAATCCTGCAATGCGTCATTTGCCAATATCGGGCTTACGCTTAACAGAGAACAGTTTATGCAGACGCTTGATAGTCTGTATTTTAACAACAGTCTTCCTGTTGATTTCCTGGCGAATGTCAGTCGTATCTCAGACGAAATTGCGGATAATGACAGTGTAATGCTCCAAACTGTGATTGGTCAGGGAACAACACAGATGACGCCGATCCAGCTTGCCATGATCACTGCTATGATCGCCAATAACGGAGAGATGATGACGCCATATATGATCGATCACATTGAAACGGCAGGCGGAGAGGTGATTAAACAGTACGAACCGGTATCACTCGGGCAGCTCATCACAGAGGAGGAGGCTGCAGCACTGCAAGAAGTTATGAAAGCAGTAGTGCAGGAAGGCACAGGCACCCGCCTGATCAGTGAAGAATACAGTGCGGCTGGCAAAACTGGTTCGGCGGAGTTTAATGATTCTTCGGATTCTCATGCATGGTTTACCGGTTATACTTATGATACGGAGGTTCCTCTTCAGATAACAGTTATCCTGGAAGGCGCCGGAAGCGGGGGAGAGTACGCAGTGCCGATGGCGAGAAGAATATTAGACCAGTATTATACAGAAAACAGATAAGTGCTATCTGCTTTTTGTATAAAAAATCACAAAAATATGAATAATACTTTGTAATTTTTTGCAAAAAGGTGTATATTAGAAATAGATAAAATTTTATGGTAGGAGGAGGCTGAAAAATGATTAACCGCTTATTCGGAAATTATCTGGTAGAAAAGCAAATAATATCACAAAGTCAGCTTGATGATTTACTTCCTGTTCAGAAAGACTTTAGAGCTGAAGTGGAGACGATAGCAGTTATCAATAAAGTTCTTACATCAGCTGCTGCGCAGGAGCTTCTGGGACAGATCGATAGAGAAAAGGAACATTTTGGTGAAGCTGCTATTGAAGCAGGATATCTCAGCGATGAAAAACTGGACGAGATTTTGACATATCAGTCAAATTCTTTTATGAAATTTATTCAGAGTCTTTTAAACAGGGGGATATTTAGTTTGGAACAGATCAATCCTTTCCTGGATGAATTTCAACAGCGCGGTGGATACAACGATGCGCAGATCAGTTCACTGATCCATGATGATCTGGAACAGTGCATCCAGATTTTTGTGCCGCTGAAATCAGAACAACTCAAAGAATACACGCTTACTCTTGTTCAGACGATACGCAGGCTGATTGACTGTGATGCATATCTGGATAAGGCATACACAGCGCGTTCCCTGCAGCTTGATCAATATGCATGCCAGATGATTGTCGGAGATATGCATATGAAAGTATATATCAGCGCTCCGGACAATGGTCTGCTTGCTATTGCCAATTACTTTACGGAGGATACATATGAAACAGTTGATGCAGACGCCCTGGATAATGTTGGAGAATTTATCAACTGCGTAAATGGTCTGTTTGCAACGAATCTGAGTTATGATGATGTCACAATTGATATGAATTCGCCTGAGTATTCTGTCGATGGACCGTTTATCAGCAACGAGAAATTGTATGTCATCCCTATTCATGCGAATGGTTGTAGTTTCAGGGCAGTTTTAGAAGTATATGAATAATGTGCTTTCCAAAATATAAGAAGATAGTAAGGAGATTAAAAAATGAGTACTGTTTTGATAGTTGATGATTCCAAGACATCGAGATATATGCTTCGCCATATTCTTGTTGAAAATGGTTATGAGGTAATAGCGGAGGCAGAGAATGGTCAGGAAGGGTATGACAAATATTGTGAGCTCGAACCGGATTTTGTGACCCTTGACATTACCATGCCTGTGATGGATGGCATTGAAACGCTTGTCAAGATCAAAGAATATGATGAGGAGGCCAAGGTAATCATGGTGACAGCATCTGGACAGAAAAATAAGATGCTTGACGCGATCAAACTTGGCGCTGCAGATTTTGTTACAAAGCCTTATGAGACAAGCCAGATTATAAGTATTATGGATAGTATGAAATAAAAATATGCGCACCATACAGGAGGAAACAGCATGATTCAAGCTACTAGCTGTGGTGGCGTAGTTGTTTTCAGGGGGAAAATTTTACTTTTATACAAAAATTTCAAGAACAGGTACGAAGGATGGGTTTTGCCAAAGGGTACCGTCGAGGCTGGAGAAAAGCATGTGGAGACTGCTTTGCGTGAGGTATTTGAGGAATCCGGCGTGAAGGCCACTGTCATGAAATATATTGGAAAAAGCGAATACACCTTCAATGTGCCTCAGGATATCGTTGAAAAAGAAGTCCATTGGTATCTGATGATGGCAGATAATTATTACAGCAAGCCACAGCGCGAAGAATTTTTTGTCGATTCAGGATATTATAAATACCATGAGGCTTACCATCTGCTTAAATTTTCCAACGAAAAGCAAATCTTGGAACAGGCCTATCAGGAATACCTGGATCTTCGGAAAAATAAACAATGGATAAAACCGCGTTAAGCATCGCAATAAAGAAGGTCGGCTTTGACCTTCTTTTTGGTTTGAAAAATATGACATCTTATGTTAGAATAATCATTGATTATAGAAACCTATTGGAGAGCAGTGATAAAATGCATTTTAGCAAAAAGTTGTATATCAGTCCATCCTTGGAACAGAAATGTGGAACAATAAAATGGAAGCTGCGGACCGGCAGACCGCAGCCTGCAATATATCTTATCGCTCTTGCGAAAAATAATGATTTACTTGAAATCTATCACAGTGGAATGCTCAGGCAAAAATATTATAAGAAAAAACAAAATCTTCCTTTTATTGTTGGCATCGCCAGTGGATACGGTGGAGCTGTTGATCTGGTTATAGACATCGTACAGGATGTTTTGCGTGAAACGGGAACATATGACGTAAAGACTTATTTCACGAAATAAATTGATTTATGAATAAGGGGAGCTTATGGTATCAATACTATTAACAGTTTTGAAGATCATCGGAATCATCATCCTGGTTATTCTCGGACTGATTTTGTTTCTATTATTGCTAATACTGTTTGTGCCAGTCAGATATTATGGAAATGGTAGCTATCAGGAAGATTTCTTTGCGGCAAAACTCCGCGCATCATGGCTTTTGCACCTGATCTCTGTCAGAGGAGAGCTGCAGAAGGAGCAGGCGCTTCATATCTATATGAAAATTTTTGGCATTACGGTTTACGATAATTTAAAGGCAGATGATACAAAAACGAGGCATAAAAAAAGCAAATCGACTAAAAATAAAACTGAGAGTACCGGGGAGATTCAGGCTGCTTCGGCGGAGGAACCATATTCAGAGGGAGTCACTGATGAGGAGGTTCCATCAGAGCATAATGTATTGGAAGAAAATGGTATCGAATATAGTACTCCAATCGAAAAAAAACAGAATGAACATCTGGCTGAACACACCAGGATAGATACTGTTGAAGGCAATGATGGCAGCAATAGAAAAAAAATAAGAATTGTCCAAAAAATTAAGATAATTTTAATTAAATTCGTAAATTTTTTCAAAAATATAAAGTTCACATTCAATAAAGTTTGTGATACAATGGTTAGGATAAAAAATAATATAGAATATTATCTGAAAGTGCTACAACTTGATAGCACGAAACGAGCATTTGCAGCGTGCCAGAAACAGTTAAAATATGTTCTGAAAAAAATATTGCCGCGAAAATACCGACTCAATCTTCATCTCGGTTTTGATGATCCGGCAGTGATGGGGGAGATTCTCGCAGTATGGGGAATGTTCTATCCTTTTCATCTGGGAAATATTGACATACAACCTGAATTTGAACAGGCTGTTGTGGAGGGAGATTTTTCCTTTCAGGGTCATGTCAGTGTAAATGCATTTGTGCGGGTTGCCTGCATCTTGTTTTTTGACAAGGACATCAGGCGTTTGATCAGACACTTGAAACACAGTGAAAATTGATTGGGATTCATTTGATATGGAGGTATAGAATGGCTGATAATAGTTTTAATGAAGTAGTGACTTCTATGATGAATGGGATGGAAAGTTTTCTCTCGTCCAAAACGGTGGTTGGCGAACCAACACAGGCGGGAGATACAACGATCATTCCTTTGGTGGATGTGACCTTTGGCGTTGGCGCTGGTTCTTCTTCACAGGAGAAGAAAAACGGCGGAGCAGGCGGTATGACTGGAAAAATGTCCCCCAGTGCTGTGCTTGTCATCAAAAACGGACAGGTTCGACTTGTCAATATCAAGAATCAGGATACGGTCAATAAGATTATTGATATGGTTCCTGACCTGATCGATCGTTTTACCTCCAAAAAAGAGGATATGCCAAGTGATGAGGAAGCGATCAACGCAGCTTTTCCAGAAAATGAATAAGTGATGTAAAGTGCCAGAAACTGTTCAGAAATAAATAATTTGCGCCTTGCATATAATAAACAAAGACGTGCAGGGAGCATGTATTTATGTGTAAACTGATAGGTTATACCCTGTTCTGGATAGCGGTTGGTATGCTTTTTATGCTGATTATCGGCAGTACCTGGATTGGACTGATACTCATTGCGATTTTCATTATTGCAGGGTATTGTCTGTTTGGCTACAAATAAGATTTTATAAGAATCAAATAACATAAAGTATCATATGGATTGAAAAAGGGAGTAGATTGATATGTTGGATTTTGATGAGGCGCTCATGAATGCTGATGCACCGGAAGACATCAAAAAGCTGAAAACATGGATGTTTGAGGAACAGGTTCGGATTCAGGCAAAGCAGGACGAGCTGCAGGATTTCAACCGTGAGCTGCAGGATTTGAGGCGAAAGCTCGAGCGGGAAAAAAATGCACTGGAACTGCGCGAGAAGATGATCAAAAAGCGTTTTGATGACAACGAGATCTTTATTGCCAAGAAACAGAAGATCATCGAGGACGCTTACCAGCAGCTTGCGCTGGACAGGAAGGCATTAGAGTGTGAGCGCCTGAATTTTGAGCATGAGAGGAGCAAGTACAGACGCCAGAAAATGACAGGCTCCAAGCCGGCGCATCAGTCCTATGAGTCTGCGGCTTACGATGGTACAAGCTTCTTCCGGGGAGTTGACAACGACATGGCTCTGCGGAAACGGTATAAGGAACTGTTAAAGATATTCCATCCGGACAATGAATGCGGCGATACCAAGACGCTGCTGCTGATCCAGACAGAATACGAGAGCTTAAAAAGCCGGTACTATGGAAGTTAATATAGTATCGGCTTTACATGAAAAAAATACAAAATACAAAAAAAGAAGCGTAATGCCTCTTTTTTTATTCCTATCAATAACAATTATGCACGCTCAACAGCTCCGGAACGCAGACATCTTGTACATACATGCATTCTCTTAGCAGCTCCGTTCACTTTGCATTTTACACTTTTTACATTGGAATTCCAAATTGCATTGGATCTTCTATGAGAATGGCTTACGTTATTACCAAAATGAACGCCTTTGCCACAAATATCACACTTTGCCATCGTTAGCACCTCCTCGACTAATCTAAGTCATTCGACTCGCAACATTGATATTTTATCAAAAAAAATAACATTTGGCAAGTTTTTTTCATAAAAAAATATATATTTTCACAAATCATAGAAATTCTCTTAAAATATATGTTTCCTTTTTTCCAAAAAACGGTTATAATAATAACATTAATGTTTTTATGCATACGGGCAGAAGAGAACGTCATTCTTCTGCCTGATTCTTAAAAAATAAAAGGAGGATTTCTATGAAAGGATCTATGAATACCCACATGGGTAATATCTACATTGATCCTGAGGTGATTGCCCAGTATGCGGGTAGTGTGGCTGTTGAATGTTTTGGCATTGTCGGCATGGCCTCGGTCAACGTGAAGGATGGTTTGGTGAAGCTTCTTATGAAGGAGAGTATCACGCATGGGATTTCAGTCAATATTATCAATAATAAATTAATTCTTGATTTTCACGTTATCGTAGCATACGGCGTTAGTATTATAACCGTATGTGACAACCTGATTAACAATGTAAAATACAAAGTTGAAAATTTCACAGGTCTCGAAATCGAAAAAGTCAACATCTTTGTTGAAGGCGTTCGAGTGATTGATTAAGGAGGATTTCTGAAGTGGGATTAAATGTAATCGATGCGAAAATGTTTTCCAGGATGTTTCTCGCCGGCGCAAAAAATTTGGAGCAAAAAAAGGAATGGATCAATGAGCTGAATGTGTTTCCTGTTCCGGATGGTGATACTGGTACAAATATGTCTATGACCATTATGTCCGCCGCCAAGGAAGTAGCTGCCATAGGCAAGCCAGATATGGCCTCTCTTGCAAAAGCGATATCTACGGGTTCTCTGAGGGGCGCAAGGGGCAATTCGGGCGTCATCCTGTCACAGCTTTTCAGGGGATTTGCAAAGGTCATCAAGGAGTACGACGAGATCAATGTGGCAATCTTTGCATCCGCCTGCGACAAGGCTGTGGAGACTGCGTATAAAGCTGTCATGAAGCCTAAAGAAGGAACAATCCTGACGGTTGCAAAAGGTGCTGCTAAGAGGGCAAATGACCTTGCCATGGCAGGAGAGAAGGACTTAGAGGTATTTATCGGCGAAGTGATCAAGGAAGCGGAGACGGTACTTGCCCAGACGCCAGATATGCTTCCGGTATTAAAGCAGGCTGGTGTGGTTGATTCCGGCGGGCAGGGACTTGTGGAAGTGCTCAAAGGCGGTTATGATGCATTTCTCGGCAAAGAGATCGATCTTTCCTTTTCCGCAGAGACAGCGCCAAAAACAGGTGCGATGCCCTCCAGTATCGAAGCGCAGGCGAATGCTGAGATCAAATTCTGCTACTGTACGCAGTTTTTGATCATGCTCAATAAACCTTTTAACATCAAGCAGGAAATGGATTTTAAGGATTATCTTTCATCGATCGGCGATTCGATTGTCGTAGTGGCTGATGATGAGATTGTCAAGGTTCATGTGCACACCAATGATCCAGGACTTGCGATGCAGAAGGCATTGCGGTACGGTTCGCTGACAACGATTATCATTGAAAATATGCGTCTCGAACGTGACGAAAAGGTTACCGATATGATGGAGAAGCAGATGCAGAGCGCAGAGCTCCCAGACCGGTCAGCTGCGGCGGGAAATGCAGAGAAAGTCTCTGAACATAAGGAGACAGGATTTATTGCAGTTTCTATTGGAGAGGGCATGAATGAGATCTTCCGCTCGCTCGGCGTTGACTATATCATCGAGGGCGGTCAGACGATGAACCCAAGTACGGAAGATATGCTCAATGCGATTGATAAAATCAATGCGGATAATATTTTCATTTTTCCCAATAATAAAAATATTATCCTCGCAGCAAATCAGGCAAAGCAGCTGACAACAGACAAAAATATTATCGTGATTCCTACAAAAACTGTTCCGCAAGGCATCACAGCCATTATCAATTATGTACCCGATGTTTCAATCGAGGAAAATGAAGCTGTTATGACTGAGGAAGTGCAGCGTGTCGCAACAGGGCAGGTCACATATGCCGTGCGAGATACCATGATTGATAACAAAGAAATCCATCAGGGCGATTTTATGGGGATCGGTGACAAGGGCATTCTGGCAGTGGGAACGGATTTACATGAGGTGGCCTTCAATATGGTAAAGGAAATGATGGCGGAAGAGTACGAACTGATCAGTATTTATTATGGCGATATCATCAAGGAAGAACAGGCGCAGAAACTGGCCGATATGGTTCAGGCAGAGTTTGACAGCTGCGATGTAGAACTTCAGTTTGGCGGACAGCCGATCTATTCCTATATTATTTCGGCGGAGTAAAGTGATTGATATGCAGTTAAGTGATCCGATTACATCCTTGAAAGGCATTGGGGAGAAGACCGCATCTTTGTACCACAAGTTAAGCATATTTACGATTGATGATCTGATCAGGCATTACCCCAGAGACTATGAGGAATGGCATGATATTGTAAAGATTGGGGAACTGAGAGCAAATCAGGTGCACGCGGTACGCGCCATGGTGATCAGTGCTCCCCAGACGGTACATATAAGGAAAAATATGACGATTACTACCATGCGCGTCAAAGATGACAGCGGAGCATGTGACATCACATATTTTAATATGCCTTATATCAAAAATACCATTCAGACGGGAAAACAGTACATTTTTCGCGGGTGTGTGATATTAAAAGACAACCGTATCACCATCGATCAGCCAAAAATCGTAAGTCCACATGAATTTGCGCAGAATGTGAACAGACTTTCTCCAATCTATTCGACAACAAAGAGACTCACGATCGCAGCCATTACGAAAGCGGTTCGTATGGCAATCGATGTTTTGGACGTCGGCGAAGATTATATTCCAAAAGCAATGCGCATGGAATATGGACTCCCTGATTTAAAAACGGCCCTGTTGGGAATCCATTTTCCGGAAAACAAAGAAGCGATGCTTGCTGCCAGAAAACGTATTGTATTTGAGGAATTTTTGTTTTTTATTGTTTCGGTTTTGTTTTTAAAAGATATGGCAACACAGGAAATCAATGATGCTCCGATGATGCGGATTGATGCCTGCCAGGATTTTATAGACAGACTTCCCTACGCGCTCACAAATGCACAGAAAAAGGTATGGGCGCAGATTGAGAGTGACCTGTGTTCCACACACCTGATGAACCGGCTGATTCAGGGAGATGTCGGTTCTGGCAAGACGATCGTTGCCATTCTTGCAATGTTTATGTGCGTGATGAACCATCATCAGGCAGCGTTTATGGCGCCCACGGAAGTGCTTGCAAAGCAGCATTTCGAGTTGATCCTGAAATTGATTGAAGATTACGGACTGCCTTTTAAACCTGTTTTGCTGACGGGTTCTTTAACGGCGAAAGAGAAGCGCAGAGCGAAGGAGAGTATCGTCCTTGGCACCTGCAATGTCATTATTGGGACACAGGCGTTGCTGCAGGAGGATGTTGATTTTTATGACCTGCGTCTGGTGATCACAGATGAACAGCACCGCTTTGGTGTAAAGCAGCGTGAGGCATTTGCCCAGAAAGGGATACAGCCACATATTCTGGTCATGAGTGCTACGCCAATTCCAAGAACGCTTGCCCTTATTTTATATGGGGACTTAGATATCTCAGTGATGGATGAACTTCCGTCGAACAGACTTCCGATCAAGAATTGCGTGGTAAATACAGATTTCCGCAGGAAAGCGTATGAGTTTATTGCCAGGGAAGTGGCAAAGGGCAGACAGGCTTATGTAATCTGTCCCATGGTGGAGGCAAACGAAGAACTCACAGGGGATCAACCTATCCTTGAAAATGTGATCGAATACACCGAAAAGCTCAAGAAAGCATTGCCAGATACCGTGCGGATCGAGTACCTTCATGGACAGATGAACCCAAAGGCAAAAAACTACGTTATGGAAGAATACGCCGCCCATCATATTGATGTCCTGGTGTCCACTACGGTGATTGAAGTTGGCATCAATGTACCGAATGCCACTGTGATGCTTGTGGAGAATGCGGAACGTTTTGGGCTGGCACAGCTCCATCAGCTCCGGGGACGCGTTGGGCGGGGCAAGGACCAGTCTTATTGTATCTTCATCACAACATCGGGTCAGAATGATACGATGGAGAGACTGCAGGTATTAAATAAGTCCAATGACGGTTTTTTTATTGCATCGGAGGATATGCGGCTGCGCGGTCCGGGTGACTTGTTTGGCATCAGGCAAAGTGGTCAGTTTCAGTTTCAGCTCGGCGACATTTATCAGGATGCCGCAATTTTGCAGGAAGCGCAGGGCTGCGCAGTGAAACTGTATGAGGCTTACATCCGCAGCGGTATGTCAATAGATGAAAAGGACGAGTATAATGCATTTTGGAAACATTATGAGACGAATGTGGCCTCCAATGTTGACTATGTAAATATCTGATAAAATAATTATGGGAGAGAATGATATGTCAAAAATAGCAATTGTTACAGATAGTAACAGTGGTATCACACAGCAGCAGGCAAAGGAACTTGGCATCCATGTACTGCCAATGCCTTTTATGATTGATGGCGAAACCTATTATGAAGAAATTACGCTCAGTCAGGAGGAATTTTATCAAAAGTTGGCACAAAAAGCGGATATTTCCACTTCACAGCCGTCACCGGAATCCATCACGCAGCTGTGGGATACGCTTTTGCAGGAAAATGATGAGGTTGTTCATATCCCAATGTCCAGTGGATTGAGCGGCTCCTGCCAGACAGCAGTTATGCTGGCACAAGATTATGACGGCAAAGTTCATGTCGTTAATAACCAGCGAATTTCTGTCACGCAGAAACAATCCGTTTATGATGCCATGGCACTTGCCAAAGAAGGAAAGACCGGCAGTGAAATCAAGGATATTCTTGAGGAAGACAAGTTTAATTCCAGTATTTATATCATGATCGATACCTTGTATTATCTGAAAAGGGGAGGACGTATCACGCCTGCGGCTGCGGCGCTCGGTACGCTGCTGCGCTTAAAGCCCGTTCTGCAGATCCAAGGAGAAAAACTGGATGCCTTTGCGAAGGCAAGAACAGTGACACAGGCAAAATCCATTATGATCAATGCGATCAAGAGCGATATCGAAAAACGCTTCGGCGGTCTTACGCCGGACAATCAGATCAATCTGGCACTCGCTCATACGCAGAACGAGGAGGCCGTAAAGGTGTTTCGGGAAGAAGTACAAGCGCAGTTTCCCAATTATCCTGTTGTTGCAGTGGATCCGCTCTCGTTGAGTGTCTCCTGCCACATCGGTCCTGGTTCACTGGCAGTAACGTGTTGTAAGAAATTAAGATAAACATAAAAACAGGGAACAGAATGTTCCCTGTTTTTATGTTATATGATTTTTATACCAACGCAGCAGTAATGATCGCCATAGAATATACCTCAATCGCGTTGCATCCGCGGGAAAGGTCATTTACTGGAGCATTCAAGCCGAGAAGGATCGGTCCATAGGCCTCGAAATTACCCATTCTCTGTGCGATCTTATAACCCATATTACCAGAGCTTAGATCAGGGAAGATAAAGGTGTTGGCATGTCCGGCAACCTCAGAGTTCGGACATTTTGTACGCGCCACACGCGGAGATACGGCGGCATCGAATTGCAGCTCGCCTTCGATTGGCGTGTTTGGATACTTCGCTTTTGCCTTCACCGCAGCATTTCTCATCTTTTCCACATCAGGTCCCTTGCCGGAGCCGAGGGTAGAATAACTTAAGAAGGCAACCTTCGGATCAACACCGAAAATCTTTGCACATTCGATCGTCTCTCCGCAGATCTCAACTAACTCGTCCTCTGTAGGATTGATATTGATCGCGCAGTCGCTCATCGCCAGCACCTCATTCTCACCGGTAGCACCAGGACGAACTAGGATAAAGCAGGAAGATACGATGCTGTTTCCTGGCTTTGTCTTGATGATCTGAAGTGCAGGGCGCACAGTATCAGCAGTAGAGTATGTTGCACCGCCAAGCAGAGAATCCGCAACGCCCATCTCCACGAGCATTGTGCCGAAATAATTCGGCTGAGACAGAATCTTTCTCGCATCTTCCGGTGTCATGCCTTTGCTCTTGCGGAGCTCACAGAAACGCTCCACCATCTCGTCGAAGCGATCATAGTTGTTGCTGTCTATGATCTGTGCACCGCGAATGTTGTAACCGGCTTCCTCTGCAGCCTTCAATACATCCTCCTCATTGCCGACCAGGATCGGGTGAAGGAAACTGCTGGCAAGAAGCCGGGAAGCGGCTTCAAGAATACGCGGATCCGTACCCTCAGTGAAGACGATTGTCTTCGGGTTCTTTTTCAGTTGATCGATCATTGTACCAAATCCATACATAATTAAAATCCTTCCTTTTCTTAATTGAATTTTGTGGTTTTGCAGCCTGCTTATGAAAGCGTTTACATCATGATGTTTAAAGGGCTCGCATATGTTCTAATTACTATTGTATACATATTTTTTTCATTTGCAATGGTTGTATTGAAAATTGTGCAGGGAAAATTATTTTTGTTAAAAAAGCACAAAAAAATATGGACAAAAATATGTTCCTATTTGTTTTCAATACTGATAACAGACAGCAGGATGTGAGCATGCGGTCAGGTGGAGTGTGTCTTTTTGATTCTTAATAAACATATATTCGAAAAAATTGTGCAAAAGTATTTGCAATGTTGAAAAAATGTGGTATACTCTTAAAGTCGAATTTCTTGACTGGAATTGATGGAAATATGGGCAGATTTCTGCTGCCTATGATAAAAATACAGAAAGGCATGGTTGCTCTATGGCAAAGAAGGAGAATAATGTATATGATGCCTCCAGTATCACGGTCCTGGAGGGTTTAGAAGCTGTCAGGAAACGGCCTGGCATGTACATAGGAAGCGTGTCCACCAAAGGACTGAACCACCTGATTTACGAGATTGTTGACAACTCGGTAGACGAACATCTCGCAGGCGTGTGCAGCGAGATCCGCGTCACGCTCGAGAAGGACGGTTCCGCCACCATATCCGACAACGGCAGGGGGATTCCTGTCGGGATGCACCAGAAGGGCGTCAGCGCGGAACGCGTTGTCTTTACCACACTTCATGCAGGCGGCAAATTTGATAACAATGCATACAAGACCAGCGGCGGACTTCACGGTGTGGGTTCCTCCGTTGTCAACGCACTCTCCACACAGCTTACAGTTACCGTAAAGAGTGACGGACTGATCCATCAGGATCAATATGAGTACGGAAATCCCGTCGTTGAACTGATTGACGGGCTTCTTCCCGTGATCGGAAAGACGAAAGAGACAGGTACTACCATTAATTTCACTCCTGATCCGTCGATCTTTGACAAGACACGGTTCAAGGCGGAAGACGTGAAGAGCAGGCTGCATGAGACGGCGTATCTTAACCCGAAGCTCACGATCATTTTTTCCGATCTGCGCGGGGAGGAGCCAGAGACGATTACGTACCTTGAGCCGGAGGGAATTATCGGATATGTCAAGGATTTGAACAAAAATAAGGAAACGCTGCATGATGTTATTTATTTTACTGGTGTAAGTGAAGAGATCACAGTCGAGTGCGCATTCCAGTATGTCAACGAATTTCATGAAAATGTGCTTGGCTTCTGCAACAATATCTACAACGCGGAGGGCGGCACCCATCTGACCGGTTTTAAGACGATGTTCACGACCATTATCAATAACTACGCGCGCGAACTTAATATTCTCAAAGAAAAAGATATAAACTTTACTGGCGCAGATGTGCGAAACGGCATGACTGCCGTCGTATCCATCAAACACCCGTCGCCAAGATTTGAGGGGCAGACCAAGACAAAACTCGACAACCAGGATGCCGCCAAGGCTGTGAGCAAGGTTACAGGCGACGAAGTCCCGCATTATTTTGACAGAAACATCGAAGTGTTAAAAAGCGTGATCTCCTGTGCGGAAAAGGCAGCCAAAATCCGCAAGACCGAGGAGAAAGCAAAGACAAATATGCTCACAAAACAGAGGTTTTCTTTTGATTCAAACGGGAAACTTGCAAACTGCGAGTCCAGGGATCATAGTAAGTGTGAGATTTTTATTGTTGAGGGAGATTCTGCCGGCGGCAGCGCGAAAACAGCGCGGAACAGGAATTATCAGGCAATTCTGCCGATCCGCGGAAAAATCCTCAATGTTGAGAAGGCCAGTATTGACAAGGTGCTTGCCAATGCGGAGATCAAGACAATGATCAATGCTTTTGGCTGCGGGTTCTCGGAAGGGTATGGAAATGATTTTGACATCTCGAAGCTGCGGTATGACAAGATCGTGATCATGGCGGATGCGGATGTGGACGGGGCACATATCAGCAATCTGCTGCTCACGCTGTTTTACCGTTTTATGCCGGATTTGATCTATGAGGGGCATATATATATCGCAATGCCTCCTCTGTACAAAGCAATGCCTGCAAAGGGAAAAGAGGAATATCTCTATGATGAAAAAGCTCTCGAAAAGTATCGAAAAACACACAAGGGTGCTTTTACCCTGCAGCGGTATAAAGGGCTTGGTGAGATGGACGCAGAACAGCTCTGGGAGACGACCTTAAATCCCGAGACCAGAATCTTAAAACAGATTGAGATCGAGGATGCACGCATGGCGTCCGAGATTACGGAATTGCTGATGGGAACTGATGTTTCTCCCCGAAAAACGTTTATCTATGAGCACGCGACAGAGGCCGAGCTGGATATATAGTATTTATCACATGAATTTAAGAATGGGGATTGTTATATAAATGGAAGAGAGAATTATAAAAACGGAATATTCAGAAACCATGCAGCGTTCGTTCATCGACTATGCCATGAGTGTTATCATCGCGAGAGCGCTGCCTGATGTCAGGGATGGCTTGAAGCCGGTTCAGCGGCGTACTTTATACGATATGCATGAACTGGGGATACGCTATGACCGTCCATATAGAAAGAGCGCCCGTATTGTCGGCGATACAATGGGTAAATACCATCCCCACGGCGACAGTTCGATCTATGATGCGCTGGTAGTGCTTACACAGGATTTTAAAAAAGGGATTCCCCTGATTGACGGACATGGGAATTTTGGCAATATTGAGGGTGACGGTGCGGCTGCAATGCGATATACGGAGGCACGGCTGCAGAAGATTACACAGGAAGCGATGTTGTCAGATCTTGATAAGGATGTAGTTGATTTTGTTCCCAATTTCGATGAGACAGAAAAGGAACCAAGCGTTCTCCCCTGTCGTTTCCCCAATCTGCTCGTAAACGGTTCCGAGGGAATCGCAGTCGGTATGGTGACCAGCATTCCGCCACACAATCTGGGGGAAGTAATCGATGCGACCAAGGCATATATGCTGAATGAGAATATCACCACGCGCGAACTCATGAAGTATGTGAAAGGACCGGACTTTCCGACAGGCGGGATCGTATGCAACAAGGACGATCTGTTGTCAATCTATGAGACGGGCGTCGGGAAGATCAAGCTGCGCGGCCGGGTCGAAGTGGAGAAAACAAAAGGCGGCAAGCTGAATCTGGTGATCACAGAGATTCCCTATACGATGATCGGAGCAAATATTGGCAAATTTCTGCAGGATGTCGCTGCTTTGTATGAGCAGAAAAAAGCGCCGGAGATTGTCGATATATCCAACCAGTCATCCAAGGAGGGGATTCGCATTGTCATAGAATTAAAAAAAGACACCGACGTTGAAAACTTCAAGAATCTTTTATATAAGAAGACTCGTCTCGAAGACACCTTTGGGGTCAATATGATCGCAATCGCGAATGGAAGACCGGAAACGCTCGGACTAAAGAGCATTATCGCGCAAAATGTGGCATTTCAGTATGAAGTTGCCACCCGAAAATATACCACACTCTTAAATAAGGAACTGGAAAAGCGGGAGATTCAGGAGGGATTAATCCGGGCGTGCAATATCATAGATCTTATTATAGAGATCCTCCGCGGTTCCAAGGACCGAAATATGGTCAAGAATTGTCTGACAAACGGTGTCACAAAAGGAATCAAATTCCGCTCCAAGGAGTCATCACTGATGGCGCAGCAGCTAAACTTTACAGAACGGCAGGCCAATGCGATTCTCGACATGCGCCTGTACAAGTTGATCGGTCTGGAAATCGAAGCGCTCATGGCGGAAAATAAAGAAACAAACGCCAATATCTACAAATACGAAGATATTCTCGACAGAAGAGATTCCATGGCGCAGGTTATCATACAAGAGCTCGACGCTTTAAAGAAGGAGTATGCGCACAAGCGCAAAACACATATTGAGAATGCGGAGGAAGCCGTCTATGAGGAGAAAAAACAGGAAGAGATGGATATCATGTTTCTCATGGACCGGTTCGGCTACTGCAAGACAATTGATCTGTCCACTTATGAGAGAAACAAGGAGGCTGCGCACACAGATTTTAAGTATGTCGTGAAGTGCCGCAATACAGGAAGGATCTGTCTGTTTACCAACACCGGGCAACTCCATACGATCAAAGCTGTCGATATCCCGTTTGGAAAATTCCGGGATAAAGGACTACCGATCGATAATATCAGCAATTACAATTCCACCACAGAAGAGATTGTCAATATCGTCAGCCAGTCGGAATTGAATCTGTATCGGCTTCTTTTTGTCACGAAGCAGGGAATGTGCAAAATTGTAAGCGGCGGGGAATTTGATGTGACAAAACGCACGGTTGCTGCTACGAAGCTTGGTGACGATGACGAGCTGCTCCATATCGAAGTCGTAACCCAACACCAGCATATTATTCTGCAGAGTAAAAACGGGTATTTCCTGCGGTTTGATACAGACGAGATCTCAGAACTGAAAAAGACTGCAGTTGGTGTCAGAGGGATGCGGCTGGGTACCGATGATTTTATTGAAAATGTATATTACTGTCAGCCTGGTTCTGAAGGTATGATTTCATATAAGGACAAAAATATACCAATAAATAAATTAAAAGTTAATAAAAGAGATACCAAAGGAACCAAAGTTAGGTTATAATAGTAGAAACAAACTATTGGAGGATTGATATGAGAGTAATTGCGGGAACTGCAAGACGACTTTTGTTAAAAACGCCGGAAGGTCTGGATACACGCCCAACAACAGACAGAATCAAGGAAACATTGTTTAATATGCTCATGCCTTACCTGCCGGACGCTGTGTTTGTAGATCTTTTTTCCGGCAGTGGCGGCATCGGGATTGAGGCGTTGAGCCGCGGGGCCAGGAAAGCATATTTTATTGAAAACAATCCCAAAGCGATTGCGTGTATTACCGATAATCTTGAGCATACGCATCTGACGGACAAGTCTGTCGTGTTAAAGCAGGATGTCTTCGCCGCGCTTAAGGGAACGATCAAAGAAACCGCTGATCTCATATTCCTTGATCCGCCGTACCATCAAGAGTATGACAAAAGGGTACTGGAACTGTTGCAAAATGCCCCATACGTAAGTGAAGATACATTGATCGTCATCGAATCTGCTCTTGAAACTTCTTTTGATTATGTGGAGACGCTGGGATTTACGATCACCAAAGAGAAGCGGTACAAGACAAATAAACACATTTTCATACAAAAATATGTATAAAATGGGAGGAAATGAGAATATGAATGCTGCAATATATCCAGGCAGTTTTGATCCAATGACACTAGGACACCTTGATATTATCAAACGCGCTGCCAAAATGTTTGACGAGCTGACAGTGAGTGTTTTGGACAATAAGGCAAAGAATGCGTTGTTTTCTGTCAAAGAACGTGTTAGTATATTAAAGGAGGCAACAAAGGATCTGCCCAATGTGATGGTGGATTCCTTTAACGGACTTCTGATTGACTATGCAAGACAAAAAAATGTCCATATTTCAGTGCGCGGATTGCGCGCTATTACGGATTTTGAATATGAACTACAAACCGCCCAGACAAACAGGATGCTTTCGTGCGGAGAACTGGATACCGTATTTTTGACGACAAGTCTCGAATATGCGTACCTCAGTTCTTCCAGCGTCAAGGAGATTGCTGCGTTTCATGGAGATATCTCGCAGTGTGTGCCGGATTTTGTAGCAGAACTTGTATATGAAAAATATGCGGATCGATAATAAAGTAGATGTTCCGTTCTGGTATAACCTATGCTAAATACCTCAATGATTGGTTTAGCGCGGGTTATACCATACAAACGGAAGTATGGAGGAGTAATATGAGCAGCAAAATAGAGCAGTTGATTGACGAGATCGAGGAATACATAGATAACTGCAAATACAAGGCATTTTCGACAGATGTAATCATGGTAAACAAAGCAGAAATTGATGATCTGCTGCGCGAGTTGCGCATGAAGACGCCAGAGGAGATCAAGCGATATCAGAAAATCATCTCAAATAAAGAGGCTATTCTGAATGACGCCAGGCAGAAGGCGCAGGCTTTGATCGATGATGCGGAGGTTCAGACAACAGAGCTTGTCAGCGAGCACCAGATCATGCAGGAAGCATATGCACAGGCTGACAAGATTGTCGAGATGGCTACCCAGCAGGCGCAAGGCATTCTCGACAGCGCAACGATTGAGGCCAACAACATGAAAACAGCGGCAATGCAGTATACGGACAGTATGCTTGCCAATCTTGAAAATATATTGAAACAGTCCATCGAAATTTCCACGCGTGACTACAATGCGCTGATCGGACATCTGCAGGAGATCGATCATGTTGTCACTACGAATCGAGCGGAACTTGTACCAGTAGATCAGATTGTTGAAGAGGCACAAGCTGCCGATGGTACAGGAACAAATAGTTGACGATCCAAAAATTGTGTTGTATCGATAATAACCCACAGTTTTTCTGTGGGTTAATTGAATTTTGCTTTTCTTGTTTAAGGAGGAGTTTGATGAGAATCGTATTCAATAAAACAGTTGCATTCATCTTATGTATTGCCTTGACAGCGATACCTTTTTCCGCGTTATCTGTATGTAAGGCAAACGCAGCAGAGCCGGTTGTCGTAGTCATCGATCCCGGTCATGGCGGTAAAAATCTTGGCACGGATTATCTGCCCATACCAGAAAAAATGTATACGATGACAGTTGCTTTGCACATGAAGGAACAGCTGGAAAAATATCAGAATATACAAGTCTACTTAACGCATACCGAAGATATCGATATGTCCCTCAAAGAGCGGGCTGAATTTGCTGCCAGTGTGAATGCGGATTTCTTATTCTCACTGCACTTTAATATGTCCCTTTCCCATTCTCTCTATGGAAGTGAGGTGTGGGTACCGTCAACGGGACAACTATACAGTCAGGGATACTCTGCTGCCAACGAATTCCTGACACAGTTTGATGAGATGGGATTGTTTAACCGCGGGATTAAGACCAGAATCGGAAGTAATGGCAAATCCGATTATTATGGTATCATACGCGAGAGCACCCTCCGAAACATTCCCGCAATCATTGTGGAGCACTGTCATGTGGACAACATCAATGATACACCCTGCATACAATCTCCTGAGAAATTGAAGGAGTTTGGTGTTCGTGATGCAGAGGCAGTAGCACGATACTTTGGCCTTGTGTCAAAGGACGGCCAGACAGATTACAGCGGCTATGCACCACTGGCTGTGCCGGTTCCGACAAGCCGTGTATGCAATGATACCACAGAGCCCTCATATGTCGCAGCCAACCTGTTAAAGTATGACCAGACTGGCAAGTATGCGACAGTGGAGCTGACGGCGATTGATGCGGAATCTGTGATTCAGTATTATTCCTACTCTTACGATAACGGTCTGACATGGTCCGCCCTGCAGCCGTGGACAAAAGGCAGTCCTACAATGACGGTATCGATCTATATGGGATATGGCAAAAAGGATACCCTGATCTTCAAAGCATACAATTTATATGACAAGAGCACGGACTCCAATGTCATAAAGCTGCAGTAAATCTTATCGTCAGAATGGTCTGGTGAGTATAAAATAATACACCGCGGAAATCAAGGTCGTGATTCCTTTATGTTTGAGATAATGACCGATAGACAATCCCGATTTTTCGAGGAAACTGCTCGTCTGCATGATACAGGAGACACCACCAAAACACAGTGCTGTCATGATCCAGAAAACTTTCTGGTTTGGCAGAAGTGCTGTTTTATAGATTGCCTGAACGCCGCCTATGATTTCAAGAAAACTTGACAAAATATTTTTGCCATTGACAGATATTGGCATGAAATCAAGAACGATCCGGAAGGCATTGGTAAAGGTAATGTATCCGCCTAATAGAATGAGGGATTGCGTATTGTCAACACAGGATTTTTTGAGCGTTGCAGCCAGAGAAGTCCTTGGTGTGTCAGGTACATGATGATTTTCGCTGACAGAAGGTGTACCACGTCCCATTACAATACCATAGACTGCGGGGATTCCATACATTCCAAATACAAAAGGCAGCGTATTGTGATACCCACACTCACGCAGCAGTGGCATAATGATACCCACAAAATAAGCAGGACCGATATTATTGCAAAAGGCAAGTAAAGTATCCGCCTCGGATTTGCTGATTTTTTCTTTATCATACAAATCACTGACTACCTTGGCACCCATGGGAAACCCGCAAAAAAAACCCATGAATATTGCATACAGACCATAGCTGCTGTATTTATATAGTTTCCGCAGCACATGACTGAGCATATGACCAAGCTCTATGTCCGCACCGCTGTACACCATGATGGAACTGATCATCATAAACGGAAAAAGGGTTGGAACCATTTTGGCCGCCCATTGGTACAGCCCCTCATACGCGTACTGAAAAGTAGCTTCAGGTTTGCTCAATATGATAATAATAAGCAGAAGATAAGCTAATGTTTTAAACAGCATACATTCACCGAAGTTCCTGTTTGTTATATTTTATAAGAAATAAATAAAATTTATGAGTCAGGATTTATTATTTGGAGGCTTGTGTGATGAGACTGGATAAATTTTTATGCGATATGCAGCTTGGCTCACGAAGCCAGGTTAGAAACGTGATCAAAAAAGGTCTTGTATCTGTCAATGGTGTTCCTGTCAAAAGTCCTGATTGGAAACTGAACGAGAAGCAGGATATCGTAGCTTATATGGGTGAAACATACACATACCGACAGTTCTATTACTATATGCTCCACAAACCCGCCGGAGTTGTCACTGCCACTCAGGACCGCCATATGACTACTGTGATGGATCTGCTGCCGGCAGTCTGCGGAAAGGATCTATCCCCTGTAGGACGGCTTGACAGGGATACAGAAGGACTTTTGCTGATCACCAATGACGGAGAACTTGCCCATAAGCTGCTTTCCCCCAGAAAGCACGTGGAAAAAACATATTATGTGGAATGTTCCGGTGTGCTTACCGCGGAAACGATCAACTTGTTGGAGAACGGTGTAGATATCGGAGACGAAGAGCTTACCAGACCTGCGAGGGTTAAACTGATGGCCCAGTCAGATGGTTCGTATGCTATGGAGCTTACCATCACGGAAGGGCGTTTTCATCAGGTAAAAAGAATGGTTCAGGCTGTCGGCGGTTCTGTTACTTATTTGAAGCGGCTGTCGCTGGGAACATTGTGTCTGGATGATGGATTGCCAAAAGGTTCCTACCGGCCACTCACAGAAAAGGAGATATCCGATTTGAAACAGTTAACGACAATAACATCTGCCTGATCAATTTCAAGCGACAGGTGTTGAAAACCAAGATAGGAGGACAGGAAATTGTCACTTGCGAATGGTTTTCTTCCGATGACGATGGAAGAAGTACTGGAGCTTGGAATAGAGCAGTTGGATTTCATATATGTTACAGGAGATGCCTATGTGGATCACCCATCTTTTGGACATGCAATTATTACGCGTCTTCTTTGCGCATATGGATATCATGTCGGAATCATATCACAGCCGGACTGGAAAAATGACGAGAGTATCACCGTCTTAGGAACACCTCGTCTTGGCTTTCTGGTATCCTCCGGGAACATGGATTCCATGGTAAATCATTATTATGTGTCCAAAAAGCACCGGGAGACAGATGCCTACACGCCTGGCGGCGCCGCGTACAAAAGGCCAGACCACGCTACAGTTGTATATAGCAATCTGATTCGAAAAAAATATAAGGACACACCGATTATCATCGGCGGAATCGAGGCAAGTCTCCGTCGCATGGCACATTATGATTACTGGTCGGATTCCTTCAAGCGGTCCATTCTGCTTGACAGCCAGGCGGACATCATCTCCTATGGCATGGGGGAAAAATCAATGATAGAAATTGCCGATGCTCTCAACAGCGGCATATCTGTGAAGGACTTATCCTTTATTGCAGGAACCGTTTATAAAACAAAAGATCTCACGGGTCTTTACGATTATGAGATGCTGCCTTCTTATGAAGATATGGTGGCTGATAAACGATTGTACGCGAAAAGTTTCAAAACACAGCACGACAATACCGACCCATATAATGGAAAGATCTTAATAGAACCTTATTCAAACGGAGTATATGTTGTGCAGAATGTCCCCCAGAAGCCACTTTCGACGCAGGAGATGGACGATATCTATGCACTTCCGTACCAGAGAACCTATCATCCTTCCTATGAAGCGCAGGGCGGTGTGCCAGCGATCGCAGAAGTTAAGTTTTCTCTGGTCAGCAATCGCGGGTGTTTTGGCGGATGTAATTTCTGTGCACTTACCTTTCATCAGGGACGGATCGTACAAGTACGCAGCCACGAATCCATTATAGAAGAGGCCAGACGCATCACACAGGATAGGGATTTTAAGGGGTATATTCACGATGTGGGCGGGCCGACAGCCAATTTCCGACAGCCCTCCTGCCAGAAGCAGCTGCAGGCTGGTGTCTGTAAGCACAGGCAATGTCTGTGTCCCAAGCCATGTCCGAATCTCGAAGTCGACCATTCGGATTATCTGTCGCTTTTGCGCAAGCTTCGGAATCTTCCGAATGTCAAGAAAGTATTCATACGTTCTGGAATACGATTTGATTATCTGATGCTGGATCAGGACGATGCCTTTTTCAGAGAGCTTGTGGAACACCACATCAGCGGACAGCTCAAGGTGGCGCCAGAGCATATCTGCGATGCGGTTTTATCCAAAATGGGCAAACCAGAAAAAGCTGTGTATGCGACATTCACGGAAAAATATAACAGACTGAATCAGAAGATCGGCAAAACTCAATTTTTAGTGCCCTATTTTATGTCCTCACACCCTGGTTCTACACTGAAAGAGGCTGTGGCGCTTGCGGAGTATATAAGGGATATTGGCTATATGCCGGAACAGGTGCAGGATTTCTATCCCACACCGTCAACCATGTCAACCGTAATGTATTATACAGAAGTGGATCCTGAGACAATGAAGCCGGTTTATGTCTGCAAAAATCCGCATGAAAAAGCGATGCAGCGGGCGCTGATTCAATATCGCAATCCTAAGAGTTATGATCTTGTGCGGGAAGCGCTAAGACTTGCAGGACGGGAAGACTTGATTGGTTTTGACAGAAAGTGTTTGATTAAGCCGCGAAAAATGGCAGGAGAAAGTACACATGATAAGGAACACCGAAACAAAAGCAGGAAAAGAACCATTCGAAATGTTCACAAACAAAAGAAGATTACCGGAGGCCATTGACTGACCTGGTAAGCCAAAAAAGAAACGGAGGAAACAAAATAAAAGATTCTACAAAAACACTTGATTTATCTTATGCGCAACATCTTAGAGAATTAGTTGCAAAAGCCGCAAACGTGGATCGTGACTATAAGGTTTTTGGGGCAAAGTCCCACAAATATCGCTTAAATCCTACGGTCTCTATAGAAGAGGTTCAACAGTTCGAGCAGGAATATCATTTAACGCTGCCAGAAGAGTATGTCTTTTTTCTGACAAAAGTTGGCAACGGCGGCGCTGGTCCCTATTATGGACTGTATTCCCTGAAAACGCTCAGAATATATAACGGCGATAATCAATTCAATAACAATCCGGTTTTTATTGACAACAATCTAACACTGGAAACATGGAATCAAAAAGTCCATGATTTGTACGATGATGATTGCAATGGTACTGATGACAACGATGCATGGGATCGGATCGAGGCAGAAATATTGGCAGGGGTACTGGTTATTGGGACGCAGGGATGTACTTATGATCATCTGTTAATGTGCAAGGGGAGCGAAACTGGGAAGATTGTGTACGATAACAATGACTGGACTCCGGATTGTCCGCCGTTTTTGACAGGAATGACTTTTCTGGACTGGTATGAACAGTATTTTGAGGAAATCATTGCCGGCAATGATATTACTTCTTATGGCTATATAAGACTGGGGACGGAGGCGGAGCTTTTAAATGCATACAGCTGTGCCAAAGAGTTAAAGGAAAAATCCAAAATTCTTTCGGGCCTGTTTCGCTTTGAAAAGCTTTCTGACGATACGATTATGTTCTTGGAAGGTATAACTGATCAAGAGCTTGATTCCGCACGCGTTCAGCTGCTTTTCAAAAATGATATCAAAAGAGGTCTCCTGGTGTTTGAAAACCTGCTGGAAAGACAACATACCGACGCAGTAGTTGACTGTGCCCGAAAAATGCCGCAGCAGTACAAAAATGATTATTACAACAGTATGTTAACTCTCCTATATGGAAAGAATAATACCAACAAACAGAAAATCCTGTATTTCTTATGCGACTGCAGCTGTAAGAAAGCGGCGGACATTGTGGCGTTTGCAACAGATGAGCAGAACGCGGAAGAGTTTCGGAAAACAGCAGTCTATGTGATGGGAACATGCGATGATGTGCTGGATTTTATGGATTCGTTTATCCTGTGGATGAAAGGCAGTTCCTATTGGCTCGCACATACAGCACTACAGGCAATGCTTAATACGAGGTCTGCTTCCGATCAGCTGCTTAAGGCATACCGATGGATGTGGGACAGATATAAGAATGACAGCACAATGCGTGCCAACTTACAACATGCCCCGATAACGTTCGATACAATTTGATTCAAGAAAGGAAATAAAAGAATATGAATATCATAATTATCACAGGTGCGTCCTCCGGGATGGGCGTGGAATTTGCACTGCAGCTGGACAATGTCTTTCACAATATCGATGAGATCTGGCTGATCGCGCGCCGCAAAAAAGAAATGCTCGAAGTAGCGCAATATCTCGAGCATACGACACGCGTCCTTGACATGGATGTCACAGATGAAGAGCAGGTGGAACGATTCAGGAAACTGCTTGCTGACGAAAAACCTGTGATCCGTATGCTGGTCAACTGCGCGGGATATGGCATTATGGGAGATTTTTCCGCTTCCAATATCAGTGAAGAACTTGGTATGATAGATGTAAACTGCAGGGCTTTAACTCAGATGACATATCTGTGCATTCCCTATATGAAGAAAAACAGCAGGATTATTCAGCTTGCCTCCAGTGCAGCATTTCTGCCGCAGCCCAACTTTGCAGTGTACGCTGCGACAAAATCTTATGCGTATAGTTTTTCCAGAGCACTGAATCAGGAACTTCGGTCGAAGAAGATCTATGTAACAGCTGTCTGCCCTGGACCAGTAGACACTCCTTTCTTTGACATTGCAGAGAAAACCGGAAGCACGCTTGCAGTGAAAAAACTAACACTGGTCCGCGCAGACCAGGTTGTGAAAAAGGCAATTGCAGATTCTTATCATAAACGTGAAAAATCAGTGTACAGCGCATGGATTAAGAGTTTTGATATCGCTGCTAAGATCATTCCGCACAGAGCCATTTTGGAGCTGATGCGCTGCTTGAACTAAGGAGACAGCAGATGAAGATACAAAGGCAGAACAAAGGGGAATTTGGCTATCCTCCATATGAACGAAAAAGAGTGGTGCTGCGCACAGCGGCGTACTTTTTGATATCAATTGCAGTATTTCTGCTAGGATACTTTTCTACAGGCCAGAAGGAAAATCTCCTGACAATTGTTGCCGTATTAGGTATGCTGCCTGCAAGTAAAAGTCTTGTGTCGGTTGTGATGTATTTTAAGATCCCGAAATTCAGCGAAACAGATTATCAGGAAATTTCCGGTCAGGAAGGCGATGTTTTAATGGTTTACAGTCTGTATATGACCTCGTATCGCTTGAATTTTCCCATCAATTGTTTTGCAGTGCGGGGCAATAACCTGATTGGCTATACAGAGTTTCCAGACTGTGACAGAGCTGCCTGCGAAGAGCACATACAGGGGATTTTAAAGCAAAATAGCATTAAAAATATGACAATCAAGGTTTTTCATGAAAAGGCGCGTTTTATTGAGCGGTTAAACCAGCTTCAGGCTTTGGAAGCAGGAAAAAAGGATACAGAGGTATTAACACTTTTGTGTGATATTTCTTTATAGGAAGACAGTTATGATGATAACAAAGGTTTCTCCCAATGAGGCGGGACAGCGGTTTGATAAATACTTAAAGAAGCTGTTAAAAGATGCTCCGGATAGTTTTATCTATAAGATGCTGCGGAAAAAGAATATTGTATTAAACGGAAAAAAAGCGGATGGAAAAGAGAAACTATGTCTTGATGATGAGATCAGGTTTTTTCTGGCTGATGAAACATTTGAAAAGTTTGGCGGAAGGTCTGCGATGAATACCATCGATACCACACATGATATCCGTGCTTATCAGAAGTTAGGCGCATTACATATTCTCTACGAGGATGACAATATCCTGATTGTTGACAAGCCGTCAGGAGTTTTGTCACAGAAATCAAAACCAGAAGATATCAGCGTCAACGAATGGCTGACAGGATACCTGCTTTCGCAGCATAAGATCACAGTGGATTCATTGGCAACTTTCAGGCCTTCTGTCTGCAACAGGCTTGACCGGAATACATCAGGAATGGTGGTCTGCGGGAAAACCCTTGCGGGAAGCCAGTATCTGAGCCGGATCATCAAGGATAAAACCCTTGAAAAATATTACTACTGTCTGGCAGCAGGCGAATTGACGGCTGACGAGCGCGTATCGGGCTATCTGTATAAAGATCCTTCGCAAAACAAAGTGACGATCTACCACAAAGAGACAGATATTCCGGATTCAATCAGAGAGGATTCCGTGTATATTGATACTGCTTTTCAGTCAATCCGTACCGCCAATCACATCACGCTGCTGGAGGTACAGATTTTTACCGGAAAAACGCATCAGATACGCGCCCATCTGTCATCGCTGGGTTATCCGATTATCGGAGACAGCAAATATGGCGATGCGGCTGTCAATCAGATGTATCGGAAAAAAGGCGTCCGCTGTCAGTTGCTGCATGCACATAAGCTGATTTTTCCAAAGACTACGGAACCCATTTTTTCTAAGACTTCAGGCAGGGTAGTGGAATGTCCGCCTCCCGCGATATTTGAAGAACTGATGTTATAACGAACTGATGCAATAAGGAGCGAAACACTATGTCAACATGGAATTCCAGAGGACTTCGCGGTTCCCTTTTGGAAGAGATGATCAATATGACAAATGAAAAATACAGGGATAAAGGACTGGCGCTGATTCAAAAAGTGCCCACTCCGATTACACCGATCACGATCGACAAAGAGACCAGACATATCACGCTTGCCTACTTTGATCAGAAAAGTACGGTTGACTACATAGGCGCTGTTCAGGGAATCCCAGTCTGTTTCGATGCCAAGGAGTGTGCGGTTGACCTGTTTACCCTGCAGAAGATCCACCCGCATCAGGTTCAGTTTATGAGGGATTTTGACAAACAAAGCGGCATCGCCTTTTTCCTGATTTATTTTACCGCGCGTGATGTCATGTACTATATGAGTATCCGCGAATTGAATATCTTCTGGGAGCGGATGGAAAATGGCGGCAGGAAAAGTTTTCGGTTCGAGGAACTGGATGACAAATTTTTTATGAAACATAGAGGAGGGCAGATTGTCCCTTATCTGGATATGATACAGCTTGATCTCAACGAACGCGAAAAGAATAGTGGTTGACATGATGTACGAAAAAGTGTATACTTCGCTTAATGCACTGTGCTACTTTGCTATCAAGGCAACGCGTTAATGTGTTAAAGTAAAAAACGCCAGAAAGGGATATACAATGGATATTATGGGAAAACGACTTGTACACACTCCTGAAGGAGTACGAGATATATATGGAAAGGAATATGCCAGCAAGCAAACGATTCAGAGGCTGTTTCATGACAAGCTCCACAGCTACGGGTATCAGGATATTCAGACACCGACCTTTGAGTTTTTCGATGTGTTCAGCCGTGAGATTGGGACGACGCCCTCGAAGGAATTGTATAAATTTTTTGACAAAGAGGGGAACACACTGGTTCTAAGACCAGATTTCACACCTTCTATAGCAAGGTGCGCAGCCAAGTATTTTATGGATGAAAGCATTCCATTGCGTTTCTGCTATCTGGGAAATAATTTTATCAATACCAGCAATCTGCAGGGAAAATTAAAGGAGACAACGCAGATGGGGGCGGAACTGCTCGGTGACGCTTCGCCGGAGGCAGACGCAGAAATGATCGCTATGCTTGTCGAAGCGCTGTTAAATTCCGGATTAAAAGAATTTCAGGTATCTGTAGGACAGATTGATTATTTTAAGGGCTTATGTGCCCATGCACAACTTGACGAAGAGACAGAGTTTGCACTGCGTGAATTTATATCAAACAGAAACGAATTTGGCGCACAGGAACTTTTGCTGGGCAAAAAAATACCAGAATCATCGATTCAGGCGCTTCTCGGGGTAAACAATCTATTCGGTTCGTATGAAATACTTGACAAAGCGCTGGAAGCTGCTGACAATTCGCGTTCCCGGAAAGCCATCGAGCGATTAAAACAAGTGTATGAACTGTTAAAGGTCTATGGTGTAGACCAGTACATATCGTTTGACCTTGCAATGGTCAGCAAATACAATTATTACACAGGCGTCATTTTCAATGCATATACCTATCAGGCAGGGAGCGCGATCGCAAAAGGCGGCAGGTATGACAATCTTCTGGAAAAGTTTGGAAAGCCTTCACCTGCAACCGGATTTGTTGTCCTGATTGATGACCTTATGACAGCGCTCACGAGACAGAAAATCTGTCCCGAATCTGAGAACAAGAATATATTGCTTTTATATACAGAGAATTTCAGCGATGCATTGGCAAAAACCAGGGAATATCGGGACCAGGGCTATTCCACAGCGCTGATGAAACTCGAACAGCCCAAGGAACAGTATATGGAATTTGCCAGAGACAATAATTTTTCAAAAGTTATCGTTTTATAAAAGGGGAGGTATTTACGATGAACAGACAACCACAAGATATGCGATACCTTACCTTTGCGCTTGGTAAGGGGCGGCTTGCAAATAAGACACTAAAGCTTCTTGAAAAAATAGGCATTACCTGCGAGGAGATGAAGGATCAGGATTCCCGGAAACTGATCTTTGTCAATGAAGAGCAAAAGCTTCGGTTTTTCCTCGCAAAAGGCCCCGATGTGCCAACGTATGTGGAATACGGTGCGGCGGATATCGGAGTAGTGGGCAGCGATACCATTTTAGAGGAAAACAGACGCGTGTATGAAGTGCTTGATCTCGGTTTTGGCAAATGCCGGATGTGCGTATGCGGTCCTGCATCGGCCAAAGAACTTCTGCAGCATCATGAAATGATCCGCGTGGCGAGCAAATATCCCAAGATTGCAAAAGATTATTTCTATAATCAGAAGCATCAGACGGTTGATATCATCAAGTTAAACGGTTCTGTGGAATTAGGGCCGATTGTCGGTCTCAGCGATGTCATCGTTGACATTGTTGAGACAGGATCTACCTTGAAAGAAAACGGATTGGAAGTTTTAGAAGAGATCTGTCCGCTCTCTGCACGGATGATTGTTAACCAGGTCAGCATGAAAATGGAAGCAGAGCGAATCAAAAAGATCCTACAGGCACTAAGGAACTGTTTATAAAAGGTAATTTATGGAGGCAAATAAATGAGAATCGTAAAACTAACAAATGACACCAGGAAGAATCTGCTTGAAAATCTACTGAAGAGAAGTACGAACGATTATGGCGATTATGAGAAGATTGTGGCCGACATTATTGAAAATGTCAAAAAACGCAAGGAGGAAGCAATCTTTGAGTACTCCCTGAAATTTGATCAGTGTACCACGACAAAGGAAAACTTTCAAGTGACCAGAGCGGAAATCCACGCGGCTTATCAGGAATTGGATGCACATTTTATACAGGTAATGCGCGATTCCGCTGCCAACATCCGTACATACCATGAAAAACAGAAAAGAAACAGCTGGTTTGACGCCAGGGAGGACGGCACCATTCTGGGACAGAAGATCACACCGATGCAGAAAGTGGGTGTCTACGTTCCAGGCGGGAAAGCGGCCTATCCATCAACAACGCTCATGAACATTATTCCTGCCAAAGTTGCAGGTGTTCCCAACATTATTATGACGACTCCGGCAGGCGCGGACGGAAAAGTCAATCCTGCAACGCTTGTCGCAGCAGATATCGCAGGTGTGGATACCATCTACAAGGTTGGCGGTGCACAGGCGATCGCAGCGCTTGCGTACGGAACAGAGATGATTCCAAAGGTTGACAAGATCGTCGGTCCTGGAAATATCTTTGTGGCACTCGCAAAACGTGCTGTATATGGGCACGTCAGCATTGACTCGATTGCCGGTCCTTCCGAGATCCTTGTGCTTGCTGATGAGAGCGCTACGCCGAGATATGTAGCAGCAGACTTATTGTCACAGGCAGAGCATGATGAACTTGCATCGGCAATCCTGATCACCACGAGCGAAGAACTTGCCCAAAAAGTATCTGATGAGGTGGACAGCTTTGTCCAGGTTCTTGATCGCAAGGCGATCATACAGAAATCGCTTGACAACTATGGTTATATCCTCGTGGCGCCGGATATGGAAACTGCCATTGAAGCCGTTAACGAGATTGCTTCCGAGCATCTTGAAATATTGACGAAAAATCCGTTTGATACAATGACAAGAATCCGAAACGCCGGCGCAATTTTCCTCGGAGAATACTCCTCAGAACCGCTTGGAGATTATTATGCTGGTCCGAATCATGTTCTGCCGACGAACGGCACGGCAAAGTTTTTCTCGCCGCTGAACGTCGACGACTATGTGAAGAAATCCAGTGTAATTTCTTATTCCCGGGAGGCGTTGGAAAAGGTTCACGAGGATATTGAACTTTTTGCGAAAAAAGAAGGGCTTACCGCGCACGCCAATTCGATTCGTGTGCGTTTTGAAGATTAAGCCGCCAGAAAGGATATCATGATGAACAGAATCGCAGAAGTAAAGAGAGTGACCAAAGAGACAGATATTAGTATGAAATTGAATCTGGATGGAGCGGGAAAATCGTCTGTCAAAACGGGCATTGGTTTTTTTGATCATATGCTTGAAGGCTTTTCAAAGCATGGTTTCTTTGATCTGGATGTTACGATCAAAGGGGATTTACATGTCGACGGACATCATACTGTTGAGGATGCAGGTATTGTACTTGGAAACGCGATCAGGGAAGCTGTCGGTGACAAGAAGGGAATAAAGCGGTATGGCTATTTTATCCTGCCTATGGACGATGCCTTAGCATTGTGTGCCGTTGATCTATGTGGCAGACCATATCTGCAGTTTGACTGCAATTTTCCCAATGGTATGGTTGGCAGCCTTGACACATCGCTTGTGAAGGAATTTTTCTACGCGGTATCTTACAGTGCTGCCATGAATATCCATATCAAAATGCTCAGCGGTGAAAACAGCCATCATATGATCGAAGCGATATTCAAGGCATTTGCAAAGGCGCTTGACGATGCAGTATCTATGGACGAACGGATCAACGATGTGCTCTCGACAAAAGGAAGTTTGTAAGCAACAAAGGAATTGATGATATAAAAGGGAGGAAGGTGACTGATGAAAAGACAAAAATCAGCCAGCAAATTTACACGTGGTATCTGCACACTTCTTTTGGTCTGCATGCTCTGCAGCATATCAGTTTTCTCGTCAGAAGCAGCAGTTGTAGAACAGGGGATTGATGTCTCAAAATATCAGGGAATGATCGATTGGGCTGCTGTAGCTCAAAGCGGTGTTTCGTTTGCGTTTATCAAAGTCGGCAGTACAAAGTCTGGTATTGACCCATATTTTAATTACAATATGCTTGCAGCACAGCAGGCGGGCATCAAAACAGGTGTATATATTTATTCCTATGCTTCAAGTGTTGAGGAGGCTGCACTGGAGGCACAGTTTGTCCTGAATGCGATTCAGAATTTTCAGGTGTCTTATCCTGTTGTGTGGGATGTCGAAGACAAAGTTCAGAAGACTCTGTCTCCTGATACATTGTCTATTATGGCAAACACATTCTGTGCTATGATTGAGTCAGAGGGATACTACCCAATGGTTTATTCCAATAAGAACTGGTTTACAACCAAGATTGGCCCTGTATTTTTTGACAAATGGGTAGCACAGTGGGCTGCTACATGCGATGTCCCTGACGCTTCCATATGGCAGTACTCGTGCAAGGGTAGTATTCCGGGAATCAACGGAGATGTAGATCTTGACTATGCCTTGAAAGATTATTCCACCAGTATCGTCAACACTGGATGGGTCCCAAGAAAAGGCTATTTGCATTTCTATATCAACTATAAAATGCAGCGGGGCTGGCTGGATCTGGGAACCGCAAAATATTATCTTGATCCAAATGGACGCATGGTAACAGGCTGGCTTCCGCTTGATGACGCGATGTACTATCTGCATCCAGACGGTGTTATGGCTGTGGGCTTTACGCCGATCGGACCAGGAATGTACTGTTTTGACGCGGAGGGCAAAATGCTCACAGGACTTCAAAACCTGAATGGACTGACCTATTATTTTGCAGCGGATGGCGCTATGTATGTTGGATTTTTTGATTTTCCTGATGGAAAGCGGTTCTTCTCTACAGATGGGCACATGCTCACAGGACTCAGCATTGTAAGCAATAAATATTATTATTTTGATCATAATGGAATCATGCAGACTGGCTGGCAGACAATTGGAGACCAGACTTATCTGTTTGCTTTGGATGGTACGATGACCTATGGCTGGTTCAACGATGGTATGTACACTTATTATCTGGCAATGGAAGATGGACATCGGGTGACAGGCTGGCAGACAATTGAAGGAAAAACTTATTTCTTTGATGCGAATGGAGTTATGTTGACAGGTTGGCAGACACTTGGCGGCCAGACGTATCTGTTTGCAGCAGACGGTTCGATGGTATGCGGCTGGTTCAATGACGGTGTATACACTTACTACATGTCGATCGAAGATGGGCATCGGGTGACAGGCTGGCAGACAATCGACGGAAGAACTTGTTTCTTTGATGAATCGGGACATATGCAGACAGGCGTTGTCAACATAAACGGTCTCTCTTATCTGTTTGCGGCAGATGGTACTATGTTTACAGGTTGGTTCAATGATGGCGTTACTGCAAAGTATTATGAAGCAGACGGACATATGGTGATCGGACTGGTAACGATCAACGAAAGCATGTACTATTTTGATATCAACGGAAATATGCAGACAGGGATCGTTGATATCGGTGGCATTCCTTACTTATTTGATGTAGATGGAAAGATGCTTCCACAACAGATTCCGCAGCAGCTCCCACAATAGAACAAAAGTGCATTCGCGCACGGTGGATCTGGTACGCAGATTCGCTGTGTGCGACAGGAGTAAGATAGCGATATGAGAAACTTGGCATTAAATGATGAAATCTTATTAAAAATTGAGAAACCGGCACGCTATATCGGAAACGAAGTAAACAGTGTTATGAAAGACAAAAAGGACATAGCGATCCGGTTTGCGATGTGTTTTCCCGATGTCTATGAAATCGGCATGTCACACCTGGGCATTCAGATCCTGTACGATATGTTCAATCGTTTTGAGGATACCTGGTGTGAGCGTGTCTATTCGCCATGGCCTGATCTCGATGCAGTCATGCGTGAAAAAAAGATTCCTCTGTTTGCACTGGAATCGCAAGAACCGATTAGGGAGTTTGATTTTCTTGGCATTACCATTCAATATGAGATGTGCTATACCAATATATTGCAGATATTAGACTTATCACAGATACCATTGCTGGCTGTAGAACGGACATGGGACCATCCGATTGTAATCGGAGGCGGTCCCTGCAGCTATAATCCTGAGCCGATTGCGGATTTTTTTGATATTTTTTATCTTGGAGAAGGAGAGACACAGTATCGTCCGCTGTTGGATTTGTATAGAAAATGCAGGGAAGCCGGTGCTTCGAGAGAAGACTTTCTGGCAGAGGCAGCAAAGCTTCCCGGAATGTATGTGCCACGTTTTTATGAAGTAACCTATCATGAAGATGGTACGATCAAAATCTTTGAGCCCACACAGCCAGATCTTCCCAGGACAATTCGGAAAGAGATTGTCACAGATGTATCGGACACATACTATCCAGAAAAACCTGTTGTGCCTTTTATCAAATGTACACAGGACAGAGTCGTTCTCGAAATCCAACGGGGCTGCATCCGTGGATGCCGGTTTTGTCAGGCGGGGCAGTTGTACAGACCAGTGCGGGAACGCGATGTAGAAATGCTCAAGAATTACGCAGTAAAAATGCTTGACAACACTGGATATGACGAGATATCACTAAGTTCTTTGAGCTCCAGTGATTATTCCCATCTCGAAGAACTTGTAAACTTTCTGATTGACAAATGTCACGAAAAAAAGGTCAATATCTCGCTTCCGTCTCTTCGGATTGACGCCTTTTCGCTTGATGTCATGGAAAAGGTGCAGGATGTCAGAAAAAGCAGCCTCACGTTTGCGCCGGAAGCTGGAAGTCAACGTCTCAGAAATGTCATTAACAAAGGTTTGACAGAAGAAGTTATTTTAAAAGGTGCTGCCCTGGCTTTTGAGGGGGGCTGGAACCGGGTAAAGCTCTATTTTATGCTCGGATTACCGACGGAAACAGAAGCGGATATCAGAGGGATCGCTGAGCTTTCCAACAAGATTGCGGTCGCTTTTTATGAGACTGTACCAAAAGAAAAAAGGAATGGAAAGGTACAGATTGTTGCCAGTACCTCTTTCTTTATTCCAAAACCGTTTACGCCGTTTCAGTGGGCACAACAGTGTACGAAGGAACAGTTTTTAGAGAAAGCTTACATGACAAGAAAAGCGATCACAGAACAGTTAAATCAAAAAAGCATTAAATATAATTGGCATGAGGCTGATGCCAGCGTCATGGAGGGGATTCTTGCCCGCGGTGACAGACGGTTGAATGAAGTTATTTTAAAGGCATATCAAAAAGGCTGTATCTTTGACGCGTGGGGAGAGTATTACAAACACGATATATGGATGGATACTTTTGCGGAATGTGGCATTGATCCAGGCTTTTATACGACACGGGAACGCAGCCTTGATGAGATCTTTCCATGGGATTTTATTGACTGCGGTGTCTCGAAAGAGTTTTTAAAACGAGAATGGCAGAGGGCGCTTGACGAACAGGTGACTCCGAACTGCCAGCAGCAGTGCAATGCCTGTGGTGCAGCCAGATTCAAATGTGGAATCTGTGTTGCGAGATAGTATGATAAAATTCTATTTCATAGTTAAAGACTACGTTACTGGAACGGAGTGAACAGTAACAAGACTACTTGAATCTCTGTGACAATCGGGAGGGAAATCGTGAGATTAAGAATAAAATTTTCAAAGCATGGTGTTCTTAGATTTATCGGCCATTTAGATGTCATGCGCTATTTTCAGAAAGCGATACGGCGCGCAGGAATCGACATTGCCTACTCAACAGGATTTAGCCCGCACCAGATCATGTCCTTTGCAGCTCCACTTGGCGTAGGTCTTGAAAGCAATGGTGAGTATATGGACATTGAAGTCAATACGTTGACTAGCGCCAGGGAGTTGACTGATTCGCTTAACAAGCAGATGGTTGATGGCATTGAAGTGTTGGAAGTCAGGCTGCTGCCAGACAATGCTGGAAATGCCATGGCGAGCGTCGCAGCGGCATGCTACACGATTGCTTTTCGAGAAGGTTATCAGCCTGACTTTTTGACCGAATCAGTTATAGCCGACTTCTTTGGTCAAAAGGAGATCATTGTGACCAAAAAGACCAAAAAAAGTGAATCAACTTTTGATATGAAACCATATATTTACGCATATGATTTTGATGCGGAAAATCAGCATCTTCGTTTGACTGTCGATGCAAGCAGCGCTGGAAATATAAAACCTGCGCTTGTTGTCAAAGCGTTGTTTGATTACAAGAATCAGGCGTTCGATGAATTTGGATTGTTAATCACGCGCGAGGAAACCTATACCAATATAGGAACCGCGGAAGATATACAGTTAGAACCGCTTGGATTTGTGGGAAGTGATTACTGATGAACGATCTGCGATATATCATAACAAAATATAGGGATGGCGTACTGTCCTTTGTATCAGACACGAAAAAGGGCAAAATGGAATCAGTAGGTTATACACAAACCGCCGAAAACGCGAGCGACGCGAAAATAGGTGATATTTTTGTCGCCAAAGTAAAAAATATCACTGGACAGATTCATGCGGCTTTCATAGATTATGCGCCAAACAAGAAAGGCTATCTGCCTATTAACACGGAGTACGTTCCGATGATCACGAACCGTCAATATGATGGCAGGATACTGGCAGGCGATGAAATCTTAGTGCAGTTGGAAAAGGAAGCTGTACGGACAAAGGAACCTGTGTTTACCACAAATCTATCGTTAGCTGGCAAGTATAGTGTTATTTCCTATGGCAATACCTACAAGGGAGTGTCCAGAAAATGCTCGAAGTCAGAGCGAGAGCAGCTTCGAGCCATCATTCCGCAAGAAATTGATTATGGCGTGGTCATTCGTACAAACGCTGCTTCGCTTTTGTCCCCTACAGAAACACTGCAGCCTGTCATCGATGAGATCCAGTATCTCAACCAGAAAATGTCCGTTTTGCTCCATGATGGAATCCATAGAACGTGCTACAGCCGCCTTTGGAATGCCGCTCCTTCTTACCTGACCCGTATGCGGGATGATCGGATCGCATATCAGCAGATTATTACAGATGATCCACAGATTTATGAGGAAATAAAGGACTTTGTGGCGCTTTATATGCCAGAGCGGCTCGTTGATCTTTCGATGTATCAGGACAACGTTTATCCGTTGCAGAAACTTTACCGCGTGGAGACGCAGATTGATGAACTGCTCGCAAAAAAAGTGTGGTTAAAGTCCGGAGCCTATCTTGTCATCGAAAAGACAGAGGCAATGTATGTGATCGATGTCAATTCGGGAAAGAATATTTCAAAAAAGGAAAATGCGGAATATATTTACCAGATTAATATGGAGGCAGCATCAGAAATAATGCGACAGATCCGCCTCAGAAACCTTACCGGTATCATCATGATTGATTTTATCAATATGGAGGACAGCGCAAAAGATCATGCGCTTTTACAGCAGTTGAGGGTGCTTGCTAAAAAGGATTTTATCCTCACGACAATCGTTGACATAACAGCCCTCGGGCTTGTGGAGATCACGCGGAAAAAAACGACAAAGTCACTTGCGGAACAGCTTGGAAAATAAAATTTGATATAATAAATACCAAAAACAGGGAGCTTTATATACAATGAATTACACAAAACAGAGAGCAATTATATTCCTTGGCGCGTCTCTTGTACTATTAAGCAGCTGTAGCAGTCAGAAACAAAAATACAACTTGATGGAATCTGGTCTCATGACAGAACAGCTGCCAGTTATCTCAGATACAGACATTGTGCCGGTTTCTGCTGCAACGCAGGATTTTATTCCAGACACCATAACATCAGAGGTTGTTGTCAACGAACCAGTTGATACCACTTTTGACTTTACCGTATGTTTTGCAGGAGATATCAATCTGGATGAAAATTGGGGAACCACCAAATATCTGTCGGCGCAGCCCAATGGGATCTATGACTGCATTTCCGAAGAGCTAGTCAACTTCATGCAGGAAGCCGATATCATGTGCTTAAACAACGAATATTCCTACAGTTTGCAGGGAACGCCTCTCAAAGGAAAAGCCTATACTTTTCGCGCGGATCCGAAACGGGTAGAAGTGCTCCAGCAGCTAGGCGTTGATGCTGTTACATTAGCAAACAACCATGTCTATGATTACGGCAAAGATGCGATGCTTGACACTTTTACAATTCTGGAAGAAGCCGGGATTCCTTATTTTGGTGCGGGAGAAAATCTGCAAAGGGCAATGGAGCCCCTCTACATCGAGGCGGACGGAAAAACCATTGCATTGGTGGCTGCTTCCCGCGCGGAAAAATACAAAATGACACCGCAGGCAACCGATATGGAACCAGGAATACTTCGCTGTTATGACACAGAATTGTTTTTACAGGTAATTAAAGAAGCAAAGGAACATGCGGATTTTTGTATTGCGTTTGTACATTGGGGAACTGAATACAGTTATGATTTGGAACAGGTACAGCTGGACACTGGAAAAGAGTATCTGGATGCAGGGGCTGATGTGGTGGTCGGCGCCCATTCTCATTGTCTGCAGGGCATGGAATACTATGACGGAAAACCAATCATATATAGCCTTGGAAACTATTGGTTTAACGAAAAAACGTTGGATACCATGCTGCTGCGGCTTCATTTTTCAGGGGATGAAGACAATACACAGTTAACTGTCCAGGTCATTCCGGCAGTACAGTCTGGATATCGGACAACCTATATTTCTGAGTTTGAGGAACAGCGCAGGATTTATGATTTTCTCGAAAGCATTTCCGTCAATGTGGAAATTTCTAATGAAGGAATTGTTACGCCTTTAAAAACAGCGGTTGCTGAAGGAGAGGATTCGTGAAAAAGAAATTACCTTTTTATAGTAATTATCACATTTCATCAAATCAGGAAAAAATCCTTGACAACCTCTCGCAACAATGCTAATATGTATGAGTATGCCGCATAACTAGGTTCAAGCGTATTTCCAAAATATCACCGAAGTTAGCGAGTAATTATTTAGGAGGTGCAATATGTACGCAATTATTGCAACAGGTGGAAAGCAGTACAAGGTTTCCGAGGGAGATGTGATCAGGGTAGAAAAGCTTGATGCAGAGGCTGGAAACACTGTAACTTTTGACAATGTGATTGCTGTTAGCAATGATTCTCTCAAAGTAGGCGCTGATGTAGCGAACGCATCTGTTTCTGCGACTGTTATGGAGCAGGGAAGAGGCAAGAAAGTCATCGTTTACAAGTATAAGAGAAAGACAGGCTATCACAAGAAAAACGGTCATAGACAAGCATACACTCAGGTTAAGATTGATAAAATCAACGCTTAATAGATGTTGTTCGTTTAGATAGTATGACTACGATTGTTGTTTTTAAATCCAGGGACAGCTACAAAGGATTCACCTGTATGGGACATGCAGGCTTTGGTCAATCAGGCAGTGATATTGTGTGTGCCGCAATTTCGATCTTAGTAATTAATACACTGAATTCCATAGAGGAATTGGCGAAAGAAGAAATAATTACTGAAAGTGATGAAAAAGAAGGCTATCTTGAATGTCATTTTCCTAATAAAATAAATGAAAAGACAAAGCTTTTCATGGACTCTCTGGTGATGGGTTTAAAAGGGATCGAACAAAATTACGGGAAACAGAAGAAAGCTTTTTCAAAAGAAAAGCGATATTTCGAACTCATAATCAAGGAGGTGTAGTACCATGATGAAGTTAAATCTTCAGTTTTTTGCTCATAAAAAGGGAGTTGGTTCTACTAAGAATGGTAGAGATTCCGAGTCTAAGAGATTAGGTGCAAAGAGAGCAGATGGTCAATTCGTAAAGGCAGGCAACATTTTATATAGACAGCGCGGAACAAAGATTCATCCGGGTGTCAATGTTGGAATCGGCGGAGATGATACATTGTTTGCATTGGTTGACGGTGTACTCAGATTCGAGAGAAAAGGAAGAGACAGAAAGCAGGCTTCCGTTTATCCTGTAGAGGAGAAGTAAGACCATATTACGAATCTACTAAGGCTTCAGGTTTCACCTGAAGCCTTTTCCATATAGAATCATTATGAACAGTTCTTTACAGAAAGGTTGAATGAAATGTTTGCAGACAGAGCCAAAATATATATCAGAAGCGGCAAAGGCGGAGATGGACATGTATCTTTCCGGCGCGAAAAATATGTACCAAACGGCGGCCCCGACGGCGGAGATGGCGGCAATGGCGGAAGCGTGATCTTTGAAGTCGATGAAGGCCTCAATACGCTGACCGATTTCCGCCACATCAGAAAATACTGCGCCCAGGACGGAGAGCAGGGTGGAAAGCGAAACTGCCGGGGGAAAAACGGGGAAGATATCATCGTAAAAGTTCCTGAGGGAACTGTTATAAAGGAATTAGCGTCTGGAAAGATCATCGCTGACATGTCCGGCAAAAATCGCAGACAAATTATATTAAAAGGCGGAAAAGGCGGTAACGGCAATCAGCACTATGCAACCTCCACCATGCAGGCTCCCAAATATGCCCAGCCAGGACAGCCTTCAAAGGAACTCGATCTCTTTCTCGAATTGAAGGTGATCGCAGATGTAGGTCTTGTCGGATTTCCCAATGTTGGCAAGTCTACACTTTTATCGCGCGTCACAAACGCCAGGCCCAAGATTGCAAATTATCATTTCACAACCTTGAATCCTAATCTCGGCGTTGTAGACCTCGATGGTGGGAAGGGATTTGTAATTGCGGATATTCCTGGACTCATAGAAGGGGCATCGGAAGGTGTCGGACTCGGACATGAGTTTCTTCGCCATATTGAGCGCACAAAAGTTCTGATTCATCTGGTTGATGCAGCCTCAACAGAAGGGCGTGATCCGATCGCAGATATTTATGCGATCAACAAGGAACTCGAAGCTTACAATGCAGATATTGCCCACAGACCGCAGGTGATCGCTGCAAATAAAATTGATGCCATCTATGCTGGAAGTGAGGAGGATCCTGTCGCTAAGATCAAGGAAGAATTTGAGCCAAAAGGAATCAAGGTTTTTCCAATATCAGCTGTTTCCGGGCAGGGATTGAATGAACTCCTGTATTATGTAAAGGATATGCTTTCCCAGATCAATGAGCCTCCCACGATCTTTGAACCGGAATTTGATCCAGAGATTGATATCGTTGTGGGGAATGAGCCTTATACTGTCGAGTATGATGAGAAAAAGAACGAATATGTCGTGGAAGGTCCCCGCATCGAAAAAATGCTTGGATATACCAATCTCGAATCAGAGCGTGGCTTTAAGTTTTTTCAGGAGTTTCTCAAGAACAATGAAATACTGGATAAACTGGAGGCTCTCGGCATTCAGGAGGGCGACACGGTGCGAATGTATGGTCTGGCATTTAGTTATTATAAAGAATAAAAGGAAGGAAACAATATATGATGACAAGCAAACAGAGATCTTACTTAAAAGGATTGGCAATGAACTTAGAACCTGTATTTCAAATCGGGAAATCATCAGTAACACCAGAAAACGTAGAGGCAATTTCTGAGGTTTTCAATACACATGAGTTGATCAAACTAACAGTTCTAAAGAATTGTATCGACGATCCAAAGGAAATCGCCAATGTTATTTCTGAGCGCACACACTCACAGGTAGTTCAGGTAATCGGAAAAAAAATTGTATTGTATAAACCATTTAAGGATAATCCCAAAATAGTTCTGCCAAAGTAAACAATGGAGGTATCCATGAAACGTGGAAAACGAATTGGTATTATGGGAGGAACGTTTAATCCCATTCACAATGGTCATCTGCTGTTGGCAAAGAATGCACAAAAACAGGTTTTGCTGGATCAGGTACTGTTTATGCCAAGCGGCAATTCCTATATGAAGCGTAACGTCTTGGAAACGCAGAAACGAGTTGCTATGGTGGCCTTAGCCATAGAGCGTTATCCTGATTTTGAGCTGTCCTTAATTGAGGCACAAAAATCTGGAAACACCTATACTTATGAAACCTTGGAATGCTTAAAGGCAGCCAATCCAGATACGCAGTATTATTTCATTATCGGAGCAGACATTCTATTTCAAATAGAGCAGTGGAGAAATCCAAAACAGATTTTTCAGATGGCAGTACTGGTGTGTGCGGTACGAAACGACTATGATTTTAATATGATTCAGAAAAAAGGACATGATCTGGCAGCGTCAGGAGCTAATATCATATATCTCAACATGCCGAAATTAGATGTTTCATCTACAGATATAAGAGCAAAAGTAAAAAGCAATCTTTCCATTTCAGATCTGGTTCCACCAGAGGTTGCGCAATATATAGAACAGGAGCATTTATATTATGAAGAAGATTAAGAAATATTTAAAGAAACATTTGACAAAAGATCGATATCATCATACACTGGGAGTCGCATATACAGCTGTCGCGATGGCAATGCGTTACAATCCCGATCCAGGCAACTCTGATTTTATGAAAAGAGCGGAAACTGCAGGCCTTCTTCACGACTGCGCAAAGTGCATGGATAATAACAAGAAACTTCATATCTGTGAAAAAAATAATATTCCTTACAGCAGTTTTGAAGCCAGTCATCCATATCTTTTGCACGGAAAAGTAGGAGCATATATTGCAAAAACGAAATTTGACATTCAGGATGAGGACATTCTTCAAGCCATCACATGGCATACTACCGGACGTCCTGATATGTCGCTGCTCGAAAAGATAATCTTTATTGCCGACTACATAGAGCCTTCCCGCAATCCAATACCAGAACTTGATGCAATCCGTCAGCTTGCATTTCTTGATATTGACAAGGCAATGGAAAAAATTTTGTCAAACACCCTTAAATTTCTGGAAGAAAAAGGGAATCCTATAGACCAGATGACACAGACAGCCTATGATAGTTATGTGCGGCCTACATATAAAGGAGGAAATTTTGCTTGAATACAATAAACACGAAATTAAACACGATTATTGATGCCCTCGCGGATAAAAAGGCAGTAGAAATACAACTGATCGATATCAGTGAAGTATCAACGATTGCAGATTACTTTGTAATCACAAATGGTGTAAACAGCAGCCAGATACAGGCATTGGCGGATAATGTAGAAGAAAAACTGGCGATGACCGGAACGCATCCGAGGAGTGTAGAAGGTTACAACACTGCAAATTGGATCTTAATGGACTATAATGATATTCTTGTACACATCTTTGACAAAGAAAGCCGTGGATTTTATGATTTAGAGCGTATGTGGCGCGATGGCAAAACAATCGATCTCAAATCAATAGAAACAAGAAAATAATCAAAACAAAAACCGAAAAGCAATCAATAAGAAAGATTTTGAACGCTTTTCGGTTTTTTTGATTCTATTTGTACTGTTGTAAAGAACTGATGCAATTCATTATATATATCGTGTTTGATTTTTGTTCATGCCCATATATACACTTTTTGTTATCTAAAATCCTGGATTTGAAAATACAAGGCTCCATTCAAATCACTTAGGAATCTATAAAAACAGATGCTGACAAAGGGCGGCAAAATTAATCACTTTATATATAGCAAATTAGTGGTATAAGCGAAATACGCCATACACCTTCCCCAAAATTTCAACTTCATCTAAAATAATAGGATCCATTGTATCATTTTCCGGCTGAAGTCTATAATGTCCATCTTCTTTGTAATATGTCTTAACCGTAGCGGAATCATCAACCAACGCGACAACTGTATCGCCATTTTCCGCAGTACTGCAGGCATGGATAAAAATCTGATCCCCATTAAAAATACCTGCGTTGATCATGCTGTCTCCTTTTACTCTCAGTACAAACGATTCTCCAGCAGGTACCATCTCGGCAGGAATAGGGAAGTATCCCTCAATATTCTGCTCAGCAAGAATCGGTAAGCCGGCAGCTACAGTTCCGACAATAGGAACACTTGTCATCTCATGTCTGACCATCTGAAAACTGTCATCCATAATCTCAATAGCGCGCGGCTTTGTCGGATCCCTTCTTATATATCCATTCTTCTCCAGTGTCTCAAGATGTGAGTGGACAGAAGAAGTGGACTTAAGGTTTACTGCTTCGCAGATTTCCCTGACTGATGGCGGATAGCCTTTTCTGAGAATCTCCGCCTTGATAAATTCCAAAATTTCTTTTTGCTTTGTTGTTATTTTTCCATATGCCATATGTATTGCCTCCTTTTTTTTCATTATATCACACCTTATCGGAAATTGCAAACATATATTCCGAAATATTGTTTGGAAATTTTTCAAAAAAGTATTGACAACCAAAACTTTGTTCTGTATAATCTGTTTTAAACAACTGTTCGGAATAATTGTTTGGAAATTACGTTCGTCATATTATACAGTAAAGGAGAAATGTTCTATGAATAATACAGATTATGCAACAAAGGCGTTGATCAACAGGCAAAAGCGTAAAAGACAAGTAAAGCGTCATATCACAGCTTTAATCTTGTCTCTATTTATGATTATATCAGTTCCATTTTTGTTTCTTTCTTTTTCAACAGAGGCAAATGACCTGGAGCACCAGCCTTCATACAAGTATTATAAAAGTGTTGAAATATCAAAAGGAGATACGTTGTGGTCAATCGCTTATAACAATTTTGATTCCGCTCATTATAAAGATATTCAGGAATATATCACGGAAGTAAAAAAATTAAACGACCTGACCTCTGATCATATTGTTGCCGGAAACTACGTTATTGTTCCATATTATGCATCTGAATTTATTGACAATTAAGATCCTTTTCGTATGGTTATTAGCGTTTTTCTCTTAAAGTAACAGCTTTTGCCGCCTGTCGACGTCTGTCCTCCTCAAGCGCAGCATAATGCTTTCTGGTGGTATTTACATCCTTGTGCCCTAATACATCCGCCACAAGATAAATATCACCAGTTTCCCTATAAAGAGTAGTGCCATATGTGCTTCTCAATTTGTGAGGTGTGATTCTTTTCAGTGATGTAACGACAGAAGCATACTTTTTGACCAGATTTTCCACAGCGCGCACTGTAATTCGTTTATTTTGCATAGATAAGAACAGGGCATCCTCATGTCCTTGAACGGGTGTCATTTTTGTACGCTGCTCAAGATAGTCAAGAAGTGCAGTTTCGACTTCCTCGCCAAAGTATACAACAGCTTCATATCCGCCTTTGCGCCGTATTTTAAGGCCATTATTTTTAAAGTCTACATCCTGTATATCAATACCAACACACTCAGACACACGGATTCCTGTACCAAGCATCAATGTGAGCAGTGCAGTATCCCTAAGTTTATTTTTTTCGTGATACTGCAATTGTTTTTGAGTAAGATTTTCCCCTGTCTCAACTGTATCGAGCAATATGGCCACCTCATCAGGATCCAGCCTGACAATTTCTTTTTCGTGCAGTTTAGGCATTTGGACAAGAGCAGCAGGATTTTTTTCAATCATTTCATTTCTGAAAAAGTAGTTGTAAAAACTTCTCAGAGAAGCAAGCTTTCTCGCTTTGCCACGCTCATCATTCATATATTCTTTACCGTCCTTGATATAATAGGTACAGTACTCTAAATATTCCTCAATATCCAGCCTTGTAACCAGATCAAGGATTTCAAGCCGATATTCCTTAATTGGTGTTTTCCTGAAAACAGGATTGTTATCATGAAGGTATTCAAAAAATACTCGTATATCATATGCATACGCAACTCTTGTCCTGCTCGATATATATTCCTGCATCCCTCTGAAATATTGCCCGCAAAAGGATGGAAGAGTCTCGAGTAGTTCTCTCAGGTGCAATATATTTTTTTTATTTACTTCATCGTGATAGGTTGTCTTATTTACTTTCTCCACTTGCACAAACTCCTTTTATATAATTCATAAAACTTTTGTATAAATATTTTCAACAATATGCTATAATCATTTTATAACATTTTACAAAATAATTCCAATAAAAAATTGGATAGGATAGGAGATTCATCAAAAATGAAAAATAATAAAGATTATATCAAATGGGGGCTTACAGCTTTTTTTGTGGTTCTTGGAGGATTTGTAAGCTATTATGCGATTTTTCATATTGACAGCCTTTCATCAACGATAAAAAATCTTTTTGCTATTTTAATGCCTATTATAGACGGATTCATTCTTGCGTATTTACTTGCCCCGCTCGTAAATGCAACAGAACGTGTTATAACAACTCCATTTTTTATACTGATCAAAAAGGAGGATAAGAAAAACCCAAAGCGTTTTCTATCCATCATTATTACGGACGTATTAGTTTTGTGGGCCTTGTATGCTTTTTTCTCCGTTGTCATTCCTCAGATTGCGAATAGCATCAAAACTATATTAGAACAATTTCCTAATTATATCAATACATTGAGTTTATGGATTTCAAAGCTATTAAATGATAATCCCGAGTTTCAAAAAAGTGTTACAGAGTTTTTAAACCAGTCCTCTATGGATTTTACAACCGTGATCAACACCAGGGTGCTTCCTCAGTTAAACAGTATTAACAATGTTACAGAGATGTTATCACAGTTTAGTGGTATCATTAATGTAATTACATCTGTTTCGATGAGTGTTTATTCTGTACTCAAGGAACTATGGAATTTGGTGATTGGATTTATTATATCAATTTATTTATTAGCAAGTAAAGAATTATTTGCCGCGCAGGCCAAAAAAGTTGTATATGCTTTTTGTTCTGTTAATCGCGCAAACCGTTTCATCAGCAATGTTCGCTTTGCAAATAAAACTTTTGGTGGATTCTTTATCGGAAAAATATTAGACTCAATCATTATTGGTGTGCTTTGCTTTGCTGTGACCAGTATACTCGGAACACCGTTTTGCGTATTGATCAGCGTGATCATTGGCGTTACAAATATCATTCCGTTTTTTGGACCTTTTTTGGGCGCAATCCCGTCTACGTTGCTCATTCTTTTTATTGATCCGTTACAGGCTCTTTATTTTGTAATATTTGTTATCATACTCCAACAGGTTGACGGAAATATTATAGGACCTAAAATTCTAGGCAGTTCGACTGGATTATCAAGTTTCTGGGTGATTTTTTCCATTACATTATTTGGAGGCATCTGGGGAATCGTAGGAATGATCGTCGGTGTGCCTATATTTGCCATATTGTTTGCCTTTATGAAATCTTTGATCGAAACAAGACTATCTGCAAGAAATCTATCATCGGAGACCAAAAGGTATCTACGATTGTTATATATTGATGCAGATTCAAGTGAATTTGTTGAGTTTCCCGAAAATGCCAAGAAACCTTTTGCAGATATCACACAGATCTTAGTCAAAGGACACGAAAGGCTTAAAGCGAATCAGGAAACCAAAGAAGTCAAGACAGATAAAAAACAGGATGAGGATAATTAAAGTATTTTTAAGCACACCTGCACAACAAATTATTGTACAGGTGTGCTTAAATAATTCAGATAAAATTTTAGCATAGAATTTGAAAAGCGAACCTAACTATTCGTTAAAGTATTCTTTTGCGAATAACTAGATGTCACTTCTATTTCTACCAAAACTTCAACTATATTAATCTGGTTGAAGTTTTGGCAGCCAGCTAAAGACCTTGTTCAAGTGACTGCAAATCAGCATACACTGCAGACCAATGATAGATACCTTTCCATTTAGACAAAACAGCCCACACCAGTTCATTATTTTCTTCATCAATGATTTCGCCAACATAAGTGCCATAATATTGAAACATCCGGCGGGGCAATTCATACGCTGAAAAGTTTGTTTTGGACAGCTTGATCTCGGATAAAATTTCACAGTGATGTTGTTTTAAAAATTGTAATTCTTCCTCTGTATAATCTGTATCGAACTGGAATCTCATTATGTTCCCTTTCTAGTTGTCCGACGAAGCCTCTTCCCATAATTCCTGCCATTGGATACATTCCGGGCGTTTCATAGAGTCAAAAAATTCTTCCATACATTTCAGTGCAGCTTCCAGAGACACAATCGTATCTCCTGGTGCAGTCCATTCATCATCCCCATGACCTGTAAGAAACGTTATCTCCTGATCGAAATCACTGTACGACTGCCAGACACACCCATCTTGATTCAAATAATAATGGACACAGGCATACGGTCCTTTCACGAGGAGCGTCAAAAACGGATATTCATCATCAGCCGCCCCGATCCAAATCTCATCGCCTTCCGGAAATTCCGAACCGCGTCTGATTATATTGGTAATCTCTTCTTTGCTGTTACAGATCACCCTTTTACTACAATTCGCTTCACAAACAACAATCATATTAAATCTCCGCTTTCTTTTAAATTTGCATATATTTGAAAAATCATAAAAGTATTTTTCGACCATATTCCATTCTGACGCATAGCACGAGCTCTTTCTCATTAATCTAATTCCATAAAAGTATCGTACTCATCATAATATTGAATAGCTTTCAGGATTTTTTTGTTTGAAATATCCTCATCCTCGTCGACGGCTGCAGAGATCACATCCTGAAGTAGTTCATCCCTGTAAACAAACTCAAGGTTATTTTGTACTGCAAACTCAGGGAGTTGTTCTGTGTCATCCTCATCATCAATCTCTGGATATGGAAGCACATAACATTCAGAACTTAATTTTATTTTGATGTTTTTGGCATATAAACACCACCCATCCTCTTTATAAAAAGCGCTGTCACCATCTTTCAGATACATCTCTTTTATTTCATTGATAACTTCTTCAAATAAATACTTTGTTTTTTTCATTGCCGACCTCTCATATATTGGTATACATCCCATTCGTTAATCATTTTTAACATTGTCTATCTATCATATATTGGCATACTTACCAATCGTTAATCATTATTAACATTGTCTATCTATCACATATCTTGGCATATTACCAATCATTAATCATTTATAAGTTACTTTCCTGCAAAATGATACACTTGAATCCTCAGTTAATACACTTCACGCATTGTCTTTCATTCCATTCTACAATTCATCCCATTCGATACATTCAGGGCATTCCATGGTATCCAAAAATTCTTCCATGCACTTGACTGCTTGCTTCAAAGATATGATCGTGTCCTCTGGAGCTGTCCACTCCTCACCACCGGCAAGGAATACCACCTCTTCATCAAAATCACCTCCGCATGACTGCAATACATCTCCCTCATCCTCAAAATAGTGAACGCAGGCATATTTTCCTTTCACAAGTATATTGAGACATGGATATTCCTCTTCGTCACCACTGATCCATATTTCATCTCCTCGTATAATAAGTTTATA
>DKVL01000026.1 GCA_002491195.1 Lachnospiraceae bacterium UBA7179
GGCGCCTCTTCAGCCTCTTGAGTACTTCTCCTGGTACTGAATTAAATCCTCTACCAATATTTAAATCGTGCGCCTTCTCACTTGACGCATGATTTATTATACATAAGGCTTTGGGTATTGTCAACCCTTTTTTCATTTTTATTTCTATATTTTTAAAATGGCAGTTACTGTTCACGCCGTTCCAGTAACAAGCAAAAATCCATGTAATTTGCGTTTCGCAAATTACATGGATTTTCAGGAACTCAATACCAACGCTGTCTTTTGCAGTCCGGATAGGGCCGTCGCTCTGTTGATGATGCGGTTGCCCTTGAAATCTGAAGGACTGTCTCGCTGAAATACCTTGGGTCTACTTCTCCCAGTTTGCATGGAACAAGACTTTGTGACGCTCCTGTGACTGTCTGTGCAAAATGCACCTCATAGACATCCACATCTGTATCGGAACAGGCGATGTAATCTCCTGAGAAAACCAACTCCACATTCTTATCAGAATCATAGCGATAATAGGTCTCAAAACCGCCGCCGTCTCCGACTTCTCCTTTGTACCACCCCATGTTCTGAAGTTTCCCTGACAGGGATAAGGAATTGACGACCACTCCGCCAAAGCGGGTCAGCTCCATCTCCTCTTTTTCTTCCTCTGTCACGCGAAAAACCGGTCGTTCCAGCTGTTCTATAGGCTGGTCGATCTCGTAGTCAGACAGCTGCTCTTTCCATGCTGACAGGGTTTCTTCTGATAATTCAACGGGATGTACCAGTCCGATACTGGCGTTTTCTGGCAATGTATATTCTTCTTCATCCACGGTGTTAAAAGTGCCGTCTTCCATATAACGGAATGTTGTAGAAAGATCTCTGCCCTCATACACGCCCCAGATCAGTCCGATGGCAAACCGGCACATGACAGGATTGTTTACATACAACGCTTTCCATTGCTTCGTACTCCAGTGCCGCTCTGTGCTCAGCGCCTGTTCCAGACGTAGTTTTTGGTTGGTGACGACCGTTTTTAACTGCTTTTTTAGCAATTTCCATGCATCATTTGCCGCTTTTGCCGTTTCTGGATCATCTGTTTTACCGGGAGCTGGCATACTTTTTAATTTCTTTCCCTTTTCATCATAGACTTCCAGGGAAAGTGTCGCGGTTAAAATTACTTTAAACTGTCGCTTTCCATAGTCAAAAATGCGCTCCATCTGCTTGTCAAAGCCGAGGCTGGGCACAATTTGGTCCTCCATCTCATCCCTCGAAATCCCCAGCTGCTCCGCTGCATAGTCCAGGGCCTGCTGCGCCGCATCTTTAACCTGGTAGTACTTAAATTTTCTGGAGATCTGGTCTACCAGGACAAGTGCTGTGGGAGATGGATTTAGCGCGAGGGCTCTTACCGCCTCCGCAGCCAGCGCTCCGCGGCTGTTTTTCGGCCAGTCCTGAATCTGTGCATACAGATCTGCCACGATGGCCTCTCCTCCGTGAATCGAGGCAGTGTAGAGCACCCATTTGCGCTTTGCCTGAGCGCCATCCCTGAGCCAGAAGTTAAACAAATCTTTTACATATGATGCCAATTCCATCGGATTGAGCTCTGCTGCCAACCGCGCCGCCTCCTTGCTGATTCCAAGTTCTTTTTTATCTGCATAACTGATCAGCATTGCTGCGAGATATTCCTCAGAGGCATCCGCTCCGTCTTTTTTATGAACTTTGGGAAAGGTGTCAAGCGGCAGCCATGACAGTTTCCGCTTCCACGCGCCAGTCAGTGCTTCCTGTATCATTTTTTCCAATGTCCACTCTTCGTTGCTTTGTCCGTCGTCATTTTGGCCGTTCAAGTCCAGTACGCTCTGCAATATCGTGCGTATCTTTTTTGTTTTTTCTGCTTTGAACGCTAAGGACAGCGGTTCGCGGTATTTTTCCACGCCCCATCTCTGGAGTACTTCGATTGCCATCTCGCGCGCTTCGCCGCGCGGAGATTTAAGCATATTGAGGATATCTTCCTCCTCGTCCGGATGTGCTGTGTAAATCGCCCGAAGCAGTTCTCTTGCCTCTTTGCTGCTCTCCGAGGCGCAGGAGAACAGATCGTATTTGTATGCTTCCCATTGTATGTCCATCACGCGGATCGCAAGGATTCGAGACTCCATAAGGCGGCTTTTGGAGGCAGTTTTCCACTCCTGATACCAATCCTTATGATAGGATGCGACCGCCTTGATACATTCCTTTTCGGAATCGACTGCGACATAACGATAGGCTGTGCCGAGAAAGTCAATCTGATATTCGGGCGGAACTTTTTCTTCCTCCAGCAGTCTTAAGATACCGTTCACCTGACGCACATCCCGCAGCTTATACTGCTGTTTCTTCTCTGTTTGATCCAGTTTCGCATCAACCCAATAAGTGTCAAAGTAGTATGTAGACAGACGCAGGCATTCCAGCACTAACGCCCTCCTATAAACCTGTAGTTCCCCAAATACCATATAATCATGAATATTTTGGCATTCGCTTCTGTTATTGTACAGATGCATATTGCGCCAGTCCGCCACGCAGGGAAGTATCTCCGCGATTTCCAGCTCCCCTGACAGATAGCGCCTCGCCTCATCCTGCGATACCTTGTATGTCCTGACTGCCTGCTCTGCTGCCGCCCTATGATAGTTGTCGGCAAATTCCTGTTCCATATCTCTGTACAATTGAGGATTCCCAGCCTTGATGCATTCCCGCAGATAGCCCTTGTTGTCCGCCGGAACATCCTTTAACACCTCGCAGGCTGCATCTGGCGCTTTCGCTGCCATACGCTCTAAAATCCCTGTCTGCTTATTGGAAAGCGCCCAGCGGATATACATATCATCCGGAATTTCCAGATATTTCTCTAATCCCGCAATATGCCTGCCAAACCAGTCTTCTCCGGCTGCAAGGCATTTGTCTAATGGCACATTTGGAACCGACATACAGTCGAATGCCACTGTGAGACGAAGCATGGATACAAACCGGTCGGAATGTTCCACTGCCAGAAATGCCAGAAACGACAGAAACGCTACCAGATAGTTGTTTTTACGCCGCCCTGACAGTATTGCCCACACTTCCTTTGGAATGGGCGCATCCAGACCGGAATTGCGGACAAAGTCCTGAAGCGTTTCGAGATCTTTTCCCTCCGGCCTGCAATTTTGTTCGAACAATCCGTCAATATTGTTGATCAGACGATTTTCCAGATATGCTGCCATCTCTCTGATGCGCTCTGGGTCGCTGGCAGCCCTTCGGTCTTGATCTATGGGAATAAAGAGTCTGCCTCTGTTCTCTTCTAATGGCTGCACGCAGTACAGATACAGCGCTACAAGGAGCATCTGTGTGTTGACACCATGCTCGTTACAACACTGTTCCCTCGCCTGCTGAAACTGTTCCGGATCCTTGAACCCTGACTCCACAAAAGGGCTTAGATACGTCATGCGCAAATTGTCATAATGCCATGCGGCAGCATTTACATGGATCGCTGTCTGCAGGCTTGCTGGCAGGATTTGCCCTAAATACTCATATTCTCTGTTGAACTCCCAGTAAGCGAGAATGCCCTGGGACGTTTCCCTGCCAATCTCCGCAATGAAGCGGATGAAACGCTCCGCCAGTTCTGCATTTTTCTCTTTGCAAGTCTCCAAAAAATAATATCCATCATGCTTCTCATTGCGTTGAAGCCCCTGAAAACTCTGATGTTCCACTTCTTTTAACAGATTCGCATCCGCTGGTTTTTTCAGGTCCAGATACTGCTCGGCTAGTTCCCGGTTTTTTGCTGTTAGTTCCAGCGAACTCATCACCCTTTGCAGTTCTTGTTTTTCCCTGCTTTCTTTTTCTACATCCATATCTTACTACCTCCATTTGTTCAATCGAAATAGTTGTTATACAACTCTCGCTATCTGCAGCATGATCTCACTGAAATACCGCGCACTGACTTCGTCCGGTCTGCACGGTTCTGCTCTGCCGGACGTATTGTCAGAGATCTTGTAAAAGTACAGGTCATCTATTGTCACATCTTCGTTCTCATATCCTACGGAGCAGCCGGAAAACATCAGTTTTGCACCAAACTCGCTGTCGCTGCGGTAATAGTTGTCAAAAAATCCTGCGTCCAATATCTCACCGCGAACCCAGCCCATGCTTAAAAGCTTTCCTGACAGGGACAGGCAGTTCAATTCCCTGCCGTAAAACCGCATAATCTTCTGCGCGCTGATCTCCTCATCCGTAACCTGGTATACAGGGCGATTGAGCTGTTCAATAGGCTGCGTGATCTCATAGTCCAAGAGCTGTTCCTTCCATGCTGCGATGAGCTCTCCGGACAGTTCAAGCGGATGCACAAGTCCAATCACGCCTGCCTCCGGCAATGTATCCTCCTCCTCATCATCCACTGTGTTAAAGCTGCCGTCCTCCATATAACGGAACGTATCTTTTAACTGTCCTTCCTCATAGATTCCCCAGATGAGTCCTACGGCAAACTGGTGCATGACGGGATTGTGGACAAACAACGTTCTCCACTTCTGCACCTCCCAGAACCGCCCTGTGCTGAGTGCCTGTTCCAAGCGAAGTTTCTGGCTTGCCACTGCGAGCTTTAACTGCTTTTTGAGCTGTTTCAACTCGTCCTGTGCCTGAGCTGCCTTTGTGGCATCGTCCTGTTTTCCGGGCTTAGGCATACTCTTGAGCTTTTTCCCAGTCCCGTCATAGACTTCTATTTCCAGCGATCCATTGAGACGGACCGTAAATGTGCGCGTGCCATAATCAAAAACACGCTCCATCTGCGCATTGAATCCAAAATCGGGCACGATCCTGTCTTCCAGCTCTTCCCTGCTGATCCCCAGCGCAGCTGCCGCTTCGGAGAGCGCATCTTTTGCCGCATTTTTGATCTGGTTTGACTTAAATTTCCGCGCCATCTGGTCGACAAGCAGCAGCGCCTGAGGACTTCCGTTTAATGCGAGGGCGCGCACGGTCTCCGCCGCTATCGCACCTCTCGAGTGCTCTGCCCAGTCTTTGATCTGCCTGTGCAGCTCCGCCGTCATTTCAGCGTCACCGTGGAGCGCAGCGGCATAGATCACCCAACGCTTTTTCGCCTCAGCGCCTGCTTCCATCCAGGCGTTGTACAGGTTATGCATATAGGCCGCAAGCTCCTGTGCAGCTAAAGGCGCAGCCAACCTGGCTGCATCCTGGTTTATGCCAAGAATCTCCATATCCGCATATGCTGCAAGAATTGCAAGCACATATTCCGGCGCGGCAGTCTCCTGCATACCTGACGCGGCGCTGTCTGATGGCAGATTCACCTGAAGGCGCACCGGAGTGTCAGTCTCCTGCACGCTTGACGCGGCGCTGTCTGATGGCAGATTCTCTTTAAAATGCACCGCTGGCAGAGCAATGTCCAAAACCCACTCCACCTTTCGCTTTCTGGTTCCTTTGTAGAGATCCGCAGCAAGCTGCTCCTCCGCTCTCCGGAACTGTCTCTGCTGTTTTTCTCCTGCTTTCTCCTGTTCTAACTCTTTTGCCAATGCCTGAAGCTGCGCTGTAAGTTTCTTATTCTTTTCCTGTGAAAGCGCTGTTCTGACAGCCTCAAGATGCGCACCCTGCGCCCATTCCTCGAGTACCAGCACGGCAAACCCACGCGCTTTTAGCTTTTTCGACGCGAGCAGCGCGAGGACATCCGGCTCCCATTCCATATGCTTCTTAAAAATTTCCACGAGTGACTTCTGCACTTGGTCTGTACTGTTTTCTGCAAGCGTGAGTAACACTTCTTTAAAGGGTTCAACAGATGGATACTGTACTATTATCCTAAGACTGATACTGCATGCCGCAGTGTCCCCCTGCCCGAGTGCCTCCTGCAGACCTTCCTCCCATTGCTGCTGATCCTGCTTCTGCATTCTGTTCGCTGCGGCTGCCGCACAGGCGTCAAGAAACAGAATTTTGTCCTTCTTGTTATCCACGTGGCCGCACACCCTGCCAAGCGCTTTTAACTGTAACCTGACTGGCACGTTCTCCTTGGAAAATATTGCAAAGATTGCTGCAATCTGGTCCTTGTCACACAACAGGGAATCTTTTCCTGCTTCTTCCAAACACTCCTCGGACACGGGATACTCTTCAAAATAATCTGTCCCTCCCTTCAGAGCCTCCAGTATGACCACGCGCCGATAGAACTGATATTCTCCTGTCCTTTTTAGACGAATCACTCTTTTGCAGACAGTTGATAACAGACGGTTAAAATAGATGTGGTCAAATTGTTGTTCCATCTCGGAGACCAGAACTTCAAGGGGACATTTTCCCAAAAGGTACCGCCGTGCTGTTTCCTCGCATCCTGTGCCATACCAGTTTACTACTTCCAGCGCAAGCTTTTCCAGAATCCGTTCCTGGTAAGAGGCGTGGATTTCCTCGTAAAGTGCAGGATTTGCGCTCTGTATGACCTGCGTCAGCTTCCTGTACTCTTCGGAGTCCGCCTTCTGGGCTGCTGCCCTGATCCCTTCCGGGCATTCCACGGCCATACGCCGAATCTCCGCGTCACAGTCTGCGTGTGTGCTGTTGATAAGACATTCTTCCGCCTGCCCTGTATCCGTTGAGGTTCCATACAGGCACCAGATAATATAGTCGTCATCAAGTATGGGCAGCATTTCCTGAATCTCCGCCATATTACGGAAAAAGTCGTCATCCGCAACAATCATTCTGGCGATATCCAATGCCTTGATCATGTCTTTATATTTCACGCCTTCTCCCAGTGTCAGGCGGAACAAAATCTCGAAATGCACAGACTGCCTCAGCGCCAGAAAGGTACAGCACGCCATAAATGCCACATTTGTCGAGCCCCGGCGCGCCTGGCAGACCGACAGGACACTCTGCGGAAACGGCGTGTCTTTCTGTGCGGTTCTGGCATAGTTCTGCAGACACTGAAGCTCGCTTCCAGAAAATGCCTTTCCAGAATAAACGAGATCCGGTATCTCCGCGAGCAAATTTTTCAGCAGCGTCCTGGTCAGTTCCGGTTCTGTTCCTGCTTCCTGATAATACAAATACATTGCTGTGAGGAGCTCTCTGGCGCGCTGCGTGTTCTGTGCTTTTGCCCTGTCTAATATGTAACAGTAATCCAGGGCGTGCCGGAAAATGTCCGGATTATCTTTTCCTGACTGGCACAATATTTTCGCATCTTCTGCTTTTCCATTTTTATACAGAGACCATGCACACAGCTCCGCACGAATTGCCGTTTTCTGTTCCTCCGCGTGCGCTCCGGTGATGTATGTGAACATACTGTCCAGGTCCGCCAGCTTCGCCTCAAAATTGTCGTTTACAAGAATCCGCCAGGCTGTTGAGCCGCCCACTTCGACCACAAAACGCACATAGCGGGTGAGCTCTTCTGTCCGCTTATTTTTGTGCAGCCATTTTAGATATTCCGCGTATCCGTTCATGGGAAACAGGCTGGATAGATCCTGATGCTGTGCCTGCTTGAGGAGCGTGGAATCTTCCTCGCTTTCCATATCAAGGTACTTGCGTGCGATCAACTCATTTTCCGCTGTCAGATGCATTCTTCCAAACATGGATTCGCGCATATCATTTTCTTTTGTGTTGTTCGAGACCATTAGAATATCCTCCATTTCCCTCTTAATACGGGTTCCTTGTCATAAGGTTTTCTACAGTTCCTTACTCTTCTCTATACTGCTCGATAGCCGTCTCGTAGAGGTTGTTTCCCTCGGCATCGATGACGACAATGACAGGGAAATTCTCTACTTCGAGCCTGCGAATGGCTTCTGTTCCTAAATCGTCATAGGCTACAACTTCCGATGCATTGATGGATTTTGACAGGAGAGCGCCTGCGCCGCCTACCGCTGCAAAATAGACTGCTCCGTTTCGCACGATCGCTTCCTTTACGGCATCACTTCGCTTCCCCTTTCCGATCATGCCCTTTAAACCGAGATCTAATAGTCTCGGCGCGTACTTGTCCATGCGGCTGGCTGTCGTGGGACCGGCGGAACCGATGGGGCGCCCTTCCCTGGCGGGAGAAGGACCCATATAATAAATGACATTGTGTGACATTTCAATCGGAAGCGGTTCGTCCCGGTCAAGCGCTTCGTACATACGAAGGTGCGCAGCATCACGCGCGGTGTAGATCGTTCCTGTTATGTATACGTAATCTCCCGCTTTCAAAGATCTTGCGTCCTCATCTGTCAGGGGGGCGTTGATATGTTTGTCCATTTTATATACTCCTTTTCTATATCGTGCGTACTGCATGACGGTTTACATGGCAGCATATGTTTACGGCGACTGGCAGTCCGGCAATGTGCGTTGGGTAGGTGTTGATATTGACGGCAAGCGCAGTTGTCGTACCGCCAAGTCCGCCTGGTCCTATACCAGTGCGGTTGATCCTGGCTAAGAGTTCCTCCTCCATCTCCTTTACATATGGTATGTCAGAGTGCTGGTCCACTGGTCTGGTGAGTGCTTTCTTTGCCATAAGTGCACATTTTTCAAAGGTTCCGCCGATACCGACGCCAACTACCATAGGCGGGCAGGCGTTGGGACCTGCATCCTTTACAGCTGTGAGGATTGCGTTCTTCACACCCTCGATGCCGTCGGCTGGCTTGAGCATGAAGACGCGACTCATGTTCTCACTTCCGAAGCCTTTTGGGGCAGCTGTGATCGTCACGTTATCGCCTGTTGTCATCTCATAGTGAATGACTGCTGGCGTATTGTCCCTGGTATTTTCGCGGATCAGTGGGTCTTTCACGACAGACTTCCGCAGAAATCCGTCCCTGTAGCCCTGGCGGACACCTTCGTTGATGGCATCTTCCAGGCTTCCTCCCTCGAAGTGCACATCTTGTCCAATCTCCATAAAAATCACTGCCATTCCTGTGTCCTGACAGATTGGAATCATATCGTCGCCTGCAATCCGCAGGTTGTCCTGGAGTTGATTCAGAATCTGTTTTCCAAGCGGGCTTTTTTCTGTGTTCGCAGCATTTTTGAGCGCACTGTCCATATCGGGCGCAAGATAGTGATTTGCCTCAATGCACATTTCCTTGATGTTTTGTGTGATTTGTGATACGTTAACTGTCCTCATATATGTTATCCTTGTCGCAGTTCCTAAGGAACTTTTAAGAAATAACCTGTTAATTTGACGTCGTATAAATGTTCAGCTGCAAAGAAGATAATCGCAGGCGTAGAAGACAAAGGCATAAAGGACAATGCCTTACGGCAAGATGATCTGATGTCGCAGATGGACATCTAGCCATCCAGTACCTTACAAGTCAAATTGATGAATTATTTATGAATAGTTCCTAAATAGCTGCTTTGTCCTTCCTTTTATTTTTTCCTTTTCGGGAAGATATTCATTACTTGATAAAGCTTAAACTTGAATTTCTCACCTTGTTTGGTAACTACATTCAATCCTTTGAACCGATTGTTATACTGTAGTTAGGCTTGGGTCTATTTCCAGATGTATTTTGTTTTCCCATCAATACGGGGATATTTCCGTAATAACCGTATCCTCATACTTATTCCCCGGATACACAGAATCTATTCGCAAAGAAATGCTTTCTGTAATAACGGAATCTATAAATTGTATATTCTGAACATTGTTCACATCATTTAATATATGGCTTTCCCCTGACCCGTCTGAGAATGCAATATACACTTCCTTCGGTCTGGAATTTTTATGATACAAATCATCACTTTTCTGATAACCCGCATATATCTCAATTCCCGACACCAGATACGCCCCATCAAAATATACCGTAATCGTCTCTCCGATTCCCTGACCGGAAACACCTTCCACCCATCCTGTTGTCAGATCCCCATCAATAGCCTTTCCAGGCATATGTACAATATTGTACGCACTTTCTTCTAAATAAGAAGAGGCATCCGCGTCACGGATCTTTGCGCTGCTGATCTGGAGAACATCTTGTATGACCGTAATATCTTCCACAAACGATTTTTCATCAGCTCTATCGGTACTGTCCGGCTCTATTATAACAGACTCTTCGACTTCCTGACTGGAAATAACTTCCATCCATCCTGATGTCAAATCTCCATCCATAATATTTTCAGAAATCTGTGTAATATTATATACGCTTTCATCTGAATAAAAAGGTTCATCAGCTTTATAGACGCTATCTGGCTTTTTCGGCATAAAAACAGCACACAGGCAAATCAGGAAAATACCACACACCACAGCTGCAGCAATTAATATGGTTCTTTGATCTATGACATACGTACCTGGAGACTTTTTGTCCTGATTTTCTGCATCCTTAATATCTAACCGGGACTGCCCGCTCCCTGACTGAATCTCAAGAGTACCCACCACTTTCATCGCACCCTCGTTTGAATACAATGCCACATGGAGCGCATCCATATTCTGAAACCTGTTCTCGGCGTACACTGCCATACCCTGCATAATTGCTGCGTTCTGCGCATCGCTGATGCCGATGCCGAGATCTTTGGGTGATTTCAGGGTGTCTTCACGCAGGCGCTCCATTGACTCGGCAGGCGTCACGCCAGTGATGCATTTATAGATAGTCGCCGTAAGCGCATACACATCGGACCACGGTCCCTGTTTTCCACGACTCCTGTATTGCTCCTCTGGTGCGTAACCGGGTTTGAGCATGATAGACAGGCTTTTCTCCGCATTGCCTGCAAACTCCCGCGCCGCGCCGAAATCAAGGAGCTTCATGCCGCTGTACTTCGTGATCATGATATTGTCGGGGCTGATGTCCCTGTGAATCATCCCGGCGTTATGTACCTTTGACAGGGACCGGATCACTGGCTCCATCATCTCAAAGGTCTTGTCGGCGGGAATCTTCCCACCGTTCTGCTTCAAGTACTGTTTTAGCGTGATCCCGTCGATATATTCCATGACGATATACGCAGTGCCATTTTCATTAAAGAAATCCCTTACTTCAACAATACCATTCAAGTTAGAAAACTTTGCAAGATTTCTCGCCTCATTGATGAAACCCTCGCGCCATTTATTGACATCCTTCTCATTCTTCCCAGCATATATTGACACCATCGCTGTGACTGTTGACTCCCTCGTCACAAAGCCGTTGGGATAAAATTCCTTGATTGCCACAACCAAGTCCAGATTCAGGTCAAGACCAAGATAGGTAATCCCAAATCCCCCTTCCCCGATCACTTTTCCTATCAGATATTTTCCTGCCAGTATCGTGAACGGCTGCATCTGATAAAGAACCGCTTTCATCTGGTTTAATTGATAGCCACAATGCGGACATACGCCCACACTGTCCTTGTTCTTAACCTCCTGCATACACCCAGGGCATATTTTATTGATATCCATTTGTTCGCTGTCCTTTCCTCTAAAGTAGTTAAAAACCAAAGGATGTAGGGTATTCAATCTTAAACTTGTTGTAATATTGTGCAGCTCCGCTATGCCCTTCGTTCGTCACAATCCGGCTGGCATACACGATACACTTTTGGTTCCTGAGTTCTATAAACATCTCTTTGCTGTCTTCGAAGGAAGAATGCATCTTTTTCTGAACGTAAAGATTTATAGCAGCCACTATCTGGCTTAGGAGCAGATGCCCCAATACCTTCTGTTCCTTGTGTACGCGAAGCAAGGTCAGCCTGGAGATGCCTTTGCTTACATCAAAATATTGTTCCACCAGCTGCCGCGTATAGTATATGGTCAGGATATCATCCGGCTGGTATAGGAGTGATGAAATGATCACGAACAAACCTGACGTTTCAAAGAACTTATGCATTCTGCTTCCGGGTAAAGGACGTTTGCGAAGCTACCATCGTACCATGTATTGGTGTGTGAATTGGCCTTATTGGATAAGATATAATACTCAGCCATAGTCCAAAGGTTATCCTGGTTTTGACAGCTGATGCCAGCCAGAACCTCGTCATAATGCATAGCCCTAATCAAGGAATCTATAAAAAATGCGGATCTGCCGCACCATAGGTGCATGTAATGACATTATTTGTAAACACACCGCGTTCCTAAACTATAAGATCTGCAAACTCTGCGCCAGATGCTGCTGCCAGGTCCTGCGGGGTGAGTTCGAGCTGCATGCCGAGTTTTCCGCCGCTCACGATAATCTTGTCGAGGTTTTGGGCACTCTGCTCGATGCGCGTGACATACTGTTTCTTCATGCCGATTGCGGTACATCCGCCTCTGATGTAGCCCGTGACGGCGTTGATGTCCTTTACGTGAAGCATTGCCACGGACTTTTCTCCAACGGATTTTGCTGCCTTTTTCATGTCGAGTTCCTCCGCGATGGGAATGACGAACACGTAATAGTTTTTGCTGCTGCCCTGCGTGACCAGGGTTTTATATACTTTCTCATAGGGCAGTCCGAGCATGTCCGCGATCTGTATGGCGTCTATAAATTCGTCGCACTCGTAGGTGTGTATTGTGTATGATATTTTCTTAGTATCAAGTATGCGCATTGCGTTTGTCTTGTTTTTTGCCCTGGCTTTGTCTTCTTTTTGTTTTGACATTGTGGATACTCCTTTTCACCCTCATAATCCGCTATAACATTTCGGCTCCCAGCTCTTCCATTAAGGTACTCCACAAACTTTCAGTATCTTCAATTGCAGTGGGATCAATCTTTGCAGCCTGTTGTCTTAGCGTCTTCTCCAATTTGGCACATTTCTCCTCATAGTCCTCGTCATCGAACGCAAACTCCGGATGCGAGATGGTTTCTAAAGCTGCCAGATACAGTTTCATAATTTCCATAAATTTAATAAAATCAGCGGCGCAGCAGTCGATCAGACTATCCTGCTTCAAGTCTAAGGCGTTACGGTAGTCTGGTTCCGCAACCTCATCACCCGTCAGCTCAGCCACATGGACTGGACCGTCTGCCATCACGATAATAAGGAGTCCGCCTCCATCTCCCCAATTGTCCTCTGCCACTACCACAAATGGACGCTGTGACGCCACTGTTCCAGTCCACAGGTCCTCCGGACCCAGGAAGGTATAACACCCCAATTGTGTCCCCGGCTTTGGTAACTGCGCTTTAATTACTTGTATTGTCTCCTGCATGATTTTGGTTATTTCCATATGTTCTTAATCCTTTCTATGTGATAAAGAATTTCAACAGTCTGGACTACACAACTACTTCCATAATATGTTTTCCATGTCGGGAGATTTCCTGGATTCCTGTCTTTTTATTTTTGTTAAAATGAAAACTCAGCAGATATCCCGTATCAGCATTATAGTAATCCAGATATTCAAATAACTGCTTTTCGCCTCTCTGATGATACTCGCTGCCATGCCATATTTTTAATTCTATAACAAACTGCTCCCCCCGATAATCAACAATGATATCAGTCCGTCTCATATCCCTGGTCTGTGCCTCGATATAATAATTTCCGGTTCCATTGATGATCGGCTTTAAATACATCAGAAAGATTCTTCTGCCCTTTGGCTCTTTTCGCAGGAGCAGCTCCGCTTCCACGATTCCCCTGTGCGTCCATACAGACTGCAAATCCGGAAAATCTCCTGTTCCCGCAAGCCTTCCGTCTGCAATCTGGCACAGACGCGACACCAGATAAGGATAACCAGATGTATAATCATAAATCTGGGTGCTGATCTTATCAATATCCATTCCAGTCTGATGGTCTTTTTCATACTCTGCGAGCATGGCTGAGATCTCTTCTGGCATAAAGTCCATATTTACTGTAAAGTCAACTGCTATATTCCACGGACTGTTATACTTTGATTCCTCGCCAGGATGCAGTTTTACCTTCAGATTTTTGATGTCATATACGCCAGCCAGTATGACTGACCAGAACGTGTGATCCTTTCCCTTCATCTGTTCCAGATATTTATTCCGCAGCAGTCCTAAAAAAGACAGAAAAACCTGATTGTCCGAACTCTTATCAACTGAGCGGTATCACCAAATTACTTTTTATGCATTGTATCCCCCTTTCGGCTCCCTATTCGTCCCAGTCCTCATCGTCCCAGTCCGGATATTGTTCCACATGCCCTTTTTCCTTTACAACACATGGTTTTGCCGCTTTGGGAACCTCTGTTATCTTCTGGACGTTAATTGTAAACATCCAGTCGTCCCCAAAATCATAATGAAGTGAAAATTTTTGCCCTTTGACCAGACCAAGCTTGTCAAGTTTTACCTTGACTGAGGGCTCGCCATGTTCTGGATCAGACTGATAACTATAGTCGCTGTACATTCTGTTATCCATGCAAAATTCATACAGGTGTTCATCAATAAAGTCAAAAGCAGAGATAATTGTACTACATAATTTTTGAAGTGTTTCTTTTCCTGATATTTCGATTACCCTGTACACAGCGTTTCCTCTTCCAGCCGGATATACTTTTAAAGTGTATTGATTTTCCATCGTTGATTCTCCATTCTTTTCCTGATTGTATTTTTGTTAACCCAATTTTAGCATACAGCTGTGACATTAGCAACTGGTTCTGTGTTAGTTGATCTGCACTCCAGGAGGTACGTTACTGTTCACTCCGTTCCAG
>DKVL01000044.1 GCA_002491195.1 Lachnospiraceae bacterium UBA7179
CGCCGCAGGGACAAGCTCCTGCAGGGTCTTCGCCGTATTTCCAAGCCCGCTTCCTCCGGAAGTTGCAAAGGGCACAATCACTTTCCCGCCGAAATCATACGCCTCCAAAAATGTGCGGATGATCGCCGGGGCTGTATACCACCATACCGGAAAACCTACAAAAATCACATCATAGTTCTCAATGCCCGCTGTCATATCCGCCAGCGCCGGGCGGGACGCAGAATCGTTCATCTCCACACTGCTGCGGCTCTTTTTGTCCATCCAGTTTAAGTCTGCCGCCGAGTATGGGATTTGGGGCGTGATTTCATATAAATCCGCGCCCGCTGCTCCCGCCAATGTCTCCGCTGCCTTTCGGGTTACCCCGCTTGCACTAAAATAAGCTACTAATTTTCTGCTCATCATTCTGTTATCCTCCTTAATTGTTTTCTGTGTTCCTGTCATCTTCCTCATTGCCTGTTTTTTCGTTATTCTATTCTCATACATGCCGGATATATATACGGTTTTGGAACCCCTCCAAAGATACAGCGCGAACGGTATCGCCAGACATTCCGCCAAAGCAAAAGCAGACCAGATCAGATTCAGAATGCCGGTTCTGCGGAATATAAAGATCAGCAGAATCGGAAACACTGCCTGCCTCATCATTGTCAGATACATGCTTTTTGTCCCCATGGAGAGTCCCTGCAAAGATGCGGCATAAACAAGATTAGGCATAGAGAAAAACCATGCCACAGCAAGGATCCTGAGTGCCGGTTTCCCAATCTCCAGCATATAATCAGATGCATCAAACATTTTTAACACTGTTCCGGGTGCGGCTGTCAAAGCGATAAAAAAAGCCAGATATAATAATGCGGAATACAGCAGCGCCCACCTGACGGCTTTTTCTATCCTGTCCGGTTTGTGTGCGCCATAATTATAGGCGACAATCGGAATCATTCCATTGTTGATTCCATGGCATCCTACCGTTACAATACTCTGAATCTTCACACAGACACCATAGACCGCCACGGCCGTGGATGAGAATGCAAGGAGAATGGAATTTATCATAACGCTCACAACAGACGTTAAAATCTGGACCATCGTAGAGGGGATGCCAACCCTGAGGATTGCATAGATACTCTCCTGATCCGGATGCAGGGTAAAAGAAAAAGGAATTTCCCCGTTCCATCTCCGATTGATCAGGATACCCGCAATCATCCCGACAATCTGACCAATAACGGTTGCTATGGCCGCTCCCAGTGTCTCCAGCCGCGGCACCCCGAACATCCCGAAGATAAAGACAGGATCCAGCACCAGGTTCGTCAGGGAAGCGGCAGATAACGTGAACAGAAAAAGCTGCGGTTTCCCGCTTGCCATGACAAAGCGGTCGAAAACCCACTGTCCCATCTGACCAAATGAAAACAACATACATACGGCAAGATAACTTTGCCCGTATGCGGCAATCACCCCACTGCCCCCGGACTGCCAGATAAAATATGGCTTTACAAACAGCACGCATAAAACAGCAATGAACACCCAGGAACACAGCGCTATAAAAATAGCCGCATCTGCCGCTTTTCGTACCTTATCCGGCCTTTTCTCCCCAAGCGCCTTTGAAATTGCGGCATTAAGGCCGACTGCATTCCCAAGCCCCATGGCTGATACAAAGACCTGAACAGGCGCAGCCAGCGATAAAGCCGTCAGGGCATCCTCGGAGACTCTGGATACAAACACGGAATCCACAAAATTATACATGGAATTGATCAGCAGACTCAGCATAAGAGGGATGCCTGTCGAAATGACAAGCCTGCTTACTTTTTCAGTTCCCATGGTATTTTCATTTTGGATGGTTTTCCCACTCATAAACTTTCACTTCCCACAGCCGTTCAGATTTTCTGATTCCCGGTACCCCATACATGTTTCTCCTTTGATGCCGCTCTGGTATTCTGCGCCATGACGCCCACAAGGGCGTGGGGAACGTAAGCCTCTTCCAGATACGCGCATTCTTCCTCAGAAAGCGTAAACTCTACTGCTTTCGCCGCACCCTCAATATGGTGCAGCTTTGTCGCGCCCACAACCGGGGATGTTACCTTTGTCAGAAGCCACGCAAGGGAAACCTCCGTCATGGATACCCTGTGTTTTTCGGCAAGCTCCGCCACATGACCTATGATAATGCCGTCCTGCCCTGCAGTAGCGTCATATTTGAATTTCGCATAGCTGTCTTCTTCTAACCGCTTTGATGTCTCTCCGGGACGCTTTGCAAGCCTCCCTCCCGCAAGGGCACTGTAAGGAGTCATAGCAATATTGTCCTCCGCGCACAGCTTCGCCATCTCCCTCTCCTCCTCACGGAAGATCAGGTTGTAATGCCCCTGTATGGAGACAAATTTCGCAAAGCCTTCTTTTTCCGCCAGCGCGTTTGCTTTCGCAAGCTGGTACGCAAAGCAGTTGGAAATGCCGATATACCTCGCTTTCCCCGCTTTGACGATATTGTTCAGCCCCTCCATGATGTCATAAAGCGGCGTCTGGTAATCCCACATATGGTAAATGTATAAATCTGCTTGTGTCAAGTAAGGA
>DKVL01000006.1 GCA_002491195.1 Lachnospiraceae bacterium UBA7179
TGATGCCCCTACGGCACAAACAATCCATGTGAAGAATGCCTGCCCTTGGCATTCTTCTGTGTGAAGTTTTAGATTTTCTTAGTGCGCGTCTTTTGCACGCTTAGAAAATCTCTTCACACTTTTCACTACCCGCGGATATTTTTTGTCATGACCAAGCCACTATACAATTTTATCTCATCACTGTCAAATCGAAATGTCAAAAATCGCCTGAAATGTCAAAATTAATACACTCTTATCTCCTTTCCCTTACAACTATCCTACCATCATTCTCTTACCAGTCAGGCACCCGTTTCCCTAAAACCACTCAGATCTCATCCTTCCTGAGCACCAGTTTCATCGCCCACGACGGAACGTCATAATTGTTGAACGAATCATCGATAAACACAAACGCCGTATCGTAAGGCGGTTTCTTCTGTGGAAACACGCCACAGCCATCTGTAAAGTAAATCAAACCCTTTAGATTCTCAAACTCGCGATTGTCCACCATCGCGTTGACATACTCAAACACAGGCCTAAAATCCGTCCCTCCCATTCCGTGCAGCTTCATTTGCTTCAGATAAGTGTCAAACTCCTCCTGCGTCGTGATCTTTGCATCCTCCTGAATAACAGTATCGCACTGGATTATGTGCAGATTGATCTTGGTAAAAAAACTCTCTGTGCTCTTGAGAATATTGTACGTTTTCTGCACGAACAGCTGCACCAGATCACCGGCCGTCGAGCCAGACGTGTCGATCGCGACCACAAACTCCCGGATCCTCTTTACCTCCTTGTACTCAAGCGGCTCAATCAGGGGCATATCCTCATACAGCTGCAATCCATACGTGTAAAAATTATAGTCAAATTCATCGGGATTGAGCTTCATCACCTCTCCCCGGACAGCAAATTTCTTGAGAAATTCCGTGTAGTCATAGCGCTCCCGGTTCACTTCCTTTAGATTCTGCGTCAGCAGCCCTGCTTCTGTTCCCCTGCTCTTGACAAACACTTCCAGTTCTGTCTGCATGCGCAGCGCTATACCCGCCCATCCGTCCACAAGCAAAACCCGCTCAACCGGAATGACTGCATTTCCATCTGAACCGCCATAAAGCCCCCGTTTTTTCTTCTGCTCCTCTGTCAGATACCATAGAAAATGATCATCTCCCTTAAATAACAGAGACAGTCTTTCTACCAGGTCATCAGACAACTTTTCACTCAAAAAATAACTATAGATCCTTTCTGCGGAAATCGTCTGGATCTTTTTCTGAAACAGCTTAAAAAACTGAATCTGCTCCTTCGCTTTTCCGATATTGAGATAGTTCAGATCCAAATCGTTGATGGCGCTCTCCACCGCAATATCACATGCCAGATTCCACATCTCCTGATTTACTAATGTGTTCACAAAGAAATGCTTAAAAACACAGTGCAGTACTGTATGCAGAAAATTGCGTATCGGAAGGTTCTCATCCAGCATATACGCCTTTAGAATATGTTCCGGATCATAGATATAGATCTGCCCATCGCTCGCTGTGAAAGGCGTTAATTCAGGTTTGGGAAAAACCTTGAATTGATTCAGCGACAAATCCATAAAACGCATATTGACCAGCAGCTTGTTCTTTGCCATCTGAAGAATCTCGGCTGCTATTTTCTCTGCTTTTTTCTGTTTTTCCTGTTCCGATCCTTTTTCTATTTCGTCCGCCAATTGATTTTCCCCCCACCTGTTGACTTCTCCCTCTTTTTTCGGATTCTGTCAGTCTATTCCTGACCGCTTCCCGCCTGAGCCGAACCTTTTGCAAAAAAGCGGTGTATCTCTTCCGCTACATTCGCCGTGATCCCCGGCACCTCGGAAATCTGGGCGACATCCGCTGCGCGAAGCTCCTCAATCGACTTAAAGTACTTCATCAGTGCCTTCCTGCGGCTTGGTCCTACACCCGGTATCTCGTCCAGCACAGAGTGCACCTGCGCCTTGCTCCGCAGCGACCGGTGGTATGTGATCGCAAAGCGGTGCGCCTCATCCTGAATGCGTGTAATTAATTGAAATCCCTCGCTGTGCGTGTCAATTGGCAGTTCCACATTGTTAAAATACAACCCTCTCGTGCGATGATTATCGTCTTTGACCATCCCACAGACCGGAATACTGAGCCCAAGCTCTTCCAATACCTGCAGTGCGATGTTGACCTGTCCGCGCCCGCCATCCATCAGCAGCAGATCCGGGAATTTCGTAAAACTTCCAAAATCCTCCCCCACGCTGTTCTCGTCAAGCCGCATCTCCTCACGCTCGTCCAGTCCATGCCGAAACCGTCTCGTCAGGACCTCGTGCATGCAAGCGTAGTCATCCGGTCCAGCAACTGTCTTCATGCGGAATTTCCTGTAATCACTGCGTTTCGGTTTTCCCTTCTCATACACAACCATGGATCCCACATTGGCAAAACCACTGGTATTGGAGATATCAAATGCCTCCATGCGCGTCAGCGGGCGGATTCCAAGGATCTCCTCAATCTCCTTTACTGCGCCGATGGTCCTGCCTTCCTCGCGCTTAATGCGCTCCCTGTCCTGACTTAAGACAAGCTGTGCATTTCTCGCTGCCAACTCCACCAACCGTTCCTTCGAACCTTTTAACGGTACGCGCAAATGGACGCGGGCTCCCTTTCTGCCCGTCAGCCAGCGCTCCACCAGCTCCATGTCCTCAATCGCCTCCTGCAGCATGATCTCCCTGGGGATAAACGGCGTCCCTGCATAAAACTGTTTCACAAAACTGGTCAGAATATTGTCTGCGGTCGGTTCCTCAACCTGCATCATATAAAAGTGCTCCCGGCCGATCAGCTTTCCATTTCGCAAAAAAAATACCTGCACGACAGTTTCGTTTCCGTCGATCGCAAGAGCAATAATATCCTTGTCCTCTCCCACGTTATCTGACATCTTTTGCGTCTCGCTCACTTTTTTGACACTCTCGATTAAATCGCGGTATTTGATTGCCTCCTCAAAATCCATCTTTTCCGAAGCCTGCTGCATTTTCTCCTTCAATTCTTTCATAATAGGCTGCTGCTTTCCATTCAGAAAATCAATCGCCATGTCGATCCGCTGCGCGTACTCCTCCTTAGAGATCTTGCCCTGACAAGGCGCACAGCACTGCCCGATATGGTGGTTCAGACAGGGGCGCTCCTTACCGCAGTCCCGGGGCAGTTGTCTATTACAGGTCCGCAGCATATAGAGCTTATTGATCAGATCGATGCTCTCCTTCACGCCGCCGTTTGTAAAAGGTCCAAAGTATTTTGCCTTATCCTTCTTCATCTGGCGCACAGACATGACGCGCGGATAGTCCTCACCTAAAGTCACTTTAATATAAGGATAGGTCTTATCGTCCTTCAACAAGGTATTGTACTTGGGCGCGTATTCCTTGATCAGATTGTTTTCCAGCACCAAAGCTTCCAGCTCAGAATCCGTCACAATATACTCAAACCGCGCAATCAGGGAAACCATCTTGTCGATCTGCGGTCCGCGCCCGATATTTTCCTTAAAATACGAACGCACCCTGTTGTGCAGGTTCTTTGCCTTCCCCACATAGAGAATCGTGTCGTTCGCATCATGCATGATATACACCCCTGGTTTATTCGGCAATTTGCGAAGTTCTTCTTTTACATCAAACTCATCGGATCCTGGCTCTTTGTCCGTTTCCTGTGCGATATCTGGCATAAAATACCCCCTTTCCAAAAATTGTACCTATGGAACTGTTCAAAAAATAACCTGCACATCCTGACTTGTCTATTTCTGAACAGTTCCTAAGCAACCATAAATATAGAAAAACTGATGCAAAGCGCTGTAGATCACACTCATACTTTACACCAGTTCTTTTTCTATCCGCCGTGCTTGAAAATCATTGCTGTTACCATCGGTTCCCATTATTCTGATTCTCATGATCACGATTCCCATTCACATTCCTGTCCCACACAGATCCAAAACGTGAAGTCTCGCCATTGCTGCCATTATCCTCTGGCAGATTCGTATTCTGCGGCGCCTGCGGATTCTGGATCGGATAGGGATATCTGTTCTGCGAAGCATTCTGGTAAGAATAGGGATTCTGCTGCTGTGGATTCTGACAGGGATTCTGACACTGCTGCTGTTCCGGATTCTGCGGTGGATTCTGCTGCTGCATCTGCGCCGGATTCCAGTCATACGCAGGCGGCATGCTCCACTTATTTTCCTGCTGCTGCGATGTGTATGCAGGCTGTTGTATCCCATCACGAAGCGCTTCTGGCGCCGGTATCTGCACTTCCTCCTTATTCTCCGTCTCCTTTGATGTTTCTATTTCTGCTTCTTTCGCTCTCTCTTCTGCCTCGATTTCGTCCTTCTTCTCCTCGGGTTCCGGCAATCCTTTCGCCTCGCGGTAGATTTTCATAAATTCTTTGCCGGTAATCGTCTCTTTCTCAATCAGGTGTGCAGCAATCTGATCCATCACATCACGGTTTTCACGAAGCATCCCAAGTGCCTCCTCGTAGCACACCTTGAGCATATTCATAACTTCCGTATCGATCTCTGCTGCTGTATGATCCGCACAGTTGAGTGAACTTCTGCCTTCCAGGTATTGGCTCTCGACAGTCTCCAATCCCATCAGACCAAACTTTTCACTCATACCATAACGTGTAATCATTGAGCGTGCGATGCTTGTCGCCTTCTCGATATCGTTTGATGCCCCCGTCGTGACAGTGTCAAACACGATTTCCTCCGCTGCGCGTCCTCCCAACAGTCCTACAATCATATCGTGCAGTTCATCCTTGGAATTAAGATACTTCTCATCCTCTGGCACATGCATAACATACCCGAGAGCCCCCATAGTGCGCGGCACGATCGTTATCTTCTGCACTGGTTCTGAGTTTTTCTGCAAAGCACTGATCAACGCATGCCCCACTTCGTGATAAGAGACAATCTTGCGCTCCTCCTTGCTCATGATGCGGTCTTTTTTCTCCTTGCCGACAAGCACCACTTCCACTGCGCTGAACAAATCTTTCTGGCTGACAAACTCCCTGCCCTCTTTTACCGCGTTGATCGCCGCCTCATTGATCATGTTTGCCAGATCAGCTCCGACAGCTCCGCTCGTCGCAAGCGCGATTGCATCAAGGTCAACCGTCTCATCCATCAGTACATCTTTGGAATGTACTTTTAATATATTAACACGTCCCTTTAAATCGGGTTTATCTACGATAATACGCCTGTCAAAACGCCCCGGACGCAGCAGCGCCTTATCGAGGATTTCCGGTCTGTTGGTCGCAGCAAGGACAATGATGCCTTTCTTGCCGTCAAAGCCGTCCATCTCGGAAAGCAGCTGGTTCAATGTCTGCTCCCGCTCCTCATTTCCGCCGCCATACTTTGAGTCGCGGCTTCTTCCGATCGCATCAATTTCATCAATAAATATAATACACGGCGCATTTTTCTCCGCTTCCTTAAACAGATCGCGCACACGCGACGCACCGACGCCGACATACAGCTCGATAAAATCAGAACCGGCAAGTGAGAAAAACGGAACCTTCGCCTCCCCGGCAACCGCCTTTGCAAGCATGGTTTTGCCAGTTCCGGGAGGTCCTACCAGCAGCGCACCTTTTGGAAGTTTCGCGCCGATTTTCACATATCTGCCCGGATTGTGCAGGAAATCAACGACCTCCTGCAGAGACTCTTTCGCCTCGTCCTCACCAGCGACATCCCGAAACGTGATGCCCGTTTCTTTCTGTACATACACCTTTGCATTACTCTTTCCCATGCTGAAGGCACCGCCACCGCCTGTCATTTTCCGGAAGAGCAGACTCAACAGTCCCCACATCAAAAGGATCGGCACAATATAATATAGAAGCGATAATATGATACCAGAACCATCCGGCACCGTTCCGCGCACCTCTACCCCTGCATCGAGCAGCCTCTGTGTGAGTGTCTCGTCATCCTCCACCTTTCCTGTAATATAAGTCACCCTGACCGCGGAAGCCAGCAGACTGTTTGGATTCTGATTATCCTGTGCGCTTGATTTCGGCGTAATCTCGATCTGATTCGACTCGATCTTTACCGACTCAATCGCTCCTGCATCCACCATCTCGATAAACTTGTTATACGTGATCTCAACCGTCGTAGCTCCTGATACGGCGTGCGTAAAATAGCTGATGCAGAGCACAGACAGCACTGCCGCAGTGATCATAATGATAATACTCTGCTTTTTCGGGTCTTTTCCATTATTATTGTTGCCATTCCCACCGTTATTGCCGCTTCCTGGTCCACCGTTATTCCGGTTGGAATTGTTGTCGTAATTGTTGACCTGATTATTGTCCATTTTCCTATGGTATCCTTTCTAAGTTTATGTCTTGATTCCTCTGTCCAAAATCTCTTGATCCATGATTCTTTTTACATAAAGACACGCATGAGTTGTCCAGCGCTATTATAATTATAGAGATTTGATCGTTATAAATCAACATAATCTTTGTGATTTCTTTGTGAAAAGTTTCTAAAAAGGTCCCCCACTACGCTCTTTCTAAACCTTTCGTTTAAGAATCATGTATTATTCCCACTACTTTGGCATGGGTGTGAAAAGCATCTATTATATTCTTTTACAAAAAGGAAAAAAAGAGTAGCTTTTTATTGTGAGAGCGTTGTATAATAAAAGAATATTGTAAAGAGTCATTCAACAAAAAGAGGAAAGGAAAAATCAGGTTATGCCAGTTAAGTATGTATTTGTAACCGGCGGTGTAGTTTCCGGTCTTGGAAAAGGAATTACAGCTGCTTCACTTGGACGACTTCTCAAAGCCAGAGGCTATAAAGTAACCATGCAGAAGTTTGATCCCTATATCAACATCGATCCCGGCACGATGAACCCCATTCAGCACGGGGAGGTCTTTGTCACGGATGACGGCGCGGAGACCGACCTTGATCTTGGCCACTATGAGCGCTTTATCGATGAAAGTCTGGACAAGAACTCCAACGTGACCACCGGCAAGGTCTATTGGACTGTACTTCAGAAAGAAAGGCGCGGCGATTACGGCGGTGGGACAGTACAGGTCATCCCCCATATTACCAATGAGATCAAGAGCCGTTTTTACCGCAACTTTACGGATCCCGATATGCGCATTGCCATTATCGAAGTCGGCGGCACGGTCGGTGACATTGAGAGCCAGCCCTTCCTGGAATCCATCCGGCAGTTCCAGCATGAGATTGGCCATGAAAATGCCATTTTGATTCACGTGACACTAATTCCCTATCTGAGTGCTTCACAGGAAATGAAGACCAAACCGACACAGGCAAGTGTCAAGGAGCTGCAGGGAATGGGGATCTGGCCGGACATTATCGTGTGCAGGAGTGAACATCCCCTTGACCAGACACTCAAGGACAAGATCGCTCTTTTCTGCAATGTGCCAAACTCCCATGTGCTCCAAAATCTTGATGTCGAATATCTGTACGAGGCGCCGCTTGCGATGGAGAAAGAGCATCTCGCCGAGGTAGCCTGCGAATGTCTGCATCTCGACTGCCCTGCTCCCGACCTGACAGACTGGACAAAGATGGTTGACGACCTCAAATCACCCACACAGGAAGTCACGATTGCCCTGGTTGGCAAATACACCCAGCTTCATGACGCCTACATCAGTGTTGTCGAGGCATTGAAGCACGGCGGTATTCCGCAGCACGCCACTGTCAATATCAAGTGGGTAGACTCGGAACACGTCAATGCGGACAATGTCGCTGATACCTTAAAAAATGTCGATGGTATCCTTGTCCCCGGCGGATTCGGCGACAGGGGCATTGATGGCATGATCGACGCAATCCGCTACGCGCGGGAGAACAACATTCCTTTTCTTGGTCTCTGCCTCGGTATGCAGCTTGCTATTGTAGAGTTCGTCAGAGATGTCGTTGGATACAATGACGCACACAGCATCGAGCTCAACCCAAACACGACACATCCGGTCATCGCGCTGATGCCTGACCAAAACGGTGTTGAGGATATTGGCGGAACACTGCGGCTTGGCTCCTATGAGTGCCACCTCGACACAGCCTCCAAAGCATACAAGCTCTATGGACATGAGACAATCCATGAGCGCCACAGACATCGTTATGAGGTCAACAACGATTATCGTGCTGTCGTCACAGAAAAAGGAATGCTCCTATCAGGACTTTCGCCTGACGGGCGCATCGTGGAGATGGTAGAAATCCCGTCTCACCCGTTTTTCCTCGCAACGCAGGCGCACCCGGAACTTAAAAGCCGCCCGAACAGACCACATCCTTTGTTCAAAGGCCTGATCGAAGCAGCATTAAATTATAAAAATAGCAGGTTGTAATCAACCTGCTATTTTTATACACACTGATATTCTCCTATCCGATTCAGGCTTTTCCAACAGAACCAAACAGATTCATCTTGATCTTGACGATCTCCTTGATCGCCGCAGCACCTGGTGCAAGAAGTTTACGAGGATCAAATCCCTTGCCCTCCAGATCCTTTCCTGCCTCGATGTACTTGCGGGTCGCTTCCTGGAAATAGAGCTGGCACTCTGTATTGACATTAATCTTAGCAACGCCAAGTGAGATTGCCTTCTTGATCATGTCTTCCGGAATCCCTGTACCGCCATGAAGCACTAACGGCATCACACCGGTCTTCTGCTGAATCGCATCCAGTGTCTCAAAGCTTAATCCCGCCCAGTTTTCCGGATATTTGCCATGGATATTGCCAATACCTGCTGCGAGCATATCAACACCCAGATCAGCGATCTGCTTGCACTCATTCGGATCTGCACACTCGCCCATACCCACAACGCCATCTTCTTCACCGCCGATCGCGCCGACCTCTGCCTCAATAGAGAGACCAAGTTGATGAGCCACTGCAACGAGTTCTTTTGTCTTTGCGATGTTCTCCTCGATCGGATAGTGAGAACCGTCAAACATGATTGATGTAAAGCCTGCCTTGATACACTTGTAGCATCCGTCATACGTACCATGGTCTAAATGAAGCGCTACAGGAACTGTGATACCGAGATCGCCGTCCATCGCTTTCACCATCGCTGCAACCGTGTTAAATCCTGTCATGTATTTGCCAGCGCCCTCTGACACACCGAGGATAACAGGGCTGTTCAATTCCTGAGCCGTCTGCAGGATAGACTTTGTCCACTCAAGGTTATTGATATTGAACTGACCCACCGCATAGTGACCTTCTTTTGCTTTCTTAAGCATTTCTGTAGCTGATACTAACATAAATCCAAACCTCCATCATTGATAATTAGTTTTTCCGATACATTCAGTATATCCCTATTAAAGATAAATGTCAATTTTTTAACATGGTATCACAAAAAATTTTTATGTAAGCGCTTACATTTTTTATCCAAATCTATTGTAAGTTCTGACAAAACGTGCTACACTTGCAACATCAACCGTTGTATAATCTGTATTGGAAACCATACAGATCTTTTGTATTATTAGGAGGTACCTATGCACAGAAATGTAATCGTTGGTCAGTCCGGCGGTCCGACATCCGTAATCAACTCAAGTCTGGTAGGCGTATACAAGACAGCGCGCGACCGCGGCGCCAAAAAGGTGTACGGCATGCTCCACGGAGTCAAGGGGCTCCTGGACAGGCAGTATGTAGACTTGTCAGAACACATTCGTTCCGATCTGGATATCGACCTTTTGAAACGGACCCCTTCATCCTTCCTTGGCTCATGCCGCTACAAACTTCCCGAAATCAGGGACAACAGGGAAGTGTATGACAAAATCTTTGAAATACTGGAGGAACTGGATATCGAGGCGTTTTTCTATATCGGCGGCAACGACTCTATGGATACGATCAAAAAATTATCAGACTACGCGATCCTGATCAGCAGCGACATCAAGTTTATGGGAGTTCCCAAGACGATCGACAACGACCTCGCCTGCACTGACCATACGCCGGGCTATGGCAGCGCGGCTAAATATATCGCATCTGTCACCAAGGAAATCATCCGGGACGGACTGGTATACGATTATCCTGTCATCACGATCCTCGAGATCATGGGGCGCAATGCCGGATGGCTCACTGCTGCCACTGCTCTTTCCGCCGGGGAGGACTGCGAGGGTGTGGACATGATCTTCCTTCCCGAAGTTGCCTTTGACATTGACACTTTCATGGAAAAAGTCAGGAAGCTGTGTCAAAACAAGCGCTCGGTTGTCATCGCTGTATCGGAGGGCATCAAAGTTGCCGATGGACGTTATGTGTTTGAGCTGAAGGATCATGTGGAATTTGTCGATGCTTTCGGACACAAGCAGTTACAGGGAGCCGCCAAGTTCCTCGCGGACAAGATCGGCGCCGAATTTGGCGTCAAGACACGGGCCATAGAGTTAAGCACCTTACAGCGATGCGCATCGCACATGACCTCGCGTGTGGATATCACAGAAGCTTTCCAGGTAGGCGGTGCTGCAGTCAAGGCTGCCTTTGAGGGTGATACGGGAAAGGTTGTCGTGCTGGACCGCGTTTCCGAAGATCCCTATATCTGCACCACAAGTACGCAGGACGTTCATAAGATTGCTAACATCGAAAAGAAAGTTCCTCTGGAATGGATCACACGGGATAATACCTATGTGTCTGACGAACTAATCCATTATATCAGACCTCTGATACAGGCTGAACTGTCGCCAGTCATGGTAGACGGACTTCCCAGACACTTGCGGCTGACTCTGTAACATAAGAAACTGTTTTACATTCCCCATGCGAAATACTTCGATCGTATTCTGCATGGGGAATATTTGATCTCTTTTCCAGCCTGGGAACGATTAAGCTTTATTAATTGTCGATGCGATCAGCTCCATCTTCCCCTGAAGCTGTGCCTTTCCAAAGCCATTTGGCAGGATGAAATGATCGCCCTTCCTGATCAGCTGTCCGTTAATGAGCCCGTCACCCTCGACAACACTCATGATCAGGAACGGATAATCCTGTGAGACCTCCATATTTCCGTCCACATCCAGCTTCCACACACGATAGTAACTGCATGCGATCAACTGGTTCATTGTATTCTTTGTATCCGCAGAAATATTGATGACACTCTCCTCCACTGACTTTGCAGGAACCGTGATGACATCGATACTCTTCTCAATATGAAGCTCGCGGGGCTTGCCGTTCTGCAGACGTCCGTAATCATATACGCGGTATGTGATGTCGGAATTCTGCTGTGTCTCAAGAATCTCGATACCGCCCTTGATCGCATGGACAGTACCCGGATCGATCTGGATAAAATCACCCTTCTTTACAGGAACTTCACGCAGAAATTCATTCCATCTGCCATTGTGGATCATATCCTCCAGCTCTGCCTTGTCCTTTGCATTGTGACCGATCACAAGTGTCGCCCCCTCCGGCGCATCGAGAATGTACCAGCACTCTGTCTTTCCAAAGGAACCATTCTCATTCTTTCCAGCATACTCGTCGTTTGGATGCACCTGAATACTCAGATCATCATTGGCATCGATGATCTTGATCAAAAGCGGAAAACGGTCGCCTGCCGCATTGCCAAAAAGCTGTGGCTCTTCCGTCCAGAGCTGGCTCAATGTCTTTCCCGCATAGGTCCCCTCTTTGATCGTACAATCTCCGTTCGGATGTGCGCTCACTGCCCAGCACTCTCCGGTATTTTCACCCGGAATCTTATAGCCCCACTTGCTGCCGAGCTTGTTTCCGCCCCAGATCATCTGCTTGAAAACAGGGTCCATAAATAATATTTCCTTATTTGCATCTTGATTGTTCATACTCAATATCCCTCCATTTGTCTCCATTACTTTCTGATACCAGAATGCTGAATCCTTGGCAATCCGTTTCTGGGTCGTAAAATCGACATACACGATGCCAAAGCGCTCATTGTATCCCTTGTCCCACTCAAAATTATCCAGGAAGGTCCACAGGAAATACCCTCTGATATCAACGCCCTCGTCACTCGCTTTTTGCAGTTGTGATAAATATCTGTCAAGAAAATCAATCCGGTTGCTGTCATGCACACATCCGTCCGCTGACACCTGGTCATGACAGGACATCCCGTTTTCTGTAATATAAATCGGCATCTGATAGCGCTCATACAGAAATTTCGTTCCCCAATACAGGCACTCCGGCGTCACCGGCCAGTTTGCCGCCGTCTTTGGGAATCCCGCCGGTCTGTCCACGTACTCCGGCCTTCCATCCGCTCCCATTCTGATGTAATAGCCGTTGTAGATATTCTGCCCCATAAAGTCAATCGGCTGGTGGATCAATGCCATATCCTCGTCCGTGATCTCTGGCAAATAATCCTTGTATTTCGCAAGCGCCTCCTCCGGGTACTTTCCCAGAAATACAGGGTCTGCAAACCATGCCACATTCCAGGTCCAGTTTTCGATCGGCTGGTCAAAACCAAAATAGATGCTTCTGGCTGCCTCAATATCCTCCGGCTTGTCCGTATATGGGTACGCCACACCACAGGTCGGTGCATATCCGATTTTAACAGGCTGTTTTGCATATTTTCGAAGCTGTTTTACTGCATTGCCATGAGCACGCAGCGCATTGTGCGCAATCTGGAACACCTTTGCCGGCTCCAGCTTCAGCCCTGGTGCATGAACACCGTTTAAGTACCCCAATCCCACGAAACACTGCGGCTCGTTCAGTGTGATGATATACTCCGACAAGTCGCTGAAATGCTCCGCAACCACTTTCGCATACTCACCAAACCACTCAATCATATCTTCATTGAGCCAGCCGCCTTTGTCCTGCAATGCCTGTGGCAGTTCCCAGTGATACATTGTGATATATGGAACAATGCCATTTTCTTTCATGCACTGTATCATGTCCCGGTAGAGTGCCACCGCCTTTTCGTTCACCTTTCCTGTGCCATCCGGCATGATGCGCGACCAGCTCAGGGAAAACCGATACGCTTTTACCCCCAACAGACGCATCATCGCGATATCTTCCTTATAGCGATGGATATGATCGCACGCCACATTTGCATTCTGGTGATTCTGCACCCTGCCCTCCTCGGCAAAAGTATCCCAGATACACTTTCCTGCTCCGTCCAGCGCATCTCTTCCTTCGATCTGATAGGCGCTGCTCGCCACACCCCATACAAAATCGTCTCTAAACATATTCTTGTTTTCCTTTCTTTACAAGATCTTTGCAATATACCCCGCCAGCACCTCAGCCGCCTGTTTGTGGCACAGATATCCCGGATGCTCCCGCGAACCGACGCTTTCCGGCGTAGTGCATGGCAGCTGCAGATAAGATACGCGCCTGTCTCCTGTCTCCTCGACATATCCAGCCACAGCCTCACGCAGATAGGGTTGTATGTCTGTTTCCAGCATACCATGGCACCATATGATCCGCGCATTGGGATTGCACTCCCGAATCAATGCTATGAAATCCTTCACCGCCTGCTGCAGCATCCGCATATCCTCCATGTTGTATGAGCCATCCGGATTCTTGCGCATTTTGTGGCTTTCACCGCTCACCTCGTCAATCCACGGCGGCTGTTCAAAAGCACTCGCATCATTCGTCCCCAGATTCACGACCACGCAATCTGGCTGCCAGCTTGTGAAATCATGCGGCTGATTTCCGCCCAGCCGCTCATTTTCCGCGCCCTGCATCAGACTGCAGATTTCCTTATAATATTTCGGGATCGCCCCACGTGTATTATTATCCCACGTACTACATATGCCCCAGCCGCTCTGGGAAAACACCCTGTATTCCGCGTCAAGTTTCTCCGCTGTCTGATACGCATAATCCCTGATCGCTGAGAAAAACATTGGAATCCAGTCCTGTTCCTGTTTCGCACCAAAAAGTCCTTCCCCGGAAGTGATGCTGTCACCGATAAATTCCAGTTTCAGCTTTTTCTCTGCCACAGGCACAAATCTGCCGTCATGGCGCAGCGCGTGGATATGAATGTAGGAATTCCCGTCGTCGCTCATCGCCTGCAAGTCTTTATAAAAATGTACATTCTTGACATTTTCAGGATTCATACCACGAAACAGGGGAATCCAATACCTGCCCTTTTGCAGCATCTGTCTGCCTATCCAGTCCCCATTTACGGTATAACTGAACCAAGGTTCAAACATGTCAAACGTAACCTCCACCTCCACCCAGAGCTCAGAGCCCGTCACATTGCACTCAAATCCGCTCGCTGTCCAGAAGAGCGTCAGCGGCTCACGGCACGCTGTCGTCCTTCCGTGCACCCTAAGCTGTGGAATATCCTTAATTCGTGTCTCCACAAGCATCTCATCACACCCCTTTTCTTTTCTACTATTTTATTTTCTATTCATAAATCTTTCCCATATATAGGATTTTTGCAAATGTTCTATAATCCACTTTTTCCCAGTCAATATCATCTTTAAAACCATGACAGTCATCTATCCAGCTTGCCATCTGTCCCAAATAGTCTGTGATGGTCGTGTTTGCCCACTCTTCCGGATGCTCTCTTGCATCCATGCCCAATTGCACAACAAAAGTCAAGAAAGCGTCTGCCCCCTAAAATTTACGAAAAGAACGCCTAAAATATGGCGTTCTTTTCTTTGTTTTATTCTGTTGTCCGTCGAACTCCTTACCGCTTTCCAATCTCTGTATCGGATGTTGTCACCTTGCTGTTGGTCTTGATGTAATCAACAATCTCATCCAGCTCTGTAAACGCAAGACCTACATAGCTGTCCGCCGCTCCGTAGTAGATCGCGATTCTGCCCGTCTCCGAGTCATGAATGGTCGCGCAGGGGAAGCATACGTTGGGAACGAAGCCTCTCTCCTCATACCACTCCTCCGGAGTCAGCAGGAAGTTCTCGCAGCGGTACTTCACGATGGATGGATTGTCAATGTCGAGGATCGCTCCGCCAATAGAGTATACATATCCGTTGCAGGTACCAGACACACCATGGTAGAATAACAACCAGCCCTCGCTTGTCTCAATCGGCGCTGCGCCGCCGCCGATCTTTAAGGACTCCCACCATTCACTGCCTTTGCCCATCACATGTCTGTGCTTGCCCCAGTAAACCAGGTCCGGGCTCTCGCTCACGAACACATCGCCAAACGGTGTGTGCCCGGAATCAGAAGGACGGCTCAACAACATGAAATTGCCGTTGATCTTTCTCGGGAATAACACCGCATTCCTGTTAAATGGAAGGAACGGATTCTCAATACGCGTAAAGGTCTTGAAGTCTGTCGTCTTCGCCATACCGATCGCTGCACCGTAGAAATCCTGGCACCAGATAATATAATACGTATCCTCTACCTTTACCAGACGCGGATCATATGCGTATACTGGCATGAAGGGCTTGCCTTCCTCATCCACGAACTCGATCTTGTTGGACTCAAAATCCCAGTGGATCGCATCCTGGCTGTGTCCGAGATAGATATAAGGGATACCATTCGTCTGCTCCCCGCGGAACACACCGATAAAAGCGCCTTCGTATGGGATTACTGCACTGTTGAAGATTCTCGCAACACCCTTCACCGGATTTCTGCCAATAATGGGATTCTCGTTATATCTCCAGATCGGTGCGTCAGCCACGCCTGTTGTCTTTCCGTCCGCCCTGTCCTGCCATGGCATATTGGGAACAGCCGGGCTTATCATTGTTACTTTGCTCATTTTTATATCCTCCTTATTTATAATCCTGATCCGATCACTGACACCAGATAGAATGGTACTTTGTCGTCCTCGTGTGTCTCAATCAGCTCAATCTCAACATGATGTTTTCCATAGGGCAGATGTTCTGCGATCGTATCCAGATGAAGACTGTCCCCCCATGTCTCCTCGAAGTTGCCATCGAGTATCTTTGCATTGTCTGTATCGCCATCAACCACAGCCCTTGCAATGCATGTGGGCTGTGTTACCGACTTGCGGTACTGTACACTGATACAGGTTCCCTCTATATCGAAACCTATATGTGCACCCTTCCTGTCTGCTGTCCAGCCGCGCCGAAATATCTCCCGGATATCATTCTGCGGCTGTTCATCTATTGTAAAACCATCATTTTCAGTCATAACAGATTTACAGTTATCATTTTGGTATCGCACAGAGTTCTCGTAGGCATTGGTGGTCACAGGCGTCATTTTCTGTACATCCAGACAATTATCCGCCGCCTCATTCCCCGCTTTCAGTTCCTCATAGACCGTATTCAGGAAACTGATAATGACCTCTGCCATCAAGCCGTGCCCCTCGTCGTTCGGGTGCAGGTCGTCCTCTGTGACATCGCGGCTTGTGTAAGTACCATCAAGCACCTTCTCATACAGCGTTGGTTTCATGCTAACGCAAGGCAGTTCATAGGCTTTCCCGATCTTGATATGCTGCGCCTGTGCATTCTTACCATCATTGTAATAGACACTGTTCACGATCAGGATGCCAGGTTTTGTCGGACTGCTATATATTTTCCTGATGAGTCCTTCGTAAGTCTCAAGAAAATGCTCATCAGCCTCATCATTGACACTAAACTCCACGACCGTAAAATCGATCTTTTTTGACAGCAGATCGCTGTCAACCCTCGCTGCGCCAAACTGTGAAGTCGTTCCCCCGATACCGGCATTGACATAGGTAATCTCTGCATCTGGAAACGTCTCGCACCACCATCTGTACACCAGGTATGCATAGCAGGTCTCCGGAGTCGAGGACAGACAGCCCTGCGTGATGGAACCGCCTAAAAATCCCACGGTTATACTCTCTCCGCGCATCGCTTTCTTCATCGCTCTCTCAATTCGATAAAGATTTCCTCTATTCATAACGCCCTTACTACAATCGATTCCGTATTTTTCAGCACGCATCTGTCTATCCCCCTACTCCTTATCTCTCACTCATTTCATATATTCCAGATTTTTTCTGATAAACTCGCATCGCTGCTCCACGCACTTCACAGAGCGAAGCGGATCTTCCGGTGTGTTGAACACATAATCCACAAGCTTGTCTATCGTTGTCGTGGCAACGTGAAGTCTTGTATCGCTCGATGCATAATAGATATACACATCGCCATTCTCCCGCGCGATCGCGCCGTTTGTGAACACGACATTCGATACATCTCCGACTCTCTCAGCCCCGAGAGGTGCGATCAGGAACCCGCTCGGCTCCGCGATCACTTTGGTCGGATCGTCGAGCGCTGTGGCAAACGCATACACAACATAGCGAAGCCCTGCTGCCGTGTTTCTGACACCGTGAGCAATGTGGATCCAGCCCTTCTCAGTCTTGATCGGCACTGCGCCTGCGCCGTTCTTAGCCTCTGTGATCGTGTGGTACTTCCGCTTGCTTGTGATGATCTCCTCATCGATCACCGCATGGGTGATATCCTCACACAGGCCAAACCCGATTCCTCCGCCGCTTCCCGTATCAATAAAATCATCCATCGGTCTGGTATAGAACGCATACTTTCCATCGACAAACTCCGGATGCAGCACAACATTTCTCTGCTGTGGGGAATTGAGCGTCTTGAGATTGTCCAGTCTTTCCCAGGTCTTCAGGTCCTTTGTCCGTACAATGCCTGCTGCTGCGACTGCCGCCGACAGGTCATTCACTGTTGTATCCTTGCTCTCGGAGCAGAATACACCATAGATATACCCATCTTCATGTTTTGTGAGACGCATATCATATACATTTGTCTCCTCCGGGCACACATCGTCGAGCAGGATCGGATAATCCCAGAAGCGGAAACCATCGATGCCGTTATCACTCTCTGCCACTGCGAAGAATGACTTTCTGTCATTCCCCTCAACTCTCGCCACAAGGTAAAACTTGCCGTTTAACTCAATCGCACCAGAGTTAAAAGCACAGTTCACGCCGAGCCGTTCCATAAAATACGGATTGGTCTCCGGATTCATGTCAAATTTCCAGAAAGGAGGAATGTGATCCCGCGTCAGCACCGGATACTCATACCGGTCATAGATACCATTATAGAAATCACTCTTTACATTCTTGCGGTTGATGATCTCCTCATACCGCTTCATTACCTTTGCTTTGTTCTCTTCAAAAAGCTTATTTGTCATCGCCTAATCTCCTTATTACCTCAAAACACATTCTGCCATTATGATACGGACATTTCCACGGTTCCACGATCGGCTGCGTCCCGTCCGGCGTACCATCTGGATGCACTCTCCAGTACCACTCCCGGCCTGCCGCATAACCATCGCGCCTGTCAATCAGATGCTCCTTGATAAACGTCCACACATTCTGCGCTGCATCAAGATACTCCTTGCGTCCTGTCTTATCATAGCCGTTTAGGAATCCCACGACAGTCTCCGCCTGTACCCACCAGATACGCCAGTCATTCACGACGCCTTTCTCGCACTCGTTGGCAAGCGAAGATCCATTAAACGCCACCTTGTAGATCTGGTCTGTCAGATCCCTCGTGATAGGCGACATCTTCTTCTCGTATGCATCGTCATTCAGGACTTCAACGCTCCTGTCCACAAGCCATGCCGTCTCGATATCATGGCCGTAGGAGTGCAGATCAATGATCGAATTCCACTGATCATCAAAAAACACTTCCTGACGGTGCAGTTTTGGATTATATACTTTCGTGGCAATGAGATCCATCATCCACTTGATCTTTTCCGCTACCTTTTCATTATGATCAACCCTGTAGAGCTCTGTATATGCCTCAAAAACATGAAGCAGCGTGTTCATTGTCTTCGATGCCATCACGCCGTTTTCGGAGAGTTTGTCGTTATCAATCTCATGGAAAGCCTCATCAAAAGCTTCCTTATATCCCAGCTCATCACGCATCTTTTCCTCAATGATGTCATAAAGCTGATATGCCATGTCAAGCGCTTCCCTGTCTTTGCTCGCCTCATAATAAGAGGACAGCGCATAAATCGAAAAAGCCTGATTGTACGTGTGCTTCAATGTCTCTGCAGGCGTCCCGTCATAATTCACGGACCAGTACACTCCGCCGTTTTTCTTGTCCCAGCACACATCCTTTAGAAATTTGAATCCATGTGATGCCTCCTCAAGAAGACTGATATCCTTTAAAAGAGTATATGCATTCGCAAAGAACCAAGTGATACGGCTGTTGAGGATACAGCCCTTGACTGCCTGCCTGTCCGCCTTTAAATCGTACCCAAGATAACCAATGTATCCGCCATTCTCATCATCTCGCAGACTTTTCCAGAATGGTATGATATCCTTTGTGAGGTGCCTTGTCACCTCCGAGCGCATTTCTGAATTCATGTCTGAGTTAGCCATAGTGAGCCTCCTAAATTAAAGTGCTTAAATTTTAACTATATTTATCTTAACAATTAATCTCTCAAACTGCAATTAGGAAATATTACAAAAGTATTTGTATACTTTTACCGAATAAATACCTATAAAATATGCTGCACCGCTCTTTTCTCCGCACAAACGATGCAGCATAATTAATTTATCTTATACTTTTTAATCGCAATTTAAGTTATTTTAACCTTTAACTGCACCTGCTGTGAGTCCTGAGTAAATCTGCTTCTGGAATGCGATGAAGATAATCAGCGCCGGCAGCAATGTAATGATCACGCCTGCACAGATCAAGTTGTACTTGCTTCCAAGAGGTCCCGTAAAAGTATACAGGGAAATTGCAACGGTCTTGAGTTTCTGATCAACCAGATACAGGTTCGCACTATAGTACTCGTTGTACACGCCCACGCCCTTTAAGATCATACAGGTCACAATCGCCGGTTTCAGCAGTGGGAACAGAATCCTGAAGAAGATTGTGAAATAGCTCGCACCGTCCATGTAGGCCGACTCATCCAGCGAAGTCGAGATATTCTCAAAGAACTGGATAAAGATATAGATCGACATAACGTCTGTACCCATCATCAAGATAATGTATCCATACATATGGTTGATAAAACCAATCTTATACATCAACTGGTAAGTTGACACCTGCATTGCGATACCCGGAAGAAGTGTTGCAAACAGGAACAAGTTGCGGATTAGTCCGTTTCCCGGAAATTGAAAACGATTCAGCACATATGCAATCATTGATCCAATCATCACAGAACCGACAACAACTACAACCACGACGACGATTGAATTCAGAAACGCTCTTCCCATGTGTGCTCTTGAGAACGCATCCGTAAAGTTTGAAAAATTCAGCCAGCTCTCCGGCGGTGTCATAACATTAGTATTCTGATACTCCGTGTCTGTTTTGAAAGCAGTGATCACACAGGACACAATCGGAAGGATCGACACAAATGAGAAGAATATCATTGAAAAATATTTGATAAAGATCCAGAGATACTTTTTAACCTTTTCACCAACTGTCATTGTTTACTGCCTCCTTTATCTTGATTTTGCCAGTTTCTTTTCGCGTTTTGCCGCTGCTCCCTTGTCCTCGTCCTCAGCATTTCTAAAGACATACTTGAAGAAAAGTTTCTGGAGAATCGTCACTACGAAGATGATTATTAACAGTACGATTGCCATCGCTGATGCAAGACCAAGTTTCTGGCTTGTGTGAGCAACTTCATGCATCTTCACAAAATATGTTGCTGTGCCGTTTCCGCCGCCTGACATAATAACGAACGGAGGCTCGAATGCACTCAGGGAACCTGTAATCGCCATGATCAGATTCAACATAACGATAGTCTTAATGCTCGGAAGCATGATATACTTGAACTGCTGCCATTTATTTGCGCCGTCCAGATCCGCTGCTTCGTAAAGCGTCGCGTCTACTGACATCATTGCACCTACAAAGAGTACCATATTCTGTCCGAAATATTTCCACACGCTGGTTGCAACAAGGGATACGTTATTGATCCTCGTGTCCCTCAGCCAGAACGGAAGGCTCTCCTGATCAAAGCCAATCCACTGGAGCACTGTATCCAGCACGAATCCTCTTGTGTAAAAGAACTTAAAGATAAAACCAATCGCAATACCATTGATCAGGTAAGGGAAGAACATGCACCCTTTAAAGAAATTTCCGCCCTTTACGCCAAAGCAGAATACCGTGGCAAGATACAACGCCAATGCAAGCTGCACGACCGCACCACCCATATAATAAAGTGACAAAAACAACGATTTGAAGATATCAGGCCTGTTAAATACGTCAACATAGTTCTTAAGACCCACAAACCCCCTTACCTTCGTATAATTTCTGTCATAAAAACTAAACTTTGCCATCTCCGCAAACGGATAGTATGTAAATGTAAACAGGAGTACCAAGGGTATGATAGAGAAACCGATAATGATTAATGTCTGCTGACCTTTTCTGCTCTTTGCCCACTTCAGGAAATTAAATGGTTTTTTGGGCTTATCTGCTGTGGCTGATGCTGCCATAAAGCCATCCCCCTCTCTCTTTTTTATTCAAATAATACTGTTGTATCAGTTACATTCCCCTTTTGGGATTGATGGCTTGCAAGCGCTGTACCTGCAAGCCATTCAATGAAGTATTGTAATTTATTAGTTTGTCACGTCTACACCCAGGGCGCTCTGTGCATCGTTCCACTTCTGTGTCCACTCTGTCATAATATCATCATAAGATCCACCCTGTGCTGCTGCCTCAACGATTGCCGCAACTTTAGAGTCGCCACCGTTGTTGAAATTCAACTCAGACTCAGCGTTCATCTGGTTCATAAGGTCTGCCTCATCCTCCGGAGCAGAATCATTGTTAACAACCTCTACACCGTCAAATACAAATGAAGTAGGAGCTGTCTTGGAAATAGGATATCCTCCTTCGAAATCGCACCATCCGGACTCCTCTACCATCCACTTTACAAATACCATAGCTGCTGCCTGGTTATCTGCTGAACTATTTGCATTGATACCATAGCAGTAATCAGGACCAGCTGTAGCATACTGCTTGCCATTGATTGTCATCGGGAACGGCATATATCCGATATCGTCCGGGTTGTCGCCTGCTGCTTTCATCTGAGCCACTGCCCATGAACCAAGTACCATTGTACCAATTTCGCCTCTGTTGATCATACCCTTGCAGCCTTCCCAGTCAGTTGTCGTATAATCTTCTTCTGTCAATCCCTGTGCTACTGCATCATAGAGAATCTTGTACAGTGCATATGCACCTGTTCCGTCACCGTTGTTCTTAAACGGATCTGCTGTATGTGTGAACTTCTGGTTCAACCATGTCGTATCACCTGTTGTGATCGCGCCAAGGTACGCATCCCACTGTCCGCCCAGTGTCCAGCCTGCTGCATAATTTGTGTAAAGAGGAATCGCATCTGTGTTATCCTTGATCAACTTCAGGTCTGCAATAAACTCGTCTGGTGTCTTTGGGAGATCCGTAATGCCTGCATCAGCAAATACCTTCTTATTGTAAAGTAGTCCCTGTGCATTTGCCATGTATCCAATACCATAGCACTGATCCTGATATTTCCAGTTGTCTGCAAAGTTTACAAGCTCTGACATCTCTGATACGGAACCATAAGGAATGAAGTATGTCTCAAGGTCAACCATGTCGATGGAAGGGATAAACATAATGTCGCCCCAGTCGCCTGTCGGAAGTCTTAACAGTGCTGTCTCCGCATAGTCTGTAATTCCCTCATGCTCCACTGTGATATTGGGATACATCTTATTGAACTCATCGATATACTTCTGAATCGTACCGTCTTCCTCACGGTCGGTCTTGTGATGCATGAACTTGATCGTTGTCGTGATATCTGTGTAGTCCTCTCCAAGTTTGATGCCTGCATATGTAAGTCCGCCTGCTGACGCATCTGTGTTATTATCAGCCGTTGTGCTGTTGTCTGTTGATGCTGCGTTGTTGTCTGTTGATGTTGTGTTGTTGTCTGTTGATGCCGCGTTATTGTCTGTCGATGCGTTATTGTTTGACGATCCGTCGTTGGAACCGCCGCACGCTGTCAAGGACATTGTCATAACCGCCGCCATACCGAGTGCCATAAGTCTCTTTAATTTCATTGATGAAACCTCCCTTTTGAAACTTGTTTTGTTTTTAGTTTTCTTTAATTAAGTTAGCGTTGTTTGTTAACTTGTTTTTAGTTTAAAATAAATCATGCATTTAATCACTAATTATAATTGCATTTCGTATCCAATTATTGTACTTTTTCGTCATTTCCCCTATTTTGCCAATTTTCATTTGTCGTTTTTATATAAAATGTACATATAACATTTTATTTTTAGCTAAAATTACTTAATTTTGTGCTTTTCGTTTAGCTTATCTCCAAACAGCATCAATTATTTTCGTATTTTTTCGAAAATAATAGTCTTATATTTACAATTATATTCTTTTCTTGATTTTTCCTTTGCAATGACTTATAATATATCTTATCAGAAGTGCCCTTTACTTCTGATAAAAGGCGCGACCTTTGCGCCGTGCATCTGATTATAAAAAGCCGCTCTTGCTTTTTATAATATATCTTGTCAGAAGTGCCTCATATGCTGTAAGCCGGCTTGTCCAAAACAGCCACTATACATACTATATTCATTTATTCAAAGGAGTATACCTAATGCCGCAAAAATTATTTTCCACGGAATTTTTCAGCTGCCTAATCTCGTCCGAGACAAGCAACCGTTTCTCCCTGTCCGACTATTTTGAGGACGCGTACAGCAGGGAATACGATTACTGCAATACACTTCCTTATGAACTGTGTCACAAGAGTGTTTCCGTCACATCGCCTTTCTCCTATGAAGCGGCAAATCTCCATGCGCTCTGCATCATACACACGACAAATGGCGCCGGAAAACTCTACTATGAAAACGCAAATGGAATCAATGCCGGATATGACCTTACCAAAGGTACCCTTGCAGTCATCGACTGCCGCAGGAACCACAAGTTGGTCTGCCAGCACAATATCTGGGAATATACCATCTGTTTCGTGAGCACCTCGATTCTCGAGTATTACCTTCAGAAAATACACAATTCCGGAAATTTTATCTATCGGCTTGACAAATATTCTGATGTCCTTGCAGCATGGGAACAGGTCTTGAGAAATAATATCGACGGGGAAATCCATGGCATCATGCGCTCGCGGGAGCTCGTCAATTTCTTTACGCAGCTTTATCTGGTCCGCGCAATCGAGCAGACTGGCTCCTATCACATCCCTTCTTATATCGCTGATATGCACCACCGCTTTTCCACTGCTTATCAGGATCCCTACTCCCTTGACGAGCTTGCCCTGGAATACGGCATCAACAAGTTTCGTCTGTGCCGTGAATTTGCAAAATATTATGAATATACACCCATACAGTACCTGAATAAGATCCGTATCGAAAAAGCAAAGGAACTGCTTCTCTCTACAGACGAGAAGATCGTAGATATCAGCCAGATGGTTGGCTTTGAGAACACGAACCACTTCATCCGGCTCTTCAAAGAAAAAACCGGCGTCACCCCGCTCACATACCGCAGGGAAACACCGGTGATCAACTGATCCACAGAAAAAACCGGGCAGACATAACATCTGTCCGGTTTTTTGCCAAAATGTAAAATTATATCGTTTTACATTTTCGTCCTTAATTTCATTAACAAGCTTTCAATCTGTTCTTCTGTCACTACAGAACTACTTCTCTCCTCTTTATATATTCTTGTTCCTTCATCCATCAATGCCCTATTGTCCATGATCATCCGTTTGCATTCATGTCGTTGTTGTTCATCACTGACCAAATCTCTTAACATATCAGTCAAATTTTTCACTTTCAAATTCGGAAACGCAACACGCCCCATATTACCTTCCTGAAAAGCTCTATCATTACTTTTCAAAAATGGACATTCAAAATATTCCGCATAAATCGCTGAAACAATTTCTCCCTTGTGCTCCTCATGAGGCCGATCGGATAACCCCGTCCGAAATCTATCATCACACTCAACCAGCTGTTTCTCTAAAAATCTTTTATCGTTTTTATTGATATCACTATGTTCTATAACAATGATTTTTCCAGCTTTTCTGAATGTCTCATATTTCTCCGCAATAACTTTAAAATACTTATTTTCTCCAAATTTTAATATTTCTTTTTCTACAACATCAGCTACTACAATTTTCGTATATTTTCCGATCAATACCTCATCAAGTTTGGATAAAACGGCATCAACCCAGATATCTGTATCACAAATTGGATAATTTATTAATTCCTCTCCCTTATAGATCATCAGTCAATCCATCCATGACTTTTAACAACTCAAAAGCCTTTTCTTTAGATATTCTCTTTTTTTTCAAATTAAACATAATATCTTCATAAAAAGAGTCTGGAATATAGATATCATTTGTAGCATTCACTAATTGTAGATTTCCATTTACTGACCGGGTTTTTTCCTCTAACAGTTTTCTCTGTTTTTCAGACTTGCCCGCTATAGCATATCTATTTTGTAGATTTTTCTTGTATTGTGGATACAACTGAATAATTCGCGTAAGCATAGCAGAATACCCTACATTAAAAAAAATCTGCATCTGTATTATATCCTCATATTTCAAATACGGCAAAGACAATTTATGGGACTCAATATATCCTTTTACCAAATTCTCCGGCATCAATATGATACTAGCAAACACATTTGCTTTATATTCACAAGGATCTTCCATCACCGACTCTGTATAACTGATCCCGCTTCCCTCTCCAGTATGGATATGATAACACTCATGCCAACATGACAGATATTGTCTGCCAAGATTCTGCCTGCTATTTACATAAATACAATGATATGGATATTTGTATATGGTGAAACCGCTTAAAGAAGTATTCTCCCCAACAGCTGGGAATCTAAGCAGCAAAAAGCCCAATTGCTCTATTGCTTTAAAAGTATCTTTTATCACCTCATCCCTTGAGATAAAAGAATCCCTATAATCCAGAGCAATTGGGCGAACCTCTTCATACAGCTTCATTTTTGTGTCATCTGTTAATTTTTTCAAATAAACACCACCTCATCGGCCTATCCCAATTTTCTTCTGCATGATGATTTCATTAAACAACATATTTGCCATATGAAATGTCTTCTGAACATTGTCATCGTTTCCATTTGATCTGAAATTCGCTGCTGCTGTATCATCACTGATTACTGACAACAACTGTTCCGATGTCAGATTTAATATCTGACCACACATTTTATATAACTTAGGTGAAAAACTACATCTACATTCTTCGATTTGGATCAATGTTTCCGCCGGAACACCATATTTAGATGCAAACTCCGCCGCACTAAGCCCTTCAGATGCCCTCTGATCCCGTATCATCTGACTTAACTCATAGCTAGTGTATAAAGGACGACTATTATCTGACTTTTTTACAAATTCGTAAATATCTGCCATATCTATCCCTCCATTTCCAGAGCATGTCGAAAGCTACATTCTATCAAATACTACGTTCCCTAAGTTTATTTATATTATAACATTTTTTTTGATATTACAATACATTTATTTGGTTTTTTATAAATTTTTCTGGCTAATTTAACCTTTTAACAGTCATGCGTTCTATGATTCTGCCGTTTACGATGTGCACGCTGGCATTCATGGAGATGTTCTCGATGCGCTTGATCATGCATGAGAGCGCGATCCTGGACATCTCCGCCATATCCACCAGATAGGTAGTGATCTTAGAATCGCCATACTCCGGATACAGATAGTCGTCATACCCAACGATAGAGATATCCTCAGGCACGCGGTAATTTCGTTCTTCCAACTGCCTGATCAGCGCATAAGCTGTCACATCATTATTGCACACAAAAGCTGTTGGCATCTCCTTGGGCAGCTGCAGTCTGTATTCCACCCCGATTATGCCATTATTGTAATCGCGGTCATTGATCACCCAGTCCGGGCGCACCTCAATACCGTGTTCCATCAGCGCCTTACAGTACCCAAAATATCGGTCCGTGATACTCTCTGTATACATCAGTGTCCCGACAAAGGCAACCCTTGTATGACCATTTTTGATCAGATGCTCCGTCATGCGGTACATGCCGTTAAAGCTTGCCGATACGACAGAGTCAACCACTTCCTCATCATCGTAGAAATCCATGAACACCATTGGTATCTTTTTGTTCTGATACAACATCTTCAAATAGCCAAGTTTTGGTCTTCCAATCACGATAATGCCATCTATTTTCTGGTTTTCCGTGATCAGCTTTGGCCAGACCAGATTCTCCTCATCATAATTGGATATGACTTCCAGCATGGAAAAACAGTTCTTCTTGACCGCACGTGTCGCAAGCTCCTGATACATTTTCCAGTAAAAAGAGGCAAACCGCGTAAAATACGTCTCGAACGTGACCACACCGATCGTATAGGATCTTGTCCTCCCAGCCTGTGTGGCATGAAGCGGCGTGTACCCCATCTCATCCGCCAGTTCCTTGATCCTGGCACGCATCTCCTCGCTGACACCCTTCTGACCGGATAATGCTTTTGACACAGTAACGACGCTAACCCCTACCTTCTCCGCTATATCTGCAAGCTTTACAGCTTTAACCATCCTCATCACTCCTTGACTCTCTTTATTCCACTCATGCCGCCCCAGCAGCACAAACAATCCATGAGAAAATCTCTTCACACTTCCAATCATGCCGCCATCGGCGGCACAAACAATCCATGAAGAACGCTGCCCTTTGCGTTCTTCCAGTGTGAAGAGATTTTCTTAGCGGGCGTACTTTGGCCGCTTAGAAAATCTCTTCACACTTCAGTAAGCGAAATCAGACGCGCTCTGAAATCCCCCCATGGATTCGGCACAAGCAGTCCTGCTTTCATCAACGTGTCGCCGCTATATATTCCGTCCGCTGCACTGTCATCATTTTCAAACACTACTTTATAACGTTTCTCACCATCCAGTCCTTTCAGCAGGATACGCCTTGACTTGAAATTCGCCCTGTTCAAAACCTGTACAAAGGTAACAAGCGACTGTTTCCTGTCCTCACTCACAACCTGCCAGCAGTCATATTTATGATTCTGGGAATAGGACGCGATGCGGTAGTAATCGCCCTCCCTGACAAGATCATTGAACCTGTGATACATTGCGACCTGCGCAGGTATCATCTCCCTGTCCTCCTGTGGTATCTTCGTCACGTCAAGCTCATAGCCAAACGTCCCCGCGAGCGCCACGATCCCCCGCGTCTCAAAAGGCGTCACACGCCCCACCGTATGATTCGGGCAGTCTGAGACGTGCGCCCCCATCGTAGACAGCGGATAGATGAGCGCCGTTCCCTCCTGGATCTCAAGGCGTTCAACAGCATCGGTGTCATCCGAACACCAGATCTGCGGGCTGAAATACAACATTCCCGGATCAAAACGCGCGCCACCGCCAGAGCAGTTTTCCAACAGCAGATATGGAAATTCTTTCGTCAGTCTGTCCTGCATCTGATATACGGCAAGCACATAACGGTGATAGATCTCACCCTGCCTGTCTGCTGGCAGACCATAACTTCCGATATCCGTGAGCTGTCTGTTCATATCCCACTTCACATACTCAATATTAGCGCTCCGCAGCACAGAGGCCACCTGTTCATAGACACAGTCCACCACTTCCTGTCTTGACAGGTCGAGCACAAACTGCTGTCTGGACTCTGTACCTGGTCTTCCCGGAATCGCGATTGCCCAGTCCGGGTGCGCCCTGTACAGGTCAGAATCCGGTGAGATCATCTCCGGCTCGAACCAGATGCCAAACTTCATGCCAAGCTTGTTGACCTCGTCCACCAGATATTTCAGACCGCCGCTTAACTTCTCCTCGTTTACCTTCCAGTCACCTAACGCACAGTTATCGCTGTTGCGTTTTCCAAACCATCCATCGTCCATGACAAGCATCTCGATGCCAAGCTTTGATGCCTCTCTTGCGATGGACAGCAGTTTCTCTGTATTAAATTCAAAATACGTCGCCTCCCAATTATTGATCAGGATCGGCCGCTTCTTATTTCGATATTCGCCGCGGATCAGATGCTTTTTATACAACCTGTGGAATGCGCTTGTCATCGCATCAAATCCCTTGTCTGTATAGACCATGACAACCTCTGGTGCCTGAAAACTCCCGCCGCTCTCCAGTTTCCAGCAAAAATTCTCCGGATGGATTCCCATTGTCATACGGACATAGTCAAACTGCGTCACCTCCGCCTGTGCGCAAAAATTACCGGAATACACGAAATTCATCGCATAGATCTCGCCGTTTTCCTGTGTGGTATGCTGATCCACCAACGCCAGGAACGGATGATCCTGATGACTGGATTCCCCGCGGAAGGAACTGACACTCTGAATGCCATATCCCAGTGGTTTTCTCTGAATATGACGCTCCCTCGCCCAGCTTCCATGGAGAGACACCATATCATAATCCCTGTTATCCATGTCAATGCACGCCGAGTACACCTTTGTGAGATAAAAATGCTCTTTGCCGGTGTTTGTCACCTTCACGCTCCTTGTGATCACATCGGTGTCCTGAAATGCGGTGTACATCAGTTCTACCTGCATCCCGACCAACTTGTCCTCGCAGACCAGCCGTAATGTCTCACAGTCTTCCTCCGTGCCAAAGGTCGCCGGAAGTCCATCAAGTTCCGGTTTTCCCTGCATGATCTCATGCGACACATACGAGAGCATACTTCCCACATGTCCGGCCGCCGTTTTGACACCGATGCAGCCTTCTCTGTAATCACCGAGCCCGCTGGAAGGATACTCAAAGGGAAAACAGTCATAAAAAGAACAGCGCTCCCTGTTATTTTTACTTGGAACAAACGGAGCCTCCCCCGTCCGCATCAGATAGCAAGCCTCTGACTCCTTTAATTTCTTTCCATAATAGATATGTCCGACAAACTTTTCCTCATCCACGATGCCAATCATATAGGTCGTGTTAGGCGTGTCCAGCTTAAATACCCGTTCTTTCTCATTGTACGAAATCATCCTTGTTCTCCCTTCACAGCGCACTTTTTTACGATTTTTAAGTTTTTAAAGCACTTGATATATCTAACATACCACCATTTCTTTAATTAATCAATTTTTAAAGTATTTTTAGTTTTATTTTTTACCATTTGCACATATTTTTGGCTAAATTTTTGGTAAGAAATTTTTTGTTTTCTGCCAAAAAGAGTGCCTTACTTCGCATTCATAAGGCACTCTTTTCCGATCTCAGGGATTGTCCCTTTTAAAGTTTGAAGAACATCATATCCTGTTCCAGCTGAGAGGATATTGTCATGAGCTTCTCTGACTCCTGCAGGAGTTCTGTGATCGTTGCGTTCAGCTGCTGCATCGCAGTTGCAGTCTCCGTCGCAGACGCCGCATTCTCCTCCGAGATCGCAGAGAGGTTCAACATGATCTCCGATACTGTATTTCTCACCTGGTTGCACTCGCCGATCGCATGCTTGATCACAGCCGTCTTATCCCTCGACTGGGCGATACCAGCATTGACAATCTCGAATTGTTTCTGTGTGTCTGCAAGCTTTTTATTTTGCTCATTGGTAGCATTTTCCACATCTACCATCGTGTCAAGCGTCTCCTTGAACTCATTGATCAGATTGGTGATCACGCCAAAGATACTGTCCGCCGACTTGTTTGACTGATCCGCCAGCTGCTGGATCTCAGACGCTACGACTGCAAAGCCTTTCCCTGCCTCACCTGCCCTCGCCGCCTCAATACTTGCATTCAGGGAAAGAAGGTTTGTCTGGTCTGCAATTGAGGCGATCAGAGACGCGGCCTCCTCGATCTCCTTCACAGAATCATTTGTCCGTGTGATCTGCTGCGCAATCCTGTAAATCCCCTCGGTCATATTCTTGTTGGAACTGCTCAGGTCATTTAAGATCATAACCGCCTCGTCGCTTGCCTGTTTCATGTTGACAGACGTGTCGTCAAGTTCCGCGATATCTGCATCCATACTGTCCATCAGTTCCCCAAGATTGACAATCTCGTTCGTGGAGGTCTCCACGTCCTTTGCCTGATTGGTGGCTCCAAGTGCGATCTCGGAAATTGCTGCGTCAATATGCTCTGAGGTCTGTTCTGAAGTCTGCGACATCTCCTGGAGATCCGCGCCGCTTTTCTTCAGTTCCACACCGTAATCCTTCACATTGCTGATCACCACCGACAGTTTGTCTGTCATGCCGTTGAGGGATTTTCCGAAAGTATCAAACTCATCGCCGCTGTTTGTCTCAGCCTTGACCATAATCTCGCCTTCTGAAATGTGTGTGAGTGTGCCTTTAAACTTTTTGATACTCTTCTGAACCGACGTGATGACAAAGAGTGTCAGAAGCACTACCATGACTGCACCAACAATAAACACACCGTAAATAAGAGAGGACATCGTGACCTTCTGTGTATTTGTCAGCTCTTCTATTTTATTGCGCACTGCCGCAGTCTCACTCGTGAGACTTGTATTCAAAGTATTGTTTTCTGCCTTTAGCGCCAGTATATCTTTATCATAGTCAATAATATTCTCTATCGCTGCAAGTTTTGTCGAAAACCCTGACTGCAGCGCATCCGCAATCCCCTGATCCTTCGTATACAGCGGGGCATTTGACACGATTTCATTCAACATCGCTACCATATCGTCCGGATAGGTTCCAATGTCACTTCCCTCTGCCACAAGCTTATTGTAGGTATCAAACATCGTATTGACTTTGGTGAGATTCCCCTCAAAATCATATTTGCCATCAAACGCCGTCGCAACACTGATGTCCGGCATCTCTTTTTCCTCAAAATACAAGTCAAAGGAAACGGTTTTATATTCTGATATATTCAGCCCCGTCACATCGATTCTCGATGTGACCTCCTGCCAGTTGCCATTGACATTTGCAAATTTTGTCTGAATATGCAGTGCATCCATACCGTCAAAGGTACTTACCTGTATACCTGCCAGCCCATCACCGTAAGAGCCTGACAGCACATCCTGATCAATGTCTCCTATCGCAAGTGCAGTATTGTCAAGTTTAATATTGGTAACATACACATCTCCTGTATACTCAATGCCGTTTCCGCCCAGCCGGACCATCAGCTGATTCCGCTTGCTGATATCCGGAATCTCATGCGAGTATGATGTCTTCTTAAAGTTCTTGCCGCCGATCTGTTCCGCCGCTATTCCAGACAAAGCCGCTGTATCCCACACGCCGTCGACCCAGCTCGACTCGCCCGACATCTGCCCGATCACAGAAACAAGGTTCTCATCTCCGCCCGCATAGCTGGCATACATACCACTGTCACTCCTGAAACCTCACTCACTCAGCAGACTGTTCAGTTCGTTCGTATTCGCACCCACCGTTTCAATCGTTGATGCCACGCTCTGCAGATCAGTGTCATAATCTTCTCCTTTACTGTATGTAAGCGCGTCTGCCGCTGCTTTCTCCATAGCAGAAAGATTGGATTGAATCGTCTGGTAATGCCCCAGATCCAGATCATACAAGAATGAAGTCTCCTGGGTAGTGTTTTCATTCTGCATCAGGTTGATGTTATTGATATCATTTAACACCTGATTGTTTGCGTTGTTGCTATTCATGATATAGATGCCTACAATTCCCAGGATAATCGTACACACGATCGACACAGCACCTAACAGAATAAGTTTTGCCTTAATGCTTCTCATTTCGCCCTCCTTAAAATTTCGTCTCATCTCCAGGTTGTTATACTATAAGAATTATTCTAACATAGATTTTTTACAATAAAAACAGTTTATTCTTTTGGAAATCGTTTTCGGCAATATGCCCAAAAATTTTGGCAAAAAAAGATACGCAGTTTGTCCAAAAACAAACTGCGCACAGACACACTACATAAAAATCTTTTAAATGGTAATTGTATATTCCGCGCTAAATTCCGCTGATGGCGCCAATGTATTCCCATACTCGCGCTCGGACAGTTCACCCGCGAATGTCTCCCTGTCGCATCTGCCGTACCACGGTTCAATGCAGACAAACGGCGCACTTTTCCTGGCCGGCGACCACAACCCGAAAAGCGGTGCATTAAAACTGACAGTCAGATAAGGCTGCCCCTTCCTGTCACAGAGCGAAACCTTATGCGCCTGATCGTTCTCGATGATCAGTGCGTCCTCGTCAAACAGATCCGCTGTGAGGTCCATCTTCCCGTCCTTGAGAACGTACTCTTTCGTGCGCGCCGAGAGCGTACCGCCATTTCCTATGATAGATGCTATGATCTTATGATCTGTGTCAAACGACAATTGATAGTCCGTCTGTACCCCATTGCCGTCGATTGGACACAGGAACGCCGGATGTCCGCCGATGCTGAAATACATCTCCTTGCTGTCGCAGTTTAACACCTTCCATGAGACAACCAGATTATTTTCCTTCAGTCTATATCCAATCTCCAGTCCAAAGTCAAACGGGTATTTCGCCCTGGTCTCCTCCGTCGCTTTCAGTGCAAGCAGGAGTTCCTCCTGTGTCTGCCGACGGAGTGCAAACTCCATATCCCGTGCAAATCCATGCTGCGACATCGGATATTCCTTTCCATTGTACCTATAACTGCCATTCTTGAGGCTTCCCACAATCGGAAACAACACCGGCGAAGTCCGCTTCCAATACTCTGGTCTTGCATCCCACAGATATTCTGTGCCTGTCGCCACTTTCTTCAACGATTTCAGCTCTGCGCCCAGGGTGTCCACACTGATTTCAATCTGTTCATTTTTCAGATGATAAACTGCCATACACTCTCTCCTCCTTCTCCGTTATCCAATCATACTTTTTTTGAGCACACCAAATCCAAGCGGATATGGTCCGGTATGAACACTGATCGTCGCACCAATCTGGTACTTCCGAATATCTGCGTCTGCAATAGCATATCCCTTCTCATTGAGGAATGCGACTGCCCCCTTTCGGAACGCTTCCCCCTCCTCAATATCATACCCATACCCCACACAGATGATATACTGATCTGGCTTTGCATGCACCTCCTGCAGATACTGCCACAACAGATCATATACCTTCTCGAGGGATTTCTTGCGGCTTCTCGCCAGACCTGATGAGAAGATCTCCCCATCCTTCAACGTGATCAGAGGCTTGATCCCCAGCATGGAACCCGCAAGCCCCGCCAGTTTTCCGATGCGTCCACCATGTTTGAGGTAATCAATATTGCCAATAGTAAAAAAGATCCTTCCGGTACTCTTGATTGCTTCCAATTCCTCAATCACCTTTTCATATGGAAGCTCCGCATCACGCATTTTAACTGCCTCCAGCACATAAATTCCCTGCAGTACTGTGTTGATCGTGGAATCTATAACTGTGATCTTCGCATCCGGATATTTCTCGAGAAGCATTGCCTTCGCATTCATCGCAGACTGATAGGAACCGCTGAATTTGGTCGTGATGCAGATACAGATGACCGCCTTTCCTTCTGCCACACTCGGTTTCAATACATCCACATAATCTTGTACCGAAGGCATGGAGGACTTTGGAAAAGTCGTCGGATCCGCCACCATCTGCTCATAAAATTTCCTGATTGGCATATCCACAATTTCTTTCTGATAATCTTCATTGCCAAATGACACATAGAAGGGAACTACGTCAATATCTTTCTCCCTGCAAAACTCTGGCGGTAAATCACAGGAGCCATCCGTTACGATTCTGTAATCCATTATTTCAACCTCTCTTTTCTTGATAACCAGTACATCATCGTACTAGCCTGCTGTTTCACAACGTTTTCATTACTACGTTATGTAGATATTGAAATTATATCATGCATTTCCCATATTGTCATCGTTTATCTATAAAAAGTTTGTAAAGTATGCTTAAATTCGCGGATAAGTCGCTATTGTCGTAAAGGAAGAATCCATCGTCGGACACTTTACCCTGTCAATCACTGATTTTACAAGGCGTCTGCCGATCTCTTCTATGCGCACATCAACAGTGAGTATATCTTTCTTAAAAAAGTCAACCTCCAGCGTATTGTTAAAGCCTGTAAGTATTACCCTCCTGACCGCCTGCGGATCGCGCTGCAGGAGCGCCAATGCCACATTCTTTGCCACATCATCATCCTCACAGACAATCGCTTCTGGTATGTAGGGCATGTTCTTTACCACTTCCTCAACCATGGCATAACTGAAACTTATATTGTTCCCCGGACGTGTATATTGAACCCGTTCGTCCAGCTGAACATGATTTCGGTTGCACGCGTTCAAAAAACCCAGATACCGCGCCTGTATCATGCGTGACCCTTCCGCAAATCCAATATATCCAAACTTTGTACAACCTCTTTGTTTTATCACATGTTCTATCAATGCGTTCATCGAATAAAATCCCTCCACATTGACGACATCACCGATCCGGATATATTCCTGCGAATTAACCGGACTGTTAAAAAATGTAATGGGAAGTTTTCTGCGTCCGATTCCCCTCACAAATTTTGCCGAAAAAACACTTAAAAAGATAATCCCTTTTATATCGTCCGCGATCAGCCTGCCAGTGGCCTCCCCGTCCTTATCTTTCTCATCCACCACATGGAGCTGCATACGGTACCCCTCATCGTTTACCGCATTGCTGATGCCCGCAAGCATTCTCGTCCAGAAAGTGGACTGCATACGATTAAATAACACCAGTATTGTTCCTGTGTTGGCTCTGCGGTAAGTTAACTTGACTTCCTCCACGAGATTCGCATCCAGTTTCGTATACCCCATCTGCCACGCTTTCTGCACAACTGCATGTCTCGTCTGCGGAGAAACAAGCCCCCCATTCAACGCCTTTGCCACAGTATTACGGCTAAGCCCCATCTCAGCCGCAATATCCTGTATCGTTACTTTTTTCATTCGTTCTCCCTCTTCCTTCTGTCATTCCCCTCCACACCAGGAACTGTGCCAGCGCCCGTGTGCATAAATAACCGCTATGAAAATATTTTCCATAACGGTTATTTCTGTATAAGTATGCTCTGATCAGAATAAAGGAATCTTTCCCTCATAAGAATTATTAATTACATAGTACGCTGTGAAATCTGTCGGCTTCAAATACACCTGAATCAATTCGATTTTTGAGGCATCATTCCCCCGCTTTGTATAGTCTTCCGTGACGCGCTTTGCAATATCCTTCATGTCGGTCTCCTGTTCACGATACTGCAGTTCAAAATCAACTTCAACGCCATCAATCTCCGACAGATATCCAGTCTTCTTGGGTTTTTCCACTACTTCTGCTGTCTTCGTAACTTCTGGTGCCTTCGTCACCTCCACTGTCTTAACCGGCTCCTCCTTCTCAACTGGCTCCGGTGTCTTAACCGGCTCCTCCTTCTCGACTGGCTCCGATGTCTTAACCAGCTCCTCCTTCTCGACTGGATCTGATGCCTTAACCGGCTCCTCCTTCTCGACTGGCTCCGGTGTCTTAACCAGCTCCTCCTTTGCATCCTTAACATTTTTTACATCTGACTTATCCAACATTATGAACCATCCTTTCTAAACGTAAATTCTATAAGTAAATTAATATACCTATCTTCTGTGGCAACCTTTATTATCATACCACACTTTTGGGGAAATGAACACACAATCTTTTATTAAAAAAAACAAAACAAACATTCCATCCGCTGTCTCACACATTTTTTATATATAACACACGTTTCTTTTCTTATGATCCTGGCAAATATTTTATCTGTAACACAAGATATTTATTCCATTTTGGGCATTTAAGCGCAAATATGAAGTGAATAATTTCTTTCACCGTTTTGTTTTTTCTGAGCGGCTGTAACTGTGTTATGTTCTCTTTTCCTGAAAATTCCTGTTCTTTTTTATGATAATCACTTATCATTTCAGCATGAAATCCTTCACATTTCCTATTTTTCTCACTTTTTCGACATTTTCTGCACACTTGCCCTATTTTTCTCTTTCACGCAGCAGTGTTGAGATAACTGGTATTATTTTAACATTATTCTAAGAATGCAAATGGCGTTTTTTTATCCGCGTGCAGGAAATTCATGAGAAGATACGCCGCCCTGAGCGAGACCTTTTCCTCTCTTAAAATCCGTCTTACTTCGTCCTGATCAGCAATCAAAACCTGTATGGACTCTGTGTCTTCCATCTCATCGCGGCTGATGGTTCCACTGGCATACCCAAAGATTGCATTGCAGCTCTCATCTGTAAAGCCCGGCCCCATAAAAAAAGGTCTTCGATATGCTGCGTCGCCGTCTGAATACACTTCAAAAGCAAGCCCTGTCTCCTCCTTCATCTCACGCACTGCGGCGATGTCAGGAGTCTCCCCCGCATCGATCAACCCGGCCGGAAGCTCATACAGATAATCGCCTATGGGATAGCGATACTGCCTGATCATTACAATCTTCTCCGGGTCGTCCTTTAAAATCGGATAAATGACAACTCCCTCTGCCGCACTGTCTCCCGTCCGCAGCTTGATCTCATCTGCTTTCCGCCTCGACACGAAAAAATAGTCAAAAGGGCGGCCGTTATCTGTCAGTGCATCCAATTGAAACAGATTTAAAAACTTGTTATCGGATAGTTTGTGAATTTTTGTATACTTTTTCATATATTTTCCTCCTTGTATTTGACATTTTCACTAAAACCCGTTAAAATAAAATTAGTTTTTTAATCACCAAATTGTCTTAGAAAGAGAGGGTTTTATGAGACAGATTCCCATTACCGCACTAACCCCCGGAATGGTGACAGCAGAGGACATTGTATCTTATGATCACGAAACAATCGTTCCAAAAGGCATCATCCTCACTGAAAATATTATATCACATCTGGACGGATATTCCATATATTATGCACAGATTGAAGACGATCTGATTGTTGATCTGTCAACACCGATGGCAAATGCAGCAATTCTCACGCAAGATACTACTATTGCAGGCCTGTACAAAGTTGATGCTCCCGCCAAAAACCCTGCGGAACAACGATTCCAACGTTTTTCCCAGGAATTTGCGCGGTGCGCCGAACATTTTGAAAACAGCCTTATGAAATCGTTATACCGCAATGAGCCGTTTCGTGCAAATGAATTGATAAAAGAGACGATGGCATTGCTGCATCAGGACAAGCAGGAAGTCAGTATCTTTGACATGCTTCTCAATATGCACAATCCGGAAGACTCGATCTATAACCACTGCATTGATGTCGCATTGATCTCCAATGTGCTTGCGCGCTGGCTCCATTTTTCAGAGGCAGACCAGATGATGGCAACCGCTTGCGGGTTGTTTCACGATGTCGGAAAAGTTATGCTGCCCGCTGGAGTTCTGCGAAAACCTGGAAAATTGACGCCGGATGAATTTGAGATTGTAAAGACACACACTACGGAAGGCTTTCATTTGCTTGGTCGTTTCAGCAATATTCCCGACCCCGTCAAGAGCGCCGCACTGACGCACCACGAAAAATGCGACGGAAGCGGTTATCCATATCGATTGACTGCCGATGAAATTGACAAGTTTTCCAAGGTCGTCACAATCGCGGATATTTTCGATGCTATGACAAGCGAGCGTGTATACCGCGCAGCAATGTGTCCTTTCTCAGTCATCAAGTACTTTGAGGACGATGGCATCCAGAAGTATGATATTAAATATATCCTCACCTTCCTTGAGAATGTATCCAACACATATCTCAACCACAGAGTCACCTTAAGTAATGGCATGGAAGGAAACGTCATCTTTATCAACCCGAATAACTTCTCCCAGCCTGTCATTCGCACGGAGAACGATGAAATCATTGATCTGCAGCAATCATATTATCAGAGTATGCTACAATTATCGAACCAAAAAAATATTTCCATAGAGACAATCATATAGCTGCAAAACATGATGGAAAAATCGAGTAGGGAAGATTTTCCCCTACTCGCGCGCGGTCCGTGCGTCACGTTAGTGACATATTTCCAGATGCGCAGCATCTTGTGCTCGGGCCTGTGCATAAAAAGTGGAAAACCCAGGATTGTTCAGGTTTTCCACTTTTCATTCCAGTGCTCATTCGAAGAAACTATTCCACATCTGCGAGCGCGGCCATATTCTCCTCTCCTGTACGGATTTTGACCACCTTATCTACATTGTATACAAAAATCTTACCATCTCCGATATGACCTGTGTAGAGTACTTTCTTTGCTGACTCGATTACCTTCTCAACAGGAATCGTCGATACAACCACTTCAACCTTTACTTTTGGAAGCAGTGTCGCATCAATTTCCGCTCCACGATATTTCTCGCCTGCACCCTTCTGGATCCCGCAGCCCATAACCTGCGTCACAGTCATACCAGTTACACCGATATTGTTCATCGCCTTACGGAGCACATCATACCTTGATAATTTTGCGATAATGACAACCTTATAGATACCAGAAACAGAAGGAACTGGAACCTGCGAAACCTTGACTGCTGCATTCTTCTGTGCCTCCGATGCCTCATCGTAATTGTCGTTACCAAGCTCTGTATTCTCATTCTCCTCCATAATCATGCTGTTTGAGATATCCATCATAGAGAACCCTGCATATGCAGACGGAAGACCATGCTCTGTAGCATCAAGTCCGATAATCTCCTCCTCCTCACTAACACGAAGACCGAAGAGTGCCTTGATGATCAAAAACGTAATTGTAATCGTAACCACAGTCCATATGATCACACTAAACATACCCGCAAGCTGCATTCCCAAAAGTTTGAATCCGCCGCCATAAAAAAGTCCCGTTCCACAGATCTGATTCGTACCGAATGTCACACCGTCGCCATAACCTCTTGCGAACGCAGGCGCTGTATCGGTCGCAAACAGACCAACCGCAATTGTACCCCAGATACCATTTAAACAATGGACCGCTACCGCACCAACCGGATCGTCAATACGCAGCTTATAGTCGAGGAACCATACACCAAACGCCACAAGAAGTCCTGCTACAGCACCGATCATAATTGCGCCAAAGGCGTCTGTCACATCACACCCTGCCGTGATCGCCACAAGCCCTGCAAGAGACGCATTGAGACACATTGACACATCCGGCTTACCATATTTAATCCATGTAAAGATCATGCAGACCACCGTCGCGATTGCTGGTGCGATCGTCGTTGTCACGAAAATGGATCCGAGCTCCGCGATGCTTGTCGCTGCCGCACCGTTAAATCCATACCATCCAAGCCACAAGATAAATACGCCAAGCGCACCGACTGTAAGGTTATGTCCGGGAAATGCATTGACCTTCGTTATATTTCCCTGTTTATCCTTTGTAAACTTGCCGATCCGCGGGCCGAGCATCTTTGCACCGATCAGGGCACTGATACCGCCTACCATATGTATTGCGCAGGATCCTGCAAAATCGTGGAATCCCATCTGTGCCAGCCAGCCGCCGCCCCAGATCCAGTGCGCCTCAACCGGATAAATCACTGCAGAAATCACCCCAGAATACACACAGTAAGATAGAAACTTCGTTCTCTCTGCCATTGCACCGGAAACGATTGTCGCTGTTGTTGCGCAGAATACCAGATTGAATACGAAATTTGACCAGTCAAAGTCTGCATAGCTTGTGAAAATGTCAAAGCCGGGCTTTCCGATAAATCCCAACAAATCCTCACCCAGCAGCAGACCAAAACCAATCAGGATAAATGTACAAGTACCGATACAGAAATCCATCAGATTCTTCATGATGATGTTTCCTGTATTCTTTGCCCTGGTGAATCCTACCTCCACCATCGCAAAACCAGCCTGCATCCAAAATACCAGTGCAGCACCGATCAAAAACCATACGCCGAAAATCTCACCGTTCACGGCATCCAGCAATTCCTGTAACTCTGTCATAATAATCTCCTCCTTTTTCAATACCGCGCGGCCCGTGCGTCACGTTAGTGACATATTTCCAGATGCGTAGCATCTTGTGCTCGGGCCTGTGCATAAAAAAAGGTGCTAAGGGAGTATATCCCGTAGCACCTTTGCTTCATGCAACTTATATTACCACCACACTTTTCAATTGTCAAACTTTTTTATCCCACCATGCTGTCCATATCTGACGATAAAATGCTCATTTGTATATTATATTATTCCTTTTGTGCGCTATACTATATTAAGTTGGCACTATTTCCCACTCTTTTTTGTCTAATTTGCACGATAGACATACTGTATAAATTCCTTTTCCGCCATCATTCCGTCGAAATTGAATTCACTCAGCCTGACTCTGTCCTGCGGCACAAATCCAAGCCGTTCACACAGATGAATCGACGCTGTGTTATTTTCATTGATAAAGGAGCAGTATGTCTTCTGATCCAGCTCCCGAATCCCATAAGACAGGATCTCACTGCATGCCTCGTAAGCGTATCCTTTATGTTGATAATTTACCCCCAGCATAAATCCCAGTTCCAATCCCTCAAAACCTTCCTTGTACTCCAGTCCAGCCCTTCCTATAACACACCCGTTCTTCTTCTCTTCGAGCACCCACATTCCATAGCCATAAAACCCGTATATGTTTTTGATATATTCCTTCGTGTATTCCCTTTCCTGCTCCGGATCCGCAAAAAGAGGTTCCATATACTGCGTAACACTTTCATCACTGTACAACTCATACAGACGCGGTACATCCTCCACCGCAATCTCTCTGATCTTTAACCGTTCTGTCTCAGCGATATCCCATGGAATAGCATGAAAACGCCTGTATACCCGGTCAAGGTACCGCGCATCAATGTCACTTAGTTTTTCCACACAGTACGAACCACCCGGAAAGCTCTGGTCCATATTCCTCTCATTTAACCAGACAACATATGGGATCTGGTTCGCTGCGTAATAGATCGCTTCGTCAGCACTTTCTGTTATCATGACTTCATGTGTATCATCCATTTCATTGTCTACCCTACCCTTTTCGATTGATCATTCTTCCCGCAGCGCATCTTGTGAATGGTCTTATGATACCTTTTCAGCCGCACAAGCTGCGCCTGGTTCTCGCATCCCTGTAGAATCCACACTTCATCCTGCCTTGGCACCACCAAATCTTCCATATGCACATTTAATATCGTGCTCAGCTTGTACAGATTGTCAATAGACGGCATCGTCTGCCCGTTGATCCAGCGGTATATTGGCTGCGGACAGGAAAGCTTCAGCTCCTTCTGGATCTGAGCAATCGTATAACCCTGCTTTCTGATCTTGCCATTCAATACTTGTCCAGTCATCTGCATATCAAGAGATACACATGTCTCCTTTTTCATATTCCCTGCCTCCCTATTGCTTCATATTTTTATATATTCATCATACACACTTTTCCGTAAAAAGTCATTGTACTTTTTATTAAAAACAGGAATTTTTTTACTGGTTGGAAATATTCTGTAATAAGAACCCTCTTGAAAGAGCAAAAAAAGGATGAAAAAAATAAATCTTAAAAAATTCGTACTGGCAGCCCTGCTTTTGACTGCCGCCTTCCTTCTCGGCCGAGGCGTCGCATATGTTCGATACGAAATAACAGACTCGCAGGCAATCCCTGCCAGCGGAAACGTATCTTCCGAAAACTGGGGACTCGGTTTCGGACAGGAGGGCAGCCAGCCGACCGGAAATGCCTCTGTGGATGAGCTCAAACAGTATGATGCCCATTTTGTCGGTGACAACACAGAGAAAGTGATCTATCTTACTTTCGACGCCGGATATGAGAACGGAAACACACAGCCAATTTTAGATGCCTTGAAAAAACACAATGTAACAGCTACCTTTTTCGTGGTGGGACATTATATGGAATCCGCACCGGAGCTTGTAAAACAGATGGTTGCAGACGGACATTTTGTGGGCAACCACACCTACCATCATCTGGATATGTCCTCGATCGCTTCCAAAGAATCTTTCGAAAAAGAGATGCGTGACGTAGAAACTCTATTCAAAGAAATTACTGGTACAGAACTGGCACACTTCTACCGTCCGCCTCAGGGAAAATACAATACCGATAATCTAAAAATGGCAAAGGAACTGGGATATCATACCTTTTTCTGGAGTCTCGCCTATGTTGACTGGTATCAGGATAAACAGCCAACAAGAGAAGAAGCATTCAAAAAACTGGTTGGACGGATTCACCCTGGAGCCATCGTACTCCTGCACAGCACTTCCAGGACAAACGGTGAGATCCTCGACGAACTGCTGACGAGGTGGGAAGAACTGGGCTACACCTTCCACACGCTGGAAGATTTTGTGCAATCATCAGAATAAAATCGTCAGATATTGGTCATACACCCTCATGACACTCGTGTCACAAAATTCCATAAGCTGCTCCCTGACCGCCCTAAAATACCACTCTTGCTTTGATTTATCTGGTTGGTTGAACTTATTCCATATCTCTGTTTTCAGATAATGCTGTTCCCTCACAATGGACTCCAGATTGGCGGTCTTGTCTGCAAGGACAATCAACTTCGCATCCAATGAAGCAACCTTGAGATGCTCAATCGTCTCCCTCTTTCTGATTTCCCATGTCTGTGCAGCCGGTATATTGCGACGCTTATTCTCTGTTTCCGTCTCCACCAGTCTGGCAACCCGGTCGCCAAATTCTTTCCGCAAATCATCCAGCGTCACCCAGGTATCTTCAACGGTATCATGGAGAATCGCTGCCTGCAGTACCTCAATCTCCCGTGTGAGTTCCACCGCATAATTCATGGTTGTGATAATGTGTGTGAAATATGGCACTCTCGTCTTTTTCCTATACTGCCCCAAATGTGCTCTGGCAGCATATGCATACGCACTGTAAAGCTGTGCATTTAATCCTTCAACAGTCGGAAAAAGGGCTGGCTGGCCATCCACCCCTTTTTCATTATAACGACACACGAACTCTCCTTTGGCGCTTTCAGCCTTTCCAGTGTAATAGGGACATCCATATCCGCACACATGCTGCTCTTTTTTGACATTCAAAAAACTATCCACTGCCCTGCAATAGAAATATCCCTCACTGTCTGCACTTACAAAATGTTCGTTTTGATTCATTGCCTAATCCTTTTTATTAAACTCTACAACCCAACCTTTGCCTGCGCTGCCATCGCTTGTCTTATAGTCCCCATATTTTACACTATAGGTAAATGATACTCCCTGCTCCGCCATGATCTCACCCAGTACATTCTCCACGGCCTTCTTGACCTTGGATTCATCGCTTCCGACATTTGAATTCCCATATACAGCCCAAAATTTCTTGATGTCATAGCGTATTGCCCGGTTTAAAGCCCGTTTGAAGTCCCTGTCATTGCGAAATGGACCAATCAGACTGTCACTGAGATAGTTATTCCGATAAGTGATCAAATACGTCTGCATCGTCATGTTGGCGACATTTGTATCCACCTTCGCCTCACTTTCATAGACTTCCTTCAGGTATTTACCGCTATTTTGCAAAATACACTGATCCAGCATCGCATATCCCATCAGAAAAGAATCAAGATACTTGATATAAGTATTCTCATCCATATCATCAATGTCATCCTTGTCAAAGTCACTAAGCTCCGGATTCCTATAAAAGGAAAACGTACCTTTCGTCAGACTGGTGATATCCGTACCCGATACGACGGACCTGGAACTATCCGCATTCAGTGAAACCAGACCGTCACCTGGCACATAGTAGGTACCGTTCAATGAGATCCGAAACCAGCCATTGGATGTAACTCCTGTAACATCAATCGGGAGATTCGGTGCTACGGCCGACACAACGACCGAATTGAAATCTGGCTGCTGATAGATCTTTGTCTTGTCGTTGCTGTAGAGCACAGCCTTGCTCTCAGTGACCGTAAACTCCGCCGCATATGTCATTTGAAGCTGGTGGTTCACACCACACGCCTGCGCAGAGGAAAATGCAATCACAGCCGTCATCAGTCCCCCTGCTAACTTCAACCACCATTCTTTTGTCTGTTTCATAATTCATTCTCCTCTACTTCCAGATTCCTACCCTGTCTTCCGGCGCCACATACATTCCATCCGTTTCTTTGATGTCATAGATCTTATAAAAAGCATCGCAGGAACTTAAGACCGCATTGACACGCACCTTGTTTGGAGAATGGGTGTCCGTGTTTAACAGATACATCATAAAACTTGTCGTATCCTCACTGGCCCAGTTGTAAGTCATCTGCCCGAACGCCTCGTCAAGCGCCTTCTCATCATCTCCAATAATCGAAGTAATGCAAGTCATCGCGCCAAGATCAGCAATATTTTCCATCAACGTAAGTTCCCCATTGACCTTCACACCGATCATTTCGTAATTATTATAATACTCCACAATAGACTGCGACATTCTCTGGTACTCCTCGAGTTCCTCGTCTGTCCACCACACATTATAGTTTCCATACTCATCATAGAGCGCGCCACTGGAATCAAACGCATGACTGACCTCATGGGCTATAACAAAACCAATCCCTCCCAGGTTTGCGCCGTAACTGTTATCGCTATCGTAAAATGGCGCCTGCAGAATTGCCGCTGGAAAAATAATCTCATTGTTCAGCGGATCGTACATTGCATTGATTGTCTGCGGCGTCACATCCCACTCCGACCGGTCAACTTTTGTTCCAAGTTTATTCAGACTGTCCTCGATCGCAACCTGCATGCTCACCAGCAGATTGGACAATAAACTTCCTCCCTCGGAGATTGGTGTTACCTGCATCATATCACGGGCTGCCGGCCATCTGTCCGGATAACCGATCTTAACCTGCATCGTCTCCAACTTCCGGATTGCCTTTTTCTTCGTCGCGTCGCTCATCCAGTCCTGTCTGTTGATGATCACCTCATATTCATCCAGAATCTGCGCGATTATCTCCTCAACTGCCTCTTTATCCTCTGCTGAAAAATGTTCCTCCACATATAGCACACCAAAATCCCACGGAAGCAGATCCTGCGTCAGATTTTTCCAGGTCTTCTCATCGCCCCAGCTCTCTGTGATACCATACAGCGCATTTTTCATATCATCGCTAAGCTTCGCATAATTTGCATTGGCATATTCTGCTGTATCGTTCAGCATGACAAACGTCGAGTAATCCTTAAGCGCCTGCAGATTTTCTTCCACCAACAGGGAGTTGATCTTCTTTGCCTGCTCCACATCCATAACAATATATTTATCCTGTCCGTCCACCCGAAGCGTCCTAAGCATCTTCGGTACGTCAATGTTGGTATAAAGATCCTGCAATTGCTGTTCGGTGTATACATTGTACGTCAGGGACGGATCATAAAGCTGCTCTGTCGTCAGTGTCGATTCACAGATATCGCGCAGAAGCCGTTCAATGGAATCTGTGCTCTGGGCAGCCTCATCCGCTGTCATGCCAAACTCCATCAGCATATTATTGATGTAATCCAGATAAAGATCCATGTATTCCTGCGTATTCTCGCCCTCAACATACTCCTTGCCGATCAGAGTATCCGCATACAACATATAGACCGCATACTCGCTTGAATCCGCCTTGTCCTGCATGATATTGTAACCGCCGACGATACTGCTAAATCCAAACTCACCGCTTAAATGTGCCAACGCATCCACATATTCGTCAATACTTGATGCACTCCTGATACTGTCCATATGCGGTTTTAGTGGTCCGAGCCCTGTCTCTTCGCGATTTTCCATATTGGTCACGCACTCATACATATCCTTGATCTTCTGCTCCGGCGTACCCTTTTCATAAGTTTTGCCATCTGTTGCCAGATCATCGATAATGTCCTCCATCTCCGAGCTCACTACGGCATTCAATTCGCCAAACCAGTCCCAATGTGCATCGGTTGAGGCAAGCTCGATCTTTGACAGCAGATTTTGATTGACAAACTCATAATAATCATCCTGATACCGGATCTCGGTGTCTTCCTCGTCCGTATTTTCTTTCTCAATATCTTCTTTCTCAATATCTTCTCTCTCAATATCCTCTACATCTTTTTCATCTGCCCTGTCCTCTTTTGCACTGTTGAACAGATCTTTAATACTGCTCTTTGTCTCTGTCCCAGCTGCATTTGCATCCTCCGCATGACACCCCATAAGCTGCAGTGCCACAACTGCCGCCATCAGTAACGCCAGTAATCTCTTTTTCATACCTGCTATCCTCTCCCAACTTCTTTATCATAGATATTTATATTCTATAACAAACCTGAGCAAAACACAACAATTTACTTTCGTCGGGATACGATTTTTGAATAAGTTTATATTTTAAATGGCAGATCAGGTTTCCCCGATCTGCCATTTAAAATCATCTATTCTGTAAAAAGCGGTGTCGAGTAATATCTGTCACCACTGTCGGGTAAGAGCGCCACAATCGTCTTTCCCTCATTCTCTGGTCGCTCTGCCAATCGTATCGCCGCATAAAGCGCCGCGCCCGAGGATATCCCTGTGAGGATTCCCTCCTTCTTTGTAAGTTCTTTTGATGTCTCAAATGCCTGGTCATTTTCAACTCTGATAATCTCGTCATAGATGCCCGTGTCCAGCACTCCTGGCACAAACCCTGCTCCGATACCCTGTATCTTGTGCGGGCCTGACTTGCCGCCAGACAAAACAGGCGAGTTTGCCGGCTCCACAGCCACGATCCTGACGCCTGCATTTCTCTCTTTCAGATACTTTCCAACACCTGTCACCGTGCCGCCAGTGCCAACGCCTGCCACGAAGATGTCCACCCTGCCCTCAGTGTCCTCCCAGATCTCTGGCCCTGTCGTCTCATAGTGTACCTGTGCATTGGCCGGATTGTCAAACTGTCCTGGAATATAGGCACTCTCGATTTCTTTTGCGAGCTCCTCCGCCTTCGCAATGGCTCCCTGCATTCCCTTTGCACCTTCCGTCAGGACAATCTCTGCGCCATATGCTTTCAGAATATTTCTGCGCTCCACGCTCATCGTTTCCGGCATCGTAAGAATCGCACGATATCCTTTTGCCGCCGCAATCGCCGCAAGCCCGATGCCTGTGTTTCCGCTGGTGGGCTCGATGATCACAGAGCCTTCTTTTAACAAGCCCTTTTCCTCCGCTGCCTTAATCATATAGAATGCAGCCCTGTCCTTCACGCTCCCTGCTGGATTTCTGTACTCAAGTTTTACAAGTACTCTTGCCTTCAGGTCATGTGCATGTTCCACATTGACAACCTCCACAAGAGGCGTTTTGCCAATAATCTCTGTAAATCCTTTATATACTGCCATTTTTCCATTTCCTTTCTCATTAAATTCGGTGTGACGCTTTAGATTTTCTTAGCGGGTGTCTTTTAGCCGCTTAGAAAATCTCTTCACACTACACTGCCTTGAAAGCTTCTTCAAGATCTTCAATAATATCATCGATGTGTTCTGTACCGATTGACAGGCGGATTGTATTGGGCTTGATGCCTTGATCTGCTTTCTCCTCGTCGTTGAGCTCTGCGTGTGTCGTCGAGTATGGGTGAATAACGAGCGACTTCACGTCCGCCACATTTGCCAGCAATGAAAACAGTTCCAGATTATCAATAAAGTCCTTCGCTTGCTGCTCGCCGCCTTTGATCTCGAATGTAAAGATCGAACCACCGCCGTTCGGGAAGTATTTCCTGTAAAGTCTCTGCTGCTCCGGATCTGTCGTCACTGCAGGATGATTTACCTTTTCTACTAATGGATGTTTTGACAGATACTCCACAACTTTCAGCGCATTTTCCACATGGCGCTCCACGCGGAGAGAAAGCGTCTCAAGCCCCTGTAGAAAGATAAATGCATGGAACGGAGAAAGCGTAGCGCCTGTGTCTCTTAACAGGATCGCACGGATCCTGGTAATAAACGCTGCCGGTCCCGCTGCATCCACAAAGCTAATGCCATGATAGCTGGGATTGGGTTCTGTAAACTGTGGGAACTTTCCGCTTGCTTTCCAGTCAAATTTTCCTGCGTCAATGATCACACCGCCGATGGTTGTGCCATGTCCTCCGATAAACTTCGTAGCGGAATGAACCACGATATCCGCGCCATACTCAATCGGTCTCACCAGATAGGGCGTAGCAAACGTGCTGTCGACAACTAATGGAAGATTGTGCGCATGTGCGATCTTTGCAACTGCCTCGATATCCGCGACCTCCGAGTTGGGATTTCCGAGCGTTTCTATATAGAGTGCCTTTGTGTTGTCCTGTATTGCCTTCTCAAAGTTACCTGTGTCGAGCGGATCCACAAAAGTTGTTGTCACGCCATAATCAACCAGCGTATGTGCGAGCAGATTGTATGTACCGCCATAAATATTCTTGGCTACAACGATATGCCCGCCGTTCTGCGCAAGGTTTTGAATCGTGTAGGTAACAGCCGCTGCTCCTGACGCCACAGCAAGCGCCGCAACACCTCCCTCGAGTGCCGCCATGCGCTGCTCGAAGATGTCCTCTGTAGGATTGGTCAATCTGCCATAAATGTTTCCTGCGTCCTGCAGGGCAAATCGCGCCGCCGCATGTGCTGAATCCCTGAACACAAACGACGATGTCTGATAGATCGGCACCGCCCTTGCATCCGTCACCGGATCGGGTGCTTCCTGCCCTACATGAAGCTGTAATGTCTCAAATTTTAAATTTCTGTCCGCATAGTTTTTCTTACTCATAATATTCTCCTCCCTCAGTTGCTCTATCTCTATTCCTATTGGATTAGTATGTTTTAACATATATGTATCATACACCTGTATTCCCAGTATGTCAATAGGATTTATATATTTTTTTACACTTCGATTACACATCAAACACTGAGCCTGTACCGCTGTGTATGGTTCCATCCTTTTCTGTATATGTATACTTGAAACGCGGCTCTCTTTTCGCGCTCTGGTAAAACCGCATCAAAATATCAGCAGCATCCGCCTTTTTCTCGACTCCCAGACGCTGCGCCAGTTCCTGCTGTGCCGCCGGCAAGTCAAAATCACACAAATCCTGGGCATTGTCTACATGCTCCTCATATATTTCTTCTGCAAACGCGCAAAGCTCCTCTGCATCCTCATATGCATCTTCCCATAAATAGTCTGTCCATCCTGGACAATTTACCATAAATTCAAAGAACTCCTGAAGGTTGTCCGCGATCCTCCCGCACCGTCCTTCACTCCCCCAATAACCAATCGAGCCATCTTCCAGCAAAATGAACTCACTTCCACTCTTTTCTCCGGCGAATGTTTTGCCTGGGATATTGTAGACAAGATGCCCGGATTCATCCTGAGGAACCCTCAATTCCGGAAAGATTTCCATATCGCAGACATCCGATAATAAATCAGACAGGTCGCTGTCTCCACGTAGTTTACTGATCAGATCCATCACTGTCACCCTTTCTTATACTCTATTTACTCTGCCACTATTATAACACCAGCACACCCACTGCTACAATTCACACCTGTGCCATTTTTTATCAAATTATCAGTTATTGAGGTGTGAATTATAACAAATTTTGCACACAGATTGATAAAGGACATCTATTTGACATTTTTGTGTTTTTCCGATATATTAAGATACTGTAGAATGATAATTCATAAGGAGAGCCTGATCATGTCAATAAAAATCGCTTTTTTCGATATCGATGGAACACTGACATCAGAGGTGAACGGACGCGTGCCTGAGGACGCAGCTGCTGCGATTGCCAGGGCGCGCGCCAACGGAAATCTGATGTTTATCAACACAGGGAGATGTTTTCAGAATGTGGAATCCCGATTCCGCGAGGTCGGCTGGGACGGTTATGTATGCGGGTGTGGTACAAATATCTACTGCGGTGGTCAGGATGTACTGCATGTTTCTCAGACACACTCCACGACAATGCGCATTCTGAACGCGGCGCGGCAGACTGATGTGGATATTTTATTTGAATCGCGGATCCAGGTGGCTTTTGACCTGTCACGCCCTCTGCGCCATCCAGATGCGCTCCGCCAGTATCAGGCCTTTGTCAACCGCCAGTATGACATGCCCGAAGATCTGGAAAATCCAAATTTCTTCTCTGATAAATTTGTCATCTGGTATCAGGAAGAGGCGCAGTTGACTGCTTTCCGCCAGGTCAGCGACCGCTGGTTTACCTGTATCGACAGAGGCGGAACCTTCCGGGAATTTGTTCCGCATGGATACTCCAAAGCATCAGGGATTCAGTATGTATTGGATTATTATGGACTCGATCTGACTGACGCCTATGCTTTCGGGGACAGCAACAACGACCTGTCCATGCTCTCCTATGTCCCCCACAGTATCGCGATGGGAAACGCATCGCCCCAAAGCCTTTTTGACCAGGTGGAATATGTGACCGCAAAATCCAGCTGCGGCGGCATCCGGCAGGCCTTGGAGCACTTTTGTTTCTAGGCATCTGCTGCGATGTCATAGCACTTGTTTGTATACTCTCTAAAGGAATCAATATCGCCCAGTAAACTATTTTTGAGTTCGTCAGCGGTACGAATCGCAAGATTGAATTGTTCCTGCGTAATATCTTTCTGGCGCAGCGCTTCCTCCAGCTCATCCATATCGTCCACTTTGATTTCCCCATTCGGAAAGACGATAAGATCGAGATACAGATCATCGAAATAAGGAATCCCATCTGTGTCAATTCCCTGCGCTGCGATCATGTCAATGTACCATACCAGTATATCGTTTTGCTCATTCATCATGGCAGTGATGCAATAATAACCGTCCTGCGGCAGAATGGACAGCCACTTGAGGCCCTTGTCGCAGACTACAAACTCGTTTTCGTGGAAGTTCCACTTCTGTGCCTCGGTTACTCCTTTGATCTCAAGCAACCCGATATAGCCTTTGTAAAAGTCTGTGTTCACTTGTCTGCCGGATAGTTCTTTTGATGTGATGCACTTCCATTCATCGTAGGACAGCCTGCTTCTCTTCATACGTATTTCACTCCTCAAAACTTTTGTACGTTTATTTTTCTACCGTTTTTAATCATAAGATTACGCTTTCGAAGCTCCATCCACAGACAGAATCTCTCCTGTAACATAACTGGCCAGATCGCTCGCCAGATACAGGAATGCATTGGCCACTTCCTCCGGCTCGCCAGCTCTCCCTAACGGGATTTTTGCAGAGATTGCCTTGACAGTCGCCTCTGGCAATGCAGCCACCATATCCGTCCTGGTCACTCCCGGCGCCACTGCATTGACACGGATCTTGTCTTTTCCAAGCTCTCTTGCAAGAGAAATGGTAATGCCATTGACCGCAAACTTGCTGGCTGGATACCCCACGCCTGCCGGCTGTCCCGAGATGCTTACCATCGAGCTGGTGTTGATGATGCAGCCACCGCCCTGCTCCTTCATAATCTTTGCAGTCGGCAGGATCGCATAAAATACTGCCTTTACATTCAGGTCGATCACCTTGTCAAACTCTTCGGCTGTGTAATCATACAGAGGCGTACTTTGAGAGATTCCTGCATTGTTGACCAGAATATCGATCCTGCCAAATTTGTCTTTTACTTCTAAAATTGCCTTCTCAACTTCTGCGGCATCTGTGAGTTTTGGAAATTTTCCATCCACCTCCCAGCTGTTGTTTTCTTCTTTTAATTTCTGCAGTGCTTTGTCAACGGACTCCTGACGGGATCCAAACAGCACAACTTTAGCGCCATTGGCAAGATATTTCCTGACGATCTCAAAACCGATTCCTCTCGTTCCGCCTGTTACAATTGCTACTTTTCCTTTTAACATGATCCTTTAATCCTTTCTTTCCATAATGTTTTCACTCCAATATCAGTATGTCCAAACTGAAAGATAAAATGTCGCATTGTCTGTCAAAGAATATAATTATGATTTCATCCTTTATAGCTTAAATTCCTTGATCAGATCAGTCAAATTCTGTGCCTGTGCGGAAAGTTGTTCACTTGCCGCCGCACTCTCCTGTGCCATTGCAGAATTATCCGTAATAACTTCGGATACCTGCTCAAGCGCCTGTTTAATCTGATTAATACTCTCATTCTGCTGTTTTGACACTTCATCAATGCTGCTCATCTGTTCATAAATCACTTTTACTTTCGTCATAGTCTGCTGCATTTGTTCCGCCGCATTGTTTACAATATCCATTCCCCGGTTCACTGCATCAAGAGAATTATTAATCAATGCAGCAGAATTTTGAACCGCATCCATGCTTTCGCCTGCAAGACTTCCTACCTCTCCTGCAACAACCGCAAACCCACGTCCCATTTCACCTGCTCTCGCAGCTTCAATCGATGCATTCAGAGACAGGAGATTTGTCTGGTCGGCAATTTCTTCAATCGCTGTGATGATATTCCGAATTTCGTTAGAGCACTTTGTGATTTCCTGCATTGCATCAACAACATTGTTCATCTGCTGATTGCAAAATTCCAACTCTTTATTCATGCCTGTCATGCTTTCCATCGCGTTGTCAACAAACGCTGTATTCGAATCGACATGATCTGCAATATCTGTTACAGAAGCCTGAAGCTGCTCAATTGCCGCTGCCTGATTGGTTGCGCCATCCGCCAGCGAAACTGCTGCCTTTGCAATCTGGTCCGCGCCGCCTGAAACTTCCACGGAAGCACTGTCAATATGGTTCAATGTGCCTGTCAAACGTTCTGACAAATCCAGCAGTGCAAGCTTTACCTTCTGAAACTCACCTACATAATCCTGCTTTAATTCAAAACGCAGATTTCCGGCTGCAACCTCTCCGAGCACAAGCGTGATCTCATCAATGTATTTGATATAATCCTTCAGGCGGTCTACTGTCTTAGAAATAGCATCGGCAACCGCACCAACCTCATCTTCTGAGTTAATGTCAAGCGTAACATCCAGATCGCCTTCTGCAATCTTTCCAGCAACAGTCTTAAGCTCTTTCAGAGGTTTTACGATTCCTCCTGCAATCCTGTTGATAATAAGAATCAGTATAATAACTGCTGCGATAAATGAAACGCAAATCATTGCGATCAGATAGTAAACCGTTTTATTATATTCTAATGTTGGCATACCACTGAGAATACTCCAACCGGTATCTCCTCGTATAATAAGTTTATA
>DKVL01000105.1 GCA_002491195.1 Lachnospiraceae bacterium UBA7179
TCCCCTACTCGCGCGCGGCCCGTGCGTCACGTTAGTGACACATTTCCTCTGCACGGGCCTGTGCATAAAATAAAAAGTCTGACAGACTGCCAGACTTTTCATTTCGCTAATTATACTTCGAACATCAACTCACCGTATGTAGGAATCGGCCAGATTGTTCCGTCCACAATCATTTCAAGCTTATCAATCGGTGCACGGAGTGCATCCATAGCCGCCCTGACAGTGTCCTTATAATAGAATGCTAACTCCTTCGCATCAGAAATCTTAGAAGCGCCTGCCTCTACCTCCTTCAGGGAATTGAGTGCCTTCTTAGCCTCTGCAAGAAGTTCATCAACCTCGGTCAGCATTTCCACCTGCGCCTCTGCCGTCGCGCCTGCTTCTTTAATCGCGATCACAGTATTCGCAAGGTCGCCCGCATAGGAGGCCACTGCCGGGATGATATCCTTTCCAGCCATATCAATCATCGTGAGCGCCTCAATGTTGATCGTCTTCGCATAGGTTTCATAAATAATCTCCTCGCGTGACTCAAGCTCAACCCTGGTGAAAATGCCAAACTGCTCAAACAAAGCCACTGCCTTGTCTGTCGTGAGTGTAGAAGCAGCCTCGATCATGGACTTAATATTGGGAAGTCCGCGTCTTTCCGCCTCTGCAACCCACTCATCCGAATATCCATCCCCGTTAAAGATGATTCTCTGGTGCTTTGTCATATACTCCTTGATGATATCGTGTACTTCCATGTCGAAATCCTCTGCCTTTTCCAGCCTGTCAGCCGCCTCGCAGAATGCCTCCGCAACGATCGCATTCAGCGTGGTGTTCGGACTTGCAATGGAATCCGCAGAACCAACCATACGGAACTCAAACTTATTTCCGGTAAATGCAAACGGTGAAGTTCTGTTTCTGTCGGTCGCATCTTTCTCAAAATCAGGCAGTGTGGACACGCCGGTCTCCAGCTTTCCGCCCTGCTTCACCTTCGCCGCATCGCCTGTCTCCACCAGCTGTCTCACAACATCCTCAAGCTGGTCGCCAAGGAAAACGGAAATGATTGCCGGAGGCGCCTCGTTTGCGCCAAGTCTGTGGTCATTTCCCACATCGGACGCCGACTGGCGCAGTAAGTCCGCATGGGTGTCCACTGCCTTCAAAATGCAGGCAAGTACCAATAAAAACTGGATATTCTTGTTCGGCGTATCGCCCGGATCCAGCAGGTTCTCGCCGTTGTCTGTCGTGATGGACCAGTTGTTATGCTTACCAGAACCATTCACGCCCGCATAAGGTTTCTCATGAAGCAGACATCTTAAATCATGCTTGTAGGCAACGCGTTTCATCGCCTCCATTACCAGCTGGTTGTGATCTACTGCAATATTGGCTGTTTCATAGATCGGCGCTAACTCGTGCTGCGCAGGAGCAACCTCATTGTGCTGTGTCTTTGCTGTAACACCCAGCTTCCAGAGCTCCTCATTCAGATCTTTCATATATGCGCCGACGCGCTCCTTGATGACGCCAAAGTAATGATCCTCCATCTCCTGCCCTTTCGGAGCGGGTGCGCCAAACAGTGTGCGGCCTGCAAACATCAGGTCCTTTCTCTGCAGATAGAGGTCCTTGTCTACCAGGAAATACTCCTGCTCTGGTCCGACAGAAGCCGTAACCTTCGTAGCCCCTGTATTTCCAAATAATTTTACAATGCGGAGCGCCTGCTCGCTCAACGCCTCCATGGAGCGCAGCAGCGGCGTCTTCTTGTCAAGCGCCTCGCCCGTGTAAGAACAGAACGCTGTCGGAATACAGAGGATCACGCCGCAGCCGGATTCTTTCAAAAATGCCGGCGAAGTGATATCCCATGCCGTATAACCTCTCGCCTCGAATGTAGCGCGAAGTCCGCCTGACGGGAATGAGGACGCATCCGGTTCCCCTTTGATCAGCTCTTTTCCCGAAAACTCCATCAACATTTTCCCCTCGGAATCAGGATGGGACACAAAGGAATCATGCTTCTCCGCCGTGATGCCTGTCAGCGGCTGGAACCAGTGTGTATAATGCGTTGCACCGTTCTCCACAGCCCAGTCCTTCATCGCCTTTGCCACGACATCCGCGGTCGCCATGGAAAGCTCTCCGCCATGATCCATAACCCGCTTTACTTCCAGAAAGACCTTTCTGGTGAGCCGCTCTTTCATCTTTTCAACCGTAAAGACTCTCTCACCAAAGATTTTTTCCACGTTTAATGGTTCGCTCATATTGATTTCCTCGCTTTCTATTGATCATGATGTGATCATGACGCCCGACTGCATTCTTTGTATGCCAAGCAGCACATTCTGTGCGTTATCGCGTTTGTCTGTCTACAAAAAAAGTTCCAAAAAAAGAGATTATTCTTTTTTGGAACACCTTCGTTCGCGTTATCATGATATATCATTTTTGAAAATTAATTATGCCTGATTGCTTTTACTTTCTATACAATAATATATTCAAAGCAAAAAATCAAGACTTTCCTGAAAAAAAATCTACTGTTTTTTGTCTTTTCTGCATTTTGCATAGATACTTTTTTCAGGAAAGCCTGTTTTTCGTTAATTTATACCACGCACAAATATTTCATCATACTGCATTTTCCATTTATTTTTATCCCAGCTGCTTTTCACACAAAGTGTATTAGAGCGTGTTTGAAAAATGCTTTCTGTCACAGGAATGATTTTTCAAACACGCTTTAGCCAGCAAACGTTTACAGACTGCCATCCTTGCACTGCCGCGCGGTTTCCACACGCATCAGATCATACGGTTCTGGCTGATCTGCAAGTTCCACGTACAATATCTGTCTTGCGTGCGGACAGCTCTCGACGGCTTCCCCCTCGTCATTGTACATGGAAAGCACTTTTGTATGAATATTAGCTCCATCAGGCTTCATGATCTCAATGATATCGCCCACGCAGAACTTGTTTTTCTGCTCAAACTTCGCAAAGCCGCGCCCATCAACCGCCTCCACAATGCCAAGATATACATATTCGCTGACATAGGTGCTGTTGTCATAGATCTGCGTCGTTTCATCCGGCTTACCGAAATAAAATCCAGTCGAAAACTGACGGTACGTGCACTTTGCGATCTCAGCCCTGTACCAGTCCATATTGCTGTGGTATGTCTGCTCTGATTCAAAATAATCATCGATCGCTTTCCGGTAAGTGCGCGCCACGCATGCGACATAGAGCGCTGTCTTCATGCGCCCCTCAATCTTAAAACTATCGATTCCGGCTGCCACTAGCTCCGGGATATATTCGATCATACACAGATCCTTGGAATTGAAAAGAAAAGTCCCGCGCTCGTTCTCATACACAGGAAGATACTCCCCCGGACGCGTCTCCTCAACCACCGCGTATTTCCAGCGGCACGGATGCGTGCATGCTCCCTGGTTGGCATCTCTACCAGTGAAATAATTGGACAACAGGCAACGGCCGGAATAAGAGATACACATCGCCCCATGGATAAAGCTCTCAATCTCCATCTCTTCGGGGATGTTCTCCCTGATCTGTCTGATCTCTGTCAGGGAAAGCTCCCTGGCTGACACCACACGCTTTGCCCCCTGCTGCCACCAGAACCGATACGTCTGGTAATTCGTATTATTCGCCTGTGTGGAAATGTGAATATCAATCTCCGGGCAGACCTCCCTCGCGATCAGAAACATTCCGGGATCGGATATGATCAGCGCATCCGGTTTTATCTCCTTTAATTCCTCAAAATACGTTCTCGCACCATCAAGATCGTCATTGTGCGCAAGGATATTTGCCGTCACATACACGTTCACGTCATGTTCATGCGCAAACCGAATCCCCTCCGCCATCTCCTGACTGGTAAAGTTCTTCGCCTTGGCGCGGAGTCCGAATGCTTCCCCGCCGATATATACGGCATCCGCTCCAAATATCACAGCTGTCTTTAGCACCTCCAAGCTGCTGGCTGGTACCAGAAGTTCTGGTCTGCCTGGTCTTTTCTTGTTCATTCTGTTCCTCCATCTTATATTACATCGTTAGGAATTGTAGGAAAATAAGTAATGCAGCTTGCGCAGGATATTTCTTCGAGGATGTATGTCAAAAAACGTAGGCGTAGCGGGCTACGGCAAGGCTTTTTGCCAATTGCATATGCAATTTATAATCGGAGAAATAGACAAGTCAAGATGCATCAATCCGTCCCCTTTGCAAACTCTACTATGCAAAATTATTCGTTCCATCAGGAGCTGTAGAATAATAAGTGATGCAGCTAAGATGCGTCACTCATTTCTCTATGGTTCCTTACCCGCGTTTCGCAGAAAGCGTAACGCCGTCCGCAATCGGCAGAATCGTTGTTTCCAACTCCTCACAATGAGTCAATTGATACAGATATTCCCGCATTCTGTTGTGGATCGTGCGGTTTCTACGGATTACTGCATATTTTGACTCGATCAGCTCACCCTCTTGCAGCACATTATCCGATACCAATAGTCCTGTCGGCGATAATAGTCTCAGGATATCCGGAAGGAAATTGATATACTGCCCCTTTGCCGCATCCATAAAGATCAGATCGTAGACGCTGTCCTCTTTTAACGCTGCAAGAATCTCTGCGGCATCCCCTTCTAACAGTGTGATACAGTCCGCTTTGCCTGCTTTTTTGAAATTTTCCTTTGCAAGCGGTATTCGTTTCTCATACTTTTCGATCGTTGTGATCCGACACTCTTTCGGCGCATACTCGCTCATCAGCAGTGCAGAAAACCCAATCGCTGTCCCTACCTCCAGGATATGCATCGGTCTCCCCCATGTGATCAGCAGCCTTAGCAGGCTCTGCATCTGCGGCCGGATAATCGGCACATTCGTCTCTAGCGAATATTTCTCCAGTTCCTCTAAATAGGCTGGCTTTTCCCTGTCAAAAGAATGTAAAAACGTCAGCATTCTCTCATCCATAACACCTTCCTATGCCTCCATGTGTATAAATACAGGAGGCATATCATCTGCCTCCTGTCCAATGTTTCCTATATCATACCATAACTGCACAAGTTCCGCAATGACGAAATTGCCGCCAAAAATTCAATCATTTTTACTTTAGATTGAACTGCTCAAAGATCTGGCCCGGTTCCTTTGTATCGACTTTCACCTGTCCGCCAGGCTCTGCGTAAACAGCGATCATAACCGGAAAATCAGCATTTTTTCCATTGCATACAAACAAATAGTTTTGTCCTGATACGATCTGCTCTGCCACCATAAGCGGTTCTACAGGCGTCAGATCAATCCTGCCCAGTGCCTTGTCCAGCGCCTCCCTATCGCTCTTAGTTACCTTTCTGAATGTTGACCATCCTCCAACTTTTTGATTTGTCATAATTTTTTCCTTTCTAAGCTTATATTCTGTTACTTTTTATATCTACTGTATAAGACAGCAGCCAGCTTTGCAAATGCCTTTCTGGTCTCACTTGTGTTCCAATCATCGCGCACTTTTTGATTTTGTGGATCTTGTATTAGTCCCTCAAAATACTGTGGGCTGCTATTGCCTTCATATACTATGCTGCACGCGGACAATACTTTATTCGAGAACCTGTCGATCACCTCGTTATCCTGATTTATTGGCGAATCAGGACGATCTTCATAATTATGTGGCTCTTCGTTAGCATTGATAACTTCAGCAATTGGCACTTTTACGACACATTTCATTTCATTTTCATTCTGCTCCTCGGACTCCTCGCAAAAATCCCATATATCCCCTGTCGCAGATTCACCCAGATTCCCTGCCTGTATATTGATCAGGTAAAACCAATACTGACTTTCTCCAACTTGAGCATTTATCAGCATATTATCAGCTGTAAGCTGACCAGCAATATCAGCCTCGCTTATATTGATATTATTCTGTGACTCCTCCCGCAGCTCGTCGCTCAATGCCTTTGCCGCTGTCCGCGTTTTCTCTTTTCTTTTTTGTCCTTCATAATAAATTTCATCCTTAGTCCCGCCAAAAAAATTAGGCAGACCTTTCAGATACGCTTCCCTTCCATTATAAGGATTTGTCTCCGCCTTAACAGGAACATAGATAAAATCCCCATATTGAACGATACAATACACTTTATCTGACATTCCAATCTCCTCCATATGAATAAATATCTCTAAATACCACGACACACCCAGCGGTCACGAAGTCACCAAAAAGCAGATACCGGCTCCCGTGCATAAGTGTATGTGTCACTAGCCCAAACCGGTTCGTGATTTTCTTTGTAAGCAACCAGGTTTCCATCATCCTGCATAATCAGTACTGCGGCACCCTCACGCTTTGTATCCCATCTCATGCTGGTTCCCTCGAGGCGGATCAGACCTTTTGTGTCGAACAGGATGCGCCCTCTTCCTTCTGCAGCCCATGTCCCCGAAGACCAGAGCGGTCTCTCTGAATTGTAAACAACAAAATTATTATCCGCCTGCATGATCGCCGCAAACCGCTTATTGCTGCTGAGAAGGCACTCATTATGATTCAGGATCTCACCTGCCAGAAGTCTGTCCCCCCTGCTGGTGCATCCATTGACATATTTTGTGGTCAGCAGCCTGGACTGCATCTCATTTTTGACTTCATTGAGATATGCGATGGTTTCCTTGATGACGCGGATACTGTCATTGGAAAATTCTGCAACCGCGTCAATCTGCCTGTTGGCTGACTCGATCATCCGCAGTATTACCATCTCATTGCGCAACTGATTGATCTGCTCTGTGATGCGGGATATTTCGCCGTTGACAGCCATAATCTCATTTGCCAGCTTTCCGGACGATTCCTTGTTCTTCGCCTGTTGTCTGCAGATCTCCTGCATCCTGCTGTTCAGTTCGCCAATGCGCTGTTCCATATGTGAGATATTATTCTGAATCTGCCGCACACGCACTTTATACTGGTTATCTTCTTCCGACCACTTGATGCCCGTACCAATGTTTGCAAATGGAATCCAGCAGGTAGCCCACCATACTTTTTCCCAATATTCCTTGTCCTTCTTCCGCTTCTCCTGCTCCTTTGCCAGATTGCTGATCTCCTGTTTGCTTTTGGAGATTTCAATCTGCATATCTGATATCCCAGCGGCGATCTTCACACGCTCCGCATCCAGATCCGACAGAAGCCTTTTGTCATTCTGACATTTTTCGTAAAGATCTGCTCTTTTATCCAGACACTTTTTTTGGAAATTGTTATTATCCTCTATCTGCTGTTCACAGAGCACTATGTACTTCTGCGCCTGTCTGCTTATTTCCTGTGTCATTTCCTTCAGTCTTTTTACCGATTCCGCATCGTTTCCGCGCATCGCAACAGCATCGCGGTACTTTTGCTGACTTTCACTCAAAAATTCTTCTATGTATCCCATTGCGAACTACCTTTCACCGATTAAACTTCATCCGCCTCGCTGCGCAGCTTATCCTTCAGTTTTCCTGCCAGCTGCGATGCGAGCTGCCACTGCTTTTTCCGGTCTTCACTGATACTCTGCTCAAAGCTCTCATTCAGACGTTTCGCCACATGCGCAAGCGATTCGAGATACTGTGTAAAGATCACATGCAGACTCTGCCATTTTGCGACAGTCTCAATATATGGCTTGACAAACAGTCTGGTCTTGAAATACCCTGCACTCCTTTCCGCCTCTTTCCCATCCTGGGACTGGATCATTTTGCTAAGGCGTTCATCCGATGCAAGTCCATCGCAGAATGTCGATATATTCATCCAGAATAACCGAATTTCCTGGATATATGCGAGAACCCTGCGCAGACACCCGATCGCTATGACCAGCGACTTCACGGCGCTTTCCAGAGCATTTTCATCCATCACGGCATTCTGCATCTTCGCCGTCTGTTCCGCCAGCTTCATGGTATTTTCACGCTCCATCTCCCTGAGCTTGTCCTTTTTCTTCCGGATCACCTCCATGCGTTCCGCCAGGGAATCCGCTTTAGACTGCATCTCCTTTGCCGCATCATGAATCTGATCTGAGATCCCATCAACCGCCACACCGAGCCCTTCCAGCGTGCTGGCCAGCGTTTTCTCCTCTCCGGCCAGGCTTTTCAACTCGTTTTCCAATCTGCCTTTTTCCTCAACCTGATGCTGTTTTTCCTCCCGAAGCTCGTCGCCTGTCTTATCCATATCCGGATTCTCTGCATCCGCTTCCTTATGATTGCTGCCATCTTTATACAATTCCCCGTCAAGAATTTTGTCAATAGCTTCGATCCTGTCCTGAACCTTTTTGAGACTTGATTTGATCTGTTCCTGATCCCTGATATTCTGCGCATAATCTTCTTTTGCCTTCTGCTCAGCACTTGATTCACCCTCGACAGACTCTTTTGCTTCCCTGCGGTCAGCCTCAGAATCCTTTGACCGAAACACGCCGGTAATTCCTCCAAACAGGCTGCCCAGCCCGCCTATGACCAAAGAGGCGATCTGCATCCCGTTTGCCCATTTCTCCTGATCCATTTCCCGTTTTTCAAGCTTTTTGTACTCTGCCTCAAATTCCTCGATATCATTCTGGATATCCTGTTTGATTTGATTCAACGCTTTTGTGGATGCCTCTAATTCGACAATGAGCGCTTTCGTCTCACTTCTCTTTTTCTCATCCGCAGCCCGCTCGTCCATCACGGCTTTCAGGATGTCATTGGTACTATCAGACAATTTTTCAAAAACACGGACAAGTTCATCCGATTTCTTAACCATTTTCTGTGCTACACTTTTGACATCTGACAGCATCTCAATCCCTGCGGCCGTCTCACCGTAGTAAAGATTCCCATATGCTATAATATAGCTGTCCACGACCGTTGCCGTGGCTTCCTTAAACGCGAGCGCAGCCGCGTTGCTTTTGATCACGGCATCCGAAAACTGTTTGTTGAGCTCCTGTACCTGTGACTGGACTGGAAACCCGTCCACTGCGTTAAAAGTGATCTGGAGCAGATCGACACAGTCTTCAAGATTTGCAAGCATCTTGTCAAGGTTGATCTCTCCTAACACATCCCTGCGGCTGTTCTGAACCAGAATACTGTCCTCAGGCGGCGGCTCCAGCAAAGTCAGTTTCTCAGATTCTCCTGCATCCGAAATAATAACTTCCACTGTGTCATCAATTGGAATAACTTTGTAATCAGACATTTCTTTTTCCTCTCTTTCCTTATGTTTCTGTTATGATATTGTAATAGTAGCAGATGACCATTGCTTTTGCTATGAACCTCATTATAGACTTCCTGCTGTCGAAAAAAACGAAATTAATTATCACGATTCTTTTTTTCTCTTGTCATCAATAGCGGCAGTCCAAGATCAAAAAGGACATCATTGATCCTGGCAACTGCATTGCGGTAATCGCCTGTAGCCTCTATCTGTTTTAATAACGTTTCAACAATCATATCCCATGCAATCGAATCAGACAGGGCGTACCCTGCCTTTGACAATAACTGCTTTATTTCCTCCAAGCCCAGTTCCAGCGCTGCCGCGATCGCGATCAGGGATTGTTTGGTTGGTATTCTTCCATGTTTGATGTACTGAAACATGCGCTCACTGATCTGCGCATGTTCATATATTTTTTTAATCTGGGTTTTGTTTTCGATCAGACTGATCAGATATTCCTGAAAATGTGCATCCGCTTGCATAGATAGTCCCGCTTTGTTGGCAAGACGCTCTTCCCCATCCGTGTCAATACGAAATTCCCGGGCAACCGCCCGTATCACTTTGTATTTAAAATTTTTCGTCTGTGTGCTATATGGGTGTTTTTCCCAATAGTAAAGGTACTCCTTACGAAGCCCTATTTTCTGGTAGACATCCTCCATACTCCTGATGTGGTTCTCTCTCTGGTAGTGTCTTGCCAGTCTGCGCAATGCTGCGGCAAAACTTTCCTTTGGAATTAAGTTATGTTGTTTCATCCATTGCGCAATAGCTGCATTGTTTTCCATCTCCTTATGCCCCTCCTTGTTTCTTATCCATTTGGTTGTAACATTTGGTTTCATCACTTTAATAGGCGAACAGACTGCCATGGGTACTGCTCCTTGCTGATTGACAGGTACAATTGCCCTCGTTCCATGCTGTTGATTATCGGATATTTTCCCCTATGAGTGCCCTTGTGATTTTTATCCTTTACTCATCTCTTTTGCTCCGCTTTCTATACAAACTCCCGCATCCTGTTTCTGATTCGTTTGGCACATGCATTGGAATAATTACAACTGATCTCGTCATTAAAGTACAGACACCTGCTTTCTCTGTCGATCCTCTTAATCAGCGACAGATTCGCAATGGTAGATGCATGTACAATCTCAAACCTGCTGTCCAGCTGTCCAATCAAGTCCTTGATGTTTGCCCGCAACCGTTCTGTCCCTTTCTTATGTCGGACTGTACAGCAATGCGTAGCCTTGATTGTCTCAATATAATAAATATCCTCATAGACAATCATCCTGTCCATGTTATAGTGTAGTATGAGGACTCCTTTACAGAGCGTCCTCATCTTGGCCGCTATCGTTTTCAAGATATCTTTCAATTGTTCCTTCCACGCCCATTGGAAATTGATAATCCCATTGAGCATCCCAATGCTGTTCACCAGATTATGAATCCTGATACCATTATCGGTGAGAAGCACCAGATTGCATGCAGGAAAGCTATTCATAATCGTTTCCAGCAGAATACTCGCCGCAGAAAAAGACTCCTTCTGTACGTCCACAAAAAACAGATAACCATTGTGCTGCGGCAGCAGATTGATCTGCTCATATTTCATAACCTGACCATACAGACTCAGGCACTTGATTCTTTCTCTGTATAGGATCTGATCGATTGCCGGTATGAATTCTTTATTCAGTTCCGCCGTCTTTGAGACTACCACAATCTCCATCTCGTACCCTTCTTTCGCTTCTTTCCTATAAAATATCAATTCTCTCATCGCTATGCCGAATCTTGTCATATATTGCCGTTTTTTTGTCCTAAATGTGACAAATCGTCAGATGAATGATGGATGGGAATCGAAACAAGGTACTGTTATTGGCAGCATCTCACAACAGTGCCAGAGCGTATGGAAAAAATACATAAAAAAACAGGTGTACCGAATAAACTGTATATACTATAACAGATTATTCGGCACACCCTATCATGCCAGAGACCCGATCGCAGTGATCGCTTGCGTCCGTTAATAAATCTCCTGTAAGATACCAAGCTTGCACAGGATTTCTATACTTAGCGGAAATTCATACTGTATCCCTCCGCCGCTATGTCCAAATGCCGGCGCCACTTCTCCTCTGTAAACCACCATGTTGTGAATATCACCCTGATAATATTGATCAACCATATGATCGATCCAGGCAGCCGTTGCCGCATCCTGGCTCCTGCATGCATCCACATACTCTTCAAGCCGTGAAATATCACCGGTTACCCGATACTGATGATAGCTGGATTGGTCTTCTACATAAGGCAGGGAACGCTCCTCGTAGCTGTATGGACCGCTCGCGCCCATCGGACTGGTATATCTGCCTTCCGGCAACCCATACCGATCAAGCATTTCATCCACTTGCGGTACATAGACCGTTTTGACAGCGTTGCCCTGTGCATCCAACGTATAGCCATTCTCCGGTGCCTGGCTCCAATCGATTGCACCTTCCTGTGTCAGCACATCATCACTTGCCGGAACCGAAAGTCCATCCGGCCATGTCCCCTGTGTCAAAAAATTTTTCGCTGCTTCTTCTTCTACCTTTTTTGTAGATGCCATATACTTTAACAGCATTGATACACTGCATTCCGATTGCTCCACCAGCTGGCTGCTGTCTGCGGAAAGTATCAGTTCCTGCCCTGCATAAATCACATCGGGATCCTGGATCCTATTCTGATTGATTGTATAGAGAACATCCCACCAATCCCCGGAACCATACTGTTCCTGCGCAATTTTCTTAAGCGTATCCCCGCTTTCCACGGTATAGGTTCTTTCTACCGCCAGTGCCGTATCCGCACCTATGCATCCTGCCATCACAACTGCGGAAAGCATCATTCCTGACACTCTTGTCACAATTTTTCCCCATGTGTTTCCCATAATGATTTTCCTCCATTTCTTATATTTGTTCTCAGAAGTTCCTGGCCCTGTCGCTGTACATTCTGAGAATCCTATATTGTATCGATACTATATCATATGAAAAAATACACACCGGGAAATCGGCATAGATTGATGTCAGAGAGTAAGCGCTTAATAAAATAGCGG
>DKVL01000008.1:0-10172 GCA_002491195.1 Lachnospiraceae bacterium UBA7179
ACCTCCGCCAGCGACTGCCCATATACGACCTTGAACTCGATCAGACGCTCGATCCGGCTGTTGTCCTCCATATCATAGTGGTTCATAGACATGATCTTCAGCAGGTTTTTTCGTTCTTCAAGGGAATGAGCCAGTGCATCCGCAAATTCTGCCCCTGTCATCCTTTCATGCTCCGCCTGAATCTGTTTCAGCCTGCGTATCCACAATTCATACTCCCTTTGCAGCAGCGCCAGAAAGATTTCTTCCTTTGTCTGGAAGTAATTGTAGATGGAAGTACGGGTAAACGTAGTGGCGTTTCCGATTTCCTTGATGGTGATCTCCTTGAAGCTCATGGTCTTATACAGCTCTGCACAGGCTGTTATGATTTCTTCTTTTCTTGCCGCTGTCAGTTCTTCTGATCCTTTTGGCATCCCGTACCTCCTTATATGCTTTCCTTATTCTTAAATGACAGACATTTTCCGATGACCTCACCGGTTTTCAGGTATTCATAAGTCGGGAACTCAAACAGTACCGGCTTCAGTGTATGGTAGTTAATCTTCCCGGCTTCATCCAGATGCTGTTCTTCTACATAAGTATTGTTGATCGTGCAGATAAAGCTTTCAAAGCCCGGAGAATCATATTCATCAACCACGGTACATTCCATGACAAGCGGCGATTTTTGAATCATCGGCGTTCCCGCCTCCCCAATCTCATATCCGAACAGATTGCTTTTATCTGTTTTCGCCCCACTGACAGAACCCGAATAATCCGCCTGCGGCAAAATGCCCTCATCCACAATATTGATGGAAAGTCTTTTATTTTCCTTGATGATGCCATTGATGAAATGCGACGCCGCAAGACTTACCAGAACCCGGTCATGGCCGATGATGCCAACGTGCGCCACCAGTGTCCATGTGGGTTTCTCTCTATCCATGGCTCCGATGACAGTCACCGGAGTCGGGTATAATGCTAACTGTGATCCAATATTCTTTTTCGTATTCGTATCCTCCTCCAAATTTATTCTGACACAGTGTCATTAACTGTATTATACCCATGTTCTGACACCATGTCAATATATTTTTGTAATTTTATTTTTGCTATTTCTCTTGACCGTCTTAGTTTCATAAGTGGCTCATTTGCCAAATCCTCTTTTGTAACATATTCCTGCTGTGCTTAATAATGGTCTGGCTGCAACAGAAATCTCCATCTTTCTTCTTTTAACCAAAATCCAGCAGTTCCTGATCCATTCTCCATTTTACATATTCCGTATTGTTCATTGTAAAGCTAAAACTATACTTTGAGGTATTACTGCCATAATCCCGCTATAACAATATCTGTAACAAGCTGCAATCTTTTCGTTGTTAAACCAAAAGTTCTCTGCTAATTTAAATTAAAAAAGATAACATTTCAAGCAAAACCGTGTTATAATTTAGGTGTTGAATCCAAAAATACACACGCTGAAATGTTATCTCTTTTCTAATAAATCATATACACATCTTTTTTCTGTCTGCCTCATACTGGTTAATTACAAATATGCATCCGCAAAAAATTATCATGTTCAGTCCTTCCCATCGCGTTTGCAACCGCAATGGCACTATGCACCTGCTGACTTCTCGCCATTCGTTGTTACTACGGATTTCACATGCATTTATTGAAGTAGTTCCATCCGTTGACGAGACCTCCCCAGGTAAGAACGCAATCTTTCACTCCATGTGTCTGCCACATTTACCACAATTAGTTCTGGGTAGTTATTGCACTTCAACTTGTCATGCAGCTTTATCCCTAACTGTAGACTGATGTAAATTCTGTTTGTCAGACCAGAGCTTTGCCTAAAGCTTTCTCCAGATTACACCTCACGATGGACACCCTTGTTTTTGGCTATATTCTTCCCCCTACCAGGGTGTGTGACGGACTTTCACCGATTAGATTGCGCCCATACTGGGCGCAGATGAAAAAAACTCCCCCACAGCAAACTGCAGAAGAGTTTATCACTAAACATGGTCATGATTTGAGGAGCTTTCTGCATATTGTCCGCTTATCATATGTCACAGATCAAAACAATCAGTCCACCGCTTTCGTCTCATCCGCGATGTACTCAAAAAAGTCAAAATCCGCATAATGCTGATGCTTCACCCTGTCAGCGCAGGTGAGTCCAACCATGGTTCCTGTAAATTCGCCGTATTTACAATATTCATCAGAAAACCGGGTCGTGTCAAACACCTTTCCAATTTTCTCATACTGTACATTGTCGTAGCTCCACTCAAACCAGGAACGCCTGCCTTCTATATAAAGACGCAGATAAATTGGTTTCTCCTCGACTGGAATGCGGGTATTGAGAAACTCCGTCTTTTCCCCATTCTCGAGATGAATAATGGAGATCGCGCTCTGCCCCAGTGTCTCACTGTAATACTTTCGCAGATTGATATAGTTCATGTTGTCATAGTATAGGATCAATCCCGCACTGTGCTGGTGAACCTGTGGAACAAACTCCATCTTTGTCGTAACTCTTGCATATACGCTCGTCAGCTTCCGGGCCAATATGCTCACACGGTTGAGTGAAGTCCGGGATTCCTGCCCACGGATTCTCACATAACCCGGACGCGCTTTCACATCCGCAAAGCTCTGCGGCATGATTCGGGGAGCATAGTAATAATTTCCCAGCGTATCACTGTCAAAATCGTCAAAATCAGGAATCCCAGGCATCGGTACCTCGCAGAGCATACTCTCAGGCACCTCCGTCTTTGCCAGATTGCTGCCGTCCGCCATGCGAAGCCACCCATCCTCCGTCCACATCATCTTCTGGATGGCAGTCTCCCTGCCAAGTGTACACCGCAGCTCCGGCACAAAGGGACGCGCACACAGATGGACAAGATATACTTCCCCTGTCGGAAGCTCCACATAGCTCCCATGCCCCGATTTCTGCAGAATGGAATCCGGATTGTAATATTTCGGTTTTAAATGGTCAGGATCCTGCCGTTCATAGGATTCTCCGGGAACACTGGTCACAATGGGATTCTTCGGATCTTTTTCATATGGCCCCCACACGTTTTTTGACCGCCCCATCGTCACACAGTGGTTGTATCCGGTGCCGCCCTCCGCACACATGATATAGTAATACTCCCCCCGTTTTGTCAGATGCGGCGCCTCGATGCAGCCTCTGTCCGTGCCGCCGCGCCACATTCTCTGCGGATAACCTACAATCTCCTTTTTTTCTGGGGAATACTCCACCATGCAGATTGCGCCCGGCTTTTCATACCCTTCCCTCGTCTCCCACTCCAGTGAGACAATGTACTTCTTTCCATTCCTGTCATGGAAAATCGACGCGTCAAATCCAGAGGAATGCAGATATACCGGCTTACTCCATGGCCCCCTGATGTCCTCAGCCGTGATCAGGTAATTGTCAACATCAAAATACCGCGCATTCATGGAATTCATGATCCCGTAAACAACATAGAAAAGCCCTTCCTCCTCGCAGTATGTCAGACACGGCGCCCAGATGCCCTTCGCGCTGGGCAGCTTTCTTAAGTCAACCTCTGTGTCATCGGTCAGAACGTGCGTCAGCAGCTCCCAGTTTTTGAGATCCCTGGAGTGGTACACCGGTATTCCCGGAAGCCACTCAAAAGTCGATACCGCCACATAATAGTCCTCCCCTTTTTTACAAATACAGGGGTCCGGGTTAAATCCTGGAAAAATAGGGTTTTGAATCATTCTGATGTCCTCCTTATTTATCATAATATCTGTCAGGAACAGATCACACTTTTTCTGGACGGCTGCTTTCACACACAGGAAACCAGCCGAAATCCACACATCTTCCCAGATCCCAGCTGTCCCAGCCGATCCAGCCCTTATCGTTTACCGTGTCTGTCAGCAGCTTATAACTCCAGTAGAAATACCCGCTGCGTCAAATATACGCGACACCATCATGATTGTCCCGACGGCAAGCGCGTTTACGCCCGCATAGTCCGTGTAGTAGATCATTAAAAATGCCGACATCGCCGTATAAATAATGTTGCACCCGAAATCACCACAGCCATAGGAAAAACGCTCCACAACTTTTGATAAGGTCAATCTGCTCTTTTTTTCCATGATAGATTCCTCTCCTTTTTCTGATTACTGATTGATTGCTTCTGTCTGTGTTCCGCGCGCATTGAACATCTGCTCCTTACACTATTATACTAACATATCTCACAGATAACTGATAGGCTTTATATTGATCAATATATAGGTCGATATTCTCTTTTTCAATTGACTTTTCTGTATAAACGGTCTAAGATATTACTATCATTTCAATACTTTGATCACTGAAACGAAACGATTCGAAAGACAGGAGTAAACAATATGTCAGAACAACAGCCGGACCATATTTATGAACTGATCCAGGTTCCCAAGACAACAGGCGTCAGCTTTTACACAAAAAAAGACACCGGCAGCTATGTTCCAAACCACTGGCACGACGCGATTGAGATTATTTATATGGTGGAGGGATCGGTGGATATCATGGTGGAAGCATCCGCTTACCATCTGCAGGAGGGACAGTGCTTTCTGATTAATTCCGGCGTCATCCATTCCACCAAATGCACCTCACCCAACACGGGAATCGTTTTTCAGATACCGTTTGATTTTATCCGGCTTTACATCCCTGATGTCCAGCAGCTCCGGTTTGTCCTCGACGACCCGGGTGACAACCCTGTCCGCAAGACGAAACTGGACATTTTCAAGGAGACGCTGACACAGATGCAGATTGCAAATGACATCCGTCCGGAAGGCTATATTCTGCGTTTTAACAGCCTGCTTTTTGAGATTCTGTTCCAGCTTTACCACAATTTCAGCGTGAAAATTTTTAAGGCAGACCTCAGTCACAAAACAAAAGATCTGGACCGTCTGAACCTTGTCCTGAACTACACGAACCAGAATTATGACCGTCCTATTTCCATCGACGAGATTGCCCGGGTTGCCTGTCTGGATTCCGGGTACTTCTGCCGCTTTTTTAAGAAGCATATGGGACTTACCTTTCTGGAATACCAGAATGAAGTGAGATTGTCCCACATTTACCAGGATCTGATCTCAACGCAGGACACGCTGCAGAGCATTCTGGAGCGCCACGGATTTACCAACTACAAGCTGTTCCGCAGGGTGTTCTCCGAACACTTCCATGCGACACCCCTGCAGGTGAGAAAGCAACTGTGCTCTCCAATATCCTCCCTTTAATGTCCGGTACATAAAGAGAGGATGGGCTGCCTGGCCGTCCCCTGGATATCTGCCCTCAATCTCCACTGCAAGGTCGTGCAGCCTTGTCTCTGCCGCCGTGTAAAGCTGTTTATGGCACTGGGGCTCGTGACGACCTGGTTCACGCTGAAATCCCTTAATTCATTGCAGATTTCACTGATGTCCGCATTCCGCTGCGCATCCGTCATGTTCTGCGGGGAACCTGCAAATGAATTTCCAGTCCTGAAATTTCCGGGCAGATTTCCTGCTTCATATTTGTATATGGAAGTTCTTCCTGCGACAGCCTCCTCCGCTCCCCCGGCCAGCGCCGCGCTGGTCATTCCCCCGAACTCCCCAAGCATCTCTGCGCCATAACCGCTCTTGTTTGACCGCATTAACATCATTAGGAAAAAGTAGATTGATTACTTTAATTGCATAGTCAGAAGCTACCATTGCATGTTCCCGCATATGCCCTGTAGCAATAGCTTGCCCTACCACTCGTAACGACGTTTGAATAACAATGTCTTGTGCTTTTTTCGCTAACTGATGAATTTGAAATCCAGCTTGCCTTACATCGTGCATACGTGCAGTTCCCTTTTGCCATTTCTCATTTACTGCATACCCGTCATACTTTTTGCTGTAGTCGTGCTGGTCAGCGGCTTTTCCTCCGGCTCCTGCTTTGCCGCCTTCGTATCTTTCTTCGCCGTGTTCTTTGCGGCCGCCTTCCCGGTTTTTCCCGCTTTCTCTGGCTCCTTTGTGGTCGTCAGCTCTGCATCCAGCCCGCGTTCCATCTGCGTTTCAAGTGTTTCCCCGCCTGAATACTCTGCGCCCTCGAACTGTACCGCATCCAGCGAATAACAGTGATAGCGCTCCTTGCGTGAAAAGTTGTCCTCCAGACGCCTGTCCTCAACGATGAAAGCACCGATGGAATCCTCCACCTCGACTTCCGACACCGTCCCGTCTGCACATGGAAATGTTAAAGTTTTGTTTATGTTCTCCCAATTTCGTATTTTTTTGAAGAAATATGACCCGCACAACCATTTCAGGCGATGCGGGCCAGTCTTTTTTTTACACCAAACTTGTTTTCTTTAAAACTAAGTTGCTGACTGCTCCGAGCCCTATACTGAACAATCCACCACCTGCAAGACACAGAATAACATTCGAGACCCCAGAATCCAGAGGAGTCAGTGCTGGTATCATCATGAAAAACAGCAGACCTATGATAAACGATCCCACCATTGAAAGCCATAATTTCTGTTTGCCCACAACACCCATCAGTAAATAGATCGGAACAAACACTGCCATTAAAAGCACTTTTGACAGCAGGCACATGACGATCCCTCCGGCTCCGGCTGCCCCGGGATCAACGGATAATCCGGCGATAGCGCCTCCGAGGACTGCCCCGATAAAGTAAGCCAGAATCATAAATGCCATGGCAATACCGATCCGTTGCTTCATACCGAGAGAACAACTTTTGAATTTGACTCGTGCGGAGTCCTCCATGCGGACGATCTTCAGCACACGGTTGATCTCACCAGTGCGGTCTCCAAGTCCGAGATTGATAGCCTGCATCATCAAATTATCCCATACACTTGAGTTTGGAAAACAGCCTGTGTTTTCAATCAAGGCTCCAACTCTGACCCGGACTCCGGCATCCCGATAATCCCTGCCGAATAATTTAATCTCCCCTCCATTCGGAACAAGGTGTCCACAGACCAGCTTTTCAGTCGTGGATTTCCCGCTCCCGTTTTCTCCAATGAAACCATAGATTGCCCCCACAGGAACCGTCATATTCAGATGATCAACCGCATACATCCCACGAAAACTTTTTGATAGGTTTCTGATTTCAATAGCGTTCATCGCACTACTCCTCGCATGGTATAACACAAATCTTCAGGACTGGTACGCAAAAACGGGTGACTATGAGATTCTGATCGGTGCCTCTTCCCGCGATATCCGCCTGACAAAGAAGATTCACATGAACACAGCAAAGAAACTGCCGCTGAACATTCATATGAACACTACATTGGGAGAACTGCTTTCTGATGAGCGCACGATTCCATTTGGACTGGAATTCAAGAGCCGCATGGATGCTTTCTTCGGCGCACCTGACATTCCGGATATAGACAGCTCAAGTTCCAGGGAAGCCATCAGCGATGCAATGAACAATGCAATGATCGCTTCTATGCCGCTCCGAAATGTAATGACTTTCGGACTCTATGACAAAGAAGAGCTTCAGAAAATAATAGATCAGCTAAACACTCTGTAAAACAAATTGCCCCAGCCGCCTGCTCTATGAGAAGATGACTGGGGCAAATACAATACCGCATATAATTTTACCTGACGATTACTTCCTTCCCCTCTGCCTCCAGATTCATTGTATCAATCCGATAAATGACCGTTTCCGGCACTTTTGTCTCCAACATGATAATCCCGTCTTCTTCTTTCACATGCACCCGGATCTCGCCTTTCACGGAATGATAACTGCAGGTAAATTCTTTCATGCTCTCCGGCAGAAATGGACGAATCACTATTTTACTGAATCCAGCCTCTTCCGGGATAATCCCTGCAATCCCGTTATAATACCACTCAATGATGTGCCCCATCATATCATGGCAGTGGCTCCTTGGATTGCGCTCCCAATACTCGCCAAGAGTTGTCTCACCATCCAGAATAAACGCGTAATAACTCGGATGCTCTTCTTTTAAGATAAACTTCGCAATCATATCATTCATTCCATTCTTACACGCTGTCTGAATCACATAGGGAAGTCCTACCTCACCACTGATCAACGCACCCTCGCGCTCCAACGTATATGCAAACGCTTTCACCACACTCTCGTATTGATCCTCCGGTACTAAATTCCAATAAAGCGGCAGTGCTTCACACGCCTGCGTGAAAAAGTTCTCACCCGGATGATCCCACGCCCGGTAACACCAGAAGCCGTTGACATCATCCCACACAAGCAATTTCTCATTATAATTCTTCTTCACAGATTCCGCATAGGCTTCCAGCCTTGTCTGATCCTGTTCCTTTCCCAATATTCTGGCAAACCGCGCCAGTGTTATGGCATCCGCATATAGAAATGCGGTCTCAATATTCTCCCGCGCCAGTTCATTCCGGGGATTTCCCCAGTCGCCCAGCCCATGATTAATAAATCCTTCCTCATTCATCTTCGTTTTCAGATGATTCAGATAACGCATTCCTGCCTCGTAATTATCTCTGATGATCTGCACATCCCCATAGAACCAGTAATGCCACCAGGTTCCTAAGATACAGGTGCTTCCCCACGGAATAATGTCATAGAAGCTGCCCATTCCCGGCACGGGAAGCACATTCGGAATATAACAGGGACATTGTGACGGCATAAGACCAGCTCCGGGATATACCTTATTGTCATCAAGATCATAGAAATAATCATTTGCCGTATGCTGGTCCATCCGCATATCCAGGAGGAATTTCTCCCACAATCGTTGCCCATCCTTCATATAGAAAATGGATGGCGCCATCAGGTGGTTTGGTTCCTGCCACGCGAAACGCTCAATCGTCGGACAGTCTGTATGAACACTTAACAGATTCGCTTCCACCGTTTTCTCGATCATATGGTAAATCTGTTCATATCGCCTGTCATCACTTGCAAAAAATCCATCTGTCTTCCATGCACTGCTGATGGCGTGCGCACGCAGATGCCGAAATTGAACATGGTTTCCTAATCTTTCTACTGTAACATATCTTCCTGCAAAATAAGTGAATTTCATCCGGCACGTTTCCCACTCGTCATCTTTTCCTATAATATATGTAATGCACGAATCCAGATTCACCCAGCCTTTTGCCATCTGATCCACATCACCGTCCGGTCCCAGTTTCTCCGCCGGATATAGCTTCACGATATCCCCTGCTCTGCCGTGCACTTCAAATTCCAAAATTCCTGACATATTCTGACCAAAATCATAGATTTTACGTTCTGTCGTGTCACAGGCAGCTTCTTTTGCCTGATATCCTGACACAAATCCAAGATCCCTCCCCTTATAGGTCTGAATCACTTTCACGGCAGGCTGAAACTGTTTCATGAGTTCTCCCTGCGGTTCCTCCTGTTCCTTGAGGATAACTGCCTTCTCCCAGTCTGAGGCATCGTACCAGGCTTCACTCCACCCATCCTGGTTTAGTCTTCCGTCAATGGTCTCTGAACCATATACATTGCTCATCACGACCGGATGCTTTTTTACCTCGAAAGTATCGTCTGTCCGGATTATCTCTGTCGTACCATCTGTATAAGTGATTGCCATTTCCAGCGCCAGCACCAGATACTTGCCAAATGGTTTATACGGGTTGGGATTTGGCGGCATGAATTTGGGAAAAGTAAATGTATAGTGCTCATCCATCTTGATGAACCAGCCATTTCCCACCTCTGCCCCAAGTACATTTTCCCCCTTGTTCAGATATTCTGTTACATCGAAGGTTACGTATTGAATGATTTTCCGGTAATTAGTCCATCCTGGATCCAACTCGTGGTCTCCTACCTTCTGACCATTGATATAAAAAACAAACTGCCCAAGCCCACAGACGCTTGCCTCCGCCTTTTCTACTTCCTTTTCTACGACAAACCGCTTTCTTGCATAAAATGGCTCTACCGTCTGATTCGTGATCCACTTTCCCAATATTCTATACATTATTCTGTCCTTTCTCCATCATTTCTTCAAACGATGATTTTTTCTTTTGTTTTTTGATGATTTTGGTTTATTATATCAACTCCGTCCTTTTTGTCCATGTGTCTATTTTTACATTTTCCGACGTTTTTTTGTTTTTTAGCCAAAAAGAAAGCATCATAAAAAATTGTGCCCAAAAGTCAATATTGACTTAAAACAAGTCAAATCTCTCCCTAGTTCCAACCAGCTCAAAAGAGTATCATATGTACTGTAAGGAGCTGTAGGAAAATAAGTGATGCAGCTTGCGCAGGATATTTCTTCGAGGATGTATGTCAAAAAACG
>DKVL01000008.1:10474-16034 GCA_002491195.1 Lachnospiraceae bacterium UBA7179
GGCTACGGCGAGGCTTTTTGACATACATAATCGGAGGAATAGACAAGCAAGATGCGTCAGTTATTTTTCTACAGATCCTAAGGAACAGTTCCTGACAAACAAAACAATCAATGAAAAGGAGAGAATGATTATGACAACAGTAGCATTACACACATATTCACAGAACAAACAGAAAAAGGAATCTATTTTAGACAGGTTTTTGAATTACTATAGGGAGAACAGCGTAGATATCATCTGCGGACTCCTTTCACTAAATGGTTCCGCAAACGTGTGTTCCATCTACAGATCACTTACAAAATAAAGTGAATCGTATGGATAATCAAAAGAATCAAAGAATCAAAAAAAGAGCCGATTTGCTTATAGGATCAAAAAGCATAACCGGCTCTTTTCTTTCTGCCAAATATATATTATAATCTATGGAAAGCAGTCTGCTTCCCGAGATTTTTCAAAAAAGCGAGGAGTCTTTTCAATGAGTAAAACTTATTATGAATCGATCAAAAAGATCAGCAATTCCGGCATTGTCCTCTCTTATCAGACAGTACCAGGAGGATATCATCCCCTTCACTGGCATGAGGAAATAGAACTTCTGTATCCTTTGAATGGAAAAGCAGATATTACAATAGAGGGAAAAAAATACACCCTTTCTGTAAAACAACTTATGGTAGTGGACTCCTGCGAGGTTCACAGTACCCATTCCTATAACTCTCCCTGCATGTTTCTCTGCATCCATCTCTCCAAAAAATGTATGCAGCAATATATGCCTGACATTGAGCTATATCAGATACATTGTAAACCGGAAGAAATTACTGACACTGACTTTCCGCATTATCTTGAAATATGCAAAAAACTGGAAAGCCTGACACGTATCTATATCGAAGACTCTCCCACATTCCAACTTGAGGCCGAAGGGATCGTTCTTCAGGTTTTGGCACATTTAATACGTTACTTCTCCACAAATACTGCTCCCCAATTAGAATCTGGAGATATCCTGACCCGCGAACGGATCCGTCAGGTAATCAACTATGTGGAAGAACATTTCCGCACCCCCATTTCCCTGTCAGACATCTCAGAAGAAATTGGACTTGGAAAGGAATATTTCTGCCGGTTCTTTAAAAAGACCATGGGACTTTCTTTTTTGAATTATCTCAACGAAATCCGCCTGACACATGTGTATCAGGACCTCATCACCACGGATGCTCCTATTACTGAAATCATGGAAGCAAATGGGATTACAAACCAAAAATTATTCAACCATAGTTTTAAGGAATTATATGGCTGCACACCTTCTGCGGTCCGTAAATCGCCGCCTAAATGATAGTTGGCAATTAGCTCTTTATCACTACTCTTTTTTACAGTTATTTCTCATATAAAAACTTCTCAGGCAGTGTCACCTTGAAATCCCTTGCAAGGTTTCTGAAGTCATCTGGCATAATCGTCTGGCGCTTGTCTGGCTGCATGGAAAGCATTTTGACCAGAATCTCAGCGGACTTTTCCACAGTGTGCATCAGTCCGAAAGTAAGGTCAAAATCCTCGCCTGCCGCAAACATTCCATGATGCGCCCAGATTGCAACATCATAGTCTTTCATCAGCCTGCTTGTCTCTACCGCGATATCCCTTCCGCCTGGAACCATCCAAGGCACCACACCGATTCCGCCTGGAAATACCACAGGGCACTCTGTTGCCATTTCCCACAGCTCCCTTGTAAACACCTCGTCAGTCAGCGGCAGTACGAAGGTGAGCGCAATGACATTTGTCGTGTGCGCGTGGTAGATGACACGGTACCTTCCATCCGTCAGCTCCTTCTTGACCTCGTGGTTCATCAAATGTGAAGGAAGCTCCGACGTCGGCCTGCCGCCGTTTACAAGCCCCCACACAATGCGGTAATTTTCCCCTTTGTCATCGAGTTCAACCATACATATGGAATCTTCCGGCTTGATCGTGACATTCCTAAAATACTTGCCGCTTCCTGTTACCAGAAAATATTCTCCGGCAAGTTTCGGAACAGATGTACCAATCGGCTGCCATTCCTTTGCCTCAAAATTCTCTTTTACAGATTCCACTTCCTCCGGCTTTACACGATAAGACAAATTGCCGCCATTGCGCTCATGCCATCCCAGCTGCCATCCGTCGTCCGCCATTCTGATAAATCCCTGTACAAATTCAGCATCTAAAAATTTCATACTCTTCTTTTCTCCTTTTTCTTAATATGATAATTTATCTTGTAATGATATCCACCGGTATGTCAAAGATCTTCGCAACCTTCAATATCGTATCAATATGCCGGCCGGCTGCCGCCGCCATATGGTGCGTGGGACCCGCTTCGCTCCATCTGTTGCAAAACTCTTTTGCCCCACAGGTAAAGCGCATCCGCATATTGGTATCCCCGAAGGTAAAAATCGGACCTGCCTCGTTCATTCCCTCTGCCACAACAAACTTGAAATGTCCGTCCCTGTCCTGTGTAATTCCAAGATACGTAATGGGTCCAAGATGCGGATAAAACTGCGTGAGATACCCTCCGCCTGTCTTTCCGTGAAATACGGGCACAATCTTCATGGTTGGTTTGCGGTCCGAGATATCAGCGTCGCCGGAGCCACTGTGGCCGATAATGCAGATGTCCTTCTCAAAATCAATGGAGTACATCTCGGAAAGCTGACCGGTTCCGGAAATGGTCTTTAAGATACTCATCGCCATAGCGACCTTGATATCACCCTCAACAGCACAGGCAACCCCCTGCTTAATCAGCATGGAAAATGCCGGAATCAGCATACCGTCCAGAACACCTGCCTTGCCCTGCGCAAAACCATCATAATGTGACGCAACAAAAGCAATCTGTTCATCCTTCACCCACTGTTCAAATGCGACAACATACTTTGCCATCTCCCAGACTTTTTCAACCGTGCCGCCGCCCTCAATATCAAAAGTATTGATAATATCCAGCGCTTTTGTCCGAATGACATCCTCATCCGTAACAGAATCCGCAATTGCCCACATTTTCTCCCAGTCAAACTGCTTGGTATACAGGAACATCCTGTGATACAGATTGGTCTCGTCGATATACAGATCCATCATGCCCGGATAAGGGCGGCCAATCTGCGCCAGATTAGTATCGCGGAAACGACGGCGCACCTGCGCGGCGCGGCACCATGCCTCGATCTCGTCTGCCACTTCGCCGTCATCGCTCTCCACCGTACCCGTAATCACAGCATGCCGTTTCCCTGCACGTTCCAAATCCGCCACCATCTCTCCCACAGCGCCGCAGGCATACAGTTCGCCCAGCCATGTGGCAATGTCGGTATTCTCATAATCGGGCGCTTTTTTCTTCTGCAGGTTTACCAGTATGATTGGCACGTCCAAATCCCGGATTGCGGGAAGCATATTATAGGAAGTGGCATACGTCAGAAGCTGCAGGATAACAAGATCCACATCCGCGGCACGAAACTTGTCTCCGGCTGCCTGTGCCAGCTCCTTTGTAGTGACAATACCACCATCCACGAGTTCTATCGTGTCCGGAAGCGTCTTCTTAAACGCCTCGTACTGTGTTTCAAATTCCTGCACCAGTGACGGAAACTGTGGCAGATACGCCCCTAGCGCAATGGAAAAGACACCAATTCTTGCTTTTGTTTCCACTAACATTTTAAGTCCTCCTTATTTATTATATTTTTTATCAATAATCTTTTATTGGAAAAGATGCCCTGATACATTTTCTTGCATCCTTTAAGTCCATTAACGTTCCGTCTGCAATCATCTGTGCTGCGAGGTTTCCGACTGCCGTCGCCTCAACTGGTCCCGCGCAGACCTTTTTTCCCGTAGCTTTTGCAGTCAGCCGGTTGAGGTAATCCGCATTTGCCCCGCCGCCTATGATGTGAATGCAGTCATAGCTGATTCCTGTCATCTGCTCAATTTCTTTCGCCGCCTTTGCGTAACATACTGCCAGACTGTTATAGATGACTGCCGCTGTTTGTGCAATTCCCTCCGGCTCCTTCTGTCCCGATTCCCTGCATGCCGTTTTCACTTCCTCCGTCATGTTTTCCGGTGCAAGAAAACGGTCGGCATTGCAGTCCACAATGGATGAAATACTGCATTTTGATGCTTCTTCACAAATTTCGCCAAAGCCAAGTTTCCCGCCAATTTCCTTCTTTACGGACTGTATCATCCAAAGTCCCATGATATTTTTCAGATAGCGGAACCGATACTGATAACCGCCCTCGTTTGTGAGGTTATGCTGCCTGCTCTGCTCACTGCAGTCCGCTTTCAAAAGCTCCGTTCCCATCAGCGACCATGTTCCCGAACTAATGTAGAGCGCGTTGTCGCTCTCAACAGGCACTGCCATGACAGCGGAGCCGGTATCATGTGTTGCCGGAATTACAACCTTGCAGGTATATCCGACTTCCTCGGCGATATCCTCTTTCAGGCTGCCAAGTTCCGTGCCAGGCATCTGTATCTTCTGAAAAATGGAATGCGGATATCCGAGCTTCTCTATCAGTTCCCAGTCCCAGTCATTCGTCTCTGCGTTTACCAGCTGTGTCGTTGTCGCATTTGTATACTCTGCCACGGCGTTTCCCGTCAGGAGAAAATGAAAGTAATCCGGTATCATCAACAGTTTTGATGCCTTCTTCAGTTCGTAAGAATTCTTTTCCTTGAGTGCCATCAGCTGGTAAATTGTGTTAAACAGCTGCTTCTGAATTCCTGTTCTTCCGTACAGATCTTTTTCATCAATAAGCTCATAAACTTTCTTATCCATGTTTTTCGTGCGGTCATCGCGGTAAGCCACGGCGTTTCCAATCCGCCTGTCTTCCCCGTCCAAAAGCACGAAATCAACTGCCCAAGTGTCAATCCCCACTGAGACAGGAATTTTTCCAAGCTCCTTACATTTTTTCATTCCTGTCTTGATTTCTTCAAACAGTGCATCAATATCCCAGACCTTCTGCCCCTGTTTTTCAATCATACCGTTTGGAAATCGGTGGATTTCTTCAAGTACCATTTTTCCACCCTCCAAATGAGACAGGATATGGCGTCCGCTCGACGCCCCAATGTCAATGGCAAGATAGTATTTTCCCATGTTTTTCACGACCTTTCGATTTCTGTTTGATATATTTATCATAAGCGATTTGGCACAATAAAAAAAGGACACCCTTTGTCTAAAAAAGTGTCCTGATTTGCCTTGTACATTTAATTGTGCGTGCGGTATTTTCTTGGTTTCATATAATTATTTTTCCAGCATCATCAAGTAACTATCCAGCCTTGCATTCACATAACCCGCAAACAACTTCTCCATTGCGCCAGGATTATGTTTTACATGGTATTCATCAAACGCATTATAATAAGAAATCCGATCTGCAAATTTAATGTCGATTGGCGGATATCCAGCTTTCATCAATTCCAGGTTTACAAGCAGCCTTCCGGTCCTGCCATTTCCGTCAATAAAAGGATGAATCCCCTCGAATTCAAGATGGAACCGTGCAAGCCGGGAAATAATATGATCTGTATTATTCCTATAATCCTCCAACAACTGTTCCATTTTAGGCTGGATTAAATATGGCTGTACTGGTTCATGTTTTGC
>DKVL01000107.1 GCA_002491195.1 Lachnospiraceae bacterium UBA7179
ACCCTTTTGTCGCTTCAATCATATAATACTCCTGTCCTTAGGAACTGTAGGAAAATAAGTGATGCAACTTGCGCAGGATATTTCTTCGAGGATGTATGTCAAAAAACGTAGACGTAGCGGGCTACGGCGAGGCTTTTTGACATGCATAATCGGAGAAATAGACAAGTCAAGATGCGTCAGTTATTTTTCTACAGTTCCTTACCTTTCACCGAGCAGGAGAATGACCTTCTTCCTGCTTTCGCAGCATCCCTTCTCTGCATGGGGCTATGCATAAAATATCGTATCACGCATTATTGTCAGTGTCAACATAATTCTCTCTTTCAATTTGCTACATTATTTTAATTGTGTCAAATCAAATTACTTATTCTATATATATAATCAAATGCTTACTTTTCGCTATGATACGATTTTCTTCCATGCCAATGAAAAGTTTGCTCTACGCCGCTACAAAAAAAGAATGCTGATACCTTTATTGGCATAGCGCCAAAAATATCAGCATTCCGCATTACATATCAATGTGATTCATTCCGTTTTTTGCGTCATTCGAACAATACCTGTATCATACCTTACTGATAAAACCGGTCAAGATTCCTGACAAACGCCTTGGGTGGTCTGTGTCCCCCATTTTGCGCCACCATGTCTGTCTCAGTCACATACTCTGCAATCTTTCGGCGGAAATTGGGTTTGATCAGCTCCTGCCCTGATATCAGCTCCACTGCTTCCTGCAGGTCCGTCAGAGTAAAATACTCCGGCATGAAATCAAAGGCTATGCGAATATCACTCCCGAGCATCCGCCGAAGCCGGTTAAAGATACTGGTGATAATCTTGGCATGGTCAAACGCAATTCCCTGCGAATCCATGATATCGTATGTGACAATCTCATGATAGTCGCGGTATTCGATGTGTTCCCTGATCACCGCCCAAAGCCTGACCGCCTCGTTTGCATCCGATGCATCGCTGTCCTGAAGCAGCAGCTCATAGTCATTCTCACAGGTGACAACATTGTCCTGCTCCTGCTTCTTATCAGCTGTTTTCCGCACGGTGATATCAAACCATTTCGCCTCGCCGGCATCACCGCTTGCCTCGAGATGCCCGTTTGCAAGATCATTCTCATTGAGCACTGCAAGAAAGGATTGCGAGATGATCCAGCCTCTGGGATCACGCCCGCTGTCACTAAAGACATCACACAGTTCGAGATAGGCCTTGTCCGTCCCAGTCTCCTCCTTTAACTCGCGCCTTGCGGCCTCCTGTATGTTTTCTCCCTTCTTCATAAATCCGCCCGGAAGCGCCCACTCCCCCTGAAATGGTTGTTCCGCGCGCCTGATCAACAGCAGCCGGAGCGTCTTGGTGGGAAGTTTGCGGTAATCTGTGCCCTCCACAATCTTACTTCCAATGGAAAACACCGCAATATCCGCCGCAATGGACGGCCGGTCATACTGGTTAATATCATATGTTTCCAAAAAATCGTTCTTTTTTATCGTCTGATCTTTTTTTGTCTGACTCATTTTATCCCCTCAATACTACTCTGCTTTGCCATAAAAAACGGATATCTCCATCCATTAAAAGATTTTCATCAAAATGCTGTACCTGCCTGCCTTAATGACTCATTGATCAAACTTTGGATAAGCAAAATCATTGTTTCAGAATTAAGCACCAAATCCATCAATTCTTCCAGCTTTTTCATAGATGCTATGGTAAATATATCGTTTTTCTTGCCACTATATTCAATTGCCAAATCTTCATTCATAACAATCGTTACAGGATAAGAAATCGTACTATACTTTACAAACATCATTCTATATTTATAGTGTTCCAAGCCTTTCACTGTAAGAAAAACTTCGAATTTATTTTGTTCTGTATTCTGTTCCCCTAAATCTTGTTGGATATCTACAGTTATCGTTTCAGAAGATGTCTGTATTGCCTCCAAAGCAGCAGTAATTCCAGTCTTCTTTGTATACGAATAAATCGGGCCATCATACCTTGCTATGTTCCCAACCACATGTCCTTTTGTTGCCTGTTCAATCTGCCCTAACGAATTTTTTATAACAACATCTGGTGTGTAACGGTCTACCAATTCAAAAGAAAATTTCTCCTCATTCATAATAATCTCCATTCCGCCGCCTTTCAGTTGGCAGCATAAACAACCTTCCCTCCATCGTATCTTTCAGTATCTTCTATTTCACACATGATCGGAAAGTGATCGCTTATTTTTTTATTGGGATGCTGACTCCCATCCATTAAATCTGAATAACTGCAAGAAGTTACTATACTTAGGCTTTCCTTCTTAAATAAAGGCAGAATATCCTTACTCACGATCACCTGATCCAACATATACCACATTGGTAAATATAATTTTGATTGATTCAGATAATATGTCCCTGGCGGATACAAAAAATCTCCCATGAGATTCCACATCGGATTATAGAATTTTCTATAATCTGTTTTATACACTCTTCTTGTAGGTTTATCCATGATATCTAATACTGGTAATCCATGAAAACCATTTGCATTAAGACATCCCTTATCATATGGCATCTCATTAAAATCACCTATAATTATTGTACGTTGTGAATTGATACTTTGTTCCGTTTGTTTAATATCATACATAATCTCCTGGATTTTTTCAAACCTCTCTTCACTTCTGTCACCATGCCTGTCTGACATTAAATGCACGCAGCATAAAATATACTTATCCTTAATGATCTGAATGGAATGATATGTATTTTGACAGCCTGGTTCTATGCTGGCATAATTACTCCATACAACAATTCTACCACACCCTTCTGTACAACATGGGAAAAATCTCTGATGATTTCTTTCAAGCAGCACTTTCAATTCATTTGCATCAGCAAAATACTCTGCCATAACAAACACATCTATATCATAATCTTGAATCAAATTGACAATATATTCATTGATTTTAGTGTTTCTATGGGTGTTCCAAAACATTATCCTCATTTTCTACTATTCCATCCTCATTTGCACAGTAATTTTACCAGGTTATTAAGGTCAAAAACACACCCACTCCGTTTTCTTTTATTTTAATCATAATAGATTTGTTTCCTATTCATTTTATCACACATCCAGCGGATTTTCTACCAGAACATAAAAAGCCACTCAGTAACAGGTAAAATCCATGCACAACGAGCAGGCTCATCGCGCAAATGGATTTTTACCTGCAACCAGTATGTGTTACTCCACAAACTCCTCCGGCTCAATCTCCGCAGGCAGTCTTAAGTCCCCGCGCGGGCTCACGGACACGGAACCAACCTTGACACCGTCCGGCATACAGTTCCGCTTAAACTGCTGCCTGAAGAACCTGCTGTAAAATACTTTCTGCCACTTTGAGATTTCCTCATCGCTGAACTTGTATTCATCGCTTCTGCGGACTGCCTCCTGGCACAGCGCAAAAACCTCCGCCGGCGACATTCCATACCGCAGTGTATAATACAGGAAAAAGTCATGCAGGATATAAGATCCTACTGTCTCCTCTGTCTTCTGTGCAATCGTTCCGTCCGCATTCGGCGGAAGCAGCTCCGGACTTACCGGTGTGTCAATAATGTCCTCGATCACCTTTTTCATTCCGGCAAATCCGTTCTCATCCATAAAATGACCAACCTCGTCCACCAACGTTCGAACTAACGTTTTTGGAATACTCGTGTTGACAGCGTACATACTCATATGGTCCCCATTGTAAGTGCACCACCCGAGGGCAAGCTCTGACAGATCACCTGTACCGACGACAAAGCCGCCCTCCTTGTTCGCCACGTCCATCAAGATCTGCGTGCGCTCCCTCGCCTGACAGTTTTCATATGTGACATCGTGAACATTCTCGTCCTGCCCGATGTCTTTGAAATGCTGTCTCACCGAGTCGGCAATGCTGATCTCTCTGATTGTGCAGCCGAGGTATTGCATCAATGCAATCGAATTGTTCCTGGTGCGGTCTGTCGTGCCAAAGCCAGGCATGGTAATCCCTGTCACAGTATCTGCAGGAAGTCCCAGGTTTTTAACGGCCTGCGCGGACACCAGCAGCGCAAGTGTTGAGTCCAGCCCTCCTGACACACCGACTACGACGCATTTGCTCCTGGTCGCTTCAATGCGCCTTGCAAGCGCAGTGACCTGCATCTGGAAAATATCGAGACACCGCTCCCTGGCGTTTTTAGACGGTACAAACGGCGTGATGGACAGCTTTGCAAGCAATTCTTTCTTTTCCATCAAGGGCTTTCTGCATACTAATTTTTCATAAGAACGCCTTGCAGCGATATTTTTGCACTCCGCATAAGTCTTGTTCGCGATTCTGTCATGCCTGATCTTGGTGAGATTAAAATCCTTCACAAGCACTGTATTGCTAAAGGGTTTTCCCTCTCCGAGCAGCTTGCCGTTTTCATACATCAACGTGTGTCCGCTGAACACAAGATCCGAGGTTGACTCATACTGTCCTGCGGACACATATACATAGCCGCAGATACAGCCTGACGATGCGGCGCCCAGCATATTTTTCCGGTACTGCGCCTTGCCGATCACCTCATTCGAAGCAGAAATATTGACAATGATCTCTGCCCCGTTCAGCGCAAGGAGCCGCCCTGGCGAAATGGGCGCCCATGCGTCCTCGCAGATCTCGATGCCAACGCAGACCTTTTTTTCTGTGCCGATTTCTATGATGACATTATTGCCAAAGGTCGTCTGCAGCGTCTCCATTCCGCAGGCAATCTCTATCGCCTCCGCATCCTTCTCACCGGCGCTGAACCACCTTTTTTCATAAAACTCCGCATAGTTTGGGAGATAGGTCTTTGGCACAACTGCGACCAGCCTGCCATTTTGCAGGAATGCAGCACAATTAAACAGCTCTCCCTCTATTTCCAGCGGAAGACCAACCACGAGCGCCGCCCCGTTCCCACCATATTTTTTCGTATACATCGTCAGGTCATACAGCCCCTTGCGCGCCATGTCCAGCAGATTTCTGTTACTAAACAGATCGGCACAGGTATATCCGGTCAGGGAAAGCTCCGGCGTCACGATCAGATCGGCCTGCTCTGCCAGACGATCATACGCCTCGATCATCTCCCGACGGTTCTTTGCAACATTTCCGATATGGACACGCGGCGTTACCGCTGCAGCCCGAAATAAATTCAATGTGTTCTCCATTTTAACAATTCATTCCTTTTCCTTTTTTGACAGTTCCTGAAACTCACGAATCACCTGTATATATCCTATAATGTGTTGGTTAAAAATGTCAAGCTCTTGTGCAGGAATCCATAACTCCTGATGATATTCACCGCCGACCACATGAATCTCAAACTGACTGGCATACGCGTCATCAATCTCAAACTTTGTCACATAACCTCTGTGATCATCATTATATTTGACATTCCACTGCGATGCGATCTCTGTCGCATATTTTTCATTTAATACAGGATAAAAGATCGGCTGCTCTGGCAGTCTCGGAGGATACTTCGTAAAGCCGCTGTCCCTGATCAATTCTAACTCTTTGGTTCCCACAGGTCTGTATAAAATCATCTCATCCTCCAAAATTTCCGTTGTTAAGCCGCTCTCTGATCTCAGCAAGCGATTGTTCTCTCTCTAGTTTTCCATCCCGAAATACGACTTCCAGCAAATTCTCTTTTCCGGCAAGGTCCTCGTTCGTATAACCGTCCTGATAGGTCAGATCTCCGCTCTCATCGCGGTACACGCGGCACATACCCTTCTGGCTTTTCTTGAATCCGCCGTCTTTGGGATCTTTGAAAATAGGGATCGGTCTGCCGTCCACCTCACAGTAGGTCGTCTTGATGCAGGAGCTGAACGTATCTCTTGTAAACGGTTTTAACATGTCTTCCTCTTCGATACACTGCATACTGAAACTTCCCACGCCCAGCGCAACATTGCTGCATGCAAAACCGTTCTCGATCAAAATCTGATAGATCGCCTCGCATCTCTGTATCGTAATACTGTCTCCATAGATTGCCTTTACATGTGGATCAAGCACTTTATATCCCTTAGCATTTACGGTTCCGCCAAAAATATCCCACAGTTTGAACACCGTTTTTGTCACGACCTCCACACAGTCGCCACTGTCTCCGCGCATCAACATGCAGCCGTTGTGCGCCATGATCTCCTCTTTCAGCTGTGGGAGCACATTGTCAATGACGCTCCAGTAATCGTAGGAGTCAAGCACTGCGGAAAAACTCGTGTCAGGATAGATCTCTGTGAGAAGTCTGCGCAGCAGCGTGATCTCTTCTCCGTCGACGGCGTAATTGCTGCACATGACCGAATGCTCTGTGCTGACAGCACCGAAAGCAACGGGCTCTTTGGTACAGTCACAGCAATACATCTGCTCCAGAAACGGTATCACTGGAACGGTCGCCGTATTCAAAAAGGAAAGACACCAGCCTGCACTGGATTTCACGGCTGACTGTAAGCACTCCTGGCCGCGAAAGGAAAAATCTCCCAAAGCCTTTGCCCTTGACACCGTATCCTCGACCGAAATATCATAATATTTGTTGACAATTTCCCTGTATGTCGCTCCGACCGTGGCACTGATCATCGGGTGCCACAATTCCGCGCTGATCAGAGATTCCAAAGCCTGCGGGAGCCACGCAAAGTCAGGGTGTGTATTACTGATCTCAAACATCGGCACATGCATTGGAACTCTCGTTCCCTCCGGAAGCGCCTTGATTTCAATCGGAAGATAGCCTAAGTTATATAGTTTTTCAATCTTTTTCGTGTCGTAGGCCTTTTTGCCAAGTGCGGCTCCTAACACCCTGTCGTACTCGCCAACCACCTCGTCAAGTTCTCTGTCAAAAAACTCGTCCTTGAAATATTCCATTAAGTACGTCTTGATAAATGCCTGCAGTCCAAACATAACTACATGATCCCACATATTTACCCTGCTCATGCGCGGTGTAAAATACGATACAGAACGCTCTATCTTCTCAGGCAGCATGTCAGAGTGCACTGCTTTGTAAAAATCAATTAAAAGCATTGGGTTCGTCCTTTTCATTACGATTCCTCCATTCCAATTTCCATACAATCACTATTACAATTATCTTTTTATAATTATCCCGGCCCCCCAAAAAACTTAGTACTTCTTCGAACAACACCCTTTAACGTTTCTGTAACACGTTTCTACAATTCGAATACCTTAAACCTTGTATTTTCCCGCTCCTGAAAAATACTGTCTGTCGTGTAGATCCGTTTGATCTTGCTGCACGCACAGAGTTTTCCTCTGAGCGCATTCTCTTCGCAATGGCTCACAAAAAGGTAGATCTTGGCCGCGCCAAGCGCTGCCAGTGCCTCCGCGGAATGAATAAAGGTTCCTCCATAAGAACAGATATCATCCACGATCAGCACATCATTTCCCGCAATCAGCTCTGTTTCACCCGCAACGGAAAGCTCTTTGATCTCCCCGGTGCTCCAGTCACGGTTCTTGATGCCGAAGCAGTACGGAAGTGTGATCATACCACTGTAGCGTTTTTGGGCGCCCTCGTCAGGATAGAACATCAACGGCTTCTTCCCGTTTTCCTGTTCAATCTCATCGATCACTTTCTCGATATAGCTCTGTGGCGTATCCTGCCTCACCCTGTCAATCAATGCCAGACTCACATTGGAATGTGCGTCGAGCACTCTTACCTCTGTAAAGTTCAGACTGTTGATCAACTCCGCAAAATATTTGAGCGTAAACACATCCTCTGGATTTTTCACTCTGTCCTGTCTCGCGTTTGGAATATAGGGCATCTTTAAGATCAGATTGTGATATCCTGCAGCCTGAATATGCCTGGTGAGAAAGTAAAGGACCAGAAGCTCCTCGTTATTTTCATAGTTCCATTTGATTTCAATTGGCGCATTTTTATCATTGGTCGTTCTGTATTCCGCGCTGAACACATCTGTTATCGCTTCTTTCAATAAAAGTGTTTTGTCCGGAAAATGATTGATACTGACTTCTTTGTCGTTTATTCTTATCATATTGACCTCCGCATATCCACAAGCCTGCATGTTACTGTTCACTCCGTTCCAGTAACATGCAAAAATCCATGCAAAATTTGCTTCGCAAATGGATTTTTGCCTGCAGCCACTACCTTTTCGTACGGACTTAGCAGTACATGCTAAGTCCTATGTGAACAGTAACGCCTGCCTATACAATGTTCACCTGACACATCTTCATCGCTTCGAGTGCGTTCGCATGGCTCTGCGGCGTAACGCCCGCGCAGCACTTTTCGATCACCTGTACTTCAACTTCCGGCATATTTGCTTTGATCAATAATGCGTTGGATATGACACAGATATCCGTACAGAGCCCGACAAGCGTGATGCTTTCGATCTCCTTGTCTGCCTTTAAATACTCCGCAAGCGCAACGGAGCCAAATGTGGGCTTGTCAAATATTTTCATGGAATCCGTCTTAAGTACCTGCAATTTTTTGTCGAGCTGCCACCCGTCCGTTCCCTCGATGCAGTGCACAACTGGAAGATTTCTGCCCTCCTGCGTCTCCAGATAGTCGCTGCCATGTGTGTCTCTTGTGAAGATCACTTCCCCGTCAAAAGCCTTGACTGTCTCTGCCACACGATCCACGATCGCCACTGCCTCCTTTGTCCCTAATGCCCCGTCAATAAAATCTTTTTGCATATCTACAACTACCAATACTTTTTTCATGATAAACCACATTCCTTTCCTATTGAATATTCTTATTATATATTTGATAATAAGAATATAGCATATCATTTTCGTTTTGTCAATATCTTTTTATCGAAATCATAATAAGTATTTCCCAACTCATTCGTTACTCTTTTTCGCGCTCTGAAATAAGTAATTCCCAACTCATTCGCTACTCCTTTTTCGCACTCTGAAGTTTCTGCACATATTCTTTCTTGACGACATCGATCGTTTTCCCTCCAATCCCAAAATTCTTATCCGGCAATTCCTTGATGGTGGTCGTGAAAAATTCCTGCGGCACATTCATGATTTCCGATGATACCTCAGTCAGCCGCCTGATCAGTTCTTCTTTTTGCTGATCCGTCAGCAATCCGCTTTCTATTGTAATGTATGGCATTCTTTTTTCCTCCGTTTCTTAGAATGATGCAAATATTTGTTCGATTTCCATTATAAAGCTTTCCTTTCTCATTGTCAAACATCTTCTATTAAAAAACTGCTGAAAAATAATATACAAAAATGTACGCAAAAAAATCCATCTATTTCCGTGTTGTACACTAAATATTTCCATTTTTAAACCGATACTTTATATAGAAATATTTTATTGCCTGATTTTTCAAACATGCTCTAAAATCAGGCGGAACAACCACGAAAAGCAATTGATTTTTAAGGCAGAACAGTATAAAATAATAGTAACATAAAAATGATGATTTATTTTTAGTGAAGGAGTGATGACGAATGAATTTCTGGAATTCAACCAACTCAATCTTTGGATCAGGCAGTTCTAACAGCTCAACCAACTTATACAGCCTGTTTTCCGAAAGAGCTTCCATCAAAAACGGTACATACAAAAGGCTGCTGAAAAACTACTTCAGTACGGTAGGCGGGGATTCAAACGGGACAACATCCGCAGCGAAAAGACGCAGTTCCAGCAATATTATTGACGAACTGCTCAAGGAGAAGATGTACCCTACCGTTTCCAAGGAAACACAGGAGGCAAACTCGAACCTGACTTCAGGTCTTGGCAGTCTGCAGTCTTCTGTTTCCGCATTGCAGAAGAGCAGCACTTACGAGGATACGGAGAACGGTTCAACTGCAGCAGATAAAGTTGTATCTGCAATGAAATCCTATGTGACCAGTTACAATAACGTTATAACCGCGTCCAAGAGTTCCACGCTCTCAAACAAGACCGCTTATGTAGCCAATATGATGAGCACCACCTCTAAGAATGCGAATCAGCTCGCGGAGATCGGCGTAACACTCAAACAGGACGGAACTCTTCAACTCGACGAGACCAAACTGAAGAACACCGACATCTCAAAGGTGCAGAAGCTGTTTTCATCAGACAATATTCAAAGCTATGGTTCTACGATCGCATCCCGTGTCAAGTTCGCCGGCGGCAGTTCCAGCACAGGTGCAACAACAGGCACAGGCAGCACGACTGGCACAGATACCAAGAAACCGACTGGTACAAGCGCAGCTGCTCTCAAAGCTGACAGCGAGGCTCTCGCTTCCAATGAATTATATTCTAAAAGAAAGGATTCCGATGGCAACGAGACTTACGATGTCAGCAAAATCCTTTCCAAGGCAAAGAGTTTCGTGAGCAATTACAATAAAATGTTTGATGACGCAGAGTCCAGTTCTAATTCCGGCGTACTGTCAAACTTATCTTACATCAGGGAAAGAACGAAAAACAGCACAAGTGCGCTGAAGGAATTTGGTTTCAGTGTGGACAATAAGGGCAGGATGAAACTCGACGAGGAAACCTTTCAGAAATCCGATATGGAGAAAGTGCAGAACTTCTTCAAGGACTATGGCTCCTATGTTGCCAGCAACGCATCCCGCGTGAACTATTATATGAATACAAATGCAAATGCGGCCAGCGGATATACTTCCAAGGCATCCTACAACATACCAGCAGTTTCTGACTATAATGCATCTATTTAAAGTTTTCTGATGTTCGCCAGGATAGAAGGTACATACAGAAAGGCGCATGTGACGATCGATCGTAACATGCGCTTTTATATTCCATATCAAACTGCGATCATTCAACCCAACTGATACACATTCTCATCATTGACAATGATAAACTGATTCTTTCTTTTGATCAATCTGCTATCACTGTTTACAACGTCACACACAAAATCCCTGAACGCTGATTTTACATAAGAAAATCCTCTTATTTTTCCATCCATCGGGATATACAAGATCCTGTTACTAATGCACGGTGCACTTAACGGACAATGATAGCAAATCTGATCTGTTTCATACACAACTCCTTTGCTGTCTGCCACATAAGTTCTATATGTTCCGGTGCTATCCCCCAGTAATACCATCCAGTTTGACGCGATATCGTCATAGTGAATCCCATAATGAATGACATCCGTGTCATATGTGATCTCCACGTTTGTCCCGTTTATCGTCAGGATCAGCTTTCCGCAATAGTAATTCAAAACACAATACTTACCGGCGTTTACTTCAAACCAGGACGTACTGCTGCATTTGCAGATGGGTTTGATACTGTTGCCCATTTTTAAGACCATCATATCGGTAAGTGTGTTCTGCCTTGAAGTATAATAGACATGACTGCCCTCCACAACAATGCGTGTCTTATACTTCTTCTGAATCCTGTACTCTTTTTCCGAATGAATCACAAACTCTTCCGACAAATCCTCGATCAGATAACCGTCAGATGTAACATAATACCGAACACCATATTGATATTTTACCCTTTTTCCCAGACGAATATCGACAACCTCATCGTTGTTGTCCAGATACAGCGTCTCGCCAAATACAGTCTTAATCTCCTTCGCTAAGAGCTGCGCGGACAGCTTCAATCCGCCCACGACACCCTGTAACAACGGTTTGGTCTGCACTTTCGCATTGCTGTCGCACAGCGGACAGGTGTTATATTTTCCATAATAATATTCCTGATCAATATCGCAGTATTTGAGATTGCCCAGCAGATCAGAAAGCTCATCGCCCAGATGCCTGCTCTGGTTCTGAAATATATTCTGCAATGCACGAATCAGGGACGGTGATAAATTTCTCCACGACTTGATCGTCCTGGGTATCGTGACCTGTGGATTATCAATGACGGAAATTCCTTTTTGCATCCGTTCTATGAGATTCATGTCCGGATTCATCGTGCCGCCAAAAGGATGTATCCGCGTCAACAGTTTCCAGGCCAGAACCGCAAAAGAATACGTATCTGTACCGGCATCAAACTCGTTGGACCGCAATAACGGATCTTTGAACAAATCCATCGCTACCTCGCACTTCTCATCCTCCACTGTCCAGCTGTCACAGTCAATCAGATAGATCTTGTGCTGCTCGTCAAACAAAATATTCTGGTCATTGAAATCACCGATAAAAATATGGCTGTCATGGAGTTTCTCCATCACCTCCTGCACTTTCACCAGCATTGTCAAGATATCCTTTGTGGTAATATGATTTGCTGTCAGGAATTTCCGATTTGCCAGCTTTTTGATCTCTTCCCCCTCCACCCGATCCATGGAAAATCCGATAAACGCACCGTTTCGGTCCACAACCGTATCCTTCGGGCAGACGGCCTCTCTGGGAAACTGGCCAGAACACGATTTTTGTATAAGCATCTGCACTTTATTCTGTTTTGACTGTAGGTTTACGACAGGTTTGTATACCTTGATCACCTGTCTGTTATATTCATAGATGATACCCTCGCCGCCCTCAGCCAACGGCGTTTTGCCTGCGCAATCATACACAATGCTCATATCTGATCCCTTTCTGAACAGTTCCTACGCAATTTCAAACATACTCTAAAACACAATTGTGATATCGTCCTGAAACATTTTCTGGTTTCGATTGATAAACCGTTTCACTGCGACTGTCCTGCGCGCTTTTAATAGCGCAGCAAATTCTTCTTTTAACGCGTCATTTTCCGACTTGATGATAAACCGCAGCCCATCCGATGCAACGCCGACATTCTGATATTCTTTTTTGGAAAAATCCTTTTCAACAAATTCAACACCGTCTTTATAATGCGTGAGCATATCAGTGTCACAATAATTGTATGCAAAGTATTTCGGATACTCACCACCGCCCAGCTCCTCAAACGAAAGATTGCCTTCCAGATCTTCCAGTATGATATAGCCATCCCCACAGTACGATACCCTGAAAAACGCTTCACCCTCAACAACCTTTAAAATCGTAAAGCACAGATAATCCCTGACCGATGCCGCAGACTGACCGAAAATACTGACCAGTCGTTTAAAAATCTGCTTCGTACTGTATCCAAGCGCTGACAGGTGACAGTACATTTTCACCCCGACTTCGCTGTGTCTCCCCTCCGAACAGCCATCACATACTAATTTTATTGTATCTTTTTCCAACCCGTAGTCCTGACAATTCATTCCAAATGCAAGATGCTGGGCACCAATTTTATTGACAAACATAGATCTACCTCATAAAAATGTTTCAAAGAACTGTTGTTCTTATATCTGAAAGAAATCATCTCCGTCAGCCACAACGGACTTTGACGACTCAATCACAGACTTTGACAGGCAGTCAAACGCCCTGCGAAGTTCACTTGCAGAACTTGTGACGTCGAGGATATTGCGAAATCCGAGATCGTTCGCCTCCTTTGCCGCCTCCCCGCCCAAGCTGATAAACGCCGTTGTGATCTCCTCGTCATTCAGAAAATTGACACATTTCCTCGCTTCGCTAAAACTGCTCCTGGATGCATTGTCAAGCCCGTCGCTAAAAACTGCAAACACCGCCTTTACCCGCACTCCCTGATCTTTCAGGTATTGCCGATACTCCTTTAATTTCTGTGTTCCCTCCGTGACCGCATCGTACATGGCTGTACATCCGCCAGCCTGGAATGACGTGTCAAACTCACTGATCTTCTTGTATCCGCCAACTGTGATCGTGTCCTCAAAATCCGCCCTCGCGACAAGAATCTCCTCAGCCTCTTTCGCGTTAGCGAGCGCGTCCTTAAACTCATTCAGACTGTGCTTCATGTCCTTGCGAAAAGAATCCATGGAGCCTGACTGGTCAATTCCTAAAAAAATCAGGTTAATGTTCTCGCTGTCAATCTCCTCGACGGACGTGTTCTCGTTCTCAATCTCCTCGAGTCCATCAATCTCAACTCCAATATTATGATCAAAACCGCTCATACTGCAATTCCTCCCTTTATTCTATATCATGATCTGTTTTCCGCGCAATCTCCTGCATCACGCCAATATGTCATCCGTGCTTTTTACGATGTTTACCTGATACATTTTCTTAAAATCTGCAAAAGTCTGGTCTGTCGCCGCCTCAAAGCCGGGAATGGACGACATGCAGTCCTCCAGAATGTAAATCTTTTGCGTGATCTCTGGCCGCGTCCCATAATATTCCAGAATCTGCCTGATGCTCTCCAACACGCAATGACTCTTCGCCTCACCGGCAATCACAATCTTGTCAAAGTGCTCCAGTTTATTCAGAAAATCAAGATTGATATATCCTTTTGTATCATACTCGGGCCTGATCACCCCGTACATTTCAGAGAGCGGATCCTGTCCCTTGACAAGTCTCTGCACAACCGACTTCTTTGCAACCGAGTGGAAATATACCATATTGGCAAACTGGTTTTCGAGCGCACACCCGGACGTGCCCTGGATACAGTGGTAAGACCATATACACAATGTCTTTTTTCCCTCCTTCTCCAAATGCTCCACGTAATCCCGCGACGCAATCGGATTGATGACCGCACGCCATTTCCCACTGTCCAAATCCGCTAATGTAATCGATGTGTACGGTGCTGGATTCCTGCCATTCTCATCCACCCACCAACAAGGGTGAAAAATCTGGTGCGGTGTATGTGTGTCAATTGACACCGCAATATTGGATATATGATCCATATTGTTATAGAGAAAACGTGTCATGCGCTCCACATCAGCGTGCGCGCCCGGAACTCCCAACGCCCCATTGTCCATAAAATCCTGCTGCACATCTATCCCGATAAACAATACCCTTTCCTTGTTCTGTTTCGACGGCGTAAGCTGCTCATCATTCGCCCTTCTTAAAATATCATTCAGCGAAACGGGATTCTCTGCACTTCCGATCGCGTTCACATTTACAATATCTGTGTAAGTCGTGTTCATTCTAAAACCTCCCCAGCAACTTATTATTTATTTGATAATAAGAATATAGCATAGTTCTAAACTGCTGTCAATATGTTTTTATCAAAATAATTATAACTATTCGCTGCGCGCCCATGTGCAATCGAGTAGGGAATTGCTCTTCTCCCCTACTCGCCGCGCGATCTGTGCGCCGCTCTAGCGGCACATTTCCTCTGCACAGGTCTGTGCACAAAAATAGCTGCTGCACTTTTCCTGTGCAACAGCCATTTCTATCTGATTCCCCACTATTCAACCATCTCATACTCCGCGCCGTCATACCCAAGATATCTGACCGTACTCATGTCAATCTCATCGACACTCCCTGCCGCATCGACAATCGGAATACACTTGTCTTTTCTGACAAACAACGGCACCTCATTCAACGCCACTTCGACATAATGCGTACCTTTGCCCAGGACTTCTTCATAAATACTTCCATCCGGCATAAACTTGATAAACTTCATCTCCTCCGGAAGATACACTGTCCTGCCGCTCACATTCTGTGTGTAGACTGGCGCGATCATCACTTCGTTTCCGAGCATGAGCTGATCCTCTGTCTCCACTGCCCTCCGATCGTCAGGATAGTCAAATCCCAACGGCCTAAAATACATCTCATCCCGCATGGCTGCCTTTAAATACTCGCTGTACAAATAAGGGATCAGCCGATAGCGCACACGGATCACATGGCGGAAATCCTCAATGTGCTCAAACTGGTAACACTCCTGCTCTCTCGTGCCCAGCGCAGCATGATTCCGCATCAGCGGCGTGAACACACCAAGCGCCAGCCAGCGCAGCACCAGATCCCTTGTCGTGTTGGATCCGAAACCGCCCAGATCGGAACCTACATATAAAAATCCGCACATATTCAACGAGGGCATCATCTTTAGATTCAACAGAATATGCGACCACCATGACTGGTTGTCCCCTGTCCAGATTCCTCCATAGCGGTGCATTCCGATGTAGGAAGAACGCGAAAACAGCAGCATTTTCCTGTCCGGCGCGATCTTCTGCAGCGCCTCGCCTGCGGCCCTCGTCATATTGAAACCGTAAAGATTGTGCACGCGGTCATGACGAACCATTTTTCCGTTGACATTGTGATAAAAACGCCTGTAATCCGCCGGACTGTTCTGGAGCTGGTTCATCATTTCCCGGATCTCCCCCGGCACCGCATTGGCATTGTTCATGATGTCGTCACTGTCCGTTTTCGCATCACCCTGACCGCCGCTGAACTCCTTTGCATAATCCGCAATCGCCTGATTCAGCGCCTGAATGCCCTCCTCCGAATAAAAGATCGCCGGTTCATTCATATCATTCCAGAAACCATCGATACCAAGATCTGTCAAGATCTTGTATTTGCTGCCAAACCATGCCCTCGCATCCGGATTGAGCACATCCGGGAAATGCGTCCAGCCCGGCCAGACAGCCGCAACAAAATCCGTACCATCCTCACGTTTGCAGAAATATCCTTTCGCCACGCCTTCCTCATAAATGTCATAACCTTCTTCAATCTTTACGCCCGCATCGATAATCGGAATCAGATGAATCCTGTTTTCTCTCATCTTCTGCACAAACTGCGCAAAATCCGGGAATCGTTCAGGATTTACCGTAAAATCCTTGTAGTCCTGCATATAATCGATATCCAGATAGACCATGTCGATTGGAATCTGGTTATCCCTGTAACCACTCACTACGGCCTCGATATCCTGAGCAGTCTTGTATCCCCAGCGGCTCTGTCCGAAGCCAAAGGCATACTTCGGCGCAATGTAGCTTTTTCCGATCATCCTGCGAAACTGCTTTGTCACATCATACGCACTCTCACCTGTAATCACGTACAGATACAGGTCTGCCTGTTCGCAGCTCACTGTCAACAAATCCTGCCTTGTATAACCGATGTCAAAACATATATTTGAAGGATAGTCAAAAAACAACCCAATATGTTTTTTCCCGGATATCATGATAAAGTTGTGTGCGCCATACAGGGAAACTTTTTCCTCTGTGTGGTGGGGATCATCTGTGCAGTTGCTGACATATTGGTATCCCCTCTTGTTGATACCGCGATTCGCCTCGCCCAGTCCATAAATCACATCTGCGTCATCCATCTGATAGCTGCAGCAAAATCCGTTTTCCAGCGAAATATTGAGCCATTCTTTCCCCGCAAACTCCGCCGCCTCAATCTCAGCTATGACCGCCTGCGTCTCAAACGGACTGCCAAATACATACTTCTCCACCATCTTGAAATCCTCCTATACCGTATTCTTCCAAACAATATAACAAAAGGATACTATTCCCCATACCTTGATGTCAAGTGATTCTTTTGTTACCTGTTTCCCGATTTTTGTCGAATGCTTGTGAAAACTGGAAAAATATGGTAAATTAGTATCAGACTAAAAATTAGGTGGTGATTACTACGAAGCGAAAATATGCCAGTCAGAATGTATATGATGCACTACAAAACAGATTCCACTATATTTTCAAAGAATTTGACAATATTTTTGTTTCCTTTTCTGGCGGAAAAGACAGCGGACTGCTGTTGAACCTGGTCCTGGATTTCCAGAAAAAAAATTATCCAGACAAGAAAATCGGCGTGTTCCATCAGGATTTTGAGGCGCAATACACACTCACAACAGAGTATGTTGAACGCACCTTTCGCAGAATTGAAAACGATGTCGAGCCCTACTGGGTATGTCTCCCCATGGCAACCAGAACGGCTTTGAGCAACTACGAAATGTTCTGGTATCCCTGGGACGATACCAAGGAAGACTTGTGGATCCGCCCCATGCCGGATCATTCTTATGTCATCAATCTGAAAAACAACCCGATGACAACCTACCGCTATCGGATGCATCAGGAAGAACTGGCAAAACAGTTCGGACGATGGTACCGCATTTCCCACGGAAATAAAAAAACCATCTGTCTACTTGGCATCCGCGCTGAGGAATCCATGCAGCGCTACAGCGGATTTCTGAACAGAAAATACGGCTATGACAACACCTGCTGGATCAGCAAACAGTTTAAAGATGTCTGGTGCGCTTCCCCAATGTACGACTGGTCCATCTATGATGTGTGGCATGCCAACTACGTGTTTTCCTATGATTATAACCATCTGTATGATCTCTACTATATGTCTGGTCTGAAACTGGATCAGATGCGCGTTGCCTCTCCTTTTGGCGACTATGCCAAGGAAAGCCTGAATCTGTACCGCGTGATCGATCCTGAGATCTGGGCAAAGCTGGTAGGACGTGTCAGAGGAGCAAACTTCGGCGCTATTTACGGAAAGACAAAAGCTCTCGGCTACCGTAATCTGACGCTGCCTGAAGGACACACCTGGGAATCCTACACAAAGTTTTTACTGGACACACTACCCGTGCGGCTCCGAAATAATTATATCAAGAAATTTCAGACTTCCATCGACTTCTGGCACAATGTCGGCGGCGGTCTCGAGGAGAGCACAATCGAGGAACTGATCGCACATGGCTATCACATCCGGCGAAACGGCGTATCCAACTATACGCTCATGAAAAACTCACGCATCATCTTCGACGGAAAGATACCTGACCACACCGATGACATCAAGTCCTCAAAGGATATTCCCAGTTGGAAACGTATGTGCTACTGTATCTTGAAAAATGATCATATCTGCCGCTTCATGGGCTTTGGCCTGACCAAACAGCAGAAAGAGAATGTCAATTTATTAAAACAGAAATACCAGAATGTGGTAAATTAATTTGCGCCAATCCCCAGTGTGTGGGGATTTGACATCAGGGAGGTTTCATATGACATATCAAAGTCCTGTATACCAAGTAATCTCAGTTCCTGTTGAGAAGATCAAGCCAAATACATACAATCCCAACTCCGTAGCGCCGCCTGAACTCAAGCTCCTCTACGACAGCATCAAAGAGGACGGCTACACAATGCCCATCGTCTGTTACCACGATGAACCAGCTGACAACTACATCATTGTGGACGGATTTCACCGTTACCGTATCATGCTGGATTACCCTGACATCTACGAGCGTGAAAACGGTATGCTGCCCGTGTCTGTCATCAACAAGCCGCTCGATCACCGCATGGCAAGCACAATTCGCCACAATCGGGCGAGAGGTTCCCACAACGTGGACCTGATGAGCAATATCGTCAAGGAACTGCACGAGCTGGGGCGTTCCGATGCATGGATCTCCAAACACCTTGGCATGGAGCGTGATGAAATCCTGCGCCTCAAACAGATCACCGGACTTGCCGCACTGTTTCGCGACATTCCATTCGGAAACGCATGGACCCCCGTTGACGACAAGGAGAACCTTAACGCTGCACCTTTTCCAAGAGATGATGAAAATGAATAACTAACAAAAAATGCCCTCTTAAAGGGCATTTTTGCATTCAATCACAAAGTAAACTCACTTACATCCTTGATCAACGTCTCAACTTTTCCTTCCAAATCTTCCACAATCTGGCTTGAATCATCCACCATCCTTGCAAGTTCCGCAGACATCGCTGAAGTTTCCTCCGCGACAGACGCATTATCCTGCGCAAGATCGTTCAGCACAGAGAGTGTTCCTGTGACATTTGCCCGCTGACTGTCGATCTCCTGCGTCATCGCATCAATAGAATTCACTGAAGCAAAGCAGTTTGTAAGCTCCTGATTCAATTTTTCCATGATATGCTGTGTCTCTGTCAGAGAATTTACCTGTAGTTCCACTGCCTCGTTGATCTCCTTCATCACAATCACGGACTTCTCCGCATTGCTCTGCAGTTCCACCACAGTCTTACCAATCTCCTCCACCGAATTCGTAGACTGACTCGCCAGCTTTGCAATCTCATCCGCCACCACAGAAAAGCCTTTTCCTGCTTCCCCTGCTCTCGCCGCTTCAATGCTTGCATTCAATGCCAGCAGGCTTGTCTGGTCAGAGATCTCATTGATCAGATTCGCTGCCACATGAATCTGTTCCACCGACTTGTTGGTACTCGCCGTCTGCTCCGCCATGGCAGAGATACGCTGACGTGTCTTGCTGCTAATCTCAATGAGCTGTTTCAACGTCGCCATAGACTGTTCGCTAATACGATTCATTTCATCCGCATTCTGGTTCAGACTTGTCACCTCTGCTCCTGTGTGGTTGATCTGATCCGCCATCGTAACAACATTTCCGTTCGCCTCATCAGTGGAAGAAGCCTGCTTTGTGACGTTCTGGGCAATGGATTCCACTGCAGTGGATACCTGCGAGATGGATTCCTTCATATTATTAAAAGCTGTGTCAAAATTTCCGAGCGCGTTACCCACGCCATTGGAAATCTCTGTAATTCCCTGCAGAAGGGAGCGCATGTTCTCCTGGGCCACATGCAGGGCATCCGCAGTCTGCCCAATCTCATTGCGTGTCCGCACATTAACACTGGTAGTCAGATTGCCCTCGGATATCTTCTGTGCAAATTCCTGAATCCTCTTTAACGGCGCGACAAGCCTCTTACCAACAATAAACGCTCCAACCAGCGCAATCAGAATAGCAAGGATAAACACTACATTAGACCGAATCACTACACTGATATAATCACTGTCGAGCTGCTGTCTGACGATATCCTTTGCCGCATTCATATCATCAACATAATTGCCAGTACAAACACACCACCCCCATGGCTCAAACAGTTGCGAATACGCAATCTTGGGCGCAACTGTCACACCGTCTGACTTTGTAAAATTAAATTCATTATATCCACCCTTATCCGCGCTCTTACAGACATTGACTACGGACTGTGTAATCATAACACCGTTCTGGTCCTGAAGATCCTTTCGGTTATCGCCTTCCTGTTCTGTCAGAACCGCATGCATCACCAGCACATAATCTAACCCATCAATCCAGAAATATCCGCTCTGGTCATCCCTATAGCGCATGGCACGCACACAATTCTTCGCATCCTCCTGTGCCTCCTCCTCAGTTTTCTCTCCCGCCTGAAATTTGTCATACTCGCTCTGTATCACTGCAATCGCACTCTGAACCTGCGATTTTATTTCTGCTTTGTATCCTTCGTCCACCGCTTCCTCGTATGTCAGATAGGACGACTTCGACATCGACTGAATCGAAAATATGGAGTTTCCCCCGATTCCGATTGCTGCAACTGCCGCCACCGCACCGCACAGCAACATAATCGAACTGATCAAGCTTCTTTTCTTTTTCCCTAAATTGCCTGTTTCACTCATTTTATACATTCCTCCTGTACTGTAACCTTTCTGCCCTCTTCTCAACGAAAGAACCATAAGGAACTGGCAATTTTACTTGTCATCTTACTTCTTTATAGTTACTAAGCAGCGTTATCAGTATTTATTTTATACCGATTACCAAAATAAAGCAACTAATTTGTCGAAATTAGCTGCTTTATTTTGACAAAATATGTGCAAATCAGACAATACCAAACAATATTCAAGCTTATCATAAATGCTGTTTTACAAAATTTTTAATCGCATCATAACTCTCTTTGTGGAGAATATGTTCAATCCTGCAGGCATCCTCAATTGCAATGCTCTCTGGAACCCCCAGCTTGATAAACCACTCCGATATGAATTGATGGCGCTCATAGATCAGTTCCGCGATGCGTTTCCCGGAATCCGTCAGATAGATAAAGCCCGCATCTGTGACCGTAATATGGTTCTTTTCGCGAAGGTTCTTCATTGCGATGCTGACGCTCGACTTCTTAAAGCCCAGTTCGTTTGCAATGTCAACAGAGCGGACAACGGGAAGTTTCTTACTTAGGATCAGTATTGTTTCCAGATAATTTTCAGCAGATTCGTTTTCTATCATTTTTATACCTCCCGCGTGCTTTAGCACGCACACAAATCAATAGTTCTTCTCTCTTACTTATTCTATTCAAACTATGATCATTAACTCTATCCATTTGCAGAAAATGCTTTTCTCGTTAACGCCCATTATAGCACGATTCTAAAGCGATTTCAACAAATGCGTATCTCCGCATCCTCACGTCAATACCCCTTTACAGTAGTCCAACACCTTCTCCAACGCGTTTTTGTTGGTTGCGTAGTAGACGCGATTGTCCACGTGACTCACCTTGACGAGCCCTGCCACAAGCAATGCATTCATGTGATGGGAGACTGTTGCGGTTGTCAGATTCAGATGCTTTGCCAGCTCGCTCCCGTACGCCTCCTTGTCACGGATATAGGAAAGAATCGCAAATTTGCTCTTGTCAGCCAGGAGCTTTAACACCGAGACAGCATAGTTCTCAAAGCTTTCACCCTGCAGTTCGGGATTGATACTGATATCGAAATCCTCCCCGAAGAGGATTCCTATCCTATAATAATCCGGCTCCTCATAAGTGAGTCCGTCAGCCCCCATATCATTATGCAGCATGATCACATTAGAATAGATTATCGATGCCTGCAGAAAAAATCCAAAGGGACTGCTCTCTACATCCACATTTGTCGCCTCCCTGATGTACGAAGCGAGATCCCGTTCTTCCAGTTGTTTTGACCAATACTGATAAAAAAGCTGCACCAGTTCTTCCAGTTCTTTTTGGAAACGATGCAATAACGCCTCCGCTTTTTCCAACAATCCGATCAGCCTCTCAATATGTTTCGTCCTGTCGAAGAAGATCTTCTGAATCTTCCATTTCTCCTCGTCTTTGATCTCCATTGTCATCAGATAACATATGATCGCATAGGGATCGCTCATCTTTGCCGTCTTCCCGTCCCTCACGACCGATTCCGTATAGCCCTGCAGACAAACGCCAAAGTTTTCACAGTACTCCTGTTCCGTAAGACCTTTTAAATAGTTCCCGAATGCTGTAATATCCTGAAAATCCACATGCTTGAAGTCCTCCCACAAAAGCACCAGGTTGCCGACACATCCCAGTGCGGCGTCATCCCGCTTCGGAAAATAGTATTGCAATTGTTCCATATCCTCCGAAAACGCACTCCTGGCCGCGTGCTCGATCTGTTCAAGCACCTCGAATTTCCGAAGTCCCTCCCGAAACGGATTTGCATATTTTCTGTTGAGTGTTTCTTTCGTTTCCTGATAACTTCTCCCTTCTCCCAGATGCCTCAACAATGAAACACTCTCCATAATATAATCTACTTCCCGGCTGATTTCCCGCACCATTGAACCACTCCTTGTGTTTTACATATCATTACTCCAGTTGACTCTGACCAAACTTAGGACCAAGAATATTATAACACAAATCGCACCGCTGCACAGAAAAATCTGCGAGACAGAGCAAAAAGCTGCCAGCGCGCTGACGGCCAGAGACGCTGCCGGCGTCGCCGCACTCGCCCCGGCGTTAAAGATCGAGCCGACGCGCGCCAGATATTCCTGCTGCACTGTCTTCATAAACTGAACATTCAGGGCAGCTACCAGCATACTGCAGGACATCCCAATCACAAAGGTAATGAGGATCGTCAGCTTTTTCTTGTCCATCCCCTCCACAAGCGCACCAGCAAATGGCTGCACCAGTACAGACGGCAGCTGGTTAGCTGCATAGACCAGCGCCGACCACGCTGCATTTCCTGTGATCGCATACACAAGCCATGTAAACGCGATCGCATCGATCGAATCCCCAAAACGATTGATCAGCCCTGCCAGTATGATCTTCAAGTACTCTCTTTGTCTTAAAATGTCCCTGTAACCCACTTTCTCTGTTGTGTGTTCTTTGTTTTCCATTGCTTTCCAACTTCCTTTCTCCTTTGAAACTGCAAGCTATAATACGCTTCGAATATCTGTAACGGCTTGTATTCCCATGAATGAATCGTACATCACGGATTTCCGCACAAATTTCCCGGATAATCGATGAAACCAGGAATGTTTCTTTTTTGCCTATAGTTATATTAGATATATATCTAATATAACTCATAACATAATTTTAGATGATAGTCAAGTATTTACTGATAGATATACATCTAATATATTTTATTTTCTATAAATATTTACTTTTTTGTCAGATTATCATCGACTGCAAAGTATTCTGTATATAACACGGAATCATTAGGAATTAGGAACTATTAACAAATAACTTTTAAGGAGCTGTCGGAAAATAAGTGATGCAGGTTGCGCAGAATTTTTCTTCGAGAATTATTTTTGAATAGTTCCTTATGTGATACGATATGGGTATTCCCGCTGTTATTGCACCTGAAACGATACTGCATTTCAGGCACCGCATCATGATCATTTCCAAAAGGGCGTATCAAAAAAGGGGGGATATTTATGAACACAGAACCAGACGCAAAAGAACTGTTTGAGCGATATTCCGACATGGTTTACCGGATCGCGGTATCCTACGGAAACTCTGTCCATTCCGCGGAGGACATCGTTCAGGAAGTCTTTTTGCGGTATCTAAAGAAACAGCCGCTTTTTGAGAGCGGCGATCATGAGAAGGCATGGTTTATACGCGTGGCAGTCAACTGCTGTAAGAGCCTGTTTTCCTCCGCATGGAACAGACGGATTTGCCCTTTGGAGGAGGCAGACCAATTTACGCTGCCATTCGAGCCGGACGAGTATGAGCTGTACGAGGTACTATCCGGCCTTCCGCCAAAGTACCGTATCGTCCTATATCTGCGCTATTACGAGGAATATCAGGTACAGGAAATCGCAGAGCTTCTCAAGATCACGCCAAATCTTGCCTCCGCCAGACTATCGCGGGCAAGAAAGCTCATGAAGAACAGATTGACAATCGCAAACGAAAGGATTGGTTTTCAAGATGAAACAAGAACAATTTAGAAATGTATATCAGCACATTCACCTCTCCGCACAGCAGAAGGACAGGATCTGGAAACAAGTCCAGACAGCATCCGACCCACAGCATACCAATCAGGCAGGAAACAGCCTCCTCCACTACCCGCACTCCGCCTCATCGGCACATTTCCACAGCACAGGTCTGTGCAGTAAAAAGGCGCTTCTTCCGACACGCGCCGCAGTCTGCCTTGGTGCACTTCTCCTGTCAGGCATGACTGTATTTGCGGCAAATGAGCTCTCTCTGACAGACCGGCTGGCAGAAGCCATCAAAACGTTAACACAGAACGAAAAAGATGCCACCAAAGACCAGAAAGATCTCTATGCGCAGTACGGACAGGTGCTGGACAGCGAAATCGAACTGGACAACGGCACTCTGCGGCTGGATGCGGCTCTGTATGACGAGACCAATCTGATCATTCCATTCCGCTATCTCTTTCATTCTGACGTTGAAGGCTATGAGACGCTCACAGCCGGGGCTGATCTTGACCAGGCCAGCCCACAGGCACAGGCCGTCTATCGCCTTGATATGAAGACCTTTCTGGGACAGGTCAGCTTTCGCATTGCACCGGACTCCGTCCAGGCAAACAGCCAATATCTCATAACAGACTCTATCCTGTCAGAGGACGGAACGATAATTGGCAGTCTTTTGGTCAATGCCCACGAGCCGAAATTCTTTGAACCGGGAACCGTGATCCAGCTTGTCAAAACTGCAGTTGCTGACATCCCCGGACAGACAGAAGAAAGCGTTGGCACAGACGATCTGATCCAGGCTGTCGAAAGCGCTGATTCCGAAAATGATCCTGTAGTATACGCTGAATTTACGCTCGGAACAGCGCTGGAACAGCGTGAACTGACGATCGACTCCCAAAACACGGCTGCACTGAAAGATATGGGAATATCTGTCGATAGAATATCCCTCTCGCCCCTTTCACTCTGCTACTCGGGAAAAGGCACGCACACAAGAGCCCTTTCCGCCTCCATAACCATCATATTAAAGGACGGACGCATTATAAAAAGATCTCCTAACGGCAGTGGCTGCGCGCTGAGCGATACCAACCGTGACAATACCAGCTTTTCCTTTTTTGCCAGCGTTCTTTTTGAGGAACCTGTCCTGTTGGAAGATATCGCCGAAATTCAGATCCGAAATCATTGGGGCTCCGATATCCATATCCCAGTGGGGAACAATTCAATCGGGTAGAGAGGATGCGCCCCCGTACTCGCCATATACACCTTTTGTGTCCCGCTTCACTTCATACAGAGCTTCATCCGCACGGCCCAGAAGCTCTGTTATGTCAGAAGCGGCATCCCCCGTCCACGCAAACCCGGAAGAGGCACTGATGGTCCTCGTCTCGGTATCCGACAGCACGATCTGGTTCTGTGCGAGTTTCGCATAGAACGTCTCCAGATATCCTGCAATGTCATCCCTGTCCACGCAGCCAAAGATCATCATGCAGAACTCATCACCGGAACGCCTTGCTGTCAGGCAATGCTCTGCGGGCATATCATTCATAACCGCTGAAAAGCTTTGCAGATACCTGTCTCCCACATCATGGCCAAACGTATCGTTGATGCCCTTAAAATAATCCAGATCGATCATGACAAGCGCGCAGACTTCACCCGCAGGCATCTGCTGCAGATGCTCCGCCGCCATCTGTTTGAAGTATTGAAACTTGTACAGCCCTGTGAGCGGATCATGCGTATTCTCATAGCGCATCTGCCGTTTTTCCATAACGTCCCCGGTGACATCCGTGATCACGCCAAGTTTTCCATTCGCAGACTCAGACAAATGAATCCTGACATACTTCGCATCGTGGATCCGGTATACGTCCGCCTCGCCCTCAATGGGTGTCTCTGTGATCCGACGGATATAGGAGTCAAACACTTTCGCTTTTTTGCAAAACTCCGCAACTGCCTGGTCTGAGATATCCAGCAGTGCTCCCAGCCCCGATGTTACAAACACACGATTTGTTCCGCTCTCGTACTCAAAAGCCGCCAGCGAAATTCCGCTGATCTCAATGATCGCCGAGATTCTGTCCGATGCATTCACAATACTTGTCACCATCGTGTTGATCCCACGGCTCAGCTCCTCAAATTCACGGTTGCCGCCGACCGACACTGTTGTGTCCAGATTGCCGTCCGTGATCGCAGACAAATCTTCGAGAATGTGGTGAATCCCGCCGATCACCTTCTGTCTGACCAGATAATTCAGGAGAAAGATGACAGCCAGCTCGATCAGCATCAGGTAAATCCATGTGTACAGACTGTCCGACAGGAGCTGACGGAACAGAGTCTCCCCGGGCAATGCCGCACAGATCAGGACATCCTCGTATTTCTGACTCACCACATACATTCTCCTGCCGTCCGCTCCCATCTGATAAGCCCCTTCTGTACACTGCAAAAGCTGATCCAGCTGATAGTACGCCGCACCAAAATCCCGGCTGATATCCTCGGAATGTCCCAAAACGGTCCCCGTCCCACAGTCCACCACAAAGAACTCCTCACCGACATCTGTTGGAAACCTTGCGAAAATATAGTCATACGTATTTCTCGACTGCGCCTCCATCAAACGCTTAGGTTCGAAGCCAACCTGCACAAAACCGCCCTTGTTCTTTCGCGCGACGCCAATATACTGCATGATCTTGCCTGCCGACGCATTTGGCTGCGCCTCCTGAATCAGATATGCATTCTCGTCCTCACTCTCCAGAATGGCAAGAAAAGGGCGCGTCTGCTCATGGTCGGCCATGTCCATACCGATATACTGGGAGACCGATGCCGATGCGATTATACCATTCTCATCAATATAATGAAGCTCATCCACGTTCAAGAGCTTTGCAAGATACTGCATCTGTGACACATCCATGACCACCTCTTCCTGTCTGTCCAGCACATAGGCCGCCGCCTTTGCCCTGGTCAGATAGTCTTCGTTCAGATTGTCATTCATCAGTTCCAGCTCCATCTGATTGTTCTCCAGCGTATGTATGATCTGTTCGATCTTGATGTGAAAAGCATCAAATTGTTGTTCTTCAAGCGTATGCCAGCGAAACAGAAAATTAATGAAAAGAATCAGCATAATGGCTGCTGTCAGAATGATCACCATATATTTCGTAAAAATCTTTTGCATAGACATAGAAAAACCCCCTCGCGCAATCCCATTTCTATTATAACATGACATTCCGCGCCACGAAGGGCCTTTTCTTCGCATAATACGCCTTTTATTTCGCAGACTTTTATCGCCCGGACACCTGATAATTTCTGTAGACAATTTTTCCTGCCATCGCTGCCAGCACTCCAATGAGGAAATAAATCACCGGCACAATTTTCCAGGATACAAAACAGTGTCGCAGTAGTCGCATCGGTACTTTTTTATAATTCACACCTCAATAACTTATATGCCGATAAAAACAGGCATGGTGTGAATTGTACCGCGTCCGCACATCATTCTGGAAATATTATGTGCGATCTTTCATGATCTGTGCTATACTATTGGCAACAGATAAGAAACTATTTATAACACAGCATTTGTCACGAAACGAGGTACAGTATGGCAGCAACAGTAAGACTCCCGATGGGGATTGAAAATTTTGAAGAAATACGCACGAAAGACTTTTACTATATCGACAAGACCGGACTGATCCGGGACTTCCTGGAGAATTTTGGAAAAGTAAACCTGTTCACGCGGCCAAGGCGTTTTGGAAAGACGCTGAACATGAGTATGCTAAAATATTTTTTTGAAATCGGTAATAATAGTGCACTTTTCGACGGGCTTGCGATTTCCAGGGAAAAAGCGCTCTGTGAGAACTATATGGGAAAATTTCCTGTCATTTCTATTACTTTAAAGGGTGTGAGCGGAAGAACGTTTGATGAGGCAAAAGGAATGCTGCGAAACATCATCGGAAACGAAGCAATGCGTTTCCAGTTTTTGCTGCAAAGCAATCATTTAACTGAGACAGAACGCAAACGTTATGGGGCATTGATCAGCTTGGACAAAACAGGCGCATATACCATATCTGACGATCTTTTAAAAGACAGTCTGCTGACCTTATCACAGCTCTTGAAGAAACATTATGGACAGGATACAGTCATTTTGATCGACGAGTACGATGTGCCGCTTGACAGGGCTTACCAATCAGGATACTACGATAACATGGTAGAACTGATCAAAAATTTGTTCGGAAATGCGATCAAGACAAATGACAGCCTTAACTTTGCAATATTAACCGGGTGCCTTAGAATATCTAAAGAAAGCATCTTTACAGGACTCAATAACTTCAAAGTTTACACAATCAATGATATGCTTTGCAATGAATATTTTGGTTTTACAGACAAGGAGATCCAGGAGCTTCTTTGCTATTATGGATTCACGGAACACTATCCTGCCATCAGGGAATGGTATGACGGCTATCGGTTCGGCAGTCTGCACATTTACTGCCCGTGGGATGTCATCAACTATTGTGCGGATCTGCGCAGCGGCAACGCAAAAAAGCCGCAGAATTACTGGGTGAATACGAGCAGCAATGACATCATCCGACGTTTCATCGCCAGAGCGGATGTTTCCACCAGGGATGAGATCGAACTCCTGATCAACGGCGGCCATGTCAAAAAAATGATCCATCAGGAATTAACCTACCGGGATCTGGATTCGGATCTTGACAACCTCTGGAGCCTGCTCTTTACAACAGGATATCTGACACAGGACGGGAACGATGAGGACGAACTGTCAACGCTTGTCATTCCCAACAGGGAAATTCACTGGATCTACGTTCAACAAATTCGGAAATGGTTTAAGGATGAGACAAAAAAAGATATGCAGAAACTGGAAAACTTCTGCCGGGCATTCATGGAAAATGACACTGCTGTCATCGAAAAGGAATTCACATCCTATCTGCGCAAGATGATCAGTATCCGCGATACCAGCGTCAAAAAGGGGATGAAAGAGAACTTTTATCATGGTATCCTGTTAGGGTTATTCGGAAACAAGAGCGATTGGAAGGTCAGATCCAATGCGGAATCAGGTGATGGGTACAGTGATATCAGCATCGAGATCGAGGAGGAAGAGATCGGCATTGTCATTGAATTAAAATACGCCGAGAATGCTGCGTTTGACGATGCATGCCAGGAAGCTATGAAGCAGATTCGGGACAGGAATTATGAAGAGCCACTGATCGATGATGGCATGAAAACCATTTATCGGTATGGAATTGCGTGCTACAAAAAGCGTTGTAAGGTAATCACTGATTAAAAGCAAAATTTTGAATGGCACTGTTCCTCACGCCAGCTTGGTCTGCGGGTTTCCTCTGCCGTCTCGGTATGATCTCCATTTTGATCCTCTTCCAGCTGTGCAGGTTGGAGCTGTACACATAAAAAGTGGGTGGTTAACCACCCACTACTTTTAAACAATTGTTTTATATTGTCGAAGCACTTTCCGCGCCGCCAGCGCAAACGTGATCGCATGCACGGTCAACGTGATCGTCCATGTGATGGGATAGGAGATGTAGATCGTGGTCAGACTGTGGTACTCCGGTATCTGAAACACCGTCGCAATCCACAAAAGCCGCAGTCCACAGGCGCCGACCAGTGAGACGATCATCGGAATAATCGAATATCCGATCCCGCGCAACGCACCGACCAGCACATCCATGACACCGCACAGCGCATACACGGAGCATATGATCCGCACACGCATCATTCCGGCCGCGACGACCTCCGCGCTTGAAGAGTAAATACCAAGCAGCGTTTCCCCGAAAAATACCGCCAGATTCCCAAGCAGTGTGCCTGTTATGACCACAAACAGCTCACCCGCAAACAATATTTTATAAATGCGCTTGTACTCCTTTGCCCCATAGTTCTGGCTTGTAAAGGATATCGTCGCCTGATAGAATGCGTTCATCGCCATATAGACAAAGCCTTCAATATTCGCAGCCGCAGAATTTCCCGCCACCGCGATATTTCCAAACGAGTTGACCGCTGACTGGATCACGACATTCGACAGCGAGAACACCGTTCCCTGAAATCCCGCCGGAAGACCAATCTGCATGATCTTTGCCAGCTTTTCCTTTGAGATGGAAAGCTCCTTAATTTCCAGATGAATGCCACCCTGTTCTCTCACAAGACAGCGCACCACCAGCAGGGCCGAGATCGTCTGCGAGATCACGGTCGCTATCCCGACTCCCGCCACACCCATATGACAGCCTATGACAAAGAACAGGTTCAATACCACATTCACGATGCCCGCGCTCAACAGGTAATAAAGCGGCCGCTTGGTATCACCGACAGCCCGGAGAATCGCGCTGCCAAAATTGTATACCATCATGGAAGACATGCCGAGAAAATAAATCCTTAGATACAAGACTGCAAGCTCCAGCACCTCCGGCGGCGCCTGCATCAGCTCCAGAAGCCCGCGCGCACCGGCCAGACCGATCACAGTGAGGAGTACGCCGCTGTATATGCTCAGCAGCATCGAGGTATGTACGGTCTCCTTCAGGTCATGGTCCTTTTTCGCCCCGTAATACTGCGCCGTCAGCACATTGCTTCCCACAGACAGACCCACGAAAAGATTGGTCAGTAAATTAATGAGCGCCGTGTTAGAACCCACTGCTGCCAGCGCGTTATCTCCCGCAAACCGTCCTACCACAACGATATCCGCCGCGTTAAACAGTAGCTGCAAAATGCTCGAACACATCAGAGGCAGTGCAAAAAAGAGCATTTTGCTGAACACAGAACCACTGCACATGTCAATTTCGTACTTTTTATTCATCTTGGTCCCTCTCCTCCCGTATCTTAATAATATGATACACAGTTCCTAACTGCGGTCTTTTATAACCGGATTCCTGAGCGTCATAACCGCCAGCGGTATCACCATCAGAAACCAGACCACCGGCTCCGTCCATATGATTCCCCAGTAACCAAACATCCTGACAAACACAAATGTAAACACCAGTTTTCCAACCAGCTCAATAAAACTTGATAAAATGGGCGTTTTATAATCCCCAAAGCCCTGCATACAGTTTCGAAGAATCACGATAAACATCGTCACGATCAGAAAAGACATATCCACCCTCAAATAAGTCGTTCCCCAGTAGATAATCTCCTCGTTGTCCGAGCTTGTGATAAACCGAATCAGCCAGGGCGAAACAGTATGTGCCAGAATAAAGACAATTCCATCCCACACAGCGCCCAGTATCAACACACTTTTCATTCCCTGCCGGATCCGGTCATAGCGGCCCGCACCGTAATTCTGCCCGCAGTATGTAGCCATCGAGGAACCGAGAACGCTCACAGGCAATCCCCAGATCTCACACACCTTGCGCGCCGCAGTGTGCGCCACGATAATATCTGTCCCCAGTTGATTGATACCGCTCTGCAGTACCAGTGTGCCGAAATTCACCAGACTCGACATCAGACCCATGGACAATCCGCTCTGATATAAAGACAGGACCCTGTCCTTTGAAAGGGCAAAATGTTCTCTCGAAAGGTGCAGGATCGGAAAACCCTGGCGGATCCGAATCAGACAGAGCACAACCGAAAGCGTCTGCGAGAGCAGTGTCGCCACCGCCGCGCCCCGCACTCCCATGCCAAAGCCAAGGATAAACAGATAATCCAGCGCGACATTTGTCAGCGCCGCGATCACCAGAAAGATCAGCGGCGTAAGTGAATCGCCAATCGCGCGGAGTGTGTTCGCGCATAAATTATACGCCAGTGTCACAAACATTCCCCACACCAGCAGCGTGATGTAGGACAATGCCATCTCCATCTGCTCTGGCGGCACATTCAACAGCGTCAAGATCGGCCGGATCAATATGGCAACTGCTGTGATGATAACCGCAGCCGTTGAAAAGCCAAGAACAATTGATCCCGCCACATTTTCCTTCAGCCTCGCCTCCTCCCCACTCCCATAAAAACGCGCCGTCAGCACGCTAAAGCCGAGGCTCAATCCATTAAAAAATCCCGTGAGCAGCGTATACAGAACAGACACCGAACCCACGGCCGCCAGCGCGGTCTCCCCCAGAATGCGTCCCACGATCTTTGTGTCCACAAGGCTGTAACAGATCTGAAACAGATTTCCCAGAAACACCGGAATGGCAAACAGCAGAATCAGTTTCACCGGTCTGCCCTCGGTGAGATTTAATGCAGTTTTTGATGTTTTCATTTATTTCCTTAGTCCTTTCGGATAATGATTCTTCATGACCTGTCCTGCAAGTTTTCCCCAACCGATGCTGTAACCCTGACAGGTCATCAGATACCACCCTTTTTCTCCGCTGTGATTCAAAGTCATTCCGCCCAGATACGCCCTTGCAGTCTCGTCATCTCCAAGCTCCATTGACTGCTTCACGTCCTCCTTTTTCAGCGCCAGCGCCAATGCATGGGAAGGCTCAAACCGGTTTTTCTTGAGCGTGCCAAGATGCAGACCTGCACGCAGCACCTTGAGCCCCTGGATTGACGGCATATTTCGCGGCATCAGGAAAAGCTGGTCGCCAAATTTCAAGAAACCGTCCTCTGCTTTTTCCAGAAAATCAATCGTTAACGTCTCCTGCTGAAACTGCAGAAAGTCCTTTACTTCCTTTCCATGGATCCCTGTCTGCAATCCGTTTTGCAAAAAGCCCTGATACCCGTCTGACACTTCGCCCTGTTTTTGCAGCACAGCAAGATAATGCCCCTCCCCATGAACCAGGTGCGGAAACAGTCTGATCGTGTACTTTAATGCCTCTATAGGATCCATGCGGCCATTATCATCACGAACCTTACAGTTCTTACCCACACAGCTGCTTTCCTGTTCTACCAGACCTCTATTGCCTTGCGCATTACCGCACCCTGCCAAAGCACCGCTATCACAACACTTCCCATGCTCTGCCACAACGCTGCCCTTATCATATTCCGCACCATAAAATGCCCATTGGGGAACGCCCTCTGACATTCCGTCATATTTATGTACTGGCACGATTTGATATTCCGAATGGCGCTCCAAAAAACGCGCAACGCTCCCTTCGTTCTCTGCAGGCGCAAACGTACAAGTCGAGTACACCAGCCTTCCGCCCGGACGGAGCATCCGGTCTGCACAGTCAAGGATCTCATCCTGCCTGTCCGCACAGAGCTGGACATTCGCAAGACTCCACTCGCCGCACGCCTCCTCGTTCTTTCGGAACATTCCCTCGCCGGAACAGGGAGCATCCACCAGAATACGGTCGAAATATTCTCCAAATATTTCCGCCAAATGCTGTGGTGTCTCATTGGTGACAAGGGCATTTCGTATCCCCATACGCTCCACATTTTCAGAGAGAATCTTCGCCCGTACCGGATGAATCTCATTGCACACGAGAAGCCCCTCATTCTGCATATAAGAAGCAATCTGCGTCGTTTTCCCCCCGGGTGCTGCGCACAGGTCGAGAATGCGCTCTCCCGGTTTTGCTTCCAGATAGGCAGCCGGCGCCATGGCACTCGGCTCCTGTATGTAATAAACACCCGCCTCATGAAGTGGATGCCTGCCAGGTGTTTCACTGGAATCATAATAAAAACCATTTTTCTCCCACGGAACAGATACTGCGTCCGAGCGCGAAAAAAACGGTGCCCTCCGCAGAAAATCGTCCGCTGTACCCTTCAGCACATTCACCCGAAGCGCCTGATATTTTTCTTCATCGTAACTACGCAGGAAAGCAGGATACGCTTCCCCAAGCATATCCTGCATTCTCGTCGTAAAATCCTGTGGTAATAAAATCATACAATACATATCCTCCAAATGTGTAATCGATCAACCTTACCGAACTATTACACATCAAACCATGCAAAGCACTACACTGAACTGTAACCAAATATTGTAACAGTTCCGCCTTCGGCTTCCTGTTACAAGCATCAAGCCATGCAAAAACCGCTTCGCGGTTGGCTTGATGCATCTCAACCACTACGCATTCTTACGGACTTTGCAGCGTAGTGCAAAGTCCTAGGCTGAACTGTAACCAAATATTACTAAAAACATCTCATTCTACTTGACAAAACCGAATTTATATGCTAATGTGTAGAAAAGGAAGCGGTTTTGTACCATTTGGCTATGAAATAGTCTTGAGTGGGTTACCTGCTTCTTTTTTTATATCAACCAAATCATAGAGATACATCTTTCCTCCCAAAGTACAGTTAACCACCAGACATCCAGTATATACATTATACTGATTTGTCTTTTTCTCATTATCATAAATCGGCAGTGCAAACCGCGTCGTATAATAATACCATCCATTTCTGGCATCTGTGCTATGTTTCTCTTTATGATTTTCCCGAAATGTTTTATTTGTGGCAATTTCTATCAATTCCCTGCGCTGCATTGGCTTTCGCCTTAGCCCGTGCACCTTTTGACTTTCTTGTATATTTTGAACCTGCAAACTCATCCGGAAAGTTTGTTCCCAAATATATTCTGTCCCCACTGTCTGTCACAACAGCATTTTCACCCACATACTGTTTCAAATAGAACTCGACTTCATCCCAATCAATATTTTGCTTATTTGCAAAGAGTATATCAGGAATCACAACCACTTTGCTGCCATCCCCATCCTGTATTACTTCTAATTTTTTCATATACCTGCTTCCTCTTTTGCCTGCATTATTACTAATTTCTATAGAGTATGTTTCATCTCACACAATTAATCCCTTGCTCTCGTCACATCCAAGAATGATATTGAGACATTGCACCGCCGCTCCTGACGCACCTTTTCCAAGGTTGTCAAAACGCGTGCTGACAAGCAGCCTGTCCTCATTTCCCGTCACATAGATCTCAATGCCATCCCAGCCGGAGCATGTATTTCCAGCTAAGAATCCGTTATAGTCCGCTTCTTTGCCAAAAGGCATCACCTTGACAAACTGCTCTCCTTGAAAATATTCTGCAAACATCTCATGTACCTTCTCAGGCGTCGGCTTATCCTTGAGCAGATCCGTATAAAACTGCAGTGTGACCACCATGCCACTGTAGTAATCGCAGATTAAGGGAGAAAACAAAGGTGTCTTTTCAAGCCCCGTGATCTTCTGCATCTCCTTCAGATGCTTATGGTTCTGATTCAGCGCATACTCCCTCGGCGCGTCAAGTTCCTGATCCCGCCCGTCCGCCTCGTATACTGCGATCGTCTTCTTGCCTGCCCCACTGTAGCCCGACATCGCAAACGCCGCTACCGGATAATCCTTCGGAAGGATTCCCTCTGTGATCATCGGATATGCGATCGTGATAAAGCCTGTTGCATAACAGCCAGGAACTGCAATTCTCTTTCCCGTTCTGATTGCTTCTCTGTGCGCCTTGGAAAGCTCTGGATAACCATATGCCCAACCGGGTTCCGTGCGGTGCGCTGTCGATGTGTCAATGATGATCGTGTTGTCATTCCCGACCATCGCCACAGCCTCCCTCGCCGCCGCGTCAGGCAGGCACAGGAATGTGATATCCGACGCGTTGATATATTTCCTGATCTCCTCCGGATCTTTCCTTAGCTCTGACGGAATCTTTAAAATCTCTATATCATCCCTTCCCTCAAAGCGCTCAAAGATGCGCAGCCCAGTCGTTCCCTCACTTCCATCGATAAATACTTTTTTCATTTGGATTCTCCTCTGTCATTCTATTCAATATACCTATCATAAAGCGATTGCGGGGAAAAGTCAAATACATCTAAAAAAACTGCCTGTCGTTCTGTCCGGTAACACTCATTTTCCTACAGTTCCTTACCAGACATGACCAACAGACAGATCAAACAACAATTTGTATTTATTTTTACAGATAAATAATATTCTCCGGCGGAATTTGCTTCGGTTTGCTATGGGCCTGATCAAACGCCTGCTGCTCTTCCTCTGCCTGTTCAAAGTCATAAACCGTTTTTCCATACACCCATTCCAGAAACGTATCAAAATCCTGAAACCAGAAATCGCCCATCACGCTTTCATCCTCAAATTCTTCTCTTGATTCCGCATCCCACGCATTGTTCATCTCATGATCCCAGCTCTGTACTTCGCCCGTCTCACAATCGAGGAGCACTAGGTCGCCATTGTCAAGATTCCCAAGATGCATCCTTCCAATCTTCTCAAAATATCCAAGTGAAAATGGTTCGCTGGGATTGTTGATACCGAAGAAATCAATCTGTACATCTCCGATCAGATCTTCATCCTGTTCCAGCTCATCATCGCTGTAGTCAATATATTTCCCTGTGGACTTATCATAGCGCCCCTGATAACCATAATCTTCTGAGACAATATACTTCGGATAAAAACGCTCCTGCAGAACGGTATAGCCCTGCAGATACTCGCAGAACATCCGGGGCAGTGTAACATTGTTTTCCCGTTCAAAGGCTGCAATCTGCTCATCTGTCACTTCGGATTCCAGTATTTTCCACCTCAGAGTATGGTTATGCTTTTCATCCAATTCAAATACCTGATGATCCGTTAGATATTCCGGAACCTCCGCTTCTGTCAAGTCCTTATTTCCCAGTATGTACAGACGGTTCACCCTGTCCCCGCCCCCTGATGCACGTCTTACATTTTTGATATAAACATTCTGGGGATTCTCTTTCAGATAATCCTCATACAATTTTAATAACTGCGCTTTCTGCATACCAATCCTTCCTTTCCGAACTTCTATTCACCCTGATGATACGACTGATAAAATTCTTCCCGCTCTTCTAATCCCTTTTTAAAATCATAGACCGTGATTCCATACAGCCATTTCAGAAAAGCATCGAAGTCCTTAAACCAGAAATACCCCATCTCGCTCTCTTCCTCAAATTCCTCCTTCGACTCCGCCTCTAAAGCAATCTCATCATGCTGCCAGCTTTGTACCTCTCCCGTCTCACAGTCAAGAAACAGCCATTCCTCCCTGTTGATAACGCCAAGATGAATCAGTCCAATGCTTTCTACAAGATCCGCCGACTCCCATCCCTCATCAGTATAGTGCTGTAACCCATTGGGATTACAGATGCCATAAAAATCTACCAGAACATTTGCTACCAAACCCTGTTCCATCTCCTTATCGGTAAGAACTCTATGCGCATCCCTTTCTTCATCATAAGATATCCTCAAAAACTCCTCAAACGCCACACACTTTGGTGCAAACCGCCATTGCAGAAAAGAATATCCCAGTATAAACGCGCGAAACTGCTCTGGCAGCGTTATATCATTTTCCTGTTCAAAGATCTCGATCTGTTCTTCTGTCACATCAGACTCAAGTATCTTCCATTTCAGTTCATGGTTGTATTTCTCATCCAATCGATACAATTGCTCTGTTGTCAGATGTCTTGGAAGGTTTTCATCTCTTAAAATCTGATTGCCCTGTATCTGTGCACTGTCTATCAGTTCATAGCTGCTCTCATCTCTGCCCCTCTCGTCAAAATTGAGATTTCTAACATACTCCTTTTCAGGATTTTGTTGTAGATAGTCTTCATATAACTTCAATAAGCTCTGTTTTGTCATGCCTGTCCCTTTCCCGGCTGTGCCGAATCCTTCTCATGGTTGCCTGTACCAATTTCCCTGATCTGTATCAGACAGATTTTCATCGATTGATTTATAACTGCCCTATTTTTAATTTTATCATTTTTTCCAGTTAAAACTTATGACGTTTTTTGAAAAAAATAATTTCATAAAACGTCATAAGTATCGATCAACAACCATTATCCATCTGATTTCAAAAGATATTTCGTTCCGCGATTCTTCCCGTCTGATTGAATCAATCCCATATTGCAAAACTTTGTCAGATAACGCCTCGTCGTTGACTCTGCCATACCGGTGATCTCTGACATAGTCTTCGTTGTCACAAAATCAGCAGTTTCAAAAGCCTGGAATAATAAGCGGTAAAACATTTTTTCCTTATCGCTCACTTTATCGCTCATTTTATCGCTCATTTCAAAATCAGATGCAAATCCTTTCCGCATATAGATCGTTGTCTCCAAATAAGTTCGATCTTCATCCATCTCAAATAACGGTTCTGCAGAACCGTTATTCTGAATATACCGCGGCGATATCTAATTACAGTTTCCAGCAATATCTTTTTCCTGCCCACAAATCGACTCATAATCATGCCAATAACACCTATTATTCTCTCTTTGCCAGAAAATTCCAGATCACTACAAATCCAATCAGCACACCCCCGATTCCCACAAAACTTATCGTGAGCCCCCACTGATCTGCAAACACGCCGACAGCAGGAAACAACAAAATCATTCCAATCGAAAAGAACATACTGTTCACAGAGATCAGTGTCGCCCGCTGTTCCGATGGAATCAGACTGTTCAGCTGCTGCGACTGCACCGGATACAGGACAGAATTGAAAAAATTAGCTGTGATCAAAGCTGCGATCGACACCAACACATTGCGCAATCCATATCCCAGAAAGGCCGCGGCGATCACAAGTGCGCCGACCACTGCAATCTTCTCTCCAAACTTTGCAAACAGCCGCTCGCTCAACATGGCTCCAACGCAGGACACACCTCCCACCACCAGCATGATCAGGCTGATCTGAACCTTATTGTAGCCCAACTCATAATAGTATTGTTGACTATAGAAAAACAACAATGTCTGTACCGCGAACACGACAGAGTAATATACAATAATCTTTAAAATACGCTGGTCTGACCTCAAAATCTGAAAACACGTCTCGAAATGAGAGCACACCACTTCCTTAACTGATTTTCTGCCGCCTTCTTCACTGGCATACGGGGCCTCTGTCATCAGCACAACCGGAATCAACGCGAGTACCGCAATCACCACACACGCACTGTAGCACCAGAAATAAGAAAACTCTGCGAGAATGCCGCCCGCAACGGTAGCGATCCCCTGCGACACTTCTATGACCACATTCAGCCTGCCGCACACACGCATATACTGCGCCTCCTGCCCGGCATATTTCATGCTGTCATATACAAGCGCTTCCTCCGAACCGGAATTGAGGTTGTTCCCCAGTGCCTGAATCACAAAACTCAACACGAAAAACCAAAAACTCCTGGCAAAAAGCATTATAATACAAGATACTGCAATGCATATCTTACTGAAAACCATACTCTTCTTCCGGCCAAGCAGATCCGCCACCGCACCGGAAGGAATCTCAAACACGATACTCGTCGCGTGGTAGATTCCTTCCACAAGACCGATCTGCGCAAGATTTAACCCGCAATACGCAAGGTAGAGCACCCATATGGAGCTCTGCATATTCAGGTTTGTCACGAATGTGCTGATGTAATCTAAAGCGATGTTTCGCCTTAATTTGTCTGTTATATTGTTCCCTATTTTATTTACCATCTGTAATCCCTCTCTTTTTCCGACCACCAGTACAACTCTTTGCATAATAAAAACAGCCTGGCCGTGTCTTCTGGTCAAACTGTTTGGGAATTACTGCGGTATTTTACGTGTCTTTATCAATAAGCTAAAACTTATCCAAGAACGAAAAAAGGGCGCAGTAATCCCGTAAACGCAAATTTCTGCACGTTTTTGACATTGAACTGCTGCTGCAAACCGGCGTGTAGCCTAACCCGTTCATACTGCGCCCTCCCCCTTTCCAAAATTAAATTTATTTTACCACAATCTCAATATTTGTCAATCCCCCTGCACGCGGAATGTGACATTCCAGTCCCCTTTTATGAGTTCGCCCGCATCATGGAAAATACCGTACATGGAATACGCTGCAATATCGTCGATATCCTCGATATACCAGAATTCATAAACCTGATAACTGGTATCCCCGACCGTCTCATGCCAGCTCACGCTGTGGTCTGGATAGCGCTCTTCCCCGGCAGCATTTTTCAGAAACAGTTCAACATGCCTGTCAGAACTCCAATTGTCGCCCATACAGATCTGGACGCGCAGCACCCCATCCATGTATGCAATACCCGTCAGCGTAAAGTCATCCGCTGCACAATCCGCAATACGCATCATATCCAGAACGTGCGCATCCGGTATACCTTCCCCTGCACCAGAACCGTCCATCAAGAAATCTGGCAGCATCTCATCCCGCAGGAGACCGCCGCTGCCGCTCAATGTCACCAGCTTTGTCTTTGCTGTATAGACCGTTCCTGACAGATCAACACCCCTTTCCTCCTGCCTTTTGTCACACAGAATAGAATGTACTGAAAACTGAAACTTGTCTCCCTGATACACCTTGTCGGATTGGACATTCACCTGAAAATACGCTTTGTCGTCTGCCGCATCATAGGTCAGGAACTGACACCCTCCAACAATACTGTCATTTGTGTAATCAGACAGCCTGTAACTGTCAAACAGATCCATCTCGCCGCGCACCAGATCCTGTGTGCTGCCCGCCGCATCCTGCAGGGAAAGAATGATCTTGGCCTCGTTTCCCTCCAAGTTGATGGCCTCCACCTGCATCGTGATCCCCTGGCTGGTGCTGCTCTCCTCAATCGGGACAAGTCGGTCCGCCAACGCCGGGGAAATGTACTCCACGATCTTATAAAATACCGGAATATGCGCCGCGCAGACTGGCACTGCCATCACCAGACACAGGACTACAGCTGCAGCAGTGAGTGATACCCGCACAAATTGATTTTTAACTGCCCCTCTGCTGCCAGATACTGCCTTGCTGATCGTGTCCGATACGAGCTCCTGTGACGGTGTGACGGTGCTATATGCTTTTTGATACCTCTCCTCAAACATCCAAATCCTCTCCTTTTTCCCTTAACAGACTCTTCAACTGTCTCCTCGCCCTTGTCAGCCTCGTCCTTACCGTCGATGCCTTCGAATTTGTGATCTTCCCGATCTCCTCGACAGATAGTTCCTCGTAGTAAAACAGGTGAATAACAGCACGGTATTTTTCCGGTAATTGTTTGACTGTCTCGATCAACAGAGAGTCCTCTTCTGTGATTCCATAAACTGCTTCTTCTTGTGATACCTCCCTCTCCAGCGCATCATTTTCCAGCGCACTCCGCCTCTGCATCCACGGCGATTTCCACATATTTTTGCAGCAGTTGATCGTCACCCGCATAAACCACGCCTTCTCATGCTCCCCGCTGTCAAACGCGGGCGCTTTGCGCACATAGCGCAGAAACACTTCCTGATAAATATCATCCGCATCAGCCCGCGTCCTGACAAGCGCGTAAGCCAGTCTGTAGACCGTTTCCGAGTTTCTCCTGATCACTTCCTCAACCAAGGTTCCTGAAGAACTTTCTTTCTCCAGTTTTTTATTTGTCTCTTTTTTTCCTTTTTCTCTATGCATAGAACCCATTTTGCACCCCCTTCAACAGAAATACAATACAGAACTGCAAAAAGCTACACGATTCCTTAATAAAATGAATTTGAAAACACAAAAAATGCAATAAAAAACAAGTTTTCCGCAGGTTGTGGACTTGTCCATGGTATGTTATACTTTATGAAAATATATTTTATATGGAGACGGCACATGAAAACAGAATGTATCTACGTTGACGAAAACCATCAGGAGCGAATCCTGTATATTGACGAATTGGTCACAGTTGAATATGAGAATGATGAAATCCATTATATAAACAATAATTCGCGCCTGTTTCGGGAGGTGCGCAGGGCAAGCCATGAGCACCGGCTGTTCTGCACCTGTGGCTGCAAAAGCAATCTGCAGTTAGTCGCGGGGGACAAGTCTGTCACTACCCGGCGGTTTTTCCGAAATTATATGAACTTTGCAAATGCAAACTGCTGCTACGATGAAAGCCCTTTGACGCAGAAGTCAAAGATCCTGCTGCGGGCATGGCTGAACCAAATATTGCAAAGACCTCTGTTAAACGATATCCCAATCGCGGAAATCAACAAGGGAAATAGAAAATACGAACTGACCTACTACGCACAGGAATACGATTTCGGTCTCGTCTACGCAAACGAGGCGAAAAATATTCCATTTGAAAAAATACAGGAACTGGACGAATACAAGGAGATGCACATCCTGTATCTCTCGGATATCCACAACCAGCTTCAAAGCGGACAATTGGCCATACATCAGATTGACATGCAGGACAAACAGGGATACTGTCTCTTTTTGAAGATTGCTGATCCGGAAAAAGAAGAATATCAGTTCTCAGATGCCACGCTGGTATGCATGTATTATATCAGGGAAAATCTGGAAAGCGGCGTCTGGATTGGCCTGCCTGTTCTGGAGGATAACCTCCTGACCTTTTCCATATCCCCGCAAGGCACGCTTTCCTATCAAAATAAACCTGTGGACACCTACAGGGACGCTGTAAGGCAGCAGTATATTGCACAGGCCCGCACCCGTATTCAGGAAGAAAACCTGCACAGAACCGCCGCTGCCAATATCCAGCCGGTTCCGTCCGAACACGGGAGCTCTGCCGAAACGTACCACACATCTTCCACACATACAAAACAGCAGGCCTCCAGCTGCCAAGAACAGGAGGCCCTAAAGTTTACTGTCAAACGTATTATCGAAAAAAGGCTCGAAAAATACAGCGATATCCTGTTTGATGTCGACATCAGCTGGCTTACGGAAACCACGATTGACGGTAGCCGCTGTATTATCCTTGATTTGGACCGCATCGATGCCAAAAATGCAGAAATCTTATCGCAGATGCAGCTCTACACTGGTACCCAGAAATCCATTACACGAGCTGGCAGCCAGATCCTGTTCAAAGGATATGCTACTTGTAAATCAACGCATACGCAAAGAACTTATCGGTCTTTATTGTGATCGTTCCAGGATCATTGTCCAAGTCGTCATAAACGATCGGCTGCCCACCTTCTGTAACGCAGATCATCTTATATTCTCTGTCCTTTTTATAAAGGGCCGACGGGATTTCCAAGGTAATCTGTACTTCCTGCTCTGTGCTGTAGGTAGTGTCAGAGACCGCATAAATGTTATACGTCCTGCCAATCGTATAATCTCCAAGAACGAACGCAAAGGCCTGAAAACACATCGGTCCCTGCATTGCATTCTCTACGTCAATCGGATAGACATTCTCTTCCGGCAGGGTATACTGGACCTCTTCTTTCCCCACAAAGCCATACCGCTTGATCTCATCGGGTGTTGTGGGCTTCCAGACTGCTGCATCCGGGATGCTTTCATCTGAATCGTCTTCACTGGAATTCTTTCCAGGTCTGCCACTGTCATGATTATCTCCGGGGTTGTTATTGTCTCCATTGTTATCCCCAGTATTGTTATTGTCTCCAGTGTCGCTATCCCCAGTATTATTATCGTCATTGTCGCTATCCCCAGCATTATTATCGTCATTGTCGCTATCCCCAGCATCGTAGTTATAATGTATTGTTGCCTTTGACACCGCTGATGCCGTATCACCTATTTTGCTTATGCTGTTCCACTGTGCTTCGGTACCTGTATAATATATGTCAGTCAGGGAACAATCTGAAAATGCAGCTATGCCTATTGTCGTTACACTGTCCGGAATTACGACAACGGACATCCCAGAACAGGAGGCGAATGCGCTGCCGCCTATACTCTCTGCCCCCTGTGGTATCTCCACCCTGGAAAGCATTCCGCAATTCTGGAACATCCCTTCCCCAATACGGTCTATGTTCTGAGGCAGTTTTACACGCATCAATTTGTAGCATCGTGTAAACAGATTATCGCCTATCTTTACCTGCTTGCTGCCAGGAGCAAATGTCGCGCTTGTCATTTCTGCACATTCGAAAAATGCAGCAGAGCCCACCTCCTCAATACTGGCCGGCAAGGATATAGACTCGAGATTAGTACATCCCCTAAAAGCATTCTGAGAAATTGTTTCCACTCCATCAGAAACAGTCACTGAACCAAGGCCCTGACATGTCTGGAAAGCACTGTCACCGATCGTTTTCACGCTGGATGGAATGGAAACAGACATAAGCGGTGTACCGCGGAAAGCACTGTTGCCAATTGTTGTCACACTGGATGAAATCTCCGCACTGAGAACCCCGCAGTTCCAAAAGGCACAGGCTCCGATACTGGTAACGCCATTCCCGATTACTGCCTTGCGAATTTGGCCGCTGTACCGATTCCACGGCTGTTCTCCTATACCACTAAAATCCGGCATAGGTCCGCTGCCGGAAATCGTCAGTGTCCCCGCATTCGTCAGGTTCCAGGCTAGTCCTCCGTCAAGCACTCCATTGCCTATTGACTCATTGGCAGTCGGGTCGTCCGGCGCCACATAACCGTCCGGGTAACGGGTGATATAATGGCTGGTGTTGCTCATCACCTCTTCCTTAGGAATTCCCCGTCCCCAATGAACCTTACCCTGGTGATCTCCAATGCTATTGTTGCCTTCAGCAACAACTACGCCTGTATCACTCACCTCGAGCACGATCACAGTATGAGCATCATTGTTTACCCGTAAGATATCCCCGACTTTTATATCATCATATGTAAACTCCCCTCCTGCATACATCCTTGCAGGCAGATTCCCAAATGCTGCATCGCTGAGTGTGAAAGCGAAGGCTACACAGCCCACGGCAACGATATTCACCCCTCCAATCGTTCCGCCTGCCCACCGGTAGACATCATCGCCCGTGCCCGAATATGGCTCCGTGTTGGTCCATGGATCCCCCTCCCTGTACCCTTCCATATTCTTCAGTGCAGTCATTGCCTCATAGACTTTCGCCGGAGTAAGGCTGCTGACATCAACATCAGGAAGATCTGGTCTGACTACGGATCTCTCCACAGGGATATCCTCTGACAGCAGTTTGATCTCCTGCAATTCAGCGTCCATATCCTCGCTGGTTTCCAACTCTTCTGTAGAAGATTCCACAGAATCTGCCATAGAAGTATCCTCGGTCTGTTCCGCGGTCTCCGATGTGGCAGTGTCTGTCTCTTCACTGGTCTTTCCATCCTCTATGGATTCCTTCTCGGGCTGATTTCCCCTATCCTCTGTGGTTTCTTCCGTAGGATTTTCCACGGATTCCTTTTCTGACTGTGTAGGAATTTCCGTTGAGGCAGTATCCACATCTTCACCGGTCTTTCCATCCTCTGTAGTTTCTTCCGTAGGATTTTCCTCTGGCTGCGCAGAACCTTCCTGCCCTGCGTATACAACTGACTGGGAAGACATGCATAAGCACAGTGCTAAAATAACTGAAAGAATTCGTTTTTTCAATGTTATAAACCTCCTTGTTTTTATTGGGGCCGAACTTCTGATTGACAATATTCCCCCATATAAATCTGATTTACGCACCCTGTTTCTGTTTTTCATTATATCACTTTTCTTTTCCATTTTCTACCATAAACCGCCACTAAACTGTATTTCAGACGCATCCCAACCACTCCCAATGAATAATTTACCAACCGCGGGACATACTATGATCGACATATAAAAAGGAGTGTGTATTATGGCTGTCAATTTTTCAGAAAGCAAGACCAAAGAAAATCTGATGAGAGCATTTGCCGGGGAAAGTCAGGCAAGAAACCGTTACACCATCGCCGCCAGGAAGGCAAGAGAGGCAAAAATGTATACGATTGCCAATATCTTTGAATATACCGCAGATCAGGAACGGGCACATGCAGAGCGGTATTATGAACTGCTGAAGGATTTATCCGGAGAAACGATTTTTATAGACGGCGGATATCCAGTGGATCAGCAGGACAGTCTGGCGGAACTTTTGCGTGCTGCGGAGCACAATGAAAAAGAAGAATATGAGGATGTGTATCAGGCGTTTGGTGACAAAGCAAAAGAAGAAGGATTTCTGGAAGCCGCGTCTGCCTTTTACCAGATTGCCAAGATTGAGCATGTACATCAGCTTCGATTTGCGAAAGTAGCAGATCTGCTGGAGAGGGGCGAGTATTATGCCCGTGAAAACAAAGGCAAATGGATCTGCACCAACTGCGGCTATATTCATGAAGGAACACAGGCCCCGCCAACCTGCCCGACATGTCACTATGACCAGGGATATTTCCTGCCGTATGAACTGGCGCCTTATCTATAATTAACAAAAAAAGAACTGCCTGCTGCTGTAATTATGCCAGGCGGTTCTTTTTACAGTTTATTCACCCTATGAGACACGTCTTCCCCTGAAAGGCAAATCCATATTTCCTGATCTGTCCTTCACTAAAACCTTCCGAAAACAGTTCCGCAACATACTTCTTTTCCACAATCTATAAATACTAAGGAACCGTGTTAGAAATTATGTATTTGCCTAATTTTCTTCCGCCATACTCTTATAATAATCAATTACGTTTACAAAAGGAATCACAACCTTACCATTATTGAAAATATTAGCTGTAATTGCCTCTATTTTCCCTCTTGCCATACCTATTATTGCAGCAGCCCCATTTACACCAACAAGTTGTTTAAATGCCTTTTCATCAACCTCGCCCCTTGAAAGGAATGCTCCTTCTAATGACATTTTTAATTGAAACTTTTGTTCTTCCGATTGTTCCACTTCAACTTTAAAATCAAGTGTCATTTGAGAAAAAAATCCATCCTCAACACTCTCAAAATATGGCTCATTAATATTAAGTCCAAAATTTCTTTTCGCCTCTCTCTCAACATCAACGATACTATTCTCAACAGAAATACTTTTGATTGTTGTACCAACCAATTCTATTCCAGCTGCTATCAAATTTAATTCCATTATGCAATAGCCTCCTTATTTGGAAGATATGATGCCCACCCACCTTTTTTTCTTCTCATTGAAGAGATATCTGAATCCCACCTGACAATCGTATAATCAGATTTTGCAAAAGGCTTTTCTAAACTTACAGATAATTCCAAATCAATCTTCTGACAAATCTCATTCAATGTCTTTATTGTAAAATTATACTCCCTGCTTTCCCACTTAGAAACCATCCCTTGAGATACACCCATATACTCTGCAAACTCTTGTTGCGTCATACCCATTTCTATTCTGCATCTTTCAATTCGTGCAGAAATCTTTGCCAACTCAACCATAGTTTTCACTTCAGCTTCAGAAAATCCCTCTGAAATCCAATTTGCATTTTTCGCCTTTGCCAGTTTTTCTGCAATTCCCATCATTCAAACCTCCATAAAACACTTAACGATCAAGCCATTGTAATCGCTTTTGAGCCGTGTTTATCGCTCTTTGATAATCTCCACTATTCTTTTCCAAAAAGGCTGTAAGTAAAATCACCGCACCCTCTGCAATCGTATATATCACTCTGACATTCTTTTTAGATTCAGGATGTCTTATGCAGTATAACCGATCTACACCATTTAATTTTTCAAATTGCGGTAGATCAATTGCCCTTTCTTTTTCTTGTTCTAACACAGCCAAGTCTTCAATTAGTTTCTGCTGATATCTTTCCCAAGGCGGATCATCTTTCCATGGCTCAGCAACCACTTTTCGAAACTCTTTTTTCACATTTGAAATAGCATATGTATTTAATATCCCTGTTATACATATTTTGTCTATTTCCACATCCCAATCCTCCTCCTTTGTTTCATAATATTACTTATAAGTAATATTTTCAAGAGTAAATTTTCATTTTAAAGATACTATTAATGCTATCGGTACAGTTTACGGGAAGGAAATTGGTACAACTTTGATTCCCAGTTCTTTACTCAATAGATACGGACTTGCAAACAGAGGCATGATCAGCCGATTTTCTGTATTGTGATATCCTCCCTCTGGAAACAAATCACACTGCTCCCTACCTTCAATACCCTGCTCATTTTACGAAGAGAATCCTTCCATATGACAGCACCTTATAGAATGTGTCAATGTTCATCGCGTCATCCGGCGACTTGTATTCCAGAATATTATGCCCAAGGAAGAACTTAACACGGCAAAATACACCATCATCCATTTTTCAAATATACCACACCGGTATCTGCAATATATTCTCCCTGAGCATTCCAACATCCGGGCAGTTGCAGATCACGGCCCCCATCCCCCTCTGTTTTCCGGAAATCTGATCCAAAACGGAAAATGCCGAGGTCATGACCGCCTTGGCCTGCGTATTTTTCTTGATCTCAATGGGATATAACACTCCGTTTTCCTCAATGATCAGATCAATTTCCGACTCCAATTCCAATATTTCTCCATTTTCTTTCACTTTTTTCTTATCGCGCCCGCGATAGTAGGATACAAAGTGGCGATAGTCCATCCCCTCATTCGCAAATGATTTTAAGATTTCGGACACGACAAATGTCTCAAATATAGGCCCGCTCATTGCCCCATAAGCCAGATTCTCCGGTGACAGCCATCTCGTAAGATAGCAGACCAATCCTGTATCCCTGAAATAGAGCTTTGGCGATTTGATTGCCCTTTTCAAAACATTGGAAATGTATGGCTCTAACAAGTAAATGATTCCGGAGGCTTCTAATATGGAGATCCAGTTTTTTACTGTTGCCACATCTTTCCCAATCTCCGATGCTATGGTGGAATAATTGAGTATCTCCCCGGTTCTGGCGGCAGCTGCGATCATAAACTGCCGGAAAACGTTCAGATCGTGCACTGCTGCCAGCTCCCTGACATCCCTTTCCAGATAGGTCTTTACATAATCTGCATAGAACGCATTCCACTCTTTCTCTTCACTCTGCAATTCAGGATATCCGCCCCTATGAATCATCTCCCAGATATTCTTTGGTTTTTGCAGGGATTTTCTCCGTTCCGCCACATACTCCAGCGTGGGAAGAAAATGTTTGTTGAACGTGTCATGCATACACTCACGCATTGATAAGCTGGAAAGTTCAACGATTCCGATTCGTCCGGACAAGGATTCGGATACATTCTGCATCAAATGAAACGGTTGGGAACCGGACAAACAAAATAATCCTTTCTCCTCACTCTCATCACACTTGATTTTAATATAACGAAACAACTCTTTTGCTCTTTGTACTTCATCAATTGTTACAGGAGGCGCATTTAACGTCAGAAACATGTCTCCCGCCTCCCTGGCCTGCTGCTCCAGAAAAGGATCATCCAAAGACACATATTTCCTGTCAGGAAAGACTCTCTTTAACAATGTCGATTTACCTACTTGCCGCGCGCCAGTTACCATAATCGCTTTATAGGTCTTTTCATACTTGCGCAATCGCTCTTCCAACGCCCTTGAAATATAATCCATATCTATCCCCCTTGCATCAACGGCTCAAACAATCCGTGAGAAGAATGCCTGCCCTTGGCATTCTTCCAGTATGTAATTTAGAAATTCTTAGCGGGCGTACTTTGGCCGCTTAGAATTTCTTTACACACTTTCCTCTTTGTAACTATTATGGCATATTTAGAATCCAATTCCAAATATGCCATAATTTTATCATAGGTTATGCAGTTTTTCAATCATGATTCGATGTCTTTCCCCCGGAAGTTTCACTTGTTCCTTTACACGACCGCCTCCACGATTATTTTCCCGCCAATCTGGATCTCTTTCACGCCAATCTCTTTCTTCTGGTTAAAATTAAAGCTCAGCATATACCCCTTGTCCCTGTGATAATAATCCAGATACTCTGTCAGCTGCTTCTCGCCGCGCTCGTTGTACTCACTGCCGTGCCAGATCTTGAGCTCCACGATAAACTGCTCGCCGAGGTAATCCACGATCACGTCCGTGCGTCTTGCATCTCTTGTCTGCGCCTCAAGGTAATAATTCCCTGTGCCGTTTATGATCGGTTTCAGATATAGCAGAAAGAATTTTCGCCCGTATTTCTCGATGAACTTCTCCTCTTTTTCGCTGCAGATCTCCGTAAAATACGCGACAAACTTTTTCAGTACCAGATCCATATCAAGCCTGTTATCCCTGACAAACTGAATCCGGTCGCTGTCGCCCCTGGAATAAACCTCACTTTTCACAGCCTCCTCTGTCAGGAATAAATTTAGCAGATACATCTCAAAAATGCGGTTTGCGATCGCCACCTGACCGTTTCTTTCTGTCAGAAAACCAAACATCAGGCCCATACTGACTGCCTTTTCATCAGGGCTGAATGGTATTTTTTTCCCTTGATACAGAATGCCTTCCATGATGGCGCGCAGCTCTTCGTAATTGTCAAGCTGTCTCACCATACTCTCAAAGAGCGGCGTGCTCATCTTTAACATATCTTTCACCGCTTCCGCCACGCCGTCCCTGGTCCAGGCCTGCTGTGGAGTGTCGAACCCATTGCTCCCACAGATCCTTTCATCAATGCGTTTGCATATTGTAGAGACAAGTACCGGGTAGCCTGATGTGTATGCATAGATATCCTCCGAAACAGCATGAATATCCATTCCCGTCTGATTGTCTGCCTCATACTCCTCCAGCATCGCGGCAATCTGATCTGTTGAAAAATTCATATCAATATCAAAATCCGCCGCAATGTTCCATGGACTGTTGTACTGGTGCTCCGATTCAGGACGCAGCTTTAATTTAAGATTTTTAATACTGTAAACGCCTGCAAGGACTACCGAATGAAAAATCGGCATCTTATCCCTTTTCAGATAATACCCTCTAAGCTGTGCCAGAAAATCGACAAAGACCTGATTGTTGCCCGCACTGTCCACCTCGTCGATCATCAGCACGATTGGTTTCAGACTATTTTTGCACATTCTGCTCAGACACACAAACAAATCCTTCAGGCTGTTATTTTCCCGCCGCACAACCTCTGTCAGAGGATCCAATAACTCCTGCCTGTCGCTGAGTCCATTGATCTCCAACATCTCAATGACTGCCTCGGCAAAAGCATGCGCAAATACAGCGGCACTTGCAAAATCTTCAGTCCCGATCTGCTGAAAATCGAGCGACAATACAATGTAGTCCTCCTTTAAATAGTCCTCCAGCGCAGCCAGCGTCGTTGTTTTTCCATACTGTCTGCCGCGGTTGATGACAAAATATTTTTTTCTGTCCACCAATATTTTTTTTATCTGTGCAATCCTGTCATCAAGTTTTACCATATAATGTTCTTCTGGTTTGCATGCTCCTTCTGTATTAAAATACCTCATTGTCTCATCCCTTGCCATTTTAATCTGCTATCTAACCTTATCATATAGTGCATTTTTAGATTACAAACGCCTGCGATATTAAATCTGCGTCTCGTATTGATTCACCCCTTCTTTTTTATATCATACACAACTTCCCTCTGTTTTACAACCATCTACTCCACCACCGCGCTGCTGCTCACGCCATCTTTACCGCGGCATTTTGTGACGATGATCTTCCTCTCGATCTGCTCCTTGAGTTCGGAGACATGGGAAATGACGCCAACTAAGCGGTTCCCCTCGGTCAGCTGCTGCAATGCTTTCATAGCCTGCCCGAGCGCCTCCTCGTCCAGTGAGCCAAACCCCTCATCCACAAACATGGAGTCCATCTGTATCCCTCCGGCGTAGGACTGAATCTCGTCCGACAGACCAAGGGCAAGCGAAAGCGACGCCTCAAAAGTCTCACCACCGGACAGTGTCTTGACACTGCGCTCTGTCGCATTGTAGTGGTCGATCACGCAGAGCTCGAGACCAGCCTTTTCTTTGCGGTTTTCGCTGCCCTCCTCGCGCTTGAGCTCATACTGCCCGCTGCTCATTGTCATCAGCCGCAGGTTTGCCCGGCGCAGAATCCGGTCAAAGTAGGTCATCTGGATATAAGTCTCAAGCTCGACTTTCTGCTTGCCGCTTAATGTTCCGTTCGCCGTGTCGGACAGCGCTTTCATCCAGACATATTTCTTTTCGACTGCCAGAATATTCTCCTGCTTTGCTGTCACTTTCCCATAGATCTCACGGTTGGTAGAGACAGCCGTTTTCTTCTGGTCACGCTGTTCATTCCGCTCCTTTTTCTCCTGCTGCCACTTTTCCCGCCGCGCAAGCACATCTTCCTCCTGCATTTTAGCCGCGTCGCCAGCTGCGTCCAGCTGCTTTTTCAGGGTTTCGACAGCCGCCAGCAGACGTCCTTTGCGGTCCTTATACGCTTCGTACTGCTCTTTTGCCGTCTGGAACGCTTTTTGCAATGTCTGGATGCGCTGGGTCAATGCCTGAATCTGCCGTTCGACGGACTCCTTGGGCTCTGTTCCCAGCTGTTCCTGCAGGCTGACGATTTCCTTTGTCTTAGCGCTGCTCTCCGCTGTCTGCTTTGTCAGGAAAACTTCAGCTTTCTGTATGTCATGAACAAGTGCCTTGATCGTTTCCTCTGTCTCTGGAATCTTCTGCTCAAGACGCTGTTTTGTCAGGAGTTTCCCGCGATTTTGTTCCAGCTCTTCCAACAGCCCGTTTAACTGCTTTTCTAACTGCTGTGTGATACGGCCGACGCTATCGTGCAATACTTCCGCTGGAATCTCTGCGGACTCTGGATTGATACCGCCAAGCTGTGGTTCCTGTACGCAAAGGCTCTGTGATTCTTGATCCTGGAGACTCTTAAGAAGCCGCCCTGCCTTCTCTCTTTGCAGGCTCTTGATTCCCTCTAGTTCCTTCTCCAGATTGACAATGACTGCATTGCTTGCTGACAAGACCTCTTCTGCCTGCCTGTGCTGTGTTTCCAGCTGTCTGCGAAACGCGATTGATTTTGACAGTGCTGCAGCGCACTTTGATAACTTTTGCGCATTATTTTTTATACTGGAAAGCATCGACTGTAATGTTTGCTGTACACTATGTTCTGTGTTATTTGCATCCCTAACGTATTCTGACACTTCATTCCACTCTTTGATCTGCGCGATATGTTCTAACACTTCCCCACACAGTTTCCCGGCTTTCTCCATCTCGTTTGTAATCTGTTTCTGCAATGTCCGATCCTGTCCTGTGCATTCTGCCTGCCGTGACGCCTGTTCTCCGATCTGTTCCTGCAGCTGCCTTTTTTCTTCCTCGCAGCCTTCCTCCTCGCGGGTTAGCTGTTCCTGACGCTTTTTATCCGCCGCTGCCTGCTTGAACTGTTCCCTGCACTGTGCAAGTCTCTGCTGCAGGTATTGTACCATCGCCTGTTCTTCTGTGCCAACGGTATCCGGAAACTGCAGCTGTGCGATCATCTGCTCCCACTGACGGCGCTTCTCGTCAAGTTTGCCCTGCACTGCCGCCAAAGCCTGGTTTTCCTGCTGTAACAGTGTATTCAGCTTATTCTGCGTTGTCTCCCCCTCTTTGATCCGCTTGTCCAATTCCTCTTTGCGGCTCTGATCGCCCTCTGCCTTTTTCACAGCCGCAGCAAGCTCCTTTGCTTTCGCCTTGAGCTGCTGTTCTTTCTCTGCAAGCTGACTTTGCAGCTTCAAAATATCGATCTCGCCAACTCCTTCTGACACCGCTGTCGGCTCATCACCGTAAACGGTCCTGCGCTCACGCACTTCACCAAAAACACTGTCCGCGAGCTCTGATACAACCTGTCTCTGCTCTTCCAGTCGTTCTTTACTATGCCCTGCCGTGACACTGAGCCCCTCTGCCTTTTTCTCTGCTTCTGTAAACAGTTTCTTCTTGCTCTCGACTTCCTCTTTCTCTGGCGCTGTCTTTGGGATTTGTGCAAGGATTGGGTGATGTGTGGAACCGCAGACAGGGCAAAGCGCTCCCTCCTGTAAGAAGCGTGCGAGCATTCCCGCCTGCGCGTCCAAAAAGCGCTGCTCCGTATCTCTATAATCTGCGCCGATCTGCTCCTTTTCAACTGCAGCCTGCTGATATGCTTCCTGTGCGGCACGCAGACTGGTCTCCTGTTTCTCGAAAAGTTTGATTTCACCTGACAGCTTCTTGCAAGTGTGTTTTTGTTCCTCAATGTCTTTTTGTTCCTGCACAAGCTTTAAGATACGGGTATCTGCGTCTTTTACACGCTCCCACTCATCGCGCCAAAGCGCCTGCTGTCTCTGATGTGCCTCTGTCTGCTCCTGTGCCTTGTGCTGTGCCGCCTCGCGCTCCGCTGCAGCCTGAACAAGCGCGCACAGCTCCTCCCTTTGCCCCTCGAACTCTGTGAGCTGTTCTTTTGCGCGATCCGTCTTATGCTGCCACTGGATTTCCGTCTCCCCCGCGTTTTTCAGGCGCTCAAGCTCTGCTCTGCGCTGCGACTGCACCTCGCAGAGCGATGCCTCTTCTTTCTGTAACTTCGCAATCGTACCGGCAATCTGCTGCCGCTGGTTTTGGTTTTTCTTCTGTTCCGTCTGCGCCTGCTCTAACAGTTTTTCCTGCTCTGCAAGCCTTTTTCGCAATTCCTCTGTCACAGAAAGCAGTGTATCCCTGTCCGACAATTGCGCGATCTTTTCCTGCAGCTGCGCAGTCTTTACCGCAAGCGCCGCCGCGTGTTCCTGCTCGTTGACAAGGCTCTGTTTTGTCTCCTGCTGCCGCGTTAATTCCTGCTCCCAGCTGCTTTGCTGCTGCCGCAGACTCGTGATCTGCTGCTGCACTTTTTCCTTATGATTTTCCAGCCGCGCCTTTTCCTCGCCAGCAAGGGCAAGTGCCTTCAACGCTTCCGAATCCTCCTTTAACGTTGTCTCCAACCTCTGCTGCCGTTCTGCCAACTCCTGTTTGCGCTCTGTCTCCTGCCTGATTGCCTTTTGCATCCTAGTAAGCGCTTCCTGTGCCTGCTGCAAGTGATCAAACAGCCCAAGATTTTTCTGCTGTTCCCTGACTACAAGCGTAAGCTGTCCGCACTCTGCCTCATTCTGCTCTGCCTCGCGGTAATGCTCCGCACTCTCCTGCAGCTCGGGCTCCAACTGCACCAACAGTTCCTGATTTTTGGAAAGTTCTTCCTGCTGCTGACGGATTTTATGGATATTGCCGATCAGCTGGTTTTCCTGTTCAATCTTCCGATCCAGTCCTTCAATCTGTTGGTCCAGTTCCTTTAATATGGCTTCATCCTGCGTGCAAAGCTGCCCCAGCACCTCCAGCCCCTCAACAACCCTTCCGTCAAATTTTTCCTTTTGCATCTGCCGCATCTTCTCCGCCGCCGGCGTGTCCTGCGCGCACACAATGCTATCCATATACTGGCTGATACTCCGTTTCAGTTCGCTGTATTCCACCCACTGTTCTTTGACCGCATCCTTGAGTTTCCCCTGTAATGTCTGATACAGCCCTGTCTTAAAAATCTGCCGGAAGATATTTCCCCGCTCCTCCGTGCCTGCCAGTAACAATTTCTGAAAATCGCCCTGCGCGATCATCGCGATCTGTGTAAACTGCCTCCGGTCCAGACCGATCAGATCCGTCACCGCCTTTGTCACTTCTTTCGATTTTGTGACGGGCGCTCTGTCGTCGGGATAAACCAGCTCTGCCTCCGCCTTCTGCGTCGTGTAGCCCGTCCCTCTCCCCTTGGGGCGCTGATACTCCGGATTGCGTTTTACCTGATAACACTTTCCTCGATGTTCAAAGGTAAACAGCACAAAGGTCGGCACTTCGTCTCCCGCGTATTTGCTGCGAAACATATCGGCCTTCCGCACATCGCCGCTTGCCTCCCCATACAAGGCAAACACGATCGCATCAAAAATCGTCGTTTTCCCCGCACCGGTATCTCCGGTGATCAGATACAACCCCTGTCTGCCCAAACGCCCAAAATCAATCTCTGTATTGCCCGCATATGGTCCGAAAGCACTTAAAATCAGCTTTACTGGTTTCATCTACGCTCTGCCCCTTTCATTTATTCAATCAGGAACTGTCCAAAATGATGCCAGGTCATCGGCAGTCTCCGGACAGTTCCTTGCATTTCTCAATCAATTGTGCTGCAAACGCTGCCTGTTCGTCGCTCATCGGCTGATTATTCTGCAGCTCATAAAACTCCGCAAACAATTCCAGTTCTGTCTTCTGCTCAATCTCCTCGGCGCGTTCTATAAAACGGCTCTGTCTGGTACGGCTGTTGTCATATTCCAGACGCATCAGGTTCGGATAGATAATGCGCAACTTCTGCAGACCGTCCGGAATATCCTCCTCGTCCGTTAAAGTGATCTGTATATAGTCTTCTGTGTCTGCGTTCTTCTGAAAGGAATCGGAAATGCGCTGCGCCCCCACTGTGCCTCTCTGGTGGTTGATCTCCTCTGCATCGGCGTGCGCATAAAAAGAGCGCGCAGTCACTTCCAGATATGTTCCGCGAATTTTGCGCATATCGTGGAGTGGTACCAGCGGCACTGTGGAAATCTCAATATTCCCTTTTTCCCTGAATTCCACCACGGTGACAGACTTCTCCTGTTCCGCCTCCGAGAAAGAATACTTTAACGGTGTCCCACAGTAGCGTACTGTCTCCCGTTTTAAAAACTGCGGGCTGTGAATATGTCCTAACGCAACATAGTCAAACGCGTCAAAAACGTCCGCGTCCACATTGTCCAGACCACCGACGGACACCTCCTCCGAGTCACAGCGTCCTGCGCCCGTCACGAACTGGTGAGCGATCAAAATATTGCGCTTGCTGCAATCCACATTCATGCGCTCCACAGCGAGCGCCACCGCGTCCTGATAGCTCTCCGGCAATGCCTTTCCCTCCATCTCCGGTGCCCCTTCCAGCGCGTGGCGCACCACCGCCGGCCTGATAAACGGCAATAAATAAAGGCAAAGCTCCCCATAGGAATCCTGCATGGTATACATGACAGTGTCCCCACGATAAACAGGCGATACAAACACTCCCCTGCCGCTCATAAGCTGTGCGCCAAATGCAATCCTCTCCGCAGAATCGTGGTTGCCGCTGACCGCATAGACCTGTTTCCCGCGGTCTGCAAGCTCTGTCAGAAACCAGTCAAACACCTGCACTGCCTCCGCGGACGGTACCGGCTTATCATAGATATCACCTGCAATCATGACAGCGTCCGCCCGCTGATCATCCGCAATTGCAAGGATTTGCCGCAAAATGTATTTTTGATCCTCAATCATGGAAAATTCATTCACCCGCTTTCCGATGTGAAGATCTGAAATATGTAGTAATTTCATCAATATGTACTCCTTCCAGAGCGTATTAACATGCACTAGCACACTTCCAGTCATGCCGCCCCAGCGGCACAAACAATCTGGGAAGAACGCTGCCCTTTGCCACTTCTTACCATTATTCCTGCTCAAAGCTCAGTATTCACGTTATTTCCTCTATCATAGCACAGAAATGCGAGTCGTACAATCTCTCGATTTTCCCGTTGGTCGAATCTTCACAAATTGCTGTCCGCCTCCAGGGCAACCTCATTCTCTCCGCCTTTGCTGAACGGACCGATCCACGGAATCAGAGTGCAGAGCATTCGTGCCATTGCAGAGCAGTATGGCGGCGGATGTACCTTCCTGGCGGGAAACAGACAGTTGATCCTACGGCTATTTTTGTAAACAAATGACGATTCAGTACATTTGAAGTGCGATTCATGTGCCGTCTCTCCTTTTAGAGTGGATGGCGCGTATAATTACAGTGCAGATTGAACGACCGTGTACATCAAAATCCCCGCCGCCTATCTGAAAAGTACGACGTGACGGGAGAAGAACTACTTCGCTCAGCCCGTGGTCTGGGGCCAGATCGTGCCTTACCTTTACCGGGCTTATCAGAACAAGTAAGAATTATTTAAGGAGGAATTCCACATGAAAAAGAAACGTTTGATCAGTCTACTGCTGTCCATAGTGATGATCCTGGCCCTGCTGCCCATCACCGCCCTGGCAGCGCATACCTTCACCGCCAGTGTGACGGTGGAAGAGCCCGCCGTGGGCAAAAAGCCCGCCACAACGGGCACAGCCAAATACGCTGTTGTCACCAATGTGGTGTGGTCCGGCGAGCTGGACGCCAATGGCTGCTTCAAGGCAGGGGTAGCCTACACCGTCACCGTCACCAGCCACATCGAGGACAGCCGCCCAAACTCCCAGTTTAAGACGGACTCAGCCATCATCAGCCTGCACCATACAAAGGAGTTTACCTTGTCCGATGACCACCGGACCATCACCGCATCCTACACTTTCCCAGCCCTGAAGACCGATGCACAGATCGCTGAGGAAAATGCCAGGGAAGAGGCGGAGAAGCTGGCGAGGCAGGACGCCCGGGACGAGAAGGCCCACGCACAGGATCTGGCAAGCCGCTGGTCCCGGGCCGAGGCTGATGCCAACTACCCCCTGGGCAGCCCCATCACCCTGCTAGTCAACGAGGAGACGCTGAAGGGTACAGATATTGAAGACTATAAACCATTTCTCACCAATGGCGCCATAATCAGATCGGTGTATGGTCCCAACAGTATATTCTACACTCTGGACGGGGAAACCATAGACAACAAGAACTTGCCCAAAATCAGCTCGAGTACTACCATTAACCACTACCGTGTCACCCGTGTGGTCTATGACTACTATCGGGCGGACGATCCCTCGCTGGATAGATTTCCCAACTGCACCGAGCTGTGGCTCAGTCCCAGGTGTGACATCGACGGCATATTGAGAACCCTTGGCAATATCGAATCCTATAAGAACCAAACTGGCGACTTTATCTCCCAGAACTGCACAGTGTTCATTCCCGACAGCCTCTATCCCAACGGCCCCACCTATACTGACCATCCCGCGCCCGGCTGCAAGGTAATGCTCTACTCCGGCAGCGACGTATATGCCGCCGCACGGGCGGGCAAGAACGCGGCACGGGACTGGTGCGTCAACCACAGCTACACCTATCAGTATATCAGCGAAGACCGCCGCTGCACCTACCCCACCTGCAGCACCGACGCTAAGTTCTACTACTCCTGCTCCAAGTGCGGCAAGTGCGAATATAACCCCAGCCACACCTTCTATCCCACTGTCGGTTCCTTTGACAACGGGGAGGACGGCGGCAGGAACACTGCCCATAGCTTTGTCAATAAGGTCGTTACCGACGAGCACTTCCTGGGCTTAAACACCAACGGCGACAGGGTATACCTCTACGTCTGCGAGAACTGCGGAAAGGACAGGCGGCAGGCCGCTGACGCCAGCGAGAAGAAATTCTGGGCCGCAGACGGCACCGGCGCCTACTATAACCACGCCTTGTCGAACACCGTCGTGGGGAAGAAAAGCTCTTACGACACCTACGCCATAGCCCAAAACACGTTCATCCCGGCAAACATAGACGCCTGGGCCACCGGCGAGGTGCTGGCAGCCTCCGAGGCGGGCCTGATCGATGTCTCCCTCATGGGCAGCGACTATACCGCCGCTGTTAACCGCCTGCAGTTCAGCTCCATAGCCGTGAGGCTGGCAGAGACGATGGCAGGCAAGGCCATCACCCCCGCCCCCTCCGGCACCTTTACCGACACCGATGACGAGTATGCCCGCAAGGCCGCTGCCGCCGGCATCACCAGCGGCGTAGGCGATGGGCGCTTCGATCCCAACGGCGCTCTGACCCGCCAGCAGATGGCCGCCGGCATATATGGGGCGCTTCAGTGGGTGAAGAACAACTCGGATACAGAATACACCGTCTACGAATCCAAGCTGGGCAGCTACACCGACGCCGACCAGCTCGCCGATTGGGCCAGGGAGCCTATGGCCTTTATGAACGCCCTGGGGCTCATCAGCGGCACCGACGAGACCACACTTTCCCCAAACAGCATCTGCACCATCGAGCAGGCCATCGTGGCAGCCAGCCGCAGCCTGTACGCCGACAGGATCGGCTGGTACCAGTATACCAAACAGGGCAGTGACTGGTTACACTACGGCGACAGGCTGTGGGTATATTTCAAGAACTCCCAGGCCTGCTGCATGAATCCTTACGGCTTTGAGTCGGAGAGCCTCAACCTCGAAGGAGGAAACTACCGCCCCATCAAGGATCGATGAAGAACGCTGTCCTTTGCGTTCTTCTGTGTGAAGCTTTAGATTTTCTTAGGTGAAATCTACTTGCGATTCTTCAGCGTGAGACTTAGAACTTCTCCGCGAAGCAGCCTATGCTGCGAGTGGCTAGAAGTTCTTCTCACACTTCCCACTTAAACAGCACAAATCCTCCGATTGCCACCAATGCGCCGATGACTTTCCGCCAGCTAAACGGCTGCTTCTCCACGCCAAACAGTCCGAAGAGCTCGATCAGATATGCGATGATGAGCTGTGAGATCACGATCAGCATCACCGCCTTTGCCGGCCCTAACGCATCCATGCTCTTGATGACCGTCAATGTGATAAATGCCCCCATAACACCGCCAAGCAGAAAATATTTGGGTTCGACAGCTATCACGTCCCGAAAGGAAGTCCTGTCTGCAAACAGCCACGCCAGGATACACACAAGAAACGCGGTAAACTGCACAAACGCGTTCGCCGCCCACATACTTGACGCCTCTGTCACTTTCGTGTTAAACACTCCCTGCACACTCATCAGTGCTCCCGATATCAAAGCAATAAAAAATCCAATCATAGTAACGTAAACCTCCCTGGCTCAATACCTCTTCTATAAGGAACTGTTAACAAATTATTGGTGACATGTCACCTTGTCTACATACTATGATTGGAATATTCCCAAAAATTTATTCAATTATTTCGTGATCCTGATACACCACTATTCCAAATCCCCCTGCGTTTCCGGACTCACATCCAGTTCGCCAGTGCCTTCCTCGTACTCTACAGCCGGCAGCAGTTCCACCTGTGGATCCTCGATCGGTTCTTCCGTAACCGGTTCCCCCGCAAGCTGCGTCTTGATCTGCTCCGAAAGTTGTCTTAGCTGTGTGTTCGCATCCTCGCCGTCCCATACTTTGGCAAAACAGATCTCAAGCTCCACCCAGAAGTTTCCGGTTTCCAGCATCTTGGGAATCGGAACGGATTCCGCATAATTTTCCACAAAAACGGCTTCCTGCTCATTCTCATAGGTGTCCTGAATTACCGACGACAACTTACCTGTCATGCTGTACAGATCCGCATTCGCATCTTTGATCAAGAACTCCATCAGACGCCCCGCGGACTCTTTGTGTTCAGAATACCCGTTGATGACAAGCGCATTTGTTACGGACATCCCTCTGGTCGCAAGCTCCTGATTGATGTCCGGTAGTTTTGCAACCCCATATTCATAGACAAACGCACCATTCTCAGCCGCCTCATCAAGTTTTCTGATGCAGTCGCTCGTCGCAATCGTATAGATCGTCTTACCCTCCTGAAATTCCTGCAGAATCGTATCATAGTTCGTTTCCTTGGTATCAATGGAAAAGAACTGGTTCATCTGCTGATACACTTTCAGGCTGGACACGGACTCTGTGTTGTAAATGTCAATCAGGGATTTGTCATCCCCGGCCGCCCCGCCTGCCGATATATAATTACCTATAAAAAAGTAATTGTAAAAAATATCCGACACATCCCAGCGGAAGAAATACTCCACATTCTCCGGCGTCGAATACTGGTCCGCAAAGGTCAGGATATCCACAATCGACGTGGGAATCAGCTGTTCCGCAGTCACTGTCTGCTCTCCCGCTGTTTCGCCAGACTGTTCTCCGCCATTATCTTCCCCGCTCCCCATGCCGTTTGCCTCATCCGCAATCTGCTGCAGATAGGTCTTGTTGTAAAGCAGTGCGCTTGTCTCAAAGTACATCGGACACGCTACATATTTTCCGTTGTACATCACTGCATTCCGCGCAGCCTGGCTAAACAACCGCTCTTCATAGACAGGCGCAGTATCGGGCAATTGTGTCGCAAGCCCCGCCAGATATGCTTTCTCCAAAGAATCGTTGCTTAGAATATAGAGATCCGGTGTATCCGCCGTTTCATCCAGACTGGCTGCATTCACTGCCTCTAAATATTCAAGTCCTGATACAAGCTGTACGTCCACCCGGATATCTGTACGATCATAAAATTCCAGAGCCTTACTGTTCAGATAGTTTGTCAGGGCATCATCTGTATACCACAGATGGATCGTCTCCTTTCGGTTCCCAAACTCCGCCGGAGAACCATTTCTTTCACCGCGCCATCTGTTATAAAACAATCCCGCACCGAACACAACCACTACCAGCACAAGCGCGGCTGCCACCCACGACAGCCTCATTTTCAATTTATTGTGTTTCATTACTATTCCTCATAACATTCCTCCTGCCGCCGTTCCCCATTCCAGACAGCAGCTTTTGAACCTTGCCTTTTCTGTTCCTTTGTATCTGGCTTTTCAATCCGCTGATCAAACTCTTTCTGCGAACCTTGCCTTTTATGTTCCTTTGTATCCCTCAATATAGCACAGTCAAAGACTTTCCTCTTTTGATATTGCCAGTCATCTTTGTCACAAATCTGGCAGAAAGCGTTTTCAAACACGCTCTGTTTCCTCAAAACAGGCATCGACAATCTCAATCATATGGTCCACGTCCGTCTTTGACACAATCAGCGGCGGAATGAACCGAATAATATTCGTGCCTGCATTGATCAGCAGAAGCCCTTTCTCGATCGCCCTGTTGATCACGCCGCTCACAGGTCCGTCGCATTCGAGCCCCTGGATCAACCCGACGCCTCTGTGCGCCTTGATATACTCATATTTCGCAGTCAGCGCATCGAGCTTTTCATAGAGATATGCCCCCGTCTCATTGACATTTGCCAGGATATTCTGCTCCTCGAACAAATCGATCACCTTCGAGACTGCAGCGCACGCAAGCGGATTGCCGCCGTAAGTCGTTCCATGGTCGCCGCTCGTCAGGGAATTCTGCGCAACCCTCTCCGTCATCAGAAACGCGCCGACAGGAACGCCGCAGCCAATCGCCTTGGCACTCGTCATAATGTCTGGCTTCACACCGTACCGCTGCCATGCATACATGGTTCCCGTTCTCCCCATGCCGCACTGAATCTCGTCCAGGATCAATAAAATGTCCCTCTCATCGCAGAGCGCCCTGATCTGTCTGAGAAACTCCTCCGTCGCGGGATAGATGCCGCCCTCTCCCTGCACCGTCTCAAAAATGATCGCACAGGTCTTATCCGTCACCTGTGCCCTGACACTCTCAAAATCATTGAAATCCGCAAATTTAATATTACCGATCAATGGCTCAAACGCCTCCCTGTAATGCGGATTCCCCGTCACAGACAGGGCGCCCATCGTTCTTCCGTGGAACGAGTGGTTCATGGCAATGATCTCGTGGTCCGTATGCCCGTCTCTCAAAAATGCGTATTTTCTGGCAGCCTTCAATGCACCCTCGACCGCCTCCGCACCGCTGTTTGTAAAAAAGATCCTGTCCATTCCGGAAATCTTTTTCAGCTTTTTGGCAGCCTCGATCGCTGGAATATTGTAATAGTAATTTGATGTGTGGATCACCTTGTCAATCTGCGCTTTCAACGCATCATTGTACGCCTGGTTATTGTACCCCAGTGCAAATACCGCGATCCCTGCCACGAAATCAAGGTACTTTTTCCCCTCGATATCGTACATGTACATACCGTCTCCCCGATCCCACACGATCTGGTAGCGGTTGTAGGTGTGGAGCAACGCCGACTCGGCTTCATCAATGTATTCTTTCATATTCATATTATAATCTCCATCTATTGTATCTGTTTCTATCAATTCCTACTATTTCTATCTATCTGTTCACTACTTCTGCTGATGACCAGTGTGCCGACCGCGTGTCATTCATGGCAGACAGCACCGCTTGTTTCACCGTCCCCAGAGGCTTTCGTCATTTGAAGCCTTCATACTTCCCGGTCCATACTCTCCAGGTCTTCATCCTTAACGATCGCCGTACCAATCCCGTTTCTGGTAAAGATCTCCAGCAGCAGACAGTGCGGGATCCGTCCGTCAAGGATATGCACGCGGTTAACGCCGTTCTTGATCGCGCTGGTGCAGTTGCCAAGCTTCGGAAGCATACCGCCGCCGATAAAGCCGTCCTCGATCAGTTTCTCCGCCTGTGACGCTGAAATTCTCGAGATAAAGGAAGACTTGTCATTGATATCCTTGTACAGCCCTTCGATATCCGTCAAAAATGCGAGCTTCTCTGCACCAACCGCCTTTGCAATGGCACATGCCGCATCGTCCGCATTGATATTGTAAGTCTGAAAATTGTCATCGAGGCCGATCGGGGCGACAATCGGCAGAAAATCCTTTTCAATCAAATCAAACAGCACCTTGGGATTGACTTCCTTGATATCTCCTACAAACCCGATGTCCTGTCCGTCCGCGTACTTCTTGTCCACCTTCAGCAGTCCGCCGTCCTTTCCGCTGACGCCGACCGCCTTCACGCCGAGCTCCTGAACCATTGTCACCAGACTTTTATTGACCTTGTTGAGCACCATCTCCGCAATTTCCATCGTTGCTTCGTCCGTCACACGCAGGCCGTTCACAAACTGTGATTCCATACCCACTTTGCCAACCCACTTGCTGATCTCCTTGCCACCGCCATGCACGATGATCGGCTTAAATCCAACCAGCTTTAGGAGCGTCACGTCCTTGATGACATTCTTCTGCAGCTCCTCGTTGCTCATGGCGCTTCCGCCGTATTTCACAACGATATACTTTCTGTTAAACTTCTGTATGTAGGGAAGCGCCTCGATCAGCACCTCCGCCTTTGACAGAATTTTGTTCATGTCCTGTTCTTTCATTTTTTATAACTGTACTCCTTTCCATAAATACCCTGATTCTACTCCTCAAGGCTGCCAAACCGGTCAATTAAATCATTGATTTCATTTAAGTCAATACGAAGTTTTCCGTCGTACAGATCCATGCCGACATCACCCTGCAGCGGATAGAGCCGCGGAATGCCCTCTTCCTCTCCAATGTATACGATCAACAGCCTTTTCTCCGGATCGATCACCCAGTATTCCCTGACGCCGGCTTCCATATACTTCGCCAGCTTCACAGTCATATCCTTCTTTCTGGTAGAGTCTGACAAGATTTCCAGCACGAAATCCGGCGCCCCGTAGATTCCAAAACGTTTCAGCTTATCCCTCTTACATAAAATGAACACATCTGGCTGCACCATTGTCCTGCTGTCACAGTCCAGCTGTACATCGGCAGGCGCTATAAATGGTATGCAGTCACCTCCGTTTTCCCTTATGAAAGCCCGAATCCCGGCGTACACCGCACCCGCGATCAGCTGGTGCAACGGCGTCGGCGCCGCCATATCATATATCACCCCGTCAATCAGCTCGACACGCCTGTCTTCCGGCATATTATAATAATCCTCCAATGTATATTCGCCTTTCCGCTTCTCCATACTGATCTTCCCTCCCGTACCTATATAATAATAGACACTTGCTGCATCCTTACGACCGGTAATCCGCGTTGATCTTCACATAATCATACGTCAGGTCGCAGCCCCACGCCGTCGCGGTCTCTGCTCCCATCTTCATGTCGACAAGCACCGTAACCTCCGGCTCCGACAAGATTTTTGTCGCTTCCTCCTCGCTGTAGTCCGTCGCTGCGCCATCCTTGTAGATCAGCAGTCTGCCTGCCTTGCTCTCAAAGAAAAGCTCCACCTTTTCCGGATCAAACTGCACGCCCGAGTAGCCAAGCGCACACAAAAACCTGCCAAAATTCGCATCATGACCATAAATCGCCGCCTTGCACAGGCTCGAACCGATCACCGACTTTGCCAGGATTCTCGCCTCCTGCTTTGTCGCCGCGTTGATGACAGTCGTCTCGAACAGTGCCGTCGCGCCCTCTCCATCCCCTGCCATCTTTCTTGCAAGATAGGTATTGACAAAATCCAGCGCCTCGCAGAATTTGTCATACGCCTCGCCCTTTTCCTTGATTTCGGCGTTCCCCGCCAGTCCGTTTGCAAGCGCGAGACAAGTGTCATTTGTCGAGGTGTCGCCGTCGACGGATATCATATTGTAAGAATCAATAATGCTCTTGCTTAATGCCTCCTGCAAAAGTTCCTTGCTGATTGCCGCATCCGTTGTGATGTAGGCAAGCATCGTACACATATTCGGGTGAATCATTCCAGAGCCCTTGCTCATGCCGCCGATCGTGACAGTCTTACCCTCAAGTTCCATCGTGACTGCGATTTCCTTGTTGACTGTATCAGTCGTCATGATTGCCCTGGAAGCTGTTGTTCCTGCCTCAATGGAGCCGTCTTTTGCCGCCGCGAGCTTCCGGATGCCCTCGTTAATGCGCTCCATTGGAAGCTGCATACCGATCACACCGGTGGAGCCTACCAGAACGGAATTTTCAGGAATATTTAACAGCCCCGACGCCGTCTGTGCCTCCCCGCGGCAGTAGTCCATGCCCTGCTTTCCCGTACAGGCATTCGCGATTCCTGCATTCACGATCACTGCCTGCGCATAAGGACTATTCTTTACAATCTCCTGATCCCACAGGACCGGCGCCGCTTTCACTACATTGGTCGTAAATGTCCCTGCCACTTTACACGGCGCACTGCTGTAGATCAGCGCCATATCCATCCTGTCCTTATACTTAATGTTTGCCGCCGTGCCCGCTGCCTCAAAACCCTTTGCGGCAGTCACGCCGCCCCTGATCTGTTCCATCGTCTAATCCTCCTATCATGAGAACATTCCTGGTTACAGTTCACTTGTCAACGCAGTGAAAATCGTGCGCCAAATTGATGCTGTTTACGCCTTCCTGAAATGAAATTATGCCAAAATCATACAGGGCGTGAACAGTAACCATTCCTGTCCCTATATTGCTATTATCTATTCAAATCCGTCAATAAACTACCTTGATGTGCATTCCCGGCATCCACTCGGCCATCTCTATATGATGCTGTTCCAATTGCACCCGCGGATTCAGAAAAACCAATTCCGTGCATGCAAAACAGCACGGATAATTATCTTTATTTGTGAACATCCAATCCCGTACTTTTTATTCGATCAAGTGCCCATAAAAATATTTACACCCTCTCTGATACGTTTCCTTCGGCAGCTGGTCAATATAGTCCAAAATTGCACCAATTTTCTCCTCGCCGACAAGTTCATCAGGTCTGACTGGACACGCTATCCCTGTATTGTTCGACAGGATCGACGGAATTTCTGCACTGTAAAACGGCTCATTGTTCGTCATGCAATAAATCGCAGTCTGCATCAACCGTTTTGTAAAATCGCCGAGAAACATTTCTCTTCCATCATAGTAATAACTGTCCAGATCATGATTTTCCCGAAACGCTAAAAAGGCCTCTCCAATCTGTTCCGTCGTATATTGCCCATATTTCCCCTCCGGCAATCCATCCGGCGGTGCAAAATGCAACATTCCATTTAAAATAAACGCGATCTCGCCTGCTATAACGGTATCTGACCAGAGATCATGCAGTGCCAGAAGATATGGGATCGACTGATACGACAAGGACTCTGTGACCGACACCAGAAAAGTTCTAAAATCATCATAGTCATCGGGATTTTCAAAAAAGTTCATCAACAGCTCAAAATCATCATGGTTGCAGACCGCCATAAAGATCCGCATCCCTACGCTGAGCACTTCTCTCTGTTTCGACTTTGTAAAACAATTTACAAAATCGCCTTTTCCGCTAAAATCGCCCTTTTGAAACGCCATCAGGTACTCGATCAACCAGTACGCATCACTGTCGTACTGTTCATCATTGTGCTGTATCTCTTTCAGCCAGAAGCTCTCATATAATTCCTGCACCGTTCCCATAAACCTGCTTCCTTCCATATCATATATGACAATTCATTTGTTAAACGCCTCAATATTTTCACTGTTGAGCACAAAATCGTAATAGTTCAGATCCTCGCGCTGTTTCCAGCCAACACTATGCCAGAATGCATTTCCGATATCATTTTTGGTAAACGCGATCAGGCTCACCTTATTGATCTTCTCCTCCTTCAGCGCGTCCATACAGAATACGACCATCGCCTTGCCGATCCCGCGCCTGCGGTACTCTGGATCAACACATACATGATACAGACAGCCGCGTCTGCCGTCGTGTCCGCACAGAATCGCACCCACTACCTTCTGGTCCTCCACAGCCACTACGCTTGTCGTGGGATTACGTCTTAAGAAACGCTCCACGCCCTCTCTCGAATCGTCAATGCTTCTGATGGCAAATCCCTTGATCGTCATCCACAACGCCCGCACCTGGTCATAATCCTCAACCGTCATCAACCTTACCATACCCAATCTGCCATCCTTCCTAAAAACATGCCGCGATCCAGCCCTGCAAACTGTAACACAGAACACTTCCTAATAAATCGTACTTTTCCATAATAGTTGATTGTCATAAGAAATACAACTATTTTCACCAAATTATAAAAAAAACCCAATAACCTAACCGCCGCCAGTTAAATATCAAGTGTTGTCCAATGATACGCACTGTGCAATAATTCCTGCCCGTCAAGATATCTGCAGACGATCTCATACACCTGGTCAAATGACAAAACCTGATTAGCCTGCAGTGTAATGTTCGTATGTCCATAAAAGATCGTTCTCTTCTGTGTATTCCCACTGTCCGTCTCCGCCCGGTAATGCGTGTATTCCTGCCCATGGTACAACCGGATTTCCAAAGTGTACTCCCCGGAGCCGCCAGCAATCTGCAGATAATTTCCCCCCACAGAGTCCTCCAAAATCAAATAATACAGCATCAATCCGTCCAACTCCAGGATTGCCTTTTCCAACTCCTCTTTCCCAGGGTCGATCAACACTCTTCCATCAAACAGCAGAGAACGGGATTTGACCTGCTTTCTGCCGGAACATAATACACCCAGCCGCTCTTTAAGAACATTTGTTTCTATCGCTGATTGACATTGATATCTCTTCGAAATGTTTTCCAGGACAAGGAACGCTTCGCGAATATGCCCTGTCAACACGCACAGTGCGATCCATTTCAGATAGAAATCGATATCGAACTTTGCCATCGAAGAGTAATTCCACCGCCATGCAGTAGTCTTACCTGCAAATTTCCCAAGCAATTTGTGATCATCCTCATACTCGCGCATCAGCGGAAATACAAACCGGGCAAGATACGCCCATATCATAGCGCCGACAGATTCCATATCACTGTCACTGGAAATCAGAAAGAACACATTTGACTTCTCGCACAGCGCCCCGATCTGCCGTTCGAAAATATTCTTCCCTTTTTTGTACTGCTCGTCCTTTAATGCCGAAACCAGCTCTTCCACCTCCGGGTACTCAAGCGCTGCAAAAATACTGATTTCCCCCAGATTTCCATGCTGTCTCACAGAACCAAGGATCAATCGCAGTTTTATAATCTTACCCGATACCGCCTTTTGATAGGTTCCCTTTTTTCTGCCCTTCTGGTATCCTTCCTGCATCAGGAGCCGTTCCATAACCACCAAAAGCTCGTTGAACTTTTCTTTAACCATTTTTTATCCCCCTAATCCCCCTAATCCCAATACGCCTCTATATAGAGGATTGTTCCCGTCTCATTGATATAGACCTGCGTCGACAATTGATCCGTCACCGCAATATCATCCTGAAACGCATAAGTCGCATGCTGCTCCTTCCCAAGACTTCTCCATCTCTGCCCTTTCACTTCATCGGGCTCATAGTACAATTCAATGTCCTCACACACATCGCCCATTGCCATTTCCTGCAGTTCGCCACGGATATCATGGTCATAAAAGGCAAAGATATAAAGCCAATGGTTCACCAACCCGATCCCGCCCGTAGACCTGCTGCACCACGCAATCTCTGATGTCTCCGGCAAATCTGGAAAATGATTATAAACCGGTTCCGTCTCTGTGCTTGTCATAACGGTATCCCTGCCCTTAGCGCCCAGCGCACACAAAACGAGCAGCCCAAACCAGACGCCTCCAATTGCCAGTACCAGTAAAATCATTCGAATCCTTTTTTTGCCCATCTTTTTCCCAACTCCCTTTTCAAAAAGTATCCCTTTCCAATTTATTTTTTCATCAACTTCCGAATTTATATATTTGATTATAAAATAGATACCTGGTGCCTGCAATATATATTTATAAGCCCGCTTTCAATGGCTACACAATTCCGGCAAAAGTCTTTTGTCTGCTTCTGCGCAATTTTGTGTTGTGAATTTTTATGCGTTCTATTGTGTATATTATTCATTTTATTCTTTATATTTTACACTTTTATTCAGTCTTGTCAATTAAAAAATGTATAATTTTACACTTGATTTATGTATTGCAATGATGTATAGTAGCAATAGCATATTGAAACTGCCTGATACATAAGAAGCAGTTTAATCGTTACTGTCCACACAGAGCTTAGCATTTACTGCTAATTATGACTTTACAAGCCACATACAAGAACGTACATGTGGCGAGCAAAAATCCATTTTGCGACAAGTCTGCTCGTTTCGCAGTTTTTGCATGGATTTTTACCTGTTTCTGGAGCGGAGTAAACAGTAACGTTTCATACCTGTTTCTACATTTTATGTGCAAATTTTATTTACAAAAAGGAGAATCTACATTATGAAAGAAAAAGTAGTACTGGCCTATTCCGGCGGCCTTGACACCACCGCGATCATTCCATGGTTAAAGGAGAACTTTGACTACGAAGTCATCTGTGTCTGCGTAGACTGCGGGCAGGAGGAGGAGCTTGACGGGCTCGAGGAGCGCGCAAAATCCTGCGGCGCGGAGAAACTTTATATTGAAAACGTGATCGATGAGTTCTGCGACGAGTACATTGTGCCCTGCGTGCAGGCAAACGCCATCTATGAAAATAAATACCTGCTCGGCACCTCCATGGCAAGACCGCTCATCGCAAAAAAACTTGTAGAAATTGCCAGAAAAGAGGGCGCTACCGCAATCTGCCACGGCGCTACCGGCAAGGGCAATGACCAGATCCGTTTTGAACTCGGCATCAAGGCATTAGCTCCCGACATCAAGATCATCGCCGCATGGAGAAATGACAAGTGGACAATGGATTCCCGCGAGTCTGAGATCGCATACTGCAAGGCGCATGGCATTCACCTTCCATTCTCAGCAGACAGCTCCTACAGCCGCGACAGAAATATCTGGCATATCAGCCATGAGGGACTGGAACTCGAAGATCCTGCAAATGAGCCAAATTATGACCATCTGCTGGTACTTGGCACTACACCTGAGAAAGCGCCGGACGAGGGCGAATATGTGACGATGACATTCGAGAAAGGTGTTCCAAAGTCCATAAACGGCAAGGAGATGAAAGTTTCGGAAATTATCAAAGAGTTGAACAGACTCGGCGGAAAGCATGGCATCGGCATCGTTGATATCGTTGAGAACCGTGTCGTTGGCATGAAGTCCCGCGGCGTCTATGAGACACCTGGCGGAACCATTCTGATGGAGGCACACCAGCAGCTTGAGGAACTGATCCTTGACCGCGACACCTACACCCTGAAAAAAGAAATGGGCAATAAATTTGCCGACACCGTATACGAAGGAAAATGGTTCACGCCAAAGCGCGAGGCGATCCAGGCATTTATCGAGAAAACGCAGGAATATGTGACTGGCGAAGTGAAGTTCAAGCTCTATAAAGGAAACATCATCAAGGCCGGCGAGACAAGTCCGTACTCCCTGTACAATGAAAGCATTGCTTCCTTCACGACCGGCGACTTGTACGACCACCACGACGCAGAGGGCTTTATCAACCTCTTTGGTCTGTCCTGCAAGGTCCGCGCGATGAAGATGCAGGAAAATGAAAAAAATCAAAAGGCATAAACTATATGCCTTTTGATTTGCTAAGTCATTTATAAAAAACGCAAGGGCAGTGTTCTTTCCAGATAAAGAGATACATTATGAATATACTTAACGTGATTACATTCTATCTGTTCGTTATAAACATAACCGGCTTTGCCGTGATGGGCATTGACAAGAAAAAGGCGGTCGAACACCGCTGGCGTGTCCGTGAATCCACACTTTTTCTCATTGCTCTCATCGGCGGAAGCGCTGGTTCGATCCTGGGTATGCGGGTATTCCATCACAAGACCAGACACTGGTATTTTGCATATGGAATGCCGCTGATCCTGATCCTGCAGATCTTACTTGCAGTGCTGATTATTAAGAGGGGATGAACGATTCCCCTCTTAATTACCAACACTATTTAATCCTGTTCCTCATCTTTGGACAACTTTTCTAATATATAATCCAAATCTGTAATAACAATTTTTATTCCCTTTCTATACAAACGGATTACTTTTCGCATCAGCCCATTTAATTCAGAAGCTAACTCTGGATTAATCGTAACTGGAACACTATTATTTTCAATACGATATTCGCTCTCAATATATTCAGGTGTCACTGGACATGCATTTTGAATCAGAAATGCCCTATATTGTCCATTCACATAACCGAATCTTATTCCATCATAATTGGGATATCTTTTTATTTTTTCCTTATATATACGATTGTATTTATCTACTTTGGAAGATATAGGAATCATCCAATAATATCCCTCGTCCTGAAAACAATAAAAACATGGACGTCCATGTTTCCCATACTCATCTTCTTCTTTATTTCCCATTAAATTGCACCTAGAAAAACGACGATAATATTCATCCGTAATATAATAAAATTTACCTGATTCCATATTCCTCCTTCGTACATAAAATTACCCCACTGGAAACAGTAGGGTAATCATTTGAATCCCAGCCTTTTATTAGCCGCATACTGGGTAGCGGAAAATATTTGTACCTGTACCTTTTTGTTATGTCGATATACAGTCCCGACAGAATAGGAAGAAATCAAATCGATTTCTTATATTTAGCATACTCAATTATGCCGAAACATTCAACAAACAAATTATAAATATTTTATAAAATACATTTCATTACTATTCAAATTCCCCTCTTAATTGATTGTCATTTAATGATGCAAATCCAGAAAACCATCAACCGTTGTACGGAATAACGCTTCTGAAAAATTGAGTCTCAAAAGCTTTTCCCCCTGAACCGCAAAATATGCCGTTGTCTTATCCGTGATCACTTTAAAGAGCGATTCTATTCCATGCCCCTCAATGTCAAACAAATAGCCAAATTCGACCTTCGTATATGCCAGGTTTTCGTAATCCACCTTTTCCTGCAAAATGTTTAACGCCGCATTGGCGATCTGCTCTTTCAACTCTTTGTTCGCAATTTCATTCCGCTCATTTGGCTGTTTTGCCTGATTTTTCTTTTTGAAAAAATTCATATCCTGTTCCCCTCTGTTCTCAATTGAGTCTGATGCGTTTACAAAACTTTTAGCATCATACTAATCCCCATATCTTTAGCAATGCATTTTCCTATATGCTTCTCAAATTACACTTTCACAGGTTTTATCGAAAAAACACCTGGTATCTCTGCGCGATCCCACGCATCCCCATACTCCCTTACGATCGTAACGATTCCAAGCAGGCGCAGAGGATCCAGCGCTGTGAATGTTTTCCCATCTTTTTCAGCCCTCCATATGAAGTGCTCTTTAAAATCGATCGTCTCGTATTCTACCGAAATGCAATATCCCCACTGAGCCAGTTGATCAAGCGCATATTTATACATATCAGAAGTATCTTTGATCTTGTCCGGCAAAGGCTCTGGATACGCTCCTAAAAATCTGAAATAACCATACTTCTCATTTTGAACTTCCTGTATCGCCCCCTCATATTTCAGCCTTCCGATAATAACAGCCGTATTATACATCTTGTCTAATCCATTGGGATAATCCTGTTTCAGCAAATTCAGGTCAAATTCTGCCACATCTGCAAAAACCGTATCGATATCGCCTGACATCTGATCGTTGACAGCAGAGGCACACCACTCATCAATATCATAATCAAAACAATTGATCTGAAAGTCTATCCCAAACTCAGAACCAATACAGTTTTGCTCCAATGCCTCTGCATCCTGCTGCAAATACTGCCAAAGCAGCTTTTCTGATGGACAGATTCCCACAAAAACGGATAGATATAAGTTGTTGCTGAAATTAAAATTATTTTGTTCCACTTTTCTCATTTCCGACCACTCCAGTACCCTGTTCCAATATAGGGACTTATTCCGCAGGCTGTACAGAAAAGACACGGGCCACATCGCTGTGCTCCCAATCTTCTCCGTACTCCTGTACCATCGCAACGAGTCCCAATAAACTCAGCGGCTCCTTCGCTGCATATCGCTTTCCATCTTTTTCTGCGATCCACACAGAATGGTAATCAAAAAAATCAGCATCATCGTCCACCACGGAAACCTCATATCCCCACTGAACCAATTTATAAGCTGCATAACTATGTGTATTGCCATAGTCTATTATTATATTCTTAATTGAGTTTGCCTCCTGATCCTCTTTGTTCAATTACGGCCTCTTTCCATTAATCCGCTCTTAAATATACTTCATTACTTCTAAACCATCTTTTTAATATACTCGGGAATTTCTCTTTTCGAGATCCAATCATCGTGAATCAAATACAGTGCTGCTAATCGAACCGGATCTGACGCAAATAATCCTAAATCTTCCCGCTCTGCAATCCACTCTATGCGTTCCCGCTCATTCCCATCACACGTAATAAAAAGCTCAAAATTCTTTTTCTTCAGATAATCAATACAAATATCCGACAAGATACAAGCCGAAACATCTGCCACGATAGTCACCTCTTCGAAAAACACGTGCAATCTATTTTATTGCTGCCAAACATTCATCTGTTTTATATATAATACCACCTTTGACAAGAATTGTATACTTTATCTTCTATAAAAAACGACTGTCCGTTTTTATTCCAAATAACACTTGTTTCTACTATAACGATTGTGCTATTATAGTAATAATAACAAACTTTTCCACTTTTTTGTAATTAGGAACTGTAGAAAAATAACTGACGCATCTTGACTTGTCTATTTCTCCGATTATAAATTGCATATGCAATTGGCAAAAAGCCT
>DKVL01000053.1 GCA_002491195.1 Lachnospiraceae bacterium UBA7179
ATTAAATCATCTTACAGATGATTGTCCAAATGAAGGGCGCATAGTGGGCTATGTAACCTGAATTTGGCGCAAATCTCACGCAAAATGGGGCGTGCAGATGGCAGGAATGATTTTTCAAACACGCTCTAAACCGACATAGAAAATAAATGTGGTTTCGGTATTTCTTCACCATCTTCTAAAGCTGTTTCAATCCATTCCTGAATAATAATTTCAGCATTTTTAACCGCTTCCTCCGGCGTTTTTCCTTCTGCCATACATCCAGGCAATTCGGGAACCGATACAATATAGGCTTGATCTTCTTCAGACCATGACATAATCATAGAATATTTTGACATAAATTTCTCCTTATCTTTGTGTAATAAGCGCGTCCTTGGCGCGATTTTGATACAGAAAAAGAGCTTCAAAATAAATTGACACTCCTTCAAGTTATTTCTATTCTGCTATTCAATTTTTGTCATCATTACAAAGTGTTTCATATTTTTTCGTAACTTCTTGAAACTCCTCTAAAGTTTTACACTCTCTTAAATCGTTTAAAATGCGCACCCTTTCAAGTTTGCGTGCTAAATTTTCAATTGTTTCTGCTGTGTCCGGCATACCGTTTTCACTTCCCCTTCATTTAAAGAAATGTGTTTTGTTATATCTTTAGTATATCACAATTAACTTATGATATCTATATTTTTATATATGTTGTATGTTAACACCACTTTACAACTTTTCACGATTTTTATTTAATCGAAACTAACTTTACTATTATCCTTGAAAATATTGGTTTTTCTGACTTAATAGGTGCAAATTTTGCTATAGGATACAATATTTGACAAGGAAAATAGTTTAAATTTTCGAGTAAATTATTATTTGCCACTTTCGTTTTGGGCTCCGAAACACAGAAAAATTATCATGATCCATTAAAGACCTTAATTATAGAGCATTGTGGTTCAGCAAAATATTAAAAAGTTGTAAAGTGGTGATTGAGTAAGCAATTTTTCAAAGAATTCAATTAAATAAAAATCTTCTATATTGCTTGCAGTTTCATAGAATGAAAACAATATATCAGATAAAAGAAATACAAAAAATCCCTTTCCCGAACTACCAAAGTCTTCCTCATCAATACATATTGATATTTTATTTTTAATATCTTTTTCATTCCAAATATTCAACCTGCTCATTTTTCTTTTATTCTCCAATATCCTTTTCTTCTTCCTCCAACTCTTTCGATAACACCAATCCTTTTTAAGTCTGCCACTGCCCTTTGCACCGTTTTATATGACACTCCTAAACGGTCAGCTATTTCGGACAATGAAATGTCCGTTTGAACTGTAATAAGTTCTAAAACCTTCGTATTCATGGTATTTTCTTTTCGGACATCATTTGTCTGTTTAAATGCTTTACTAGTCACAACCGCAGTAAACTTAACTGTAATATCATCTCCAAGAATGTTATATTCAGGTATCTTAGCACCAATCAAATCACATTCTTCACAAATTTTTTGAATCCCCCGCCCCCATGATTCTATATACCCCGCTCTGAAAAAAGTATTCGCCAAATCTGGGTTATATGGCCTGGAATTATGGGTTTTCATAAGATTTTCCGTTGTCCAGTCACTTGGAAATACACAGGCATTGCTGATATACATAACCTCATCTTCTATTCGGACTTGAATTGGAATACCGTCTTCCCATTTACAATGAATCAACGCATTATATACAGCCTCCCTTACTGCTTCCCTTGCATAAGGGTATGTCTCCACCCGTACCTCTTTGTCATAGGAAATAGATGCTTTTAAATATTTCAAATAAATCAGTTCCACCACTCTGTCTGCAATTAAAATAAGCGATCCTTCTACCACATCCTGATATTGAAGATCCGAACCTATCCCAAATCTTCCAATTTTCACATAGCAACCTGTAAAAAAACGCTGTGGATTGCGATAAAACAACAAAACTGCTGCCCGTTTCAACTTTCCATCAACAAGCAGTCCCAACTTATTGAGTAATTCCTCATTTGTGCATTCCAAATCTTTACGAGTCATTCGTTCTGTACGAACAGCCTCTCGTCGAAAAATTTCAAAACTCTCTATATCTAAGTCTGCAACGGACACATTATCAATTGGAACTGCATCCCAACGATATCCTGTCTTTCTGACAAGAAATTCCGTCAATGCGGAGCCTCGGAGCTGCTGTTTTGTACTTCCACTCCGATAATGATACTCGCCACGATAACTGACTGGGTATGAACTGGGATTTACTATAATCTGAATATATTGTCTTCCATTTTTATCCAGGCAATTTACATCAGCAATAATCCCCATAGTGTCCTTAATTTTATTCAGAATATCTTCAAGAAGTTTCTTACAATCAGTCACTCCAATAACCTCGCCATCATCATTAATTCCAATATAAATACTTCCTCCCTGCGCATTAGCAAAACCACAGATCCATTTTAAATATTCATCTCTCCATGACTCTTTATATTCAACATTCTGACTTTCTGCCATACTTCTTATCCTCCACCCATAAACCATCCTTATATTTTCAAGTTAAAAAGCTATCACTATTATATGTAAAAATTCGATTTCTCTGCTGCTCCTTTTCTTTCTTTAATATTCATTTTTACCAGCATGTCTACTCTATTTGACGCAATATTATAAGAAACATGAAATACATCTACTAAATCATTAATCATAAAGATTGGCATTTTTTCAAGGAAATCACATATTGCAGTCAATTCACCCGAAAATTTACCACTATGCTGCAATTTCTTTTCCATCTTAGCCCTTTCATCAACTGCCACATTAAGCCGTTTTATAGTCTGATTAGCTGAATCAATGATACATTACAAGAAAAATTTTATCCATTCTGTATAGTTTCCAAAATGCTGTACCCCAAAATTTCTAAAAAATGTTCCACTTATTGTCCGCACTTCTCGTAGCTTCAATTAAAACAAATAATTTGCAATAAACATCTTAATTCATATGTTATATTGCAAATTGTACCATTTTTTGGAATTACATCAAGTTATTCCGTGAAAAACACATATGTCAATATAGTAATCCTCTTTTTCTGTACGGATATGTTGCTGTCTTGCAACAAAGGCATATCCTTTTCCCATTTCGATATGAAATTTCTGAATATGTGTAATAATTCGCTGTTCTAACTCACTCTCCGTAAGGAACTGTTAATAAATTACTCCTGAATAGTGCGCAGGATTTTTTACAAAAAACCTGATGATCCTTTAGCATCAAAAATACCGCTTTCTGGCATAATAACTGTATATACAAATTATACTGCATTTTTGTTAATTATCAACAACAAACTGTGAATTGATTAATGCATCTCAACCACTACGTTGTTACTATTCCTGTAGATTTTATTAAACATAAATTTATAACACAAATTTAAGCATATATTGCACCTGGTTTAAAACATAAAATATTATTATACGGAGGTGCAGTATGTCAAATGATAACCTGGTGATAAAGCCCAAAAAAGCAAAAGGAGAGGACGGATACAAGGTTTTCTCCATACGGATCAAGGAAGAACTTGTTACACAGATTGACAATATGTCTGCCAAAACAGGACACAGCAGAAATGAACTCATTGGAACTTTTCTTGCGTATGCCCTTGAAAAATGCATCGTTGAAGAAAAATAGAATCTCTCGAAATATATGAACAGCAAAATTCCTATAATCCCAACATACCCATCCAAAAGCTTATTTATGTCGAAAAGCTGTACCATACATAAACCTACTTGCCCAAATTAAATATGTTGTTTCAAACAAGTGGAGGTGAAAGATATGTGCTTAACTGAATATAATGAAAAAGAAACCATGGAAATGTTTCGTGAGGAAGGCCGGCAAGAAGGATTACAAGAAGGATTATTAAAAGTCAGGTTACTTGATATCCAAAATCTGATAGACAGTACCGGATGGGACACAGACCAGGTTATGGATATGTTAAAAATTCCCCCAAGCCAGCGCCCCATTCTCTATGCTGGTCTGTCCAAAAAATAATTTCAAAGGAGAAAATAATTATGACCCAACAAACATTTATCACTGACCAGGAAAGAAGCGCCTGCCAGAGGGTTGCAAATGCATTTGCCAGTCTGTATGATCAGATTGACATTGTCGTAAAGGACGCTGGTAAATACGGATTTGTAAAACTTTACTGCTTTGAACCCGGATACGGATTTGATAAGATGACCACCTTTACCAACAGCAAAGACCTGTTCGATAATTTGTGGCAGGAATGGTGGCATGAAAAAGTTTTTACACTGGCAATCGGGACACCGCTCCTGGAACTTGACTATCCGGAAATTCTGGGAGCCCTGCCCAAAAAGAAACAAAGAAAAATAATGGGAAAAAAAGCATACTTTAAGAAAAAATGCCGCAAGTATAACGATAAAGGAGACCTCGATGAAAGGGAAAAAATATATCACTGATTCAGAACACAGAAAGTGCCAAAAGATCGCATCTGTCTTTTCAATACTGGAAGAAGATGATATTGTTTTGCTGGATGTTGGAAGATATGGTTTTGCCGCATTGTTTTATTATACGCCCCAGCGCGGATTTGACACTGTCAAATCCTTTACTGACAGCAAGGAAATGTTTGATTATCTATGGGAAGCATGGCTTGAATCCCAGCTGTTCAGATACGCAGAAGCTATGAATATGGGCGATCTAAATTGTGAACAGATTTTCGAAAAACTACCCGTACAAAAACAGACAGAACTTCTAAGCCAACAGGAAGTTTTTCTGAAAATGTCCGAAATTCCATCGGAGCCAATGACATGACACTGATACCCAGGTGCAATGATCCCGTCTGATACCTCACGCTTGATCAACTTTGCCGTATCGACGTCACACACATCATTTTTCAATCTTTTCTATTGCGCATGTGTGTTCTTTCGTTTTTCTATCATAGTGAATGCCGACCAGTATGATTTTTCCCGAATAGTCTTTCAGCGAATCAGGATATCGCTTCTCCCTGATTTGTGTCAGGGCAGTCCGGGCGCTTTGGTCACATTTCAATTCCACAATGATGACGGGCAGATCCCTATGTCCGTCAAGTGGAATATAAACCTGATCCGCAAATCCCTTTCCACATGGAAATTCCCGGATAGATCTATGGTAAGTGCGTATGGAGGCAAGCATGGCAATAATAACGACGCAGCTTAGGGAGTTTACTTCGTAAAACGGTCTTCATAACAATATGCGGAGTAATCCTCAAATACTTCCTGTATCTCCCTGTTGGGGATCCTGACAGTTTTCTCCTGCCTGTCATATGCAAGATATCCAAGATGAACCAGCGTGGTGAGCACATGATCCTTGTTGGCAAACGTATGCATATCATTCCTGCATCCGCGTACATTGACCGGAAGCTTTTCACCTGCAAGCAGTAAAAGGATGCTGTCAGTCAGCCCGTCCATATTAATATTGATCAATTCCCTGATATCCTCATACGTCCCCGTTTCTGTCCAGTATGGTTCAAAATACCCGCTCTCCACAGCGCGGATCACCGACAATGGATTATATACCTCAATTCCATCCAGATTGTATCCATCATACCAGTATTTCATATTATCTGCTGACACGCCATGCTTTTCACAAAGTTCTGTGACTTCCTCCTCGACAAATCCGATGTCCCCGCCCAGATCCCTGGCATCAAGCATGGTATATTCGTCAAAATTATTCACTGCGGATTGTCCCTTTGCGCGGATCACTGGCAGGATTCCCGTCAGGTACGCAAGACGGACATACCCCTGTGCCGCCGAACTTTTGAACAAAGCACGCAGAAATTCAATATAGGCCAGACGCTCCCCGCTATCCCCGGACAGCTCGCGGATCGGATAATCCCATTCGTCAAAAATAATCACAAACTGATTGCCCGCTGCCGCATGAAGACTGTCCAGCGTACCTGCCAGACTGCCTTCTGCGGTCAGATCCGGATATTCCTGCTTTAATTCCCGGATCACATTGTCACGGATATATCGTATAGGATTGGCATCCTGCTCTTTTGCCATGACAAACTGCGCCTGTATATCCAGGAAAATCGTATCATACTGATTCATGTTTTTTACAAAAATATCGTCTTTCCTGCATTTCAGGGGTGCAAAGAGTTCCCGCGAATCTGCGCCTTTGCTGAAATACGCCGTAAGCATATTTGCCGTGACTGATTTTCCGAAACGGCGCGGACGGCTGCAGCATATAAATTTCTGATCAAAATCTTTTTCCAGAAGCTTGTTGAGAATCCGTGTTTTATCCACAAAATATTTTGTTTGTGAAAACTCCCTGTATGTTTGGTTTCCACTATTTAAAAATTGTCCCACGGAAATCACCATCCCCCTTTCTGCCCACACACCGCACTTCACCACTCATCCGTTTCGATTATACTATTTCCGAACCCAGAAGTAAATATAGCTGCCCAAAATCCTCAATTCAACTTATTGATCTCCCGGTTAAAGCAGGATGACAGACTGATCGCAAATCCACAGATGCCAGTACATAAAAACATAACTGCCATACCGCTGCCTGTTCCGCTCCCCACAATTTTTTCCAGCGTGCTGGCCAGTTCGCCGCCAGACTCCATCAATGGCTCAAATACATAATCCGCCAGATATCCGCCAAGAATAATTCCAACTGGTATCGTACTGTACTGGATCGCGTTTCTGACCGCAAATACCCGCCCCTGCATCGCTGTCGGAATCTTTCTGTACAGAATTGCATTCTGGTTTGCCATGATAAAAGGAATCGGCAGACTAGCTGCAACTGCTGCAGCTGACCACCAGATCACATTTCTCCCAACTGCCATCAGCAAATCGCCAAACAAAAACGACAGCGCAGCCGAAACATAGATTGCCGTCGCCTTATGGCTGCTTTCTTTTTTCACAGAAACAATGATACCACCGACAATCCCACCGATTCCCATAAAAGCATTTACTGTACCGAGCGTCATACTGCTGCCGGCACTTCTTGCCAAGATCATCGGTGATAAGATATTTTCGTAAGTCAGCCTTGAAAAGAAGTTGATCAATGCCATCGTCAGCATGATATAGAGAATCCCTCTTTCTTCCCTCAAAAATGTAAACCCCTGCGCGATTCCCTCAAACGGGGAGCTGTGTTTCTTTGCCTCAATCTGCTCTGGTATGGAAATGTAAAACAACAGCACACAAAATGCCAGCACAAAACTCGCCAGATCGATTAATAAAATCAGCCAAAGCCCACCCATAGCAAAGAAAAATGCTGCCAGCATCGGATTAAACACCGTGATCAGGTTCTGCGAAAAAGAATTCATCCCGCTGACATTTGATATTTTATCCTTCGGCACGAGCCTTCCCGTTGCCACTGCTGACGCTGGCTGCTGAAAAGCGTTCGTCGCCCCGACAATCACATTGACAATATAAATATGCCAGACTGCCAACTGTCCTGTTAAGAAAAGTGCGAGAACTGACAGCGAACCGACAGCCGCAATACTATCAGCAGTCAGCATGATTGTCTTCTTCCTATGCCTGTCTATAAAACCACCCACAAACAGGCTCAATAAAATGTAGGGCACATAATTACAAAAAGACATCAGCGAAACTGACATCGCCGAGCGACTCTGCCCATACGCCCACAAGACCAGTGCAAATCCAGTCATAGAACTTCCTAACCCGGATACGCTCTGACTCAACCACAAAACAATATATTTCTTAAAATTTTTATCCATTGAATTTTCTCCATTCTATTCTTTCTCAGGAATTGTCCGACAATTACTTGTGACAAATAATTGTCATGAGTAATTTCTGGACAGTTCCTTAATTTTAATGTATCAGAATAAATATGTACAAAATCCAATGTCGGACGAAATTCTTTCTCTTAATTTACCTCTGTACAAGCTTCGTCCCATCATCAGACTTTGTACAGAGACTGCTGCTCAAATCGATCACCATATGGCAAAGCATATTTTTCACCTCCTGTCACAAATTTTTTATCAATCATATTCAAAAATTCCCTGAATTGTATCTGATACATCCATAATATAGGCATAAGACAGACTATCAATTCTCGTACATCCCCTTGCTGTTGGATCCAATAACTTCATCTGCTCACAGACAACTACTCCACCTGTACCTTCTTTTCCTTTAACTGCTATATGAACCGGTCCCTCCGGGCAGTGCGCCAACAACGGACAAACATGAAATACACCTGTATCCCTGATAAAGGCATTCTTGCTGACTATTACAAACAAATTCTTAAAACCTGCTACTTTAAGAATATCACCTTGAAAAAAATTCATTACAACAACTCCCTGCCTAAAGGTTCTCCCCAGTCAAAGTCACAGATTGATATCTCTCCGCCATATTCCGCTACACGTTCCTCGAACGTCTTATGTTTGAAAGCCTTCCTAAGCACAATCGCATCATTTTTAACTTCAATTTGTAATATATCGGAAGTATTGATATTCAATTTCTCAAGAATACTTTTGGGAATTCTAATACCTTGACTATTTCCCCATGGTCTGACAGCAACTTGTTCTCTCATAAATTCACCTCATTCAATCAGTATATTACCGTTATAACTGTATATACATATTATACTGCATTTTCGTTAATTAGCAACTAGAAACTGTTAATAATTCAGAATAAGCACATAAATAGAAATGCAAGCAGAAAAAACTTCTTTCAGCTCGTCACACTTACGCTGATAGAGGGTGATGAGTTGGTCAAGGTTTGTTAAATAGTCAGAAATTTTCTTTTGCTCATCCACACTGTAGTGTTGTGGAACCAACCTTCGTTGTTATTGTATTTTGAAAGCGATATCCGCTCCAAAAATCTTTCCATTACAAAATTTCTGATCAGTGTCATGGCTTTGGCATTGTCTCCATGCGATTTGTTTCTTACCAATGCTTTCAGTTGTATTGATGTACGAATCATAGCAGCACCTCCATATATTGTTTTATTTTTTTCTCAACGCAGAGCATTTTGGCATATTCCATAAGTCTTGGCAGATTTTTCCTTCCGTTCAGATATTCTTTTACAGCGAACTGCTTTTCCTGTATTTCCGTATCCACTCTGAAAATATCGCATAGCGTCCTTTCAGCGTTATAACATGGAACGATATGTCCATATGGAGTAGCAATAGTGTCCATACCCCAAAAATAGCGCTCCTCAACCACTGTTACCTTATTCAATGGACTCTTCCCTTTATAATCCACCTTATACCCTCTTGGTACAGTAACAGTAAAACAGATTGGCTCCCGTTCTGATAATCCGAGCAAATACAGAGCTGTATCGTGGGAATAGACAATTTTCTTATACTGCAGAGAAATAATATATAGATCATCCTGCCATGCGTCCGGTGCCAGATATATGCCTCTTGCAACCCTTTCATAATGCCTGTCTTGCAAATATTGAATTGCATACTGCTTTGAAATACCTTCTGCAACAATGTCAGCAATCTGTATAATTCCTTGATTTTGTTGTATTTTTGATTCAATGATTTCTTTTTTATTTACTTTCATACAGCATATTATGATCAAATGTAGTATAAAAGTCAAGTTCTTTTTGAACCACTAATCTGTTAATAATACACGCTTTCTCTCAATCATCTCATCAATTTTCCCAATATAGAGCGCCACATCCTTCATATTCTCACTCCGCTCAATCAGCCCGTCAGGATATACTCTCTTTGAGATACTGCCCGCCCCAAGCGCTATGATCGTCTGCACTTCCTCATTGATCAAAATGTTATAAATGCCGTATTTCCCCTCTCTCGCATAACCGACATTCTCAAAATTGCCGGACATATTTTTCTGCCTGTAAAGGTAATAAGGTTTCATGCCCATCGCATAGGCACCTTTCTGCGCGATTTCCATTGTGGCATCTGTGTTGCGGAGTGTCCCGATGCCGTTTTCCGCAATCCACTGGCTGAGTTTTGATGCGCGCTTGATCGCAAGCGAATGGACCGTCAGGCTGTCAGGATTTAGTTCCTTGATTTCGTCTATGGTATGCTGCACATCCGCCTCAAGTTCTCCCGGCAGTCCTAAGATCATATCCATATTAATATTATCAAATCCCGCCTCCCTTGCCATATGGAATGCATCCTTTACCTGCGCCACCGTGTGCTGCCTGCCTATGTATTTTAAGGTCTCATCCTTCATGGTCTGGGGATTGACGGAGATGCGCGTCACACCGTGCTTTTTTAGCACATCAAGTTTTTCTCTCGTAATACTGTCCGCGCGCCCTGCCTCCACAGTAAACTCCTTTACCTGCTGCAAGTCAAATCTGTCCCGCACGCGCTGCAGCAGCATATCCAGTTCGTCTGCACTTAACGTTGTGGGCGTTCCCCCTCCAATATAGATGGTATCCAATATCTTATCATGATACCTTTCCGCGACGAAATCGATCTCCTTAAACAGTGCCCTCAGATACTCCTGTACCCGTTTGCGCCATGCTGCGATCGAATAAGACGTAAAGGAACAGTACAGACAAGTTGTCGGGCAGAAAGGAATGCCAATGTACATACTGTAACCATCCTCATAGTGAATCCTGTCAAGGATCTGCCTCTCCCGTCTGGCAATGTCAAGACTGAGCCGCGCTTTCTCATCACTGACCGCATGTGTCTCTTTCATCTGTGCAATAATCTCCTCGTCACGCAGCCCTTCCTCCAGCATTCCCATCGTAAGTTTTGTTGGTCTGATCCCTGTCAGATTCCCCCATGGAAGCGTTTTTCCTGTGTAATCGCACAAGTCATAATACAGCGAAAGTTTATAGTCATTTTTTGTGACACCTGTGCCATTTTTGTATGTGTGTATATATTCTTTCCTGTCGTCAATATTGAGCACCAGCTCCATGCTGTCCTCCAAAAGCCGTATGATGACCTGGTTCCCGCCGTCTTCCTGATGATTCAGCATCCTTTCATTGTACACCCTCACATCATGCTCAGGATAAAATGATTTGAGCAGCGCATGCAGATCATACTGGTAATTCTCCTTATTTGTATAAACGTTAATCATATTCTTTTTCTCCTATTTCCTACGATCTAAACAGTTCCTGAGCATAGATAAATCCATGTCCGGAACAGGCATTGCCTATCCCAGACATGGATTATACATTCTCTCATATCCGACTGTCGTTGCGTCCCCGTGCCCTGAGTAGAGTTTCACATCATCGGGCAGTGTCATGATCCGCTCCCGGATCGAATCGCCAAGCTGCCTCATGGAACCCGAATAGAAATCAGTTCTTCCAACAGAACCATTAAAAATCGTATCTCCGCAAAACATCGTTTTATCCTCGGCATCATAAAAACAACAGCCGCCTTTCGTATGCCCTGGTGTATGCAATACCTCAAACCGAACCCCGGCCATGCATAAAGTCTGTCTATCGTGCAGATACTCGTCTGCCTCAAATCCATACGCCTTGCCAAACCAGCCAGATAGATTTTTCTCCGGATCCTTTAAGATCTCCGCCTCGTCCTCATAGGCATAAATTTTTGCGCCGCTGAGTTCTTTCAATTTCAAGGCGCCGCCTGTATGATCTCCATGACCATGTGTCAATAAAATGCCCGCCACTTTTTCAAACCCAAGGCTTTTTGCATCATCATATACAACCTCACCGTTGTCGCCCGGATCGATTATGACAATCTCGTCCGCACCTTCCTTGTACACATAATAACAATTTGTCTGGCAGGCACTAAGTACCCTTCTTTTTACCTTTAGATCAGCCATATGAACAACCACACTCCTCTCATAACCCGCGAATTTGTGCCCCCGCACAAAATTTTATCCCGTCGTTCTTTCAATATCGATCACACTGTCGATCGTCCGCAGTTTATCGACAATCATCCTAAGTTCATCCCTGCTGCCAATCTCAAAAGTCATTCCCATCGTGGCAATGCCCTGTTTGCTTGTTCTGGTATTCACAGAACGGATATCAATGTTTTTCTCCGTGAGTGTCTTTGTGATATCTGCCAGCAAACCGTTCCGATTATGCGCATAGATCACGATCTCCGTCAGGTACTTCTCGCTTCCCTTTGCCGCTTCCTCCGGCTCCCACTCCGCGTCAATGAGTCTGGAACGGTCAATATCAGACAGGTTCATAATGTTAATACAGTCCGTTCTGTGTATGGAAATCCCACGTCCACGCGTGACAAAGCCGACAATCTCGTCGCCTGGCACCGGCGCGCAACAGCGCGAAAAACGCACTGCCACATCATGGATTCCCTTTACGGTAATGCCTGTTTTTCCCTTAGGCTTCATCTGCTTACTGGCAGTTGAATCCTGGATATATGCCATGATCTCCTCGTCAGATTCCTGCTTTTTATGTTCCTTTGTATACAGTTCCTGCATACGGTTAATGATCTGACCTTCCTTGAGCGCGCCATGTCCGATCGCCGCAAGGAGTGCATCCCAGTCATTAAACCCGTATCTGCGCATCACTGCATTCTGATATTTTGAGATCAGAAGATCCGCCAGCATGATATTTTTTGCCCTGCAGTAATTGTGTATGAGTTCTCTTCCCTTTAAGATATTATCTTCCTTCAGTTCGCTCTTGAACCACTGTGCGATCTTATTCTTCGCCTGTGCAGATTTGACAATATTGAGCCAGTCGCGGCTTGGCCCTTTGGAATTCTGGGAAGTCATGATCTCGATACAGTCCCCGTTATTGATCTGGTAATCAATCGTGACAAGCTTGCCGTTTACACGCGCGCCGATCATCTTATTTCCGACTGCGCTGTGGACACTGTATGCAAAATCAATCGGCGTAGAACCCGCAGGAAGATTCTTGACATCGCCCGCCGGAGTAAAACAATAGACATGATCTGAGAAAAGATCAAGGTCGCTCTTCAACAGCTTCATAAACTCCTTGTTGTCAGACATATCTTTCTGCCACTCGAGGATCTGGCTAAGCCAGGCAAGCTTCTCCTCCTCACCGCCGCTCGATACTCTGCCGTCACTGGCCTCTTTATACTTCCAGTGCGCGGCAATACCATACTCGGCGACCCTGTGCATCTCAAAAGTCCGAATCTGTATCTCAAACGGCGTCCCCGTAGAACCGATCAGTGTCGTATGAAGGGACTGGTACATATTTGCTTTGGGCATGGCAATATAATCTTTAAAGCGCCCTGGCATCGGTTTATACATCTCATGAATCACACCAAGCGCCGCATAACAGTCCTTTACTGAATTAACAATGATACGCACAGCAAACAAGTCATAGATCTGCTCCAGCGATTTTCCCTGGTTCTTCATTTTTTTGTATATACTAAAAAAGTGCTTTACCCTCCCGTCGATCTGGGCATCAATACCTGCCTCCGTAATGTGCTCTGTCACCTCATCGACAATATCCTGCACATATTTCTCTCTCGCTTCTTTTCTGAGAGCAATCTTTTCCACCAGATCATAATATGCCTCCGGCTCCAGATATTTCAATGACAAATCATCCAGTTCAACCTTAATCTTGGAGATACCTAACCGCTCCGCAAGCGGTGAATAAATATCCAGAGTCTCTCTGGCGATACGTTTCTGGCTCTCTGGCGACTTGTATTTCAATGTCCGCATATTGTGCAGACGGTCTGCAAGCTTGATCAGGATTACCCTGATATCCTTTGCCATTGCCAGAAACATCTTTCTCAGGTTTTCAGCCTGCAGTTCCTCGCGGCTTGCCAGACGATCAGGCGTCGCATCTCCCGTGTACTGAAGCTGTTCCAGTTTGGTAACGCCATCGACAAGAAGCTCGACATCTGGGCCAAACTGCTCCTTAAGCTCCTCATTTGTCATAATTGTATCTTCAACAACATCATGCAGAAGCCCGGCAACGATGGTCTCCTTGTCGAGCTCCAGATCTGCAAGGATAATCGCTACACACAATGGATGAATAATGTAGGGCTCTCCTGATTTCCTTACCTGATCCTTATGCGCTTCACGCGCTGTCTCATATGCCTTGTGAATCATTGAAATGTCATCTGACGGATGATATTTGTGTACACGTCGAATAAGCCCTTCATACAACTCATCAGGGCTTTGAAATTCTTTGATATATTCAATTTTCCGTTCATCTAATTTTCCAGAACCAGCTTTACTCCCCTTTATGATCAGGGAATCCTCATAGGACCCTGTTCTTGTCTGTTTCTCATCTGTCACTTCACATCACCAGCCATATCCTATATATTCGTCAACCAGCAAATTTTTATGAATAAACAATAGTTTATTTTCCCTCGTAGATGATCGCGGAATCAAGCCTATAACCTGCAATCCTCTCCCTGCCCTTCAATCCGGCAAGTTCCATCAGCACGACTACTCCCACTACTTCTCCGCCAAGTGACTCGATCAGTCTGATCATTGCTTCCGTCGTACCGCCAGTGGCAATCAGATCATCTACCACCAGAACCTTCTGTCCAGGTTGAATAGAATCCTTATGCATCTCTATCGTCGCCTTGCCATACTCGAGATCGTAATCAATCGAAACAGTCTCACGCGGAAGCTTTCCTTTCTTCCTGATCAGAACAAAGGGCTTATGATTATTATATGCGATTGGTGTTCCAAAGATAAACCCTCTGGACTCGGCGCCTGCCACAACATCATACTCTAAATCTTTTACTAAATCCTGCATCTGATCAATGGCAAGCTGCAGACCGTCAGCGTCCTGGAGAACGCTTGTCACATCGCGGAATATGATACCCGGTTCCGGGAAATCAGGTATTGCTTTTACGTATTCTTCCAGTTTTTTCATAAAGTATTCTCTCTCCAATCTTTTATCATAAAATATTCATAAAGATTTTATTTTTTTGAATATTACTATTATAGTATCATTTAACTGTTTCGTCAATTATTTTTCGATGGGCGGAATTATTTCGAATCGTCCAGTTTCAACACTGACATAAATGCTTTCTGCGGTATCTCCACACTGCCGATCTGCCGCATACGCTTCTTGCCTTCCTTCTGTTTTTCAAGGAGTTTCTTCTTGCGCGTGATATCGCCGCCATAACACTTTGCCAGGACATCCTTGCGCATCGCTTTCACTGTCTCCCTGGCAATAATCCTGCCGCCCACAGCCGCCTGTATTGGGATCTCAAACAGATGTCTGGGTATCTCATCCTTGAGTTTCTCGCACATCCTCCTGCCCCTGTCATAAGCAGACTCCTTGTGCACGATAAAGGACAGGGCGTCAACCTCCTCCTTGTTGATCAGAATATCAAGCTTGACAAGTTCCGACTGCTCATAGCCTTTGATGTCATAATCAAACGAAGCATATCCTCTCGAGCGCGACTTGAGCGCATCAAAGAAATCATAGATGATCTCATTCAATGGCAGCTCATACTTCAACAAAGCACGTGTCTCCTCCACATATTCCATGCCAAGGTAACGCCCGCGCCGCTCCTGGCAAAGTTCCATAATGGAACCGATAAACTCCGTTGTCACCATGATCTCTGCGCTGACGATCGGCTCCTCCATGTAGTCAATCTCCGACGGGTCGGGCAGATTGGATGGATTCGTCAGTTCAACCATTTCTCCATTGGTCTTGTAAATCCTGTATACCACCCCTGGCGCTGTCGTCACGAGGTCAAGATTGTACTCCCGCTCCAGCCGCTCCTGAATAATCTCGAGATGCAGCAATCCCAGAAAACCACATCGAAACCCAAATCCCAGCGCGACAGAAGTCTCTGGCTCATAGAAAAGAGAGGCGTCATTCAACTGCAGCTTTTCCAGTGCATCCCTTAGATCCGGATACTTCGCGCCGTCAGCAGGGTATAATCCACAGTATACCATGGACTGTACCTTTTTGTATCCCGGGAGCGGCTCCGTGCAGGGATTCTCCGCATCGGTGATCGTATCCCCGACTGCGGTATCCTTCACATTTTTGATGGACGCTGTCAGATATCCTACCATGCCAGCAGACAGCTCGTCACAGGGAATAAACTGTCCAGCTCCAAAATATCCTGCCTCCACCACATCAAACGACGCACCCGTTGCCATCATCTTAATCTTTGTCCCTTTGGAAACCGTTCCCTCCATGATACGGCAGAATACAATCACACCTTTATAGGAATCATAAACGGAGTCAAAGATCAATGCCTGCAGCGGATTGTCCGCGCTCCCCCTGGGCGCTGGTATCTTCGTGATCACCGCCTCCAGCACATCCTCTATTCCAATACCGTTTTTTGCCGATATCAGCGGCGCATCCTGCGCCTCAATGCCAATGACGTCCTCAATCTCATTTTTCACCCAGTCCGGACGCGCGCTTGGCAGGTCGATCTTATTGATAACCGGGAATACATCCAGGTCGTGGTCAAGTGCCAGATATACGTTTGCAAGCGTCTGCGCCTCAATCCCCTGCGCCGCGTCCACCACAAGGATTGCCCCGTCACAGGCTGCCAGGGCGCGGCTTACCTCATAATTAAAATCAACGTGTCCCGGCGTGTCGATCAGATTGAAAATATACTCGTTTCCGTCCTTTGCCTTGTATACTGTGCGGACAGTCTGTGCCTTGATCGTGATCCCGCGCTCCCGCTCCAGTTCCATGTTGTCAAGGATTTGATCCTGCATCTCCCGGCTCGTCAGAAGCCCCGTTTTCTCTATGATTCTGTCCGCAAGTGTGGACTTGCCGTGATCGATATGCGCCACAATGCAGAAGTTTCTGATTTTACTTTGATCATAATTCGACATCTCAGCTTATCTCCTTTTACTTTTTCTGTAACCAATTCCAATCAAAACAAGCAGCCCCGCCAACAATGCCATCCAGACGCCCACTGGCACATCATCAATGTCAAAGCACCTGACATTGATCCACATCTGATTGATCGCCCTGTTCGCATCTGCGTCAAAATACCGCATGATCGCTGTTCTGTCCATGACATCCTCCGGCGGATACTGGCTGTAGAGCTGGCGTCCCATCTGGCTGTGCGTCGTCTGCATGATGTAATCTTCATCGTTGTTGTCACCGCTGAAAAAATAACCCACAGGATACTCCATGAGATCCTCGTCCGCTTCATCAGCACCATAGCACCAGTTCAGGTATTCATAGATGGTATCATCCTGCTCATTCCCCGCAATTGACGATGTATAGCCGATATAAAACATATTCCTGACAGCATTGTCCGTCCTTGACAAAAAATTGACAAAAGCCTCCGCCGCGTGCTGCCGGTCCGCATTGCCGTCAATGCCGTCCTTTAACATCACCCAGCCGTCAAACCAGAGATTCGTGCTCTCCCTTGGCACTGCAAACCGCAGTTCAAAATCATCCTCATCCGCCTGATCCATCGCATAGACTGCATCGCCCGACCACTGATAATTTGCCACAATCTTGCCCGTTATCATATCGGCCTTCCCGCTGTCTGTCTCGAGGGAGTATACATTGTCCATCAGCTCATCCAAAAGTTCCTGTGCCTGTTCAATCGTCCCGGGATTCACGTCATTCATCACATCCGCCAGCCGTTCATGATAATCCCCGGAACCAATAAAATTCTCGTCCGTCAACTGGTCAGCCTTGAGAATTCCCAGCGCCGCAAAATAGGCATCCCGCACATTATCCTTCAACGTGACCTGCCTGTTAAACTTCTGATTTCTGAAGATCTCCCAAGTGGATGCCTCCTCTTCTGTGACAAGCTCCGGATTGTATAAGACACCTGTAACTCCCCACATATATCCCGCAGCATACTTGCTCCAGTTCTCTCCGCCGATCTCATTGGACTCCAGTGTCTCCTGTATAAACGGCGACACATTATTAATATAGAAATTATTGGCATCCTGCCTGTCATAAAAATGGTCCGAATATGGCAGCAGCCTGTCCTCGGCCATCAGTTTCATGATCATATACTCCGAAGGACACACCAGATCATACGTATCGCCCAGATTTAACTGATTGTAAAGGTCCTCATTCGTACCAAAGCAGGAGTACTCTACACGCACTTCCCTGCCATATGTCTCTCTGTACCAGTCCTCAAACTCTTCATAGAGCGGCCGCTCCCCGAAGATCACTGTGCCATTGTCAAGCGCGATTACGTCCTCATCGTCCCACTCTCCGAGGTCGATATACTCTTCCCAGCTGCACACGCGCAGTACGACAGGCTCCTCCTTTGCCGAAACCGACTGATCAGAAAAGCCACATACCACAGCCATGCCGGACGCAGCAATTCCAAATGCTATCCTACCGATTTTTCTCACTGTCCGCACCTGCCCTCTTTTGATTTTTGTCATTTTTGTTTCCACTCATGTTCATGATCACCACCATCAGCACCACCACCAGAAAAATAATCGTGGAGAGTGCCCACAATGCCGTCTTGATCTCCGTCTGGGATCCTCTTGTCGCATTGACCACATAAGTGCTGATCGTGTCAAACGTCGCGGGCTTTGTGTAACTTGTGATAAAATAATCATCAAGCGACAGTGTGACCGCCAGGGCAAAGCCGGAGACAACACCGGGAAAAATCTGCGGAAACACCACGCGCCGCAATGCCATCGCCGGAGATGCCCCCAGATCAAGTGCCGCTTCATAGAGACTGTTATCCATCTGTTTTAATTTAGGCACTACAGACAGATATACAAAAGGAGCCTCCAGCACCACATGACCAATCAGCAGCGAAATAAAACTACTCTTATCCACTCCGCATACCCCAATCAGAAGAATACACAGGGAAAACGCCGTCACAACCTCGGCATTAACGACAGGCACTTGATTCAGCGCACCCACTACCGTATTTCCAAACCGCCCTGAATAAAAGACACCCACAGCGCCAAACGTCCCAAGCACTGTTGACACCAAAGCGGAACCGATCGCAAGAACCAGCGTTCCCAAAATCATTGCCCGCAGATCCGGCTTTGTGAACAATGTCTCATAATTCTTTAACGAAAACCCATGGATCGCTCCGATATTCGCAGAATCCGTAAAACTGTACACCGCCAGCACAAAGATCGGCAGATACAGCAGGATAACCACCAACACCAGAAATGCCCTCGCAAATATTTTTTTCATCACCTGAGCACACCTCCCCTGCTGCTGCCTGCATCCTCATCCGCATAGCGGTTCGTAAACAGTGTAAACACAAGAATGATCACTAATAAGATCAGCGCGATCATCGAGCCATTGTGCCAGTCATAAGCGCTGAAATACGCCCCGATCAGACTTCCCATGATATAAGTGCTGTTGTAGAGCATATCGAGCACGACATAGTTCGTCATGGACGGCAGAAACACCATCACAATGCCGCTGATAATCCCCGGAACAGACAGCGGAAGCGTCACTTTCAGAAATGTCTGGACTGTATCCGCGCCAAGGTCTGCCGCCGCCTCCAGAAGACTTCCATCGAGTTTCAGCAGCGTTGTATAGATCGGAAGAATCATAAACGGCAGAAAATCATAAGTCATACCAATCAAGGTATTCAAAAACGGATGATAGGCGAGGTTTCCCTCGATCATTGTAAGGATTTCCTTGAGCGCCGTGATCCTGAGCGTGAAATTGATCCACATGGGCATGACAAAAACCATCAGAACCACTGACTTATGTTTCATATGACTCCTCGCCAGTATATAGGCGATCGGATACGCCAGCGCCAGGCAGCTGCAGGTAGTCGCCACCGCAATTCCAAGACTGTAGGCAAGCGTCCCGATCGTGTTAGGGCTTGAAAAAAATCCCAGCAGGTTTTCCAGCGTAAACTGCCCTTCCCCGTTTGTAAATGCATAGTATATAATAACGATCAAAGGTGCCAGCACAAAACATACCAGAAACAGTCCATACGGTATGCACAGGTGCGACCTCTGAAAACGAAATCTGTTCATCCGCCCACTCCTTATTTCTTAATGGAATACTGAAACTTATCCATTGGAATCAGGAGACTCACATAGTCATCCATATTCCACAAATACTCATCCGAAACGATAAAATCCTCATCTTCCTCTGTACGCACGACATAGCTGTAATGATCGCCTTTATAGATCAGATTGATAATATGCCCCCGGAGAATACCCGCTTCCTTGTCGTCGCTCATCGCGATGTCATCCGGTTTCACAGACACAATCACCCGGATATGGTCAGGCTCGATCACATCGCCATGCGCGTCCACAAGTTCGCCGTCCGTGTTAAACGAAGATCCCTGTATCAGTGCAGTCAGGTCACAGTCAGGCATTCCCCCAAGAAAGGTCAGTTTGTAGTCTTTGTCCACCCCGGATTCAATGCGGTTGATCGTATTCTCCGCCAGCATGATATGGATCCCCTCCGGTTCGATACACAGTCCTACTATGGCATTTAACTCCGCCTTTCTGGTGGACTGCACCACAATCTCATTCTTGCCGGATTGTACTGCAATCTCATAGTGCACACCTTTAAAGATAACTGAAGTCACAGTCCCCCTGATCATCCCCTGATCCGGTGCTGTGATTGTGACATCCTCCGGCCGCACCACCGCATCGATCATCGTACCATGCTCAACATCGTCCACACACTCAAACTCCGCCCCGCAGAACCGCACTCTGCACTTGCCCGTCATGATACCGCTGAAAATATTGCTCTCCCCGATAAAATCGGCGACAAATGCATTCTTCGGCTCATTGTAGATATCCTCCGGCGTGCCGATCTGCTGGATCTTTCCCTCCGACATCACGACAATCTTATCGGACATGGTAAGCGCTTCCTCCTGATCATGCGTCACATAGATAAACGTGATTCCCAGTTTCTCATGCATCCCTTTTAACTCCAGCTGCATCTCCTTGCGCATCTTCAAGTCCAGCGCGCCCAGCGGTTCATCCAACAGCAGGATCTCCGGCTCATTGACGATCGCCCGCGCGATAGCGATCCTCTGCTGCTGGCCACCCGAAAGCGTATGTATCCCCCGGCTCTCAAAATCCTCAAGGTCAACCATCTCCAGAGCCTTCTTGACTTTTTTCACGATTTCCGCTTTCGGCAGTTTCTTTAATTTCAGACCAAAAGCAACATTCTCAAATACATTTAAGTGCGGAAAGAGCGCATATCGCTGAAATACGGTATTGATCGGGCGCTTATTAGGCGGCAGATCCCGAATATCCTCACCGTTTAGCAGCAGTTCGCCCTCTGTCGGTTTATCAAAACCCGCGATCATCCGCAGCGTCGTCGTCTTACCACAGCCCGATGGCCCCAGAAATGTGACAAACTCCCCTCTCTGTACAGTAAGGTTGAAGTCGTCAACCACGCGAAAACCGTCATCAAACGTACGGCTGATATGCTTTAACTCAATAATATTTCCGTCCAACTCCTGTCCTCCTCATTTCGTAAACACTATCTGTATGATCCGCGCCTGCTCTTCACTATAGAACTCTGACGCATCACTTTGTAGTGTACCATATACTTGCAGGAATTGCTACTGAAAAAATTTATTATTATGCAAAAAGAACGAAGCCCTTTAACTTTGGCGCAAATCTGCCGATAATATAGATATATTAGCTTGGGAGGGATTCTATATGACCGTTCAATACGAACCTGCAAAACTTATTGAGCAGATCAGTCAAAATAATTATTCTTATACACACTCTTTTACAAAAAAAATGACAGAAGCTGATGCCAACGTCGAGAAACTGCAAAATAAAGCGGAATCTTTCAAAAAGAGTGTAAAAAGGTTAAAGCGCTACTCTGCGGGCGGAATTTCCAGAGATTTGCTGGAAAGCCAGGTTGAAGATCTGGTAAAATCTTACAATGATATGAAAAACAGCTCGACCAAAGTAACTGATCAAGACGTACAGAAACAAATCAAGAAACTCGATCAGTTGTTCGCCAGCAATGAAAAAAACCTGAAAAAAATCGGTGTCGAAAAAGTCAATGGCAAATATACATTTGACACCAAAACCTTTCAGGACGCGAAGGACAAAACAATCAACGCCCTATTTGTCGGGCATGATTCCCTGATCGGACAGGCGGACAAAATCATGCGCAAAGTAGATGAAACTGCCAGCGACGCACAATACAGCACCAATGAATATATCATAAACCAGACGAAGAAATATGAAGCGACAGATCTGGCACTGGCTGCCAATATGACCCTTGCAGGACAGACCATTTCAACGTTACAAGCGATTCCATCTGGCAGCTTTTCCGATCATGAAGTCCAAGCGCTGATAAAACTATCCTTACAATCGTTTGCCCAGTCCGTATATCACACAGACAGCGCAACTGAAACAGAAAAATTAGACAGATTAAACCAGCTGTGCCTTGACCAGAAGGACAAACTTGCAAAACTTGGTCTGACGTTTGACAGCGGAGAAAAAAATATGCTTTTTCACAGCAATATTGATATGACTTCCTCTGATTTCCAGGAAACCTATCATGAATTATTTAGCAAAAATGCCACGTTTGGAAATACTGTTTCCACATATTGCAAAGAGATTTTCAACGATATCATTCAACCTGATCAGATTGGCGTATCCATTATTGATGTGCAGGCATAGAGAGGCATTTTTGCTAATGCCCAAGCATATCTTCAATAAATATCCCATACCCTTTGGTGCTGTCCTGTACAAGTACGTGCGTGACGGCACCTACAAATTTGCCATTTTGCACGATTGGTGCTCCTGACATGCCCTGTACGATTCCGCCTGTCGCAGAAAGCAGCTGCGCATCCGTAACCTCAAGAGAAATCTGGCGGTTTACTGCCTCCTTTCCCGGCATGAGTTTTGTGATCTCCACATCATAATATTTTGGCTCGCCATCAATGGTGCACAGGATCTGTGCCGGTCCTGTCGTCACCTCCTGTTTCAATGCAACAGGCAGGGCTTCCCTGCCAGCAGTATATTCACTGAGCAATTCTGTATTTGCCACACCATAGATTCCCTGCATCGTATTGTCCACGATCACACCCGACACCTGGTCCGGTTTATATTCGATCATGCCTGTCAATTCCCCCGGACTTCCCTTTTCCCCACGCTTGACCGCCACAATCTCTGTATGATACAAAAGCCCGCTTCCAAGCTTTAGGAGTTCTCCTGTATCCATGTCGTTAATACCATGTCCCAGCGCGCCAAACTGGTTCTGACTGTCTATATAAGTCATCGTGCCAATTCCCTGAGCGCTGTCTCTAAGCCACGCACCCATCTTATAGATCTTATTTGTATCCGCCTCCGGCTTGATTTTTACCTGGATCAGTTCATCCTTCCTGGAGACCTGAAAAATGATCTCCGCCCCGTTTCCATTTTCTACATACTCTCTGACCTGCTTCTTATCACTGATTGCCACACCGTCCATCGCGGTGAGATAATCCCCCGCCTGCAGTTTATAATCAGAGGGCGCATACTTGTCCCCATTCGCCCCCTCAAAACTACCTGTATCCACAACCAGCACTCCCTGTGTTCTGACAAAGATGCCGATTGGTCTGCCCACCGGCGTCAAAGTTGTATTCTCTATGACCTGTATATCTACATCCTTGAGTGGAACAATACCAAAAAGTTTCAGCTGCATCTGATAGGAGTTTGTTGTATCTCCTGCCACGATCGTAAGCGGCTGATTAAGTGCCAGGATTGTATCAGAATCCGTACTAAGAACTCCTGATGCCGGAATACGGAGATTAAATTCTTCGCTTGTTCCGGCTTTGATACTGATTGTGCTAGGTACTGTACTCTGATAATACGCATATGTTGCCCAACAAAACAACCCAATTGCAAATCCTAAAAAGACATACAAAAATAAAAGATATTTATGTTTCACTTCCTCTGCTTTCATCCATTCACTACCTTACTAGTTTAATCACTGCATAACTTATGCTGCATACTTTTGACCAATTGTAGTATATGGATTTTTTTATAAAATAATCGACACCGACATTTTTTCGATGAAAATGTCAGTGTCAATTTTAGGAATCATTTTTACTTATTTTTTCCAGCAAGCCTCTCCTGACGCTTCCTCTTTCTTCTTTCCTTCGCCTCTTTTCTTCCCTGTTTACTCATCAGCAGATAAAAACTCGGCAGAAGCAGCAGAATCAATAGCGTAGAGGTAATCAGGCCTCCAATAATGATCAGGGACATCCCCTTCATCATCGCCGCGTTTTCATTTGTCGCAAATATCATTGGCAGCATTGACAAAATCGTCGTCAGCGTCGTCATAAGGATTGGACGCAGACGCAGACGCCCACTCTCCATCAGCGCATCATTCAATGGCATGGTTTCCTTTAGCTGGTTTGTCGTATCCACATATAAGATCCCATTGTTTACCACGATACCAACCAGCATCAGAACGCCCATCAGCGATGTCATATTCAGCGTTGAACCGGTGATAAACAGCAGGAAAAAGGAGCCAATCAGACTAAACGGAATACTAAGCATGACCATGAGTGAGAACACTGGCGATTCAAACTGCATTGCCATCACCAGGAAAATCAGGAAAATAGCGGTAAAGATTGCCTTAAAGATCGCTGAAAATTCCTCTCCGATCATTTCGTTCATCATATTTTCCGTCTGGCTTACGCCCTCCGGAAAGTCGCCTCTCTGCTCGGCCTCGTTTACCGCCTTTACAATCGCTTCATTTGCCTCAAATTTTGCATCATCCGTCGTGTAAGCAGTGATCGCAACCTGATATTTTCCATCCTCTCTCACCAGTGTGTTGGGCACATCTGTATAGACCGCCTCCGCCACATCGCCCACTGTGATCATACTTCCCCTGGGTGTAGCAATCTCAAGGTTTAAGAGCTGGTTCATATTTTCATAGCTTCCCTCCGGATATTCCATTCTCACAGAATACTCCTCTGTCCCAATCGTCATATCCATAACTTCAATGCCGCTGCTGGCATTGTACATTTCACTTGCCACCTGCACTGCAGTGAGCCCTACATTCATGCACTTTAACGGATCGATCTGTATCTTTGCCTGCGTAGCGTCCGATGTCAGGTTGCTTGAAGTCTTGATCACACCTGGAATATCCATCAGAAGCGCATCAACCTGTCTCGCCGCAACCTTCAGATCGTCAATATTGTCACCCGTGATATCAACCTCCGTGCTTGACATCACGCTCATCATGGAGGACATTCCACTTCCCGCTGCCGATACGATCACACTCATGTTTGTGCTATCCAGCAGCTTTTGATTGTACTCGTCCACAAGCTCATTGATACTCTTCTCACACGAATCCGAAGGATATGCTGTGATCGTCGCTGTAGAACCGCTGATTGTCAGATTACAGCCATCAAAGTCGGGATCATCAATAATCATCTGTTCGATAAACTGAATATTCTCATCGATCACCTCAAGTCTAGTCCCAGTACGCTGCTCAATGGAAATACTCATGTTATCGAGACCTGTCGCCGACATCAACTCCTGTTCAAGCTGCCCGGCCAGTACAAACGCCAGTACCAGCAGGCCTACCGCCACCAGCATAACTGTCTTTTTCTTCAGCATGATATGCTTTAACAGCGTCTTATAACCATTTCCGATCTTGTTCACAGCACGATTTGCAAGTGTGTTCTTCTTTTCCTTTGGCCTGTATTTCCAGAAGAAGATCGGAATCAGCGTGATCGCCACGATCAACGAGGATAACATGGCAAAGATAATCGTAAATCCAAGCTGCGAGAAAAGCTGCCCAGCAAGCCCCTTCATCGTAGCTAACGGCAGATATACAACGACTGTCGTGATCGTTGACGCGGAGACAGACGATGCCACAATCTTTGTGCCCGCCATCGCTGCATCCTTGTAGTCCGGTTTCTCATCTTTTAACCGAAAACAACTCTCCAGCACGACAATCGACGCGTCAACCATCATACCGATCGCTATGACAAGCGAGCCCATCGTAACTACGTTCAGAGAAAATCCCGCGAAACTCATAAAAATAAGTGTCGCAAGAAGGGATATCGGCATGGAACTGCCAACAATCAGGCTGGCTTTGAAATCCCCAAAGAAAATGAAAAGCACCAGCATAGAAAATAGAACGCCAAGCACAAGCGTCTCTCCAACAGAACTCAGAGAAGACTTAATGCTATCCGCTGCATCGTAAGCCACAGAGATCTGTATCGCTGAATTTTTTGCCGATACCCGCTCAATCAATGATTTTACATGATTGGAAACATCAACTGTACCTTCGCTCTGAACCTTTGCAATCCCGACACTGATACTGTCCTGTCCATTATAACGGCTGACACTGCTGTTTGCCCTGGAAGACATTGACACGGTAGCGATATCCGAGAGAGCAATCGTTGTCCCCCTGCTCGTTATTATGGGTATATTCTGCAAATCCACAAGGCTTGTCGGTTTTGATGAAGCAGATGTGCTGATACTTTGCGCTCCCTGGTCCACACTTCCGATTGGTATTGTAAAATCCGTTGTCGTGATATATGTCCTGATATTTGCCATGGTCACGCCATACTGCTGCATCTTGTCATTGTGCAGCTGGATCCTGATATAGTCCTGTTCCCCGCCTGATACTGTGATCTGGGCAACATCCGAGAGACGCTCCAGCTCCGGACGCAGCTCATCCTCCACAAATGTGAGCACATCTGTATCACCCGTCGAAGTGACGGATAATGTCATCATATCCTGCGCATTCATATCCATTTGAATGATAACCGGATCCTGTGCATCCTCTGGCAGCTGCAGTGACGCAGTGTCGAGCGCACTTCTAAGATCCGCATACGCATCATCCGTATCTGTGCCATACTCATAAGAAAACATGACAAGTGACAAATTTTCTGTTGTTTGTGAAGTGACGGAATCAACACCCGAAAGCGTTTTCCCGGAATCTTCTATAATTTTTGTCACCAGTTCCTCTGTGGTCGCCGGATCACCACCCTGAAAAATTGTCATAACAAACAACATGGGCATCTCAAGATCAGGTGTCAGCTCCATCTTAAAACCAAACACAGAGCTGATACCAAAAACAAACAGCGCCAGCACGATCAACAACGCTGAAACAGGCCTTTTCAGGGCCAGTTTGGTTAAAGAACTCATCGCCTATGCCCCTCCTTATTCCTGTACACTCTCTTGCGCATCTGTATTGTTCTCACGCACGGAAACTTCCACGCCGTCACGCAGTTGTGCAGACCATGTTGTAATGATGGTATCCTCCTTCGTAAGTCCTTCTGTGATCACAATCCTGTCAATATCATAAAGTCCCGTCGTCACATTTGTCCTCCTGGCCTTTCCATCCACTACTGTATATACATAAGCCTGTGTTCCATCATAGTAAACAGAATCATATGGTATGATAACCGCATTCTTCTCATGATATGTATCCGTTGTAACGGTGGCTTTCGTCCCGGAAAGCAAATTTGCAGCATCACCCTTGACAACAGCTTTAATCTGGAAAAGACCTGTCGCTGCGTCAACTGCGCTTCCAATCTCTATGACTTCGCCGTCATAAAGTCTGCCGTCCTTCTCCAGCGTCACCTTCTGCCCTGTTGAAAAAGTGTTTCGCACACTCTCACTGACATAATAGGTAGCTACCATTGTATTTTTATTAGAAATAACAAAGGCCGGATTGCTCGATGTGGCAAAATCGTGTTCTTTAATATTTACGCTTTCCACAACACCGGAAATCGCAGATGTAATCGTATAAGCCTCCAGATTTTCCCGCGCCTGATCCATCGAAATCTGTGCCTGCATGATACCTGCCTCTGCCTGCGAAATACCAAGTTCCGCCTGCGAAATGCCATTCTGCGATACTTGCTTTTGTCCGTCCTTGAGCACGCCGTTGCTAAGATTTTGAGAGACAACTGTGCGGCTGTAGCTCTCATAGGTACTGTCCATCTGATCCTGAATGTTTTCAAGCATCTCCTCGCACTGGTCAATCGCCGCCTTATATTGTGTTATCTTGGCTTCAACAGGAGTAACCTTCTGCGCTGCTTCCTGGTATCTTGCCATCGTGCGCCCGTAATCGGAAAAACTAACCAGGGTACTAGCGTCCAGCATAGCGGCAGCAGGTCCCAGTTCAGAGACATCCGGAACTTTGGAGAGCGTCTCCGCATAGTCCCTGATCTCATCGACATCCTCCTTGAAATCATACTGCTCTTTCAGATCTGCAAGCTCTTCCTCCGCGTCTTTGAGATTATCCATCGCCTGCTGACGTGCATCCATCGCATCCAGATACGACTCCTGTAGCTGTGTCATACCATCTTCTACCTGCGTGAGTGCAACATCTGAATTCATATCGTTGAGAGTCGATGCAGCCTCACCATACTGTTGATCATAGCCAATCTGCGCATTCTCCACACCAAACTGCGCGTTTTCCAGACCGATCTGAGCATTTTTGGCAGCAGCCTCCGCATTTCTTATGGCAAACTGTGCTGCCGTGTCATCCAGGATAGCAAGCACATCCCCTTCCTCAACTACATCACCCGCTTCGACCAAAACCTCGACCACTTCCGCAGTCGTCTTAGGAATTACATACACGGACTCATCTGGATTGATCGTGGCAATAAAATCCGCGCTGAGTTTCAGCTCTCCCACTTCAGGTTTTGCCGTCTCGACAACTGCCCTATCATCCACCGTTTCCTCCTCTGTCGTCTGCCCGCATCCCCAGAGAGCTGACATTGACATTGCCGCACATAACAACAGGGCCAATTTTTTCTGTCTTTTTTTCATGATTCTCCTCTCCCGTTCATCCGATATACAATCATTGCATCAAACTCATTTTTCACATATGCTATTTTATACAAAAACAACACAGAATAAAAGAGTATTTGACATTTTTAATTAATTTTTTATTTAACTTTGATCACAAAATTGAATAAATATGCTCAAAATATAACATACAAAGATAAACTCAAAGACAATTTTGAACCTTTTTACAAATTGTTTTTGTTTATGTTTATGTGTCTTTTCTGTGCTATAATACATGCATATTATATAAGAAAGAAGGCGATGCTTTTATGTTTAACATTCTCGTGGTTGAGGATGACCCTGACATGAGGGAATTATTCTGTACCATGCTTACCGACAGCGGATATAATGCAATTCCGGCAGTAGACGGCATAAATGCCCTGGAGATCATGGATAGAGACTACATTGATTTGGTCATTGCTGATCTTATGATGCCGCGTATGGACGGCTACAACCTGACCCGCTCTCTGAGAGAGGCCAATTATGAACTGCCCATCTTGATCGTGACTGCAAAAGACCAGTTTGAGGATATGCAGCGCGGATTCCGCGCCGGTTCTGACGACTATATGATCAAACCGATCAATGTAAAAGAACTCGTGCTCCGCGTGGAAGCCCTGCTGCGCCGCGCTAAGATCTCGGCGGAGAAGAAAATTGTCATAGGCTCCACAAAACTCGACTATGATGCACTTACCGTTACCTTCCAGGGCAAAGAAAGCATTTTGCCGCAAAAGGAGTTTTATCTGCTCTACAAACTGCTCTCCTATCCTAATAAAACATTCACGCGCCAGCAACTGATGGATGAGATCTGGGGAATGTTTTCCGAGACGGATGAGAGAACGGTAAATACACATATCAACCGCTTGCGGGACCGCTTTGCGGAATGTGGCGACTTTGAGATCATAACGGTCCGCGGGTTGGGTTATAAGGCGGTGAAAAAATGTTAAACAAGAGAAAGCATTCCAGTCTCTGGTCTTATTTTACTGGTGTGGTATTTACGATCATTACTTTAAGTTTCCTGTTCGTTGCGACGCTGCAGTTCCTGTTATCCAGACTGGGAGTTTTCACACTAACCTCTCGTATCCATTTGATCCCGATCTGCGCGCTGCTTGGATGTCGCATGTTGATCGGAGCAGCCCTCACCGTACACGTCGGCAAGCTGTTCATCCGTCCGATACAACATATCAGTGACGCTTTCGATGAATTGTCAAAGGGAAACTTCGATGTCCGTGTCCCCACACAGGAAAAAGTCTGTGAGATCCGCGAAATGTCCATCAAATTTAACGCCATGGTTTATGACCTGTCACACATTGAAACCCTGCGCAATGATTTTGTCACAAATGTATCCCATGAATTTAAGACACCGATCGCCTCGATTGAAGGCTACACTACCCTTTTGCAGAATCACAGTCTCTCCGCGGAAAAGCACGACTACTATGTCCAGAAAATACTTGACAACTCCCGCAAGCTGACAAATCTTTCCAGCAATATCCTGCTGCTTTCCAAACTGGAAAACCAGGAGACGATGATGCACAAAACAAAATACCGGCTGGACGAACAGATCCGAAAGGCAATCTTACTGCTAGAAGACAAATGGACTTCCAAAGATATTGAATTTGACATGGAGCTTCCAAAAGTCTATTATTACAGCAACGAACCGTTGCTCGAACAGGTTTGGAGCAATATACTGGACAATGCCATCAAACATTCCGCCGACGGCGGGAACATTCAGATCAGTATACAGGAATCCGAACAGGAAATCGCCGTCAGCATAGCTGATCATGGCACTGGCATGAGTGACGAAGTCAAAAAACATATTTTTGAAAAGTTTTACCAGGGAGATTCCTCACACAAAATGGAAGGAAACGGCCTTGGCCTTTCTCTTGTAAAACGGATCACGGAACTTTGCGGCGGCAGCGTTTTGGTCGGCGGAGCACCGGGCGAGGGAGCCATATTCACAGTCTGCCTGCCAAAACAATAAAAAGCTGTTTAAAAAAATATAAACTTTTTCCGCATCCACTTGCCATTATGATCTATTTCTTATTATAATAAAAAACAACAATATTGATATTCAATGAAAGAGGAGATGCCATATGAAAATTTTTAAAAAAATACTATGTTCCCTGTTAACATGCGCAATAACATTGTCTGTAATGTCCGTTGCTCCCACCCTGCCAGTTTCTGCAAAGGAAAGTATCGGAAATGGCCTGATTCTCTCCACAGACAGCATCACGATCACGGAGGGTGCTTCCGCAACCTTTACCGCTATGCTCGAGGAAGGTTTTGACGCGTCAAGGCTGGATTGTGTCATCGCAGATCCAAATGTCGCGACCATTACCCCTGTCACCTACGCAGCTAACACAGCTACATATCAGATCACTTACGGAAGCGGTGGTTCTACGGTCGCTGCCATATACCATCTCGACAATCCAGCTGTTGTGGCATATGTGACAGTCAACGCATCGCCTTTGATCGTGGAGATTCCGTCCAAATTAGGAACGAACCATGACAATTACTGCACACTGGTCAGCTATGAATTTGTGCCATATGATTTCAAATACGCTGATTTCAACGATTATAAATCCACACTAAAGCTCCAGTATCAATGCGCTTCTTACAAGGACGATGCATATACGAAGTGGGGATGCTATGGATACTTCTATGATGCCGCTGGAAATGTTCTGTCCAAAGTGCATCTGTACTGCAGCTCCCTCTCAAAAGGAAGAACATACAGCAGTGAATTTCATGTTCCGGTCAACGCAGTCCGCTTTACTGTAGAAGGTTTTCATTAACGACGTAATCGATTCTTCTGCATGGGGCTGTGCATAAAAAAAGCAGGCTGTTAAAGCCTGCTTTTTTTATTCCAGCGATTCGATAATTGAGTTGATCAAATTGGTAATTTCCTCCACCGACGTTTCAATATCCGTATAGATTCCTGCCGACTGATTGGACAGATCCTGCATACTTTTGGCAACAACCGCAAAACCAACACCTGCTTCGCCGCTTCTTGCCGCCTCGATTGTGGCGTTGAGCGACAGTATTGTCTGTTTCTTAGCGATTCCTTTCAGATGTCCTGTCTTCTCATTGATCATCTGCACCAGCTGGCCAGATTTCTTAATATCATCCTTCACCGAATCAAATTTCCCGGTATTTCTGTTCTGAAACTGTTCCAGACTTGCGGTCTGGCCAATCACCATACCGAGCATCTTGGCGGCATGTTTCGCCTTCTGGTCCGCAGACTGCGCAACGACGACCGCACCCAGCTTCTCCCCATTCACAACAATATCGTACGAATCGGTTTCTTCTCCCTGAAAATTATGCCCTTGTGTAAGACGCTCTCCCTCCATGTCAACCACAACAGCCTCTAAATCCGCAAAATCTGAAAATGAGTTCTGTAAGTCCTGCAATTTTTTTGAATCCATGTAATCTTTTAGTATCATATTCCATCCTCCATTCCGCATAACCGACATATCTATAGTATATCGATTTTTTTAGACATTTTCAACATAATTCTGTTCTTTTAATGATATTTATTATGATATTTTTTATGCTTTCTTTGTCCGGGCTATCGCAATCAGCTCGCGCGCATTCTCCCGCACGGTATCTGTGATCTCATCACTGCCAAGCATTCTTGCAAGCTCATCAACAGTCTCCACTTCCCCCAGCTGCACGATATCCGTGACCGTTTTGTTGTCCACTGCCTGCTTTGCGATCTTATAGTGGTTATCCGCCATCGCTGCGATCTGGGGCAGATGCGTGATACAGATCACCTGATGGCTCTGTGCCAGCCGTCCGAGCTTCTCTGATACCTTCCACGCCGTCTTGCCACTGATACCAGTGTCGATCTCGTCAAAGATCATGGTTGGTATCCTGTCTCTCGACGCAAGCACAGTCTTGATCGCCAGCATGATACGCGAAAGTTCACCGCCGCTTGCAACATTGCCAAGGCTCTTTAACGGTTCTCCCGGATTCGTTGAGATCATAAACTCCACATCGTCATACCCGTTAGAAGAGATCTCCTCCTTCTTCCGCACCTGTATCTCAAACTTGACATCCAAAAAATTCAGATCTGTCAGCGCTGCAATCATATCCTTTTCCAGTTTTGCCGCCTCCTTGCTGCGGACTTTAGAAGCCTTCTGACACAGATTCTTTAACTTTGTCTGAATCTTCGCCAGCTCTGTCTCCATCTGCGCTTTATAGACATCCGCATTCTTAAGTTTCTCGATCTTTTCTGCAAGATCTGCCTGATACTGCAAAACGGCCTGAATTGTATCGCCATATTTGAGTTTCAGATGATTCAACAGATTGAGCCGTTCCTCCATCCTGGCAAACTGCTCCCCGTCAAATTCCATATCCGCCATATATTCGGCAATTTCCCGGTTAAAATCACTGATCAGGGCGTCAATATTCTCAAGCTCATCCGCAAGGAGCCGCGCCCTGTCGTCATAACCTTCCACACTGCGCAGCTCCCGCACAGCATACCCAACTGCATCCGCTGCTGACTGCTCGCTGTTTCCGGTAAGCTGATAGGTTCTGTCCGCCGCCTCAACAATCTGTCTGCTGTTAGCCATTTTGCGGTAATCATGTTCGATCTCCTCATCCTCGCCCACTGTCAATCCGGCTTCTTCGATCTCCTGATACTCGAACTCTGCAAGCGATAGTTCCTTCGCCTTCGCCCCATCATCAATGCAGAACTCAGCAAGCTCTTTTTTCAGCTTCGCATACTGCTGATACTTTTCCTTAAGCTCCTCTTTGAGTACTGCGAGTTCTTCTCCTGCAAAAGAATCAAGGATTTCCATATGGTTTTTCTTGTACAACAGCGACTGATGTTCATGCTGTCCATGAATATCGATCAAAAGTTCAGACAACGCCTTGATCTGTTTGGCTGTAGCCGTCTCTCCACAGATCTTAAACAGATTTCTGTTCGGCTGTATCCGCCTCTGAATAATAATGATCCCATCCTCTTCGACAGGTATTTCCAGAGTTCTGATTTCCTGCATCAGGGCATCATCGGTCACTTGAAAGACCAGCTCCACAAGCGCATAGTCCGCACCTGTCCTGATCATATCCTTGTCAGCTCTCGCCCCTAATGCAAGATTGATCGAACCGATAATGATCGATTTCCCGGCTCCCGTCTCTCCGCTTAAAATGTTCAGTCCTTCTCCAAACGTTACTTCTGTCTCCGCGATCAGAGCCAGATTCTTTACATGCAAGCTAATTAACATTTTTGTACCTAACCTTTTATAATTTCATCCAGTTTTTCCATCACGTTTTTTGTCTCATCCACTGACTTTACTGCGGCAAAGATCGTGTCATCCCCCGCGATGCAGCCGACAATTTCCGGAAAGTGCATGGCGTCAACCGCCGCGGCGACTGCCATTGCCATCCCCTGCACAGTCTTGATCACCAATATGTTCTGTGCCATATTCATTGAGACAAAACCATCCCGGAACACCCGGATATATTTGTCGTTTAGTTTCGTGTTTTCATTCTGCAGGATAATGTACTTCTGTTTTCCGTTTCCTGCTGCGATCTTTGACAGATGCAGTTCCCGAATATCCCTTGACACAGTTGCCTGCGTCACCTCATACCCCTCCTTGCGAAGGTAGGCAGCCAGTTCCTCCTGTGTCTCGATATCGTATCTGTTGATCAGATCCACCACAACCTCGTGTCTCTCTCTCTTCATCGCATTTCATACCATGCCTTTCGTTTTAAAAAACCCGCATCTTCTTGTGTAATGTATCCAGAAAACTTCCCTCACTGAGTTTGATGATCTTCGTCACTTTGTCAGAGCGAATGATCCGGATCTTATCGCCCTCATTGAGATTGACCGGGCACCGCCCATCAAAACTGGCGTCCACCTCCTGCTTTTCCCCTGGCTTGTACTGCCCGATCTCAATGTCAATGACATCGTCCTCGGCAAGTATGATCGTTCTGTTATTTACCAGTGTATGGGAGCAGACGGGTGTCATCATGATCAGCCTTGCCCTTGGCTCGACGATCGGCCCGCCTGCTGACAGGTTATACGCCGTAGAACCCGTCGGTGTAGAGATGATCATGCCGTCCGCACTGTATGTACTGAGCATCCGCCCATTGACATAAATATTAAAATTAATAACATGTAATGCACCTTTTCTGTTGATCACGATGTCATTCAGCGCCGTCTGCGGATTGGAACTGATGCCGGCGATCACTGGGATTCCGCTTAACATCATGCGCGGTTCGATCTCATATTGATCCGCGATCAGACTGTCAAGCGCGGACTCGATATCCTCCTTGTCAACCTCCGCGAGATATCCCAGTGTCCCAAGATTCACGCCGATCATCGGAATATGATAGGCGACATACTCCCGCGCTGCCCGCAGCATTGTTCCATCGCCGCCAAGCACGATCATCCCTTCTACCCTGTCATCGACTTTGCTGCTGCAAAAACACCCTTTCAGATTCAGGTAATCCCGTATATACTGCGTGGTCTCACCTTTCCCGTCCTTTGTCTGGTTTGTGTATATATAAAATGTTTTCATTGATACCTCATATCCCAGGCGCTGTCATGACAGTGCCTTAACATCCAACGTTTCATGCGCAAGATCGACTGTTTCCCTGATCAGACCAGCAAAATTGTCCTGTACAAAACCAATCGGATCGAAGTCCTCCGCCACCTGTTCTGTTTTGACAAGATGCATTAAGTATTCAATATTTCCCTCAGGTCCCCTGATTGGGGAAAAATCAAGATGAAGAATCGTAAAACCTTTTTCGAGCGTAAAAGCAAATACCCGCTCGATCACTTCTCGATGCACCTGCGGATCCCGCACAACACCTTTTTTTCCGACCTTCTCTTTTCCTGCTTCAAATTGCGGTTTGATAAGGCAAACCATCTGTGCAGATGGTTTCAGGAGATGATAAGCCGGTTCCAGAATCTTATCCAGTGATATGAAGGACACATCGACCGATGCAAAGTCAATCCTGTCCTCGATATCTTCTGGAAGCATATAGCGGAAATTTGTCTTTTCCATACAGACAACACGCTCATCATTGCGGAGTTTCCACGCCAGCTGCCCATGTCCCACATCTACGGAATAGACCCTCTTTGCCCCGTTCTGAAGCATACAGTCTGTAAAACCGCCTGTAGACGCGCCAATATCCATGCAAATCTTTCCATTCAGCTCCACGCCAAACCTGTCAATCGCCTTCTCAAGCTTGAAACCGCCGCGGCTGACATATCGGAGCGCATTCCCCCTGACCTCAAACTGAACTTTTGATTCATCAAACATGGCTCCCGCCTTGTCCTCTTTTTGATTATTGACATATACACAACCTGCCATGATCACTGCTTTTGCTTTTTCGCGCGACTCTGCAAGCCCCTGCCGCACCAACAGCACATCCAGACGTTCTTTCATGCTTCTGTACCCTCTCCAATCGCGTTATAACACCCGAGAATCTTCTGTTCGATCGTCTCTGCATCGATTCCCACCTCACGGCGCAGTATCTCCACATTTCCATGTTCCACATATTCGTCAGGTATATGAATGGTAAGCAACTTCGTCCCCGGACAATGTTCGTCGAGATAATCCCGTACTTTTTCGCCAAATCCGCCGCTTGCCACATTTTCCTCCATTGTGACGATCAATCTGTGATCCTTCACTGCTTCCTCCAGGATACCTGTATCAATCGGCTTGACAAAACGCGCATTGATCATGCTGCAGTGAAATCCATTCCTGACAAGCGCCTCCCGCACTGTAAGCGCTGTCTTCACCATACTGCCTACCGCCATCAGCACGATCTGATTCTCACGATAAATCCACTCCGCCCTGCCAAACTGTATCGGCTCGCGGTATTCGCGAAGCCCGTCATATGCCTCGCCCCTCGGATAACGGAGCGCAATCGGTCCCTGAAAAGCCACTGCGAATTTTAGCATATCTGACAATTCCCACTTATTTTTCGGTGCCATGATATGCATATTGGGTATGGAAGACAGATACGACAGATCAAAAATTCCCTGATGCGTCTCCCCATCGCTCCCCACAAGACCTGCCCTGTCAATCGCAAAAACTACTGGCAGATTCTGGATACAGACATCGTGCAGAATCTGATCATACGCCCTCTGCAAAAAAGAGGAATAGACCGCCACCACCGGACGCATTCCCCCGGCAGCAAGTCCCGCAGCAAAGGTTACTGCATGCTCCTCGGCAATTCCGACATCAAAGAACCGGTCAGGATACATATTGCGAAATCGCTTCAGTCCTGTGCCGTCTGGCATCGCCGCCGTGATCGCCACAATGTCATCATAACGATCCCCCAGCTTACACATCACAGTCGAAAAAACATCCGTGTAGCTTGACTTGGTCTTTGGCGTAAGCGGCAGGCCTGTCTCCACATCAAAGGGTTCCGCACCGTGAAACCGCGCCGGATGCTTCTCCGCAGGTGCAAATCCCTTGCCTTTTTGTGTGATCACGTGCACCAACACTGCCGATTTGCAGCGCTTAGCCTCCCGCAGGACTTTCATCATGGCATTGATATTGTGCCCGTCGACAGGCCCTAAGTATGTAATCCCCATATCCTCAAAGAACATTCCCGGAATCACCAGCTGCTTTACAGAGCTCTTTGCCCGCCGGATGCTCGTGACAATCGGTTCGAGGTTGGATTCCATGAGGGAGTTGTAGATCCCCTCCTTCATGTCGAGATATTTGTCCGCCGTCCGGATATTGTTGAGGTATTTTGACACGCCGCCGACATTTTCCGAGATTGACATATTATTGTCATTTAATACGATGATAAAATTCTTTTTCAGCCGCGAGGCATTGTTCAGCGCCTCGTATGCCATTCCTCCGGTGAGGGAACCGTCGCCGATAACCGAGATGACTGTGTGATTTTCATTGCGAAGATCCCTCGCCTTCACGAGACCAAGCCCCGCGGATATGGACGTGGAGCTATGCCCTGTGTCAAAGCAGTCGCACTCGCTTTCTTTCCGCTTGGGAAAGCCGCTCATGCCGCCATATTTGCGCAGGTTCTCAAAACCAGAGCGCCTTCCTGTCAGCAGCTTATGCGTATAGGACTGATGCCCCACATCCCACACGATCTTGTCCTGCGGAAGATTCAGGCTAAGGTGCAGCGCCATGGTCAGCTCTACCGCACCGAGATTGGAGCCAAGATGCCCTCCTGTGACACTGATCTTATTGATCAGAAATTCTCTGATCTCCTCCGCCAGCAGATTCCAGTCCTCGGGTGCTACGTTTTTTATATCATTTTCTTTCTCTATTGTCTCTAATATCATACCCAGCGCCTTTACCTTTCAGAAACGTGTTCACTTCATTGATTAACTACCTGACGCGCGTGATCAGACTGCGTACCAGCGCTGTCAGAAATTCATTCTGAAACCCTTCTTTTTCCAGAGACCGCAGCTGTTCTATGGCGTGGTCTGACATCGCCCGCTGTTCCTGCGTGGCAGCCTCAATTCCCTTGATCGTGACATAGGTTGTCTTCTGGTTCTTTGCGTCGCTCCCGACAGGCTTTCCCAAGGTTTCCAGGTTGCTTGTCACATCGAGAATATCGTCCTGGATCTGAAACGCGATACCAATGTCATAAGCAGCCTGTTCAATCAGACCAACTTGTTCATCATCTGCCCCCGCAAGCACCGCGCCAACCATCATGGCCGCCTGAATCAGCGCCGCGGTCTTGTGCTTGTGTATATATAACAGATGCTCCAGCGTCACGTCTTCACCGAGGTTTTCCGCCTCGATGTCCGCTGTCTGCCCGCCGATCATTCCATAGATTCCTGCCTTTTTTGCAAGTATGGAGAGGGCTTTCGCGCTCTTTGCGGCGTCATTGCCGGGCATCCCAAAAACCTTCAATGCCGTCTCAAAAGCATAATTCAAGAGTCCGTCCCCCGCTAAGATCGCCATTGTCTCCCCGTAGACAGCCCAGGTCGTCTTTTTGCCCCTGCGGTACAAATCGTTGTCCATAGCCGGCAGGTCGTCATGTACAAGTGAATACGTATGGATCAGCTCAATTGCTGCCATAAACGGCTTAATCACATCGCCGTCTCCGCCAAAAAGCCTGTATGTCTCCGCCATCAGCAGGGGACGAAGGCGCTTGCCGCCCACATTCACGCTGTAATTCATCGCCGTGATCACAGTCTTTGCCCAGTCCGTCTCCGGATTGCCTTCCTCTTCTGGAAGATACGACTTTAATACAGATTCTATTTCCTCTACTCTGATTTCTATCTCTCTGTCAAAATTCATCTAACTCACCATTTTCATTTAATTTGAGGACTTCCTTCTCTACCTTGTCAATCTTGTCATTGCAGGCTTTGATCAGCTTCATGCCCTCTTTGTATAATTTGAAGGATTCCTCAAGCGGGATGTCCTCCTGTTCCAGTTTTCCAATCATTTCCTCAAGCTTTTCAAATGACTGGTCAAGCGTCTGTTCCTTCGCCATACTTTCCCTTGTTAATCTCCTTTACTTCGGCCTGTATCGTGCCATTTTTCACATAAATCTGCAGCAAATCCTCAGGTTTTACTTTATGCACATCGTTGATCACCCTGTGGTTTGCATCCTCGACATACGCATATCCCTGACTGAGTTTCTCAAGCGGTGACAATCCCTTTAACTTCTCGGCATACAGCGCCATCCGGTGTCGCTGCTGTGTCAACACACTGTTCATCAATCCCACCATCCGTCCCTCTAAATCCATGCAGTAAGTGCGCTTTTGCTGAATCTGATTCATCGGGCTTAGATACTTTAAACGCACTTTCTGGTTTTCCAACCGGTTCTGCTGCCTGTGAAGCTGCACCTGCATAGCGTGATTCAGGGCATTGCTGTACGCCGCAAACCTGTCCATCAACTGTGCAAAATCGTAAACTGCAAGCTCCGCAGCCGCCGACGGCGTTGGTGCCCTCAGATCCGCTACAAAATCCGTGATCGTCGTGTCCGTCTCATGCCCGACTGCCGATATGACAGGCACCTGACAGTCAAACACCGCCTGTGCTACCTCTTCTTCATTAAATGCCCATAGATCCTCGATGGAACCGCCGCCTCTGCCGACAATCATCACATCCACGCCAAGCTGTTCCAGCGCACGGATTCCGTTGACGATGCTTGCGACCGCCTGATCTCCCTGCACAATTGCCGGATACAGGATAATCTGTATATAGGGATTGCGCCGCGTTGCGATGTTGATGATATCGCGCACAGCCGCTCCTGTAGGCGCTGTCACAACTCCCAGCGTCCTGATATACCGGGGAATAGGCTGCTTGTACTCCGGAGCAAACATGCCCATCTCCTCCAGCCTGCGCTTCATGCGGTCAAATTTCTCATACAGTACGCCTGCGCCGTCGAGTGTGATCTGTTTCGCATAAAGCTGGTATTTTCCGTCCCGCTCATACACGTCAATCGTACCGCCAACCACGACCATCTGCCCCTCCTCCAGTCGAAAGGAAAGTCCGGTGCGATTGCCGGCAAACATGACACAGGCGATCACGCCCTTTTCATCTTTTAGCGTAAAATAAATATGCCCTGACGAATGGTACTTACAATTACTGATCTCACCCTTCACCAGAACGAACCGCAGCATGTAATCCTGCGTAAACATATTCTTGATATAGGAATTGATCTGGGCAACTGTATAAACATTCTGCTTCACGAATATGCCTCCATACCGTATCTCGATCCAAAGGACTGCTTATGCAAATTTGGCAAGCACTCCATTGACAAACCCTGACGATTCCTCCTGCCCAAACCGCTTTGCCAGCTCAACCGCCTCGTTGATCGCAACCCCTGTCGGCACATCCTCGTCAAAGACAATCTCATAAACTGCAAGACGCAGGATCGTGAGATCTACCTTTCCCATTCTCTGTGTTGTCCAGCCCTTTGCCTTCTTGTTGATCATCGCGTCAATCTCATCAAGCTTTTCTATGATCTTATTGCTCTTACCGGAGATGTATGCGGCATCTTCGTCCCTGATCTCCTGTAATTCTCTCTCCTGTGCTTCCATTTTCAGAGTCTCAAAAAAGAACTGCTCCTGCTCGGACATTTCCTCTCTGTCATGAAATTCAACCCTGAAAATATACTTAAATATCTGTTCCCTAAGCTCTCTTCTGCTCATTGATCTTTTCCTTATCTGTCTGATGCCATTTTGATACCAACAATTCTGATATTGACATCAGAAACCTTGAATCCGGTCATCGTCTCGATCGCATTCTTTACCTTTTCCTGTACTTTATTGCAGGTTGTGGGAATATTAAAGCCGTATTCCAGGGTAACTGCAAGTTCCACAGACACATTACCGTCAAGGATATCAATCCTGACTCCTTTTGTCTGCTTCTTCATGCCAACCTTTCCCATCAGCTCGTTTGTAATATTGCCAACCATAGCGCTTACGCCGTCAACTTCCGTTGCCGCAAGCCCTGCGATCATGGCAACGACATCGTTTGCGATCTTTACTGTGCCAAACTCTTCATTACTCAGAGAATATCCGCTCTTATCCATTTCTTTTTCCATGCTCCAAACCTCCTGTGTTTTTTCTGCATTATATTTTATTATATCATTAACCCCCAACTTTGCAAAGCAGAAATTGGTCCTATTACTATGATAATATCCCAAAAACGTTACTGTTCACTCCGTTCCAGTAACGGGCAAAAATCCATGCAAAATTTGCTTCGCAAATGGATTTTTGCATCTCAATCGGTACGTTTTCTCACGGAATGCGCAGTTCAGCGCATTCCTGACCTGTGAACAATAACCCAAAAACTGCCATTCCATACCGGGAGAATCTATATATTCCAAAAGCTGATCGTCCTCTGTTCATCGTTCGAGGTATACGCGATGCTCTCCCCCTGCTTGTCCACAAAGTCGAAAATCTTCTGTGATGTGATCAGCGTCTGCAGCATCAATTCATATGTCTCACTGTTGTCACATTTCAACGTTACATAACCTGCCGCTTTCGTCGCTTCACTGCCAAACACAGCGGCAAGTCCTGCCTCATCATAGCTGTCAAAATATAGCCCTTCCCGCACAAAATAGTTGTCACTGACCGCCGTACACTGCGGAAGCTCCACCACTTTCTCAATCGAATGCGTTCTGGTGATCTCATCGGTTGTTACCAGAAAATAGTCATAATTGATGGACGGAACAAAACCATCCAATAGGCCATCCTCGCTGCCCGAAGCGTAGGAAGCATCCCCCCATGTCGGATCCAGATAATAATATTCGCCATTCACCCGCACCAGATTCCAACCATGCCGTTCACCGTTCGTGAAACCAGTCACTAACAAACACTGGATATCGGCTTTTTGCAGCATATACTGCATCGCCTTCGCGTAACCCTGACAAACCGACCTTCCCTGCAAAAATACTGAGCATATGTTCTGATTATTTTCTGCGTTCTTGTCATATTCTGTATGGTTGATCAACCATTCATACAGATATTTAACTGTACTGTATTCATCCTCGTTTAACGGTACCTGCCCAAAGCACTCCGCAAGCTTTTGTTCAATCCCAAATCTTGCCTGTTCTACCTCGGCGTTTGTCATGGAATACGTACCGCTGAACGTAATTCCTGTCACGACATTGCCAAGTGTGTATTCTGTGTATTGATACCCATCTACGTAGAATAGCTCCGGATGATCATTCATCACGCAGGCAAACACAACATCCAGTTCAGACTTGTCCAGCGTGGAAAGCGGCACTCCGCTCCTCATCTCAGTCAATGCGTCAAACATTTCGAGATAAAGTTCCTGTCTCGCTGTGTCGAGATGATGGTATGCATAGTAAAGCTCCGAGACCTCCCTGACGCCTGGCTCCTCCGTTAAGACCTCTGTCTCTGTGCCATTATTCTGCGGCTGCTCTGGTTCATATGTGCGTGACTCTGTTGTACGTTCTGTTTCATCAGCGCTCTTCTCATCACGAATAATATACTGCAGGTCAAACGCATCCTGATCAGTGCAGCCCTGTGCCAATAACATCATGCCGCCAATCAGCGCCGCCCACAACACTGTCCCTTTTTTCATAAATTCTTTCAGATACTCCTTACCTCCATAATTCCACTGTACGGAGAATGCCTGCTCTTTGGGCATTCTCCTGTGTGAGATTTAGAACTTCTCCGCGAAACAGCCTCTGCTGTGAGCGGCTAGAAGTTCTTCTCACACTAATTTCTGCCAAATTCTGAAAGCACAAGCCCCTTGTTTCTGTCTACTGTCATACCGATACTCCACTGATTGATAAACAAAAGCAGCGGATTTCCTTTCAGATCCCGTATCTTCTTCATATCCGAAGTGCCGGAAAGCTTATTCAGATCAACCTCATCCTTATTCTCGATCCAGCGGATATACTCATAGGGCAGCGGCTCGAGATTAATCTCGACATTGTATTCGTTCTCGAGACGGTATTTCAGGACATCGAACTGCAGTACGCCAACCACGCCCACGATGATCTCCTCCATACCAGTGTTAAACTCCTGAAAAATTTGAATCGCGCCCTCCTGTGCAATCTGGTTGACACCCTTGATAAACTGCTTGCGTTTCATCGTATCAACCTGCCGCACTCGTGCAAAATGTTCCGGCGCAAAGGTCGGTATCCCCTCATAACAGATGTTCTCTTTCGGCGCACAGACCGTATCACCGATCGAAAAGATACCCGGATCGAACACACCGATAATGTCCCCTGCGTAAGCTTCGTTCAGTATTTTCCGCTCGTCCGCCATGATCTGCTGCGGCTGGGAGAGACGCATCACCTTTCCGCCCTGCACATGCTTCACCTCCGCGCTGGCATCGAACCTTCCCGAACAGATCCGCATAAACGCCACCCTGTCACGGTGCGCCTTATTCATATTTGCCTGGATCTTAAACACAAAAGCAGAGAAATCATTATCGACAGGATCGATCGTCTCTCCCTGTGATCTTCTTGGAAGCGGCGTTGTTGCCATCCTCAGGAAGTTCTGCAGAAATACCTCCACACCGAAATTCGTAAGCGCCGAACCAAAAAACACGGGCGTCAGTTTTCCCCTGCGCACTTCCTCAATATCAAACTCTGCGCTCGCCCCGTCAAGAAGTTCGATCTCATCACGCAGTGTAGAGAGCGCCTCATCACCGATATTTTCAAGCAAAAGCGCCTCATTGTCCATCGGAATCACCGTCGTCTCGCCTTCCTTTGTCCCTTTCTGAGTATCAGAATAGGTGAGAACATGGTTTCCATGCCTGTCATAGACTCCCTTAAAACGTTTCCCCGACCCAATCGGCCAGTTAACAGGGCAGGTCGCAATGCCAAGCTCCTTCTCAATCTCGTCAAGAAGTTCAAACGTATCGTTCGCATCCCTATCCAATTTATTGATAAAAGTAAAAACAGGAATTCCTCTCATACCACAGACTTTGAACAGCTTTCTCGTCTGCGCCTCAACGCCCTTTGACGCATCGATTACCATGACTGCCGAGTCGGCCGCCATAAGCGTCCTGTACGTATCTTCCGAGAAGTCCTGATGTCCTGGCGTGTCCAGGATATTAATACAATAACCATCATAATGAAACTGCAAAACGGAGGACGTGACGGAGATCCCTCTCTCCTTCTCAATCTCCATCCAGTCTGACACCGCATGTCTTGCAGTCGCTTTGCCTTTCACGCTTCCTGCAAGATTGATGGCTCCCCCGTAAAGTAAAAATTTTTCCGTCAGGGTCGTCTTACCAGCATCGGGATGCGATATGATCGCAAAAGTCCTCCTCTTGTTTATTTCCTCTGCAATTGTACTCACTTGTCTATCCTCCGTCTTTTTCTCAATTCCTAATATACTTCTCATTATATTCTGCCTCTATATTGCATTGTACATACTTGTTCCAGACACCTTCTGCTCTACATGAAGATAGCTAAGCACTGTCGCCGCAATATCCGCAAACGTCTCACGTGTACCGTAGTTTCCTGGCTTCACCTTCTCACCGTACATGATCAAAGGCGTGTACTCCCTCGTGTGGTCTGTCGTTTTCGTGTATGCCGGATCACAGCCATGGTCAGCAGTGATCATCAGGATATCGTCCTCACGTAACTTTCCCATGATCTGAGGCAGCCTTTCATCAAAGTAAGTCATCGCCCTGGCATAGCCGTCGACGTCCCTGCGGTGTCCATAGAGCATATCATAATCGACCAGATTAATAAAGCACAATCCCTCAAAATCCTTGTCCAGATACGCAAGGGTGCGCTCAATACCCTCTGCGTTTCCGCTTGTATACACAAACTCTGTGATACCCTTTCCTGCAAAAATATCGTTGATTTTTCCTACAGCGATCACGTCCTTTCCCGCTTCTTTAAGCTGGTCAAGCATTGTCGGCTGTGGCGGCAGCAGCGAATAATCATGGCGGTGCGCCGTTCTGGTATAATTTCCCGATGTACCCACAAATGGTCTTGCGATGACACGCCCTACCCCGTGTCTTCCCTGAAGCATTGCCCTTGCTTTCTTACAGTAATCATACAATGTCTCCAATGGTACGACTTCCTCGTGTGCCGCAATCTGAAACACACTGTCCGCGGACGTGTACACGATCAAATTTCCTGTTTTGATATGCTCATCGCCGTAATCCCTGATCACCTCTGTACCAGAGTAGGTCTTATTGCAGAGCACTCCCCTGCCAGTTCGTTTTGTGAACTCGTCAATCACTTCTCTGGGAAATCCATTCGGATAAGTCGGCAGCGGATTTTCTGAGATCAGACCAGCGATCTCCCAATGTCCTATCGTTGTATCTTTTCCCCGCGAAGCCTCCTTCATCCGCGCAACTGCGGCAAGTGGTGTCTCGACAGTCTCCTGTCTTTCACACTTCACACCCTCAATATTAAAAAGTCCCAGTTTCCGTAGATTCGGCACATGAAAAAATGAGCTTTTGGAAACGGAGCCTATGGTATTTGTTCCCGCGTCACCATAGGCTTTTGCATCCTCCATCTCACCGATTCCAAAACTATCCAATACGATCAAAAACACTCTCTTCATACGTGCTCCTTTCCGCCAGACCGCCCGTCATAGCTCTTATGATCAGGGCAGTTTGCAATACAGTACTTTAGTATACCACATTTATCCAATTAATTCCACACATTTATTCTTCGCCAGTCACGTCAGTTACATCGCCAGCTATGCTGGATGCACCGGATATTGTTATAATGATATTTTCCGGTGAGATATCCGTCTTTCTCTGCACGATATCCAAGATCTGCGCAGTCTGTGCCTCGGTGAGGTTCGCCGCCTCCACTATGACATCCGCAGTGTCACCGCTGATACTTACCACAGTCTGTGTAAATCCCTTTGCCTCAAGAAGCATCTGTGCATCCGATTCCTTCTGAGTAGTCTCTGTGAGCGCGATCATGCTGTTTACTGCTTCCTTTTTCGCCTCCTCTGTCAACTCCTCATTCTGAATGATTTCCAGGAGAGATTCCTTGTTCTGCGCCCTGGTCTGTTCTTTCAAAAGTTTTGCTCCCGCTAGGGTAGACACCCCTGATGCGCTGGTAAACACTGCCTCTCCTGGTATCTCCTGCTCAATTATGGTCGCACCGGACTCTTCATTGGCAGCCAGTGCATCCGTCTCTCCTGATACCTGCACATCTGCCGATGCTGTGTCGCTGCTTAGTGACATGTCGCCTGCAATCGACGGGTCGATCGCGCTGTCCGACAGAGCGTTCATATCACTGCTAAGATAATTGTCCGTGATCGTCACATCATCTGTGTCAAGGCTTGCAATATCCGTATTGTCCCCCGTTGCAGACGCATAATCGCGGATTATTCCGTCCGTATCTTCCCTGAGCGATATGGCATACATATCTTCGTCAGAGATATCGTATTCCGAGAGATCATATGTAAGCTCACTGCTGCTTCCGTCTACTGATATAAAATCCTCTTCTCCAATCCTGGTCCCGGCAAAGTTCAGATAACCTGCTACTGCTATCATAACTGCCAGTGCCGTAATCATAATCTGGTTCTTTCTTAATATTTTTTTCACCAAACCATATCCTTCCTGTTGTTTCTCTTTGCTACTTCTATCATATTCATGGCATACTTCTCTTAGACTTAATATTTTCAACTTTTTTCCATTCACGATCAATCACCCCATGATTAAAACTTCGACTTTATTCGCTTCCACCCCATAGAGAGCCATCACAAGCCGGACAATCTGAAGTTTGACTGCCTCGTTTGAGGCTCCCTTTGCGGAGATCACCACGCCATCAACTGCCGGCCGCCTGGTCTGTGTGATGAAGGGTACCTCGTTTCCGCTCTCATCTGTAGTAAACACCGTCGTCTCCTCCTTGCGCAGTTCGCTGTTCTCACCATTGACGGAATTGGACATTGGAATATCCTTCTCGACAATATATTCCTGTGAATTTTTCATATAAATCAACACTTTTACTTCGCCCACACCCGCCACGCTGGACAAAAATTCTTCCAGCTCTCTCTCCAGCCCTCTCCTGTATTCGTCCAAACAAGTGTCACTTTTTACGTTCTCACCAGTTTTCACACTGTCTGCAAGATCTGTGTTGTCCGTTTTCTTTTGATTTTTCTTTGAGATATAGCTGCTGCCATTGTTTCCTGTTGGCAGCAGAATGACAAAGATCAGTATCCCGCTTAGAAAAAGAATGAGCATGGTCTCTTTGGTTGGTCTCTTCCTCCCCCCGTTTCCTCCGCTAATGATCGTCCGAATCCTGTCCCGAATCCCCGCTGGCATTCTCTGCACCTCCATTCCTGCTGTCATATTCCTTATGGGCCTCGCCTATAATCTTGTCATTCCAGAGCTGTTCATAATATACCGCCCCATTATCAATCTGATCTGTCTCTGTCATCTCCCGCCACTCCTTCTCCCACCGTGAATAGATCTGATCGGCCTCGGAAAAACTGTTCTCCACCTGCCCGATAAAAGAGAACACCACATTACAGCAGATGCACATTGTCAGTAGATAGGAAAATAATTTCAGATACTTCTGATAAGCGCTCCCCTCCGTGAGCTGGATCAGACACTGAAAACAGATCACAGTATACACAAGGCGTCTTACCTCCGCCGCTAAATTCTCCATACTCCCTCCATTTATATGATATCCGAAGAACACACCCTTTGCGTTCTTAGCTCGTGGCGTTTGTAACTGCTGCGATCGTCACGAAAAACAGTGTAGTCACTGTGATCAATATCCGAAGAAGCATAAATCCAGCCTCCGAGATATACTCCACACACTTCATCATCTGCCGCTCGCCACAGATGCTTCCCAGTGCGCCGCTCACCTTGATGATCAAAAGGATCATAAACGCCTTGATGACCGGCGCCAGTATGAGCAATACCAGCACTACGAGTATCAGCACACCAAGGCTGTTTTTGATTGCGATCGCTGATGCCAAAGTCACACTCGACACCGACTCCACGATATCTCCGATTCCGGGAATGGCACCTGCTGTTTTCTGGATCATTGCATTGTTCGTCTTATCTACCACCGGTGTGATGAGCACCTGCAGGATTCCACTCCCCGACATCACCACAACCATCGCTTTGAGCACCCACTGCATTCCCTTTTTGATAAGCTCCATCAGTCCTTTGAAACGCTCCTCTCCCCAGATACTCTCCACCACGCCAAGCATCACGTATCCCTCTACCACCGTTGTCAGGGAAGCCGCCACGATTCCCTCTATGAGACACAAAAATCCCAAAAGCATCTTATAGAAGATCAGCGCCGTAAGTCCCGATCCCGCCGCCGCAATACAGATCATATACGCCGGTATCATCAGTTTCAGAAATTCAAGCATCCGCGTCATCGTCTCCTCGACAATCCCAAGCACCTCATGGAACGCGTCAATCAGCACCACAAGCTGGCATAAGATAAAAAACGTCTTCGCCGCTTTGGCCGCCCCCTCGTTCTTGAGCGCCGACATCAGATTGCTCACCATCGCTACCAGGATAAATAAGATCAGCACTGTAATAAACAAACGTTTCCAATCCTCAAAAACTCCCATTACGGATTCTCTGATATACCGCCAGAATAACCCTGGATCGAGCACCCAGTTTCCCTTTAGCACATCCTCTATGAAATCGATGGAGTCTGTCGTCTTTCCCGGCAATAAATCCTTTAACAGCTTATCCAGTTCACTCAGATCCGGAAGAATGTCGATCTCCTGCCACAAACCAATCTCCTCACTCATCGCATCATTCCCTCCAGCATATCGATCATGATCCGTATGATCGGAAAACCTGCCACCATGATCGCGACTTTTCCAAAAAGTTCTATGTGACTGCTCAGCGCCGAATACCCGGAATCCTTGCATAAATTTGACGCAAAATCACACACATATGTAATTCCTATGATTTTTAAGAGCAGTGAAACGTATGTAATATTTCCGCCCAGCGCCGACTCCCACTCCTCGAGCTCCTCCACCGCGTTTCCCAGCACTGCAAGGATTCTGATCGCGATGAAAAAACTCACAACCATAATGATCAGCGTCGCAAACTCCGGCTTGTCTTTCTTGATGACAAGCGTCGCAAAAAGACCTGCTATTGCAAGCACACAAATCTGAATCATATCATGCCTCCGTTCACACCCAGTCACATGGCAAACAAATCCTGTATCATCTCAAACAACTGATATATGTAAGGAACAATCCATGAAAGCACCAGCACCAGCCCCGCAAGGCTGATTACAAACGCGTGTTCTTCTCTGCCACTGTGTTTCAACACCTGCCCCAGTATCGTGATCAATATGCCAACTGCCGCTATCTTAAATATCAGACTGACTTCCATTTTCATCCCCATTTCAAAAGTGTACTTTTATCTCTACAAAAATAAAATAATGCATAAAATCCCGGTCAGTGTGCTCAGTGCCCTGATCAGCCTGCTGTTCTCGTTCTTTTTCGCTGTAAGCCTGTCTATCTCACTATCCAGCTCCGATTCAAACAACCCAAGCGCCTCCACCTGCAGCTGTTCTCCTTCATACTCGAAACAGTTCCCCATTTTCGCCAGATATTCGATTCCGATCTGCGAAAAATCCGTCCCGTTTTTCCCAGCACAAACGGCCTCATTCCATATGCTGACAAGGGAATTCCCGTTCCGCTCTTTCATCTTCTGCGAAACGCTGCTGAAAAACAGATCATATGGCGGCTCTGCCTTGCCTGCTATGAGATCAAAGATTTCCTCCATCGGTCTGTGCAGATATGCGATCTCCCCTGAAATATATAGAAGAATCTGTTTCTGCTGTTTCAGATGCCAGATCTCACTGTCCATCTCACCGCAGAGCGACCACCCAAATCCAAGCGCCCCTGTCATCACGCAGGCGCCTGCAACAAATTTCTGCCACATAATCGGTTCCCCTCCCTGTCATAAACTTCAAAATACCTGTCCATCTTCGCATCCATGAACAATACGATAAACCGGTCGATCAGACCTAATCGGAGAATCCGCTCCATCTCTGTCTTGTGCCGGATATCTTCGATGGATGTACCATGTACTGTCGCCAGAATGCTGCATCCGCTCACTCCCGCATGGAGAATGGCCTCCGCATCTGCACTTCTTCCAATCTCATCAATAGCAATCACCCGCGGCGCAAATGTTCTCACCAGGATCGAAATCCCCTGCTGCTTATCTCCGCCTGTAACAACATCCGTCCGCTCGCCGCAGTCGAGCATCGCACTCCCTCTGTATGCCCCTGCAATCTCACCTCTCTCATCAACCACGCCCACATTGCAGCCCCTGTATCCATCACTACCGCTCGAAAGCAGGCGTATCATATCCCGAAGCAGTGTCGTTTTTCCGACACCTGGTGGCGAGATGATCAGCGTATTTAACGGTGTTCCTTCCTTTGTATGATAGAGATAACGGATCATATTTTTTGCAAGGCCCTTACGCTCCTGTGCCAGCCTGATATTCATGTAACGGATATATTTTGCAAGGAATCTGCCATTGTCTACAGTTGTAAGCTCCCCTGTGATACCAATGCGGTGGCCCCCCTCAACCATGATATAACCCTGCTTTCTTTCTTCCTCATAGGCATACACCGAATCATGGCACAGATAGCGGAATATCTCTTCCATCTCCCGCTCGCCATAGATCATAGGAAGCCTGTGTTCACGGTCTGACCATACCCGCACCGCCTGATTGACACGCAGTCTGATTTCCTGGATCTGATCGAAACGCACTCCGCTTCTCTCCCAGTCGCCCCGAAGCCTCTGTGGAAAGAACTGCACAATTTGGTTATCCGATATCATCTGATCTCCCCCTTTGTATCATTTCATCATCCCATAAATCAGCACAAATTTTGTCCATGCATTTTGTCCATACCTCAATATATGTCCCAGAATCCAAAATATGAACACATCTGTCACAAAAAATTGTTTTTTTGCTGCAAGCGGTTGAAAACGATTTCCGTATCGTGTAAACTAGATTTAAAAGGATAAGGATTTCTTCGAAGGTGAGTTGTAGATTATGGTAACAATAAAAGATATCGCAAACCGCTTAGGCATTGCCCCCAGTACTGTATCCAAAGGACTAAACGACGCCAATGATATCAGTCCGGAATTGAAAAAACTGGTGCTGGATACTGCGATCGAGATGGGCTATGTCACCAAACGCATGAAAAAAGAGACCCGAAAGCGTCTCTGTATCTTTGTCGAAAATATGCAATACGAAAAGCCGGGAGATTTTGGTTTTGACATTATCCTCGGTTTTAAACAGGCCGCATTGCGCGATAACTGGGAAGTCATCGTCACTCCGATCACTCCGCTGCTGCAGATGCGTGATCCCTACGACCGATACATGGTCAAAAACAGTTTTCATGGCGGCTTTCTGGTTGGTTTTGCGCTGAAAGATCCCTGGATGACACAGCTTGAAACCACAACAATCCCGACCGTTCTTTTTGACAATTATATCAGAAAGAATCCGAATATCGCCTATGTAGGCACTGACAGCTTTGAGGGCATCGATCTTGCCATCGACCACCTGACTGCGCTTGGCCACACAAAGATCGCGCTTTTGAACGGCTCTCCAGACTCCATGGTGACGGTCAACCGATATGACGCCTATATCAACAGTATGCAGAATCACCAGCTGAAAGTTGACGAAAATCTGATCGCATATGGCTATTACGTTGAGGAAAGCGCAAAGTACCATCTGCCAGCTTTGATCGAAAACGGCGCTACTGCCATCCTATGCGGCAATGATCTCTTAGCCGTCGGTGTGATCAGGGAATGTACACAGCTGCACATCAAAATTCCGCAGGAATTAAGTGTTGTTGGCTTTGACAATCTCCCGATCGCATCAGAGATCTCGCCAACACTGACCACGATCAATCAGGATCGAATCGATTTAGGCCGGAATTCCTATGCCGCACTTTACTGGCTGATCGCCAAAGTTCCAATATCCAAATCCATGCTGCGTCCGCGTCTGATCGTGCGTGAATCAACCGCTGAAATCATCCCTGTTACAACAAAGACCAGGTAGGAAGATTTTTCATTTTCCTGCCTGGTCTTTTCTCTAAAAATCAAACTTTTTATAAATGTCAAAACAATCAAAAGTCGCGAAGTAATCCTTCGGCGTCTCCGCGCGCCTGATCAGCTGCACGCTTCCATCCTCTTTGAGCAAAAGCTCTGCGGATTTCAATTTGCCATTATAGTTATATCCCATGGAAAATCCATGCGCACCAGTATCGTGAATGGCAAGATAATCCCCCATCTCAATCTCCGGCAGCATTCTGTCCACCGCAAATTTATCATTATTCTCACACAGAGAGCCTGTAATATCATACTTGTGATCACATGGCGCATCCTCCTTGCCCAGCACTGTGATATGATGGTATGCACCATACATCGCTGGCCTCATGAGATTTACCGCACAGGCATCCACGCCGATATACTCCTTATGGGTATGTTTTTCATGAATTGCTTTCACAACCAGATGTCCATATGGCCCCATCATGAACCGTCCAAGCTCCGTGTAGATTGCCACATCACCCATACCGGCAGGCACTAACACCTCCTCGTATACCTTCCGCACGCCCTCGCCGATTATCCTGATATCATTCGGCTCCTGTTCTGGTCTGTAAGGAATTCCAATGCCACCCGACAGATTGATGAAACGGATATCTGCCCCTGTTTCCTCTTTCAGCTTTACAGCCACCTCAAACAATGTCTTTGCAAGTGTGGGATAATACTCATTTGTGACGGTATTGCTCGCCAGAAATGCATGGATTCCAAAATGTTTCACACCTTTTTCCTTTAAGATCCGAAATCCCTCAAAAAGCTGCTCCGTCGTGAACCCATATTTCGCGTCGCCCGGATTATCCATGATGTCCGTCGTAATCTTGAAGAGTCCGCCTGGATTATAGCGGCAGGAAATCGTCTCAGGCAGTTTCCCGATGGTCTTTTCCAGAAATTCAATATGGGTGATATCGTCTAAATTGATCGTGGCGCCAATCTTTGCAGCGTATGCAAATTCCTCCGCCGGCGTGTCGTTGGAAGAGAACATAATATCTTTTCCCTCCACACCCATCGCACTGCTCAGCATCAGTTCTGTGAGCGACGAACAGTCACAGCCGCATCCGTACTCACGAAGAATCTGAATCAGAAAGGGATTCGGCGTCGCCTTTACCGCAAAATACTCCTTAAACCCTTTATTCCATGAAAAAGCCTCCTTCAAAGCCTGTGCATTCTCTCTGATTCCCTTCTCGTCATAGATATGGAAAGGCGTGGGATAAGTTTTTACAATCTCCTCAATCTGCTCCTTCGTAACAAATGCTTTCTTGCTCATTTTTAATCGTTTTACTCCTTTCTCGATTTTATTCTCCCTTGGTTAATTGAATTAACTTGATCTCATTTCTAAGGGAATCTTTAAAAACATTGACAAAATTTTTCTGGCCGCAGTACAGGCAGTTATCTGTCACATTTCCAGTCATCTCGCCTGTAAGGACATAACTCGAATCCACAATCAGCCTTAACTGTCTGTCCTTTTTGTCCGTCTGATAGATAATACTGCCCTTTATTTCCACAGCTGGCGGATCGCTTACCAGAAGTACTACCTTTTTCCCGTCCGCTGCAAGCTGCTCGAGCTGAGGACGAAACTGCTCAAGGTACTCTGTTGGCATGGACAGATAAACCCGGTACTCCACATGCTCCAGCATATTGTATATCTTATCCATGATATGCCTGTGGCTGCTGATGGTAATATAGCCCTCGGAACTGTCTTGAAGCTGTGGTATCTGTGTTATGAGCTCCTGCTTTAGCTCTGCCAATTGTCTGATCCTGTTCTCACAGAAATCTTCAATCGCTACTGCTGTATATCTGTTTGTCTCCCCTTCCAGTAAATATGCCGCCCCTTCTTCCACCAGACTGGCAAGCGCACTATATACATTGGAGCGCGAAATTCCCGTGAGCTTAGACACTTCATATCCCGATAAGTCTTTATTGCGCAGCAGGCACAGATAGATATTAGCCTCCTGTCTGGTCAGACCAAACTGTACCAGTTTTTCCATTAACACTCCCAATACAGTATTATCCATGCGTCCCATCACCCGTTTCCATACAAAATTCTTTATACATACCTGTTTATACAAATCTACACAAGTCTTTTATGCGGCACTTCCATATAACATTTCTATGCCCATAATACCCAAGGATCTGTTCCAAAATAACGAACACATCACTTATTTTCTGTAGCTCCTAAGGAACTGGCACGAAATAAGTTACCAATCGTCTTGGGACATCTCCTAACCATCAGCATAAAATAGTAGTACTCAACAGGAACACTATACTATGTACCGCGAAAAATGTCAAGGTCTATTCCATTGGTTCCGCAGATGGCAGTCCTACAGCGCGCCACCCTTCGCCCTCCAGGTACTGAAACTTCAGATAAACCATATCCTCATCCCCACCTGATCCGTCAGAATATGTAAATTCGAACAAATATTCCTTTTCATCCTCCGAATGGCTCACTTCCTTCCCATACAATAAACTGTCGGTGCGCCTGCCAAATTCCTGCCACAGTTCATCGGAATATTCCAATCCCGTCGAAAGTGCGCAGACTCCAGCATAATCGTGCCTATTGTAAAACGCCGAATAATCGATCAGACATTGTGAGATCTCCCTGCCCGAGTATAGAGAAAATGACTGATAAAAACTATCATCCTGTCGCACCAGTTTCGGCAAAGTCGCCTGTTCCGAACGAAAAACATTCCATGTCTGACCACCAGCCTCATAGCACATATTCGCGAGGTCTGGTCCCGGCCCCCAATACAGCGCTCCATAAGAGTTTCCCTCCAGCGGCAACACATTCTCAGCAGCCCTCCATGTCCGCATCGCCTCGGAAACAACCGGATCATATTTGGAGACAAATCCGTCAAACAACACATAATCCTTCAAAAGCGACGCATCATAAGCAAACAGCTCATCACTTGCAAGATCATAGATATAACTGCCCCCGTCGGAATATGGATAAGGTCTGATCTCTGCCCTGAGCTGGTGATCGCCATTTTGATATCGATATACAGAAACTTTGCACTCTCCCCCACTCTGCACTGCCTGACAATTCAGGGCTTTCAAATCAATACTGTGCGCAAACACTTCCTGATTCAGGTCATACTCAAAAAGTCCGCTTGAGATATGGAAAACGATCCTGTCGGAATCCGCATAATCCAGAGAATAGAACTCCATATCAAACATACTGTTCTCCGCCCACTGCGCCGGATGATGCTCTACAAAACGACGACCAGTAGCATCCTGAACAGAATCTGCCCCTTCTTTAGGCCCTGAAGCGTCTGTCACGTTGAGAAGGCCGCCGTATGACACGCCTGTCGTATTCTCCGTTTCCTTTGTCATCCCAGGAACTGTATCCGGCTCTGTCGCAAGGGACTCATCGGTCCTTGCATCTGTCGCACAGGCTGCCGTTGTGAGGACGAGTACCGCCGCTCCTGCTGCCAGCTTCCAGTGCGCAGCCTTTTTGTAATTCAATATATTTTTAATTCTCTTCATGGTGCTCTCCTCTCCAAATGCCAAAGGACCGGTTGGCAGCTGCCTCTTATTCGTTGCAAATGCAAGCAGCAGCCTGCTGTATTCCTTTCGCAGTTCAACCGTAAATTGCAAGATAATCTTCTCGTCACAGCTCATCTCCATATCAATACACATCAGATGGTATGCGATCCACACGAAAGGGTGAAACCAATATACCATCACCAGCAGATATGCAAAACCCTTAATCAAATGATCCCTTCTCTTAATATGATATTGCTCATGTGCCAGGATACATTGCTGCTCTGTTTCCCTCAATCGAAACGGCAGATAAATCCTCGGTGAAACAATCCCAATCACAAAAGGAGACCGGATTTGATCGCACTCATAGACATTCCCCGAAAGCCGTATGCTATATCGGATTTTTCTTCGGAGCTGCATCTGTGCAATCACAGTATATGACACAAGTGTCAGTATTCCGGCAATCCAGACAAATGCCAGGATACCGACCAGACTGCTATCCTGTATTCTAAGCAAAACTTCATTCCAGTATAACTTATCTGCCGCTTTCCTGTTGGAATTACTAATATGGTTAAAAAACATTTGACCATATGACGTAAGCTCATTATTCCAGTCCCAAAGTTCTACTGGACCTGTATTCCACTTTGTATCGCTTGTGTCCTTTGCATCTGCTATATTGTTCTGTGTATATCCATACATAGTCTGTTCACCGATGCGATCTGCCATATTTTTGTCAATCATATCCGGGCGGCCTGCCTCATTCCCCGCCCCAGCTGTCTTTCCATCCATGCTCCCGGCAGGAAACATATTAAAGATACTGATGTCTGAATCAGCCGCAGCCGGAACAACCAGCCGAAATGCCACCACAAGCCAGAGCGCATATGCAAAACTTCTCGGAAGCCTTCTGATCAACAATCTCACAAACAGTACAACCAAAATAACGATCCCCGCTGTCAGACTCATCTGCACAATTTTTAAAAACAACACATTGATCATCTGCATCATTTCCATCCCCCCCAACCACACTTCCCGTCATGTCATCTCAATTCATTCCTTTCACACTTGCATCGATCATTTTTTTAATCTTCTCGGCTTCCTGCTCCGATATTGTCTTTCCGCCGAGAAATGCAGTCAGAAATTCAGGAAGGGAACCGTCAAACGTCCGCTCCACAAAATATACACTCTCATCCGCCTGTACCCGTTCCTTTGGGATCAATACCTTGACCGTAGCATTCGTATTCTCAATATACCCTTTGTCACACATTTTCTTGATCTGGGTATAAGTCGTTGACTTCTTCCAGCCCAGTTTCTCCCTGCACAGGCGCACCAGCTCCCCGGAATTCACCGGCGCATACTCCCATACAATCAGCATAAAACGATAATCACTGTCGCATAATTTTAGATTTTCCATTCTTTCGCCTCTTTCCTTATTGAATAAATCACTCTATTGAGTCTATGGTTATAGACCTATCGAAGTTAAGTCTATACTAATAGACCTGCTCTGTCAATAGATTTTTAAATAGAATCAAATATTTCCTCTGCACGGGTCTGTGCATAAAAAAAGAGACTGTTTTACTGGCAACAGCCTCTTATTTTTGCAATCCCTCTAATTCTTCCTGTGACATATAAACCTGTTTATCTTCATCAATTTGATACTGGTCATGATATGTATTGTATGCCCGCAATACTTCGTTTAATTTTTTAGCACTTAATGTGTCCGTCTGCCGCCGATATTTTTCCAATCCCTCATATAACTCTACTTTTAATATATTGTCCATCTGTATAAAACTGTCCTTGTCAATAACAGTTTCAAATGGATCATCGCAATATTGTCCACCCCGACAATCCAATATGGATGCCTCGCCTTTGCAGTCTGTCCTGTATTATTGAATCAAATTTTTAATGAAAGTACCTGCCCTACTTCTAAACTGCTCATACTTCCATCCTCTCCAGTACTTTAATCATATCTGCATATTGTTCTGCATACTCCTCTTTGCGTGACATCGAATCCATCTTTTGATCTTCTTTACAATAATGTCTATGTTTCTCAATCCATTCTGAATCTTCGTGTGATAATTCAATCAATTCATCCAATGACGCACTGTAAAACGCTTTATATATACTATCCAAAAACTTCTTTTCCTGATCTGTAATGGAGATGTGTTGACGCCTACGTTCCAACAGTACAGAATATTTTTCCTGAACATTCGGATCAACTGCCCCATTATCATAAGCATAAAATACAGAATCCATCAAAGGCTCTCCGTATTTTGCAATATAGATATTCTGTGCCATATGCAAATATTTATTTAACCGCGCATTTCCCTCATAAAATTTTCTGCCATTCTGCACACGGAGCTTTTTATCAAAAACCTTACGCTCCTTATCCAAACTCAAAATATAGAGAGCTGCGTCAATCCCTCGCAACATAACCTTCCTCCCTTGTTACCTTCCTATTGTTGTAATCAGTATGTCGCACATATGGTCGCATGTCAAGAACAATCCACGATACCAATATTCACATTTTTTTCCTCCAAATAACGCCTCAGTTCCGCCACATCCCCATAGTACACACACCCGTCCATACCCAGATTCCCGGCGGCTTCTATATTGGCTGGCATGTCATCTATGAAGAAACATTCCTCGGGTTTCAGGGAAAATGTCTGGAAAAAGTCAAGATATGCTGCCGGTTCCGGTTTGAGCAGTCCATGTTCACAGGAAATCCAGATCCCCTTCATATACGCGATCGACTTGATCTGTCTGCCAAAGATCCGAAAACGATGCGATGTATTGGACATCAGATACAGATCGTATCCATTGTGCGCCAGCTCCTCCACCAGCTTTTCCATGGGCGGATTGGGCGGCTGCACCATGCGATACTCTCTCACAAACCGCTCCACGGTACTGTGCAGATGGTTTGGCACCCTTTTGCACACAGACGCGATCGCATCATCGTCCGATATGGTTCCCCTGTCCATCTGCAGCCACTCCACGGATGCGCAGAGATGGTTTTTGATCCATCTGAAATCTTCCTCGTTATCTACATATCCATAAATATATTCTCTGGCATCATACACCGTAAGCACATTTCCCATATCAAAAACAATATTCTTTATCATCATTCTCTCCTTCACACAACATCCGCTGATTGAAAAAAAGGTGTTCATTGGCGCCTGTATTCCCGCGGCGTACACCCCATATATTTGTGAAAATAACTGCCAAAATGACTCGGACTGCAAAAACCTGTCATTTCAGCGACATCCAGTATCCTCAAATCCCTGTTCTTTAACAACGCGGCAGACTGGCGTATCCTGTACTGCATCAGAAATTCCATGGGCGTCATATTAATTGTTCGCTGAAAACTGCGGCACAGTTCGCTTCTGCTAATGTATGCCGCCTCTGCGATATCATCCAGTTTCAGCTGCTCCTGATAGTTCTCCTGCATATACTGAATCGCAGCCTTCACCCGCTGTTTGTCACGCTCTGACTCTACTCTGACGATTGGTTTTTCTTTCGGTATCTGTTCACATATCCGAAGCCACAATTCAGATAAGAGCGTCAAAATCTTCAATTGATATACCGTTTCTTTTTCCTCATACAGACGAACAACATTTCGAAGTGACACTGCTGTCTTATCATATTCTGAATCCGTTCTGTCCCATTTGAGATAGGGCAGATTTCCGTTGATCACCGGTATAATGCATCCCTGATAAATATCGCTGTTTCGATTCCCTCCAATCAGTTCCCCGCGCCATATAAAAGAATAGAGTTTTCCCTGAGCCAGCCTGCATGGCCTGATCTGATGCATCAATCCAGAATTGATAAACACGATATCCCCTTCCTGCAAACGGATTTCATTCGTCTCTACCTGACAGGTAAACTCTCCCTCAATGATCATCGTTACCTGCACTTCCTCATGCCAGTGCCAGCAGATATATCCGTTTTCAAAATCCGCAAAATCATCCAGATACACACCGAGCGGAAATCCCTCCGTACCATGCACCTTTGTCTCACGCAGACTCCCATCCACAATCGTCTGTGTCGCTTTCAATCGTTCCATATCCACTCTTCTTTCTCTCAATTCCTCAAACAGAAAACATCTCCACTCTAATCAATATTCCGCTACTATTATGATACTTTTCACGTCAATTATGTTTGATATTCTGCTGTATTCACGATACAATGAAAACAGTTCAGATATTTCGTTATTATTATAATGATACGAATTTAACAGTTTCACGTCAACCGTTATGACCATTTATTTCAAAACTATATCGGAAAAAGATATTAGAAATAAGATATCAGAAATAAGAAAGGAAGAAATCATCATGGCAAAAAATTTGAATCAATTTTCACTCGAAGGGAAAACCGCTCTTGTAACAGGAGCAAACACTGGATTAGGACAGGGGATCTGTGTCGCTTATGCTGACGCCGGTGCGAATGTGATCGGAGTCGCAAGGCGAAGCTGCCAGGAAACTGCCGATCAGATCAAAGAAATCGGCGGCAATTTCACAGAAATCATCGCTGACCTCTCTGACATCAATGTCATTTCCCGTATCGTGGAAGAGGCGGAGCAAGCCTATGGCCGCGTCGATATCCTTGTAAACAACGCTGGCATCATCAAACGATGTGACTCAGTGGATGTCACGATGGAAGATTGGGATTCCGTCATCAACCTGAATGAAAAGATCGTATTCTTCCTCTCGCAGGCGTTTGCCAAAAATTGGATCAGCGACAACAAGGGCGGCAAGATCATCAATATCGCTTCCATGCTAAGCTATCAGGGCGGTATCCGCGTATCTTCTTACACGGCGAGCAAAAGCGCTGTCATGGGACTCACGCGCGCACTTGCCAATGAATGGGCAAAATACAATATCAACGTCAATGCGATCGCCCCTGGTTATATGGCGACAAACAACACCCAGAACTTAAGAAGCGACGAACAGAGAAGCGAGGAAATCCTCAGCCGTATTCCTGCCGGACGCTGGGGCACCCCACAAGACATCACTGGAGCCGCGATCTTCCTCGCATCCGATGCGGCTGCATATGTACATGGATTTACATTGGCAGTCGACGGCGGCTGGTTAGCGCGATAATAATGCCCCGTCAGCTCCAGCTGACATATTACCTCTGGGTGCCCGTGTGCAGAAAAAGCCTGAACAGAATTTGCTTGTTCAGGCTTTTGAAAATAACTGACGCGTCTTGCCTTGTCTGTTTCTACGATATCAGATTGCTCAAGCAATTGTCCAAAAATCTCACTGTTATTTCAGTATCTTGATCTCAGGATAATACTCAAACTCAGCTTTTCCGATAATATTCTCTATCTCTACAAACTTGTTAGTCCAATATCTTGAATCCCATGAATTGCTACGGTTATCGCCCATCATAAAATAACAACCTTCCGGTATCCTATATGGTCCGAAATCCTCATAAAATTTATTTTGTGTAAAATCCAGTATCACTTTCCCATCTATATATACCTTACCGTCAATACCCTCGATCACTTCCCCCGGAAGCCCCATAACGCGCTTCAAGTACAGTGTCTCTCCATCATCTGGATAATAAAATGACACAATATCCCCTCTCTGTGGCAAATCGTACAAATATGCAAGACGGTTAATAACAATCCTGCTTCCTGTCATGACAGTCTGTTCCATGGATCCCGTCGGCACCAGCGCGCTCGCAACAACGTAATTTTTCAGCAAAAATGCAACAACCACCGCAAACAGAATCATTTTTGACCATTCATAGATTCCCCTTAAAATTTTTTTCATATCATGCTTCTGCTTCCCTTCCGATTGTCCAATCTACTATTCTGCCTATTGGTTCGCTTTCCCATGATCCGTACAAACCGCAGTGTACCGAACTCCGTTCTCATCATACAAGTCTGTCAAAATCAAAGAGGATTCATTATAAAGAATCCTATGATCCTCACAATATATAGAGTATACCCCATTCTGCGCCAGTCCGGTCAGCTTCTCCGCCTCGAAATGATCCTTGATATAGACCGGCATCACCTGAAGCAGAACCTCCGCACAGCTGAATCCCTGCGAATAGGCGACAATATTATTCACAGCGCTCTTGCAGTACCCGTCTGCTGCATCGATATATGCCGTTCGTATTTCACCGTCCCGAAACTCATAATAATGCTGCCAGTCCAGACTGTTATTCACTGAATAATTACGCAGATAAACGATACTCATTGCATGGTCATAACGCATGACACCTGCCTGATATACAGATCCCCCAACTCTGTCAAAAAGATTAAACGCATACTCCAGGCCGCTGACATCATCCAGATTCCTGACAAAACCATCATAACTTGATATCGAGCCCATCACAAATCCGTTTTCCTTCATCAGATCGGCAATATAATCGACAATAAACGCATTCTTCATCCAGTAAAAATCAATAAATTCAGTAAAACCAATCTCTGAAGCATAGTCCAGATACGCATCTGACACAAAAAGCTTTATCTTATGATCCTCTAAAAGTTCAATATCAATCGCGTTTTGATCCCCCGCAAAGGAGATAATCTCTGCAAAGTATGCGGCAGTCTCCTCACTCTGATATGGATCAAAGTCAATCGTCTCTGCATCGTCATGACACCCAAACAGATTGCTATACTGCACATATACCGGGGCCAGATAGACCGCCCTGTCTCCATACTGCCTGATTACAGAGAATGCCTCGTATAATACTTCGTCAACCTCAATAACCTCATTGGGATGCCGGTTAATATAATACAAGTTATTCACTCCGTCAAAGCCCTGACTCGTATGAAACAACTGATATGCTTTTGCTGTCGCCTCCGTGTACAGCCGATCGACCGCCTTCTTCTCCGCCGCGGGTGACATTTCCCCTGCTCCAAGATCATACTGAAAGATCAATTCATTCGAACAGTCCGCTCCGGATGCGTCCGATTCTATTGTTGTCCACCCAGCTTCCACTGTCAGGAAAGATACCAAAGAATATCCCAGAGCGCACATAGCGATCAGGATCAGTACGATTGTCGCAGCTAATCTGGCTTTGGGATATTTTTCAAACAATTCAATTCGTCTTACAGGTTTTGGGTGCCTGTCACTTCCATCTCTAACTGTGCGATTCAAACTACACCACCACTAAGATCAACAGCAGCAAGAACAATACAATGACTGCCGCAATGAGAAGCAGCCCGGCAATTGCACCCTTTTTGCAGGCAGTATAATTATGATAATAATGAAAATGCTTAAATGCAAACGCTGCGATCAATCCCAGAACCGGCAGCAGAAATGATAGAACCTTATACCATACGCTTCCTGTGTCATGAAGCGGAGTCTGCAGGAATTCATCTTCAGACGCTGTATGAACATCTGTTTTGTTTTTAAGCTCATTCTTCTGCGGCGCATTTGGATCGACAATATTGATCGACTTTAACGGAATCCCTTTTTCACGGACCGCTTTGTACTCCTCGATCTCTTTCCTGTTTCCATAGACATAGTGCTCGTGCCCTATATTGACAAGCTCCGGCTGATCCGTACTGTAATCATGCATCGACGGATCATACGTGTAGAGCACCTTGTTCTTCTCCAGCTTCGGATCTGGTATCGGAATCGCGGAAATCAGAGAATGGGTATACGGGTGCAGCGGGAAATCAAACAGCTCATCCGCCTCCGCAACCTCCACAATATTTCCCTTGTAGATAACGCCGATACGGTCTGATATAAACCGGACAATCGAGAGGTCATGAGCGATAAACAAATAAGTAACATTCTTCTCAATCTGGAATTTCTTGAGCAAATTCAACACCTGTGCCCTGATCGATACATCCAGGGCAGAGATCGGCTCATCTGCAACCACCAGTTCCGGCTCCATTACCATGGCACGCGCAAGGCCGATTCTCTGGCGCTGCCCGCCTGAAAACTCATGCGGATACCGTGTGAGATGCTCCGGCAGAAGGCCAACCTCGTTAATCATCTCCTCAACCTTGCGGACACGGTCAGCCTCATTTTTGTACAGATGGAAATTGTATAATCCCTCCGACACAATATAGTCTACCGTAGCGCGCTCATTGAGCGATGCCGCAGGATCCTGAAATACCATCTGAATGTTGCGGATCACCTCTCTGTCCAGCGAATGAGGAATCTTCCCGGAAATACGGACACCTTTATACAATATTTCACCGCTGGCGCAGGGATTGACGCGGATCACTGCTCTTCCTACGGTCGTTTTACCCGAACCAGACTCGCCTACAAGTGAAAAAGTCTCTCCCTTGTAAATATCGAAGCTGGCATTCTTGACAGCACGCACCGCACTCTCGCCCTTGCCGAAAGTGATATCAACATTTTTGACTGACAATAAGATCTCTTTGCCGTTTTTTTCATCAATTGGACCATGCTCTGGCAAATGCGATACATGTCCTGATTTTTTCTGATTTAGGTTTGCCACGTTCTAAATCTCCTATCTAAAGTCTTTCTTTCCAAAATCCTTATTCTAAATTTCTAAGATTTGCGATTCCCATGCTTTTTAGATGTTAAATGCTTTTAATAGTTTCTCGTGGATATTCTGAATCGCCTCCGGCTTCTCAATCTTAGGAGAGCGCGGATCCAACAGCCAGGTCTTTGCATAATGCGTATCTGTAACCTTAAACATCGGTGGTTCTTTCAGCGTATCAATCTTCATACAGTATGGATTTCGCGGTGCAAATGCATCTCCCACAACCTTATTGTAGAGAGATGGCGGTGTACCTGTGATCGAGTATAGTTTCGTATTCTTCTCCGCAAGCTGCGGCATGGAGGATAACAAGGCCCATGTGTACGGATGTCTCGGATCATAGAAAATTTCATCCACTGAGGCAAGCTCTATGATCTGACCGGCATACACAACCGCAACACGGTCTGCAATATTTGCCACCACGCCAAGATCATGTGTAATAAAAACAATCGTATAATGAAACTCCTCCTGCAGATCTTTCAGGAGTTTTAAAATCTGTGCCTGAATCGTAACGTCGAGCGCTGTTGTAGGCTCATCGCAGATCAGGATCTTCGGCCGGCATGACAAGGCGATCGCAATGACAATTCTCTGCCGCATACCGCCGGAATACTGGAAAGGATAATCATCAAAACGCGCTTCCGCATTGGGAATCCCCACCTTCTTCATCAGATCCAGCGCCTGCGCTCTCGCCTCCGCCTCCGTCACATCCTGATGTTTCATGATGATCGAAGTAATCTGCTTTCCGATCGTAATGATCGGGTTCAATGACGTCATCGGATCCTGGAACACCGTTGCGATCTTCTTGCCGCGGATCTGATACCAGTCCTTTGCGTATTTTACATTTGCAAGGTTAAGAATACACGTTCCATGAAGCTGTTCCGACGTCTCATCAAGATATCTTACGCGAAAAGTTACCTTGTCAAAAACCGCATTCCTCTGTGCATCGTCTGACAGGTCGACGCCCTTGATCATCGCCATTTTCAATGCTGCCAACAGCCTGTTCAACAGCTGTGCGCGCTTGAAGAAACCATATCGTCCTATTGAGAGATAGACTTCCCTGGCAAGAATTTCATTGCGCTTTTTTGTCCCCTCAGAGATGTCCGCCTTAACGGCCGCATCGTACTTTGCCTTCAGCTCTGACATTTGGGAATTGTACCTGCTGATATATTCTGTATCATTTTTGACACTTTTTTCAGCTGCACGCTCCATTGCGATTCTCTCTTTGATGAGTTTCTTGATTTCCCGCTCCATATCTTTGATGGATCTGGATAATTCTTTGATCTTCGCCTTTTCCGTCCTGGGATCCAACGTCTGTTTCAGATTGAACGCTTCTGTCTTTCTGACGCCAAGCTCCGCAATCGCCTTGTCGCTTGTCTCGCTCTGCTCTTTGCTGATCTCTTCCTTTTCAGAGCGCTCTGCTTTCAGCGCCGCCATCTCGTTGTAAAGACCGACGCCAAACTCATATTGGGAATATGCATTCAATTTTGACAGCGCATAACCAATCATCTTGTCAGAAACTGCAGTTTTTCTGACCACAGTGTCTGCCAAATCCCCGTCGTTAAACAGGATACTGCCATTGTCTATATAACCGTTGCTGTCAAGCATTCCCGCAAAGGTTTTCGTGAACACAGACTTGCCAGAACCCGACTCTCCTACGATCGCTATCGACTCATTCTCATAGATGTCAAGTGAAACACCGCGGATCGCAGTCAGTTTTTTCCCGCGCACACGAAACTTCACTACCAGATCTTTGATTGATAATAATACCTTTTTATCTTCCATTCTGTCCACCGCCTACATATGTGTTCTCGGATCGGACGCGTCGCCAAGGTTCTGTCCGACCACATATAATACAATCGTGATGATTGAAGCGACTGCCACCGGACTCCAGAACTCAAAGCCCCATCCCGGCGTCAGCATCGCACTCTCCGCCTCATAGATCAGCCTGCCCAGTGACATTTCCTTAAGTCCCATTCCGATATAAGCAAGAAATACCTCATAGGAAATATACGACGGAATCTCAGTCGCCGCAAGCGTCACCACGACAGAAGTCATAAACGGCAGAATATTCTTCATCGCAATACGGATCGTCGATGTTCCCAGACATCTCGAAGCCAGATTGTACTCCCTGTCACGGATAATGACAACCTGCGTGCGGATAAAGTACGCAATAAACAGCCATCCCGTGACAGTCATGGCAAATACCATCGTCCAGAAACCTGCTGTAAAAATCATGACCATAACGGAAATCACCAGAATATACGGAAGGTTCGCAATGATGTTGTAGACAATCATCATCACATTGTCAACCTTCTTGGAAAATCCCCACACAGCACCGACAATCACGCCCACCGACATATTGATCAGCGCGACAACCAGCGCCAGCGAAATCGAAATCTGCGAACCATACCAGATCGCGTCAAAGGTGGACTGTCCGGCTGCGCCGGCTCCCAGAATCCAGTGAATGTTGTATCCGAACTGTTTGAAAGCCTCGGACGGCAGCAGGTGCTTCGCCTCTGGATTCAACAGATTGCCATATCTGTCATACTCCACAAAGACCGGGTACAGATAAGCCATCAGAATGATGACTGCCAGCAGTCCCAGCATCACAATATTGATCTTTTTTCTGAAAAATACCCGGAAAACAGAATGCCAGTACGAATATCTCGGCGCCGTAATCTTCTCCGACTCCAGATCGCTGTGGTCAATCACCTGAAAAAGCTCCGCATCCGACATTCCTTCTGTCAGATCCGTCTCCTCCAGATCGTCCACTACAACAGTCATATGTTTTCCCATCTTAAAATCTACATTCATATGAATCCCCCATGCCGCCTCAGCGGCTTTTCTCTCCTATTTGCCGGATACACCTACCTCGCCTTGCTTGAGAAGGAAATCCGGGGATCAACCATAGACATCAGCACATCGCCCAGTATGATCGACACGACGCTCAAAACCGCATAAAATAAGGAAACGCCGACAATAACACCATTATCATACTTATTGATCGCCTCCGTCAGTAAGTTACCTGCACCTGGCACAACATACACGCGCTCCGTGATGATCGCACCCGTCAGACACCCCAGCACACTCCCCGGGATTCCATGAATAACTGGTATCGCCGCATTTTTTAATATATGCTTTGTAAAGATCTCATTCTCGGAAAGACCGCCAGCCCTGGCAAATTTCACATAGTCCGAATTCATCTGATCGATCATATAACGGCGCAGCCATTTCATCAGATTGGCCACCTGCGGCAGCGCAAGCGAGACGATCGGCAATACGTACACCAGTTTGTTCGTCGTATCCATGTCAAAGGTCGCCGGGAATCCTAACTTGCTTCCCATTGCCTTGAACAGGAATATATATGCCAGCGAGGGAACGGCAATGATAAACACAATGTAAAATGTTCCCAGCTTATCGAGCAGCTTGTCCTTCCTGCGCGCCATCGCAATGCCAAGAGGCACTCCAATCAGATAGGCCAGAACTGTGGCAATAATACCAATCAGGAACGAGTAGCCCATCTTGGAGAGTCCGCCTTTCACCGTATCTACCACCGTATAATCATCAACATAGCGTGTCTCATACACCAGACTCGAATGCATGGAATCCGCCAGATATGTGGCCGAGTGCAGATCGTCCGCACTCTCCTCCACCAGACCGGTCGGATAGGTAATCGTCGACGCAACGTAAGAACCCTGCGTTTTTGTCATGGTCGTAAACACATCAACCCCTGTGTTGACAGAATAGGATGTTCCCAGCTGGATCGTCAGCATATTCTGATGAATAAACGGGAATCTGGAATCGCAGTAAAGCAGGTATTTATGCCTTGTTCCATTTCCAATAATCGCCGGTGAAAACTTCTCCCCGCCATAGACAGGATCATATAAAGTAAAGGAAATCCCCCGATCTCCCACATCATTTTCAATCTTATTAATATTATCAATCTCCAATATTCCTGTGAAATAATCCCACACACGGTGGAACAACGGAATATTTTTGTAAGCATACAGCTGCTGCTGGCCGCCGCTGGCAATTTTCTTCTTGCCCATCAGGACAGCATCCAGCCTCTCCACAATATAGCCCTGGGACTTATAATAATTCGTAAACTTCTCTACATATTCTTTTACAAGGTCCGAATCCGCATCCGGCGTTCTGCCAAACCCTACCGCTGCGGCTCTGGTATCCTCATCAATCTCTCCGCTGGCTACAAGGCCGTTCAGATAATCGGAATATGTCACATAATCCAGATAGCCGTAATCTTCCCATTTCTGGTATTTGTAAGTCGCCTTCTGGTTGTTCTGCTGCTTTGTGTACACTGGATCTGACGCAAAGATCAGATTGCGGTCCAGCAGGGAATAGATCATAATCATAATCAGTATCACGACTGCAACCACAGATAACAGTCCATACAATAAACGTTTCAATAAATATTTTGCCATAAAAATCTCCCATTCCTGCTTCCTATGCGAGTTTGGGCGCAAGCACAAACCTGCTACGTATTCTTTTCTCTGTCACTGGGAAACAGCCTGTGCCATCTCCCAGTGACATGATATCAATAGGACTTAGAAAATACCAAGACTCTTTGTTACATAACCTGAGTAGTCAGGCAAGAATGTGTCAAGATATGTGGCGGGATCACCGTAGTCAGGACCCCAGCCGGATACATCCGTGATATTGTAGTTTGCTTCGTATCCATAATCTGTATAGTATCCTGTATAATACCACTCGTTGCTGTCCGCGCCATCTGCAAGAACAATCTCAACCTTATCGCCAAGAGCGCTCTCAACAGACTGCTTTACAGCGTTCGCCTGATTCGTAACCCACTCGATACTTGATGTATACGGAAACTCCAGACGAACCGGATGCTCTGCATCAATCACAACACCCTGGGCAGCAAGCTCCTCAATCGCCTTATTCAGATAAGTAACTGCATTTTCCGGATTGTACCATCCATCATACCCGTCACTGCCTCCGACACCGTCGTTCGCTGTCTTGTCATACGCCTTGATTGGAATCCCGTCCGCGTCAAGCTGTGCCTGTACGATCTCACCATAATTCGTTCCTGCCGGGAAGGTTGTGGCTGTTCCATTGATATCAATCGTCGTTTCCTTCTCAAGCGTCACAAAATTGCCAGGCAGATAAGCGTTTCTCAGTCTTCCGTACTTAAGATCCTCACCCACGCGCTGTGCCTGTCTTGCAGCTTTATCGATCGAGAAAGAAATCGCAAGGCGGAAATTTGCATTTCCCAGAGCAGCGTTTGCCCGGTCCTTCTCCTCGTCTGTCAGCACAGATACGACCTTTGTCTCGTCATTACTGTTCGCATATGCAGTACGGAACAGATTATAGTACATCGGGAATGTAGAACCATTTGTATCACTGATAAATACATAGTCGTCAAACAATCCGTCCGCCTTTGCAGACTCAACCTCGGAAGTGCTCAGGCCTGTTCTGCTCAGTACGCCGCTCTTGACGTCGTTGTACATCTTTGTGGCATCTGACTGATCCTCATACGGCCATGTCATGGACTTGATCGTAACATTATCCTTGTTCCAGTAGGATTCGTTCTGCTTAAATGCAATCACATTCTTCGATGTAAAGTTTGTGATCAGGAACGGACCGCAGTAAGCGATGTTGTCAGGAGATTTTCCGTAGGAATAATCTGCTGCGGACGCATCAAACTCATCGCCGAACTTACCGCCCTGTGATGTATAGTAATCCCTGCTGAGCGGAGCAAACACATTGTATCCAAGCATGGATGGGAAGTACGGTATCGGCGCCTCCAATGTGTACTCCAGTGTATAGTCGTCGACCGCCTTCACACCAACCTGTGAAAAATCTGTGATCTCGCCTGAAATATATCCGGAAGCATTCAGGACAACTCCGTCAACCAGATCGCCCAGACCGCCGTTCGTGTCGATCATATGCTGGAAGCCTGCAACCCAGTCATCCGCCTTGACGTCCGCCACCTTTCTTCCCTGGGAGTCAACCCAGTCAACGCCCTCACGGATATGGAAGGTGTAGGTCTTCCCATCGTCAGACACATCATAGCCCGTCGCCAGTGCGGGCTGCTGCACATTCTCATAATCATACTCAAGCAGACCGTCATAGGTGTTTACCGGAGCATAGCTGTCAACCGTCTGGCTTGTTGAAAGGATATCCCACGTCGTCGGATCAGAGCCAAAATTGTAGTAATTATAGGAATCCGCGAGCTCATATCCCTTCTCCTCAAGGAAGGTCTTCACCCAGTCAAGATAGGTTCCTGTCCCCTGAAGCTCCGCCCACTTCTGCTTCATCTCTGTATAGTCGTCTTTCTTGATCAGCTCTGTTGTCACAAGCACGTTGTGTAACCGGTACTCATCATTGCCCCACAGTACTGTTGTTCTCGTGCCGGGCACTTCCCTTGTCATTGCATAGGCGCCACCCTGCGCTGTCTGCGGATTGAGCACACCTGACTCCAGAAGCTTTGCCTCCGCTACCGCCATCATGGCATGACGCTTTGACAGATCATCAACCTCATCCTTAGCCTCCATATAGAGCTCATAAAATTCGCCAAGGTTCTGCTCATACAGATATGTAGAGCGCTCATCATACTCCATGGCAGCCAGCTCTTCCACTGTCTTGACAGCGGAATCCGATGCTGTCTCTTCCTCTGCAGCAGTCTCTCCTGATGCTGCAGCCTCTGTTCCTGCAGGCTCCGCCTGATTGTTGTCTGCAGCAGGTGTATCCGTAGCTGGTGCATTACCGCCGCCACAACCTGCCAGAGAACCGGCCGCCATCGTTCCTGCCAACAGTACAGCAAGAACATGTTTTCTGTTTCTCATAATACATTAACCTCCTTACGATATAAAGTTACGTTTTAACCTGATGATAAGGTAAAAACCCACTTAAATTTGCCATTTATCAAACGAAAAAAGTAAAAAAGTGCCTGCGGACGCCATTGCCCAGTGCACTTACTTACTATTTCCCGACATAAGCTCTCGCTTTAGTGTGCTAAAGTAAGTTTATGCCAAATGACTATTTAATTATACTTATATTGAAAAAGTTTGTCAATAGCTTACCTTACTATGATTTTTCAAAAAGCTGTAACACAATCTTCCATTTCTGTCTTTTTTTATGCAATATAACCTACAAATCGTCACAAAAAATGCGCCACTGTGATTCATTTGATGACATTTTGTACATTTTGCCTAAAATTCATTTTTACGCTGATTCAACCACACAGATTCCACACCTACGTGGTCAAATCACGATATATTCTCAATCTGCCAGTCGATCGGTTCCACTCCGTTTGCCTTCAGAAATTCATTAGCCTGACTAAAATGTTTACACCCGAAAAAGCCATTGTTTGCAGACAGAGGACTCGGATGTGCCGCTTTCAGGATCAAATGCTTCGGATTCGTGAGCATTGGTATCTTGCGCTGTGCCGGTTTTCCCCACAGCATATACACAATCGGTCTGTCCTGTGCATTGACTGCCTGAATAATGGCATCTGTAAACTTCTCCCACCCTTTTCCCTGATGGGAATTTGCCTGATGCGCGCGCACCGTTAAAACAGTATTGAGCAGCAGTACACCCTGATCTGCCCATTTTTTCAGATAACCGTTATCCGGAATATAGCAGCCAAGATCGTCACGTAATTCTTTGTAAATATTCTGCAAAGAAGGCGGCAGTTTCGTCTGACTCGGAAGCACCGAAAAGCTCAGCCCATGCGCCTGATTCACATTATGATAGGGATCCTGTCCCAGCAAGAGCACCTTCACCTTGTCAAGCGGCGTAAAGTGCATCGCATTGAAAATATCATCCGCAGGTGGAAAAACCTGCGTGCTGCTGTATTCGTCTTTCACAAACTGATACAATTCTTTATAATAGGGTTTGTGAAATTCCCCCTGCATTGCGTCTAACCATTCACCTGTCAACATCGCCATAATCATTTCTCCTTTGTATTTTTATCCTTGAGCACACGCTCACTACGATCCACTTCCATCCATCACAATCTTACCGAAACTCCTCGGTTCCTCAGATACTCCTTGACTTCCCTGATCTCCAGCTCCTTAAAGTGAAACAGCGAAGCCGCCAGTGCCGCATCCGCTTTTCCCTCTGCAAATGCCTCATAAAAATGCTCCCGTTTTCCTGCACCACCCGATGCAATAACTGGTATGGTTACACTGTCTGACACTGCTCTGGTAAGCTCAATATCATAACCATTCTTTGTGCCATCACAATCCATGCTTGTGAGCAAGATCTCTCCCGCACCAAGTTTGTTTGCCCTGACTGCCCACTCTATTGCATCGATCCCCATATCAATGCGGCCGCCATTCTTATAGATATTCCATCCGCTCCCGTCTGTTCGCCTCTTCGCGTCGATCGCAACGACGACACACTGACTGCCAAACTTATCGGCAGCTTCACTGATCAGTGATGGATTCATGATTGCCGCACTGTTCACTGCCACTTTGTCCGCGCCCTCGCGAAGTATCGCTTTGAAGTCATCCACTGTTCGAATACCGCCGCCAACTGTAAAGGGAATAAACACCTTCTCTGCCACTCTGCGCACCATTTCCACCTTTGTGGCACGATTGTCTGACGAGGCTGTAATGTCCAAAAAAACGACTTCATCTGCTCCTGCCTTGTCATAGGCCGCCGCAATCTCAACCGGATCCCCGGCATCGATCAGATTCACAAAATTAACGCCCTTGACCACTCTTCCATTATTTACATCCAGACATGGAATAATCCTCTTTGTAATCATTTATTTCCTCCGTCCTGGCATCAAAATGGTTTGCATCGTGCAAATCATTATTTTATAGTGTTACAATGCCACAAAGTTCCGCAAGATCTGCAGTCCCACATCAGAACTCTTCTCTGGGTGAAACTGGCAGGCATACACATTTTCTTTTTCAATGGAAGCATGGATATGTGCTGCATATTCGGTTGTTGCTGTCACAATCTCCGGCTCTTTGGCCTGCAGATAATATGAATGCACAAAATATACATAAGAATCTTCGGGTATTCCCTGAAAAAGGCGTCCGCTGTTTGGAAACCTGAGTGAATTCCAACCGATCTGTGGCACTTTCAATCCCATATCATCCGGAATTTTTACAATCCTTCCTTTTAAGATCCCAAGTCCTTTTACACCCGGCGTCTCCTCACTGGACTCAAATAATAACTGCAGTCCCAGACAGATTCCCAGAAAAGGAGTCTTTTGAGCAACTACCTGCCTGATGATTTCCTCTAAGCCAAATCCCCTAAGCTTTTCCATAGCGTCTCCAAACGCGCCTACTCCTGGCAGAATCACTTTATCCGCATACAGTATTTTCTCCTTATCCCTTGTGATCAATGCCGTCTCCCCCAGTGCTGTCAGTGCTTTTTCCACGCTTTTTATGTTTCCAGCATCATAATCAATGATTGCTATCATACGTTCCTGCCTTTCTATCCTATGCTTCTATCGGTTTTCGGTACTGCAAAAGGATACCGCAAAGCGATACCCTAATTCCCTGCTATAACATCATTGAGCGCAATTGTATAAGACAATGCATCCTGATTTGCTATGATCGCTCTGGCCTCTGTCTCATCAAGACCATATTTGCCCTCAAGAGTATTCAGGATAGTAGCTTTAACCGCATCGATCTCCGCCATCACCCCATACTTCTCTGCATCTGCATTGGCACTGTCATAAGCTGTGAGTCCCCGCAGCAGCGCATCGAGCGCCTCCACTTCACGTCCCATTTTCATATATGTCTGATAAGAATCATACCGCCTTTGAACCCTGAAGATCACTTCGCTTCTCGCCTTGATCAATCCATCCGAGCTGCTGTCATCAAGCTCCATACCATAAGTTGCCTCATATACCGCCTTGTAATCGCCATCATAATATGCATTTCGCGCTGTCTGCAGGAATCCCTGATTCGCGAGGATATTCGTTGACAGGACAACTGCGCCGCCCACAGAAACTCCAAAAGCAACAGCAACAGCAATCTTTTTCGGCGGAATACGCTTCTTAGGGGCCTCCGCTGCAAGTTTTGCTTTCTTTGCCTCCTTCTTGGCAAGTTTTTCTTTCTTCTTCTGTGCTGCCGCCTCCTGTTTCACCCGGGCTGCAGCCGCTTTCTCCTCAGCTTTTGCCTTCTTAGCTTCTTCCCTGGCAAGTTTCTCCTCTTCCTTTTTGGTCTGATTCTCCTGCTTCTTTGCCGCTTTTGCCTCTTTCTCTGCTGCAAGTTCTTCCTCCGTTGGTTCCGGCACGATCTCTTCCGTTAACAAATTAAAAAACTTACCTAACTTTCCCGTTTCCTTCGTAGCTTTCGCATCCGTGTCGGAATCCTCACTGCTGTCCTTTTTCTTTTTCAGAGCTGCCTTCTTATTTTTTTTCTTTGTATCTTCTTCCTCCTGTACTGCCACAGGCTCAATCCGTGGAATCTCTGGAAGCGGCACCCCATCATCTTCATCATCGACATGCTTAATACCAGCATTCACTGACGCTGCCTCATCATCTGCCATCTGATGCAGTAAATCCATCATATCATCCTGAATCGGCTCATTATTATCCGATTTTTTGAGCATGTCATTAATCTCCGCGAGCTCCGCATCATCGTCAAGCATATTTAATACATCCTCAAGATTATCATCCATACTGATCGACGTATCATGATCGTCTTCGCTGTCATCTGACAATGCTAAATCAGATAATCCTGCCCCTAAATCTTCCGTGTTGGCACTCATATTGTCAAACTCCAATTCGTCAATATTCAATTCTCCAGCCATCTGAAGCTCCGTCTCTGACTGAATTGCTTTGTCAAGTCCCTCAATGCTCAGATCATTTCCCTGAAAAAGCTCTTCCGGTGACACATCTGGCATCTCAATATCTTCTAATTTAAGTTCGCTATCTGACTCCGGCATCTCAATATCCTCCAAACTTAATTCTTCCCCCGTATCTGATATTTCCAGATCTGACATTTCTGCAGCTGGTACTTCCAGATCTGACATTTCTGCAGCGGGCACCTCCAGATCTGATCCTTCCGTGGCCGGCACCTCCAGATCTGACATTTCTGCGGCCGACCTCTCCAAATCTGATCTTTCTGCATCAGGTATTTCTATATCTTCTGCGTCAGGTATTTCTACAGTCAGTGTATCCTCTGACAATGGCTCCTCATTTGTATCTGCACTCAATACGCCAGGATCTTCTTCCGGCATCGCAATGTCCGATAAATCTAAATCAGAGAGATCTAAATCCGGTATCTCCAGATCAGGTATTTCCAAGTCAGGCGCCTCTGGTATCTCAAGGGAATCAATATTGATCTCTTCCATCTCTAAAGCTGGCTCATTTACAGACATCGCTGAATCCCCTGAAGACACTGGCACCGTCGCTCCTGTCGTTTCTCCTCCGATCACTGGTTCATCCATGATTCGTTCCTCCCTCTGAAATAATGTTTCTAAATCGCATTTTATTTACAAATGCCCATATTCCCTCAAATAATCCACCGCATTCATACCAACGCTGATTCCCTTATCGCTCAACTCTTCTGTCATCTGATATAACGATGCATTAATTCTGAAAAAACTTGCCTTCTGATTATAGAACGCAACCTTTTCAAACGGCCATCTGATAATATTGGGCAGGTTTAACTCCACTCCCAATTCAAGGACACAAATTTTTCGGTTGAGTGTCGTCTGCAGCCACTTTGTATAGTTCTTCCACTGCTCCTGATAACCATCCTCCACATAATTCTGCTCACACAAAATATTATTGTAAGCCAGTGGTTTTCCGCAGTTAGGACATCTGGGGATCTCAAGAGAATCAAGTCCCACTCCGTCCAAAATCGCCTGTTTCACCAAATCCGAAAAATCCCCTGCGGAGTACAGTTCATTGCAGCACTTCTCACTGCACTGCAGCATTTCATGATTTCCGCACGGTTCGACAAGTCTCTCCGTGTCAAATGCAGCTTTCCTGATATTTCCATCAATGCAGGTCGTGATCACAAAGTAATTTTTATCCCTGATCATTTCATAAAGGCTCTGATACGCCTCCACAAGCCTTCCGTCATTGTGTTCAATCAGAAAACGATGCTCCAGAAAAGGCACTGTCCACTCAAGCAGCTGGTTGATGTCGACTTCTTCCAGAGCAGACATCAGATGTGGGAATCTGCCAATATCGCTAAAGTCCTCATTAAACTCCTCGCCGATCCCCACAAGTACCATATCTGCATCTGCAATTTTATCCAACAGTAATCGATGTTTCTCCATGATCTCGTCCATGTTATCTCCTAACTTGCTAAAGCCGGGCATTTTATCCCGGCTCTATCTTTTTTATGCACAGCCCTATGCAGAGGATCATTTTGCGAATGCAGCGCATAGGGCGCATATGAAAAAGTTTATTTTGCGAGCAGCTCATCAATAACCTTAACAAGATTTCCGATTTCAGGTTTAGATAACTGCGCATCAGCACCTAAATCTTCACCTTTTCTCTTCATCTCCTCATTGACAAGTGAGGAGAAGATAATTACTGGTATATGCTTTGTTGCGTCATCTGATTTCACAAGTTTTGTCAGGCGGTGTCCATCCATGAGAGGCATCTCAATATCTGTGATCAGCAGATGCACATCCTTATCCAATGTTCCCGCATCTCTGCACTTCACTATGTACTCCCATGCTTCCTCACCATTTTCCGCTTTGATAATATTATCATATCCAGCCTTTCTGAGTGAGTCAATGATAAGCTTTCTAAGAAGTGAGGAGTCCTCCGCTATCAAAATAGGAACTTCTGAATTCTCCCTTGCGCCCAGTGCTTCAATCTCCGTCACTTTCAATCCAGTCTCCGGATTGATATCTGTAATGATCTTCTCAAAATCCAATATAATAATAATCTTTCCGTCAATCTTAATGATACCTGTGGAAATACCATCCTCCGCCGATGTCACTGTGGCTCCTGGTTTAATGATATCAACCCACGAAACTCTATGAATACCGATTACCGCATCAACATGAAAAGCAATATCAAGTTTATTAAAACTTGTGATGATAAACAAGCCGCCTGGCTGGGACTGCCCGCGCTGCAGACAGTTGCGCAGATCAATTGCTGTGATCATCGCATCGCGCGGCATAAAGATGCCTTCCACGCTGGGATGTGAATTCGGTACAGGTGTCACGGGTGAATAGGTGATGATCTCTCTGATCTTTGCCACATTGATACCATAAGAATTTCCATCCACCACAAACTCTAATACTTCCAACTCATTTGTTCCGTTCTCCAAGAGAATCTTAGTCTCCATATTAAACCTCCATTCTACCAGATCATCAAAAACGCTTTCGCATTTTCAATCTCTTTATCTCCACTGCTGTGCAGAGTAGTTGTCTTTTACTAATTATAACATATATATAGGAATAATTACAAATATTTTCAGTAAATTTTTCAATTTTTTATTCACATCTGCTATCATTCCGTTACTGTTCACTCCGTTCCAGTAACATCATTTCAACTTCACTGTACATGTCTGTCCATTGGAAGAAGCCCGCAGGATCAGTGTCTGGATCTCCTCCTCTGTCATGTCATCAATCTCTGCAACAGCCACCACATCGACGATCTCTCCCGCCCGCACTACATCCATATAAGAGGCCAGATCATTTGGAATCAACGTGCTCAACACAGCTGCAGATGCTGTGTCATTGATATTCACACGCATCTTAATGTTATAATCAAACAAATTGCAGTCTACATCCTCCTCCGGAAGTCCCTCCAGGTCAAAATGCATCACCAGAAGTTTTTTACCCTGAGCCGCATCCACACGAAAGCCAGAATTATTCTGCGGATACGAACTGCATATCTCAAATGACTGGTACCGGATGATCAGATCATCGATCCCCAGTTCTGCTGCAAAATCAAGATCTGCCACAAACTGCACCTGTTCTGTTCCTGACTCTGATTCTGCTGGCTGCGTCTCTGATGAAGGTGTACCCTGACTCGGCTCATCCTCTGTCTGTTGTTCCATTTCCGTCTCCGGCTGCGTTTCCGGTTCTGCGACCTCCTGTCTTGCTGCCATCGCAGCCGCCACTTCCTCGTCGCTTGCAATTTTATAATTATAATTGGACGAATATTTCAGCAGCAGTCCGGCTGCGTATTCCGCGATGATATCCGACTGCTCCGCAGTCAGCTCTGGCATGGAGTCCACACACCCCGTCATCAGCGCTGCCGACATCGCCAAAAAAACTAAAACTTTCCCCTTTTTCAAAACCGACACCTCCGTTTATTTGGTCTCGAGTTCAAACCAAAACTCAACACCATTGGTATAATTGATAACACCGTAATGCTGATTCATGGATTCCATGATCGCCTTTACGATGGACAATCCAACTCCGCTGCCCCCATATTCACGCGTTCTCGCCTTATCTACCTTGTAAAATTTCTCCCATATATGAGGAAGGGACTCTTCTGGTATCGGCTCGCCTGTATTAAATACACTAATCCGCACTCTGTTGGCATGTTCTTCTTCGATCAATCTATATTTAATCTCAATGATCTTATCTCCGTTGACATGATTCATCGCATTGCTGAAAAAATTCCGCACGATCTCCTCTGTCTTAAATTCATCCGCCCACACATAGATCGGCGCAGACTCATCCACTCGCACATTGACTTGACTTTGGTTGATCAGGATCTCTGCTGATGCAATAAAATTATTGATGAGCGCCGTAATATCAAACCGTTCCATTGTGACAATGTCATTGCCAAATTCCAACTGGTTTAAGTCAAGCAGTTTTCTGACCATCGTGTTCATCTTCCCAGCCTCGTCCATAATCACATCGCAGTAAAAATTCCTGCTCTCGGTGTCATCGTCATTGATTCCTTCCTTAAGGCCTTCCGCATATCCCTGGATCAGCGCGATCGGCGTCTTAAGTTCATGGGAGACATTGGCCAGAAACTCTTTGCGCATCTCATCGATCTGTTCCTTTTTCTCTATATCGCGCAGGAGTTCATTGTTTGCAGTTTTGAGCTCTGAGATTGTCTTTTCTAAGGTGCTCGACAATTCGTTCATATGTTCCCCAAGCAGATCGATCTCATTCTGTCCCCGGCTCTCATATTTTGTCTCAAAATTAAGTTTTGCCATCTCCTCAGAAATTGTCTTAAGCTCCATGATCGGTCTTGTGATTCTCGTCGTCACAAACCAGATCAACACTGCACTGATCAACGTTGTGATCATTCCCACATATGCCAGGAAACGGTTTGACAGGTTCACGCTGTCACGGATACTCTCAATCGGAGAACGGATCAGGAACAGACTTCCATTGTCGAGCAGTCCCCACATCTCCAAATATTCTGTATTGGTAGACTTGTCCATAACCTTCGCCATGTAATAATTATCATTCTCATCCAAATACACAATATCATTCCCTGGGCGGAAAAAATTATCGTACAGTCTGCGCAGCAGCTTATCCACATCCCTTGTGCTGGAAATCTGGGTATTTGACGCGGCATCGATCACTAACAGTCCGATATTGTACATATCGCAGGTTTTTCGCAGCTCCAGCCCAAACTCATCTGATGATATATCGCCGTTTGTCATCACCTCATTAATTCTATAATACGCATCCTTGATCGCATTTTTCTTATTCTGTATATAAAAATTCTCCAAAAAACTGTTATTGATAATCCAGCAGAGAATAATCGTTCCTGCCATCACAGCAATGAAAATCGTGGCGATTTCCTGCTTGATCGAGTGTCTGGCAAAAAGATTTTTCAAATGTTTCATACTTCCAGCTTATACCCCATTCCCCAGACAGTTTTGATCAGATCTCCTTTTTCACCCAGCTTGCTTCTCAATTTCTTTACATGGGTATCAATGGTTCTGGCATCGCCAAAGTAATCATAATTCCACACACTGTTGAGAATCTTTTCCCTCGACAGGGCAATTCCCTTATTCTCCATAAAATAAGTCAAAAGTTCAAACTCCTTAAAGCTCAGATCAATCGCTTTTCCATCAATCGTAACAACATGGGCGGCCTGGTCAATCGATATCCCACCATAGGAGAGCACTTCATTCTCTGTCACCTGATTCGTTCTGCGCAGGATCGCTTCCACCCGCGCCACCAGTATCTTGGGACTAAACGGTTTGGCGATATACTCATCCACACCAAGTTCGAACCCCTGCAGTTCGTCCCGCTCATCGGCGCGGGCTGTCAGCATGATAATCGGCACCCTGGAATAATTTCTCACTTCCCGGCAGACCTGCCAGCCATCCATTTTGGGCATCATCACATCCAGTATGATCAGCGCGATATTCTGATCATCAAAAAATATATCCAGCGCTTCACTCCCATCTCCTGCTTCCAACACCTCATAATTCTGTTTCACAAGGAAATCCTTTACAAGTTTACGCATTCTGCTCTCGTCATCCACTACGAGTATTTTAAGCTTATTCATACTCAAACCATATCCTCATCTTATTCAGCGATCATGAGTTCTCTCTCTTTCTCCCGGATTACCTGCTCCCTGTCAGACAGCTGTTTTTCCCATTCAGCATACCGATTTTGAAGAACTCTCTCATAGTTTAACACTGTTGGCTGCGAACTTGTGGTTGATATCACAAACATAAGGATCACCAGTGCCAGGAGTCCGATATTCATTAGTATAGAAGTTTTTCTACTGAAAAATTCCTGTTTCGGCTTTTCTTTTTTAACAGGCTTGCGGCTTGCCTGAATCCGCTCCACTGTCTGATTGGCGCTTTCCCTCATACTATGCACACCATATACAGGTATATTGTCAATCTCCTCATCTGGCAGAGGATTTTCCTGCAAAATCCTCTGCAGTTTTTTGAGGAACTCATAGCCTACTGGTGTCTTAAACACGCGATTATTCAGAGCCTTCTTATACACCGCGCTCACCATTTCAATATTCCCGTAATCCAGTTTTTCTTCCAGCCGCTCGATCCGAAGCTGCTCATTTCGGGCAAGTTCCGCATCCTGCTGCGTTCCAAACTGAAAGCCATCCACAACCCACTCTGTCTTGTCTGCCATCTGGTATTCCCTGCCTTTCATGACGTTTGCCGGCAAAATCAAAGTTCCTCTATGATCTTGTAGGTTTCCTCATACAGTACCGCCAGACGTTTCATCTCATCGTCGAGATTCATGTCCTGAACACGAAGTTTCTCCACCATCGGTATCAGCAGGTGATAGATCTCATTAATTCCAAGATTCGACACAAATCCCTTCATTGTATGTGCCCCTTCAAAAGCATCCTTGCAGTTTCCCTTTTCGTAGGCTTCTTTCAATTTGTCATAACTTGAGTCGTCAAGAAATTTTCTAAGACATTTCAGATACAGATTCTCATTGTTCAAAAAACGCTTCATTGTGCCATCCACATCAAAACCTTTTTCCTCCAAAAACTTCTTCTGATTTGCATCCATGTAGTCATCCTCCATTCATCCTACTGTCTTCATCTTTATCGCTCTGCAGTTACAATCAATATCATTGATCCTGCATCAGTCCACTCACATCAAGAATCAGCGCGATACTGCCATCTCCAAGCTGTGTGCAGCCTGATATACCATGCACTTTCTTCACATATGGCGGTATCGGCTTTACAACGATCTCCTGCGTTCCGATCAATTCATCAATCAGTACGCACAGCGTATTCCCCTCATACTCAAGAAGAAGCATGACACCGTCCTCAACATCCGTTACCGCGTCCTCCAGATCATACTTCTGGCTCAGTCTCAGAATAGGATAACACTCACCGCGGATCATAACATATTCTTCCCCATTCGGTTCATGAATCAGCTGGTCATCTGTCACACGGATAAACTGTTTGATCGCACCCGTCTCCATCACGAACTTCATATTACCGTTTCTCATGACAATACCATCTATGATCGCCATCGTCAAAGGTATCTTCATTGTCATCGTAGTGCCCTGCCCCTCGACAGACTCAATATCGAGCACTCCGCCGACCTTCTGGATGTTCTTCACCACAACATCCATCCCCACACCACGTCCGGAAAACTCGGTAACCTTTTCCTTCGTCGAAAATCCTGGATACGTGATAAACTGGAAAATTTCTTTGTCTGTATAATCGCTCTCCACACGATTGTCCGGAAGGATACCGTTCTCCCACGCTTTCTTGTAAAGCTTATTTCTGCTGAGTCCTTTTCCGTTATCTTTCACAGAAATCCACACCTTGCCACCCTCGTTCTTTGCCTCGAGCGTAACCTTGGCAGGCTCCTTTTTACCAGCAGCAGCCCTCTCCTCAGGCGTCTCCACACCATGATCAACGGAATTTCTAACCAGATGCATCAGCGGATCTGATATATTCTCAATGATATTCTTATCCACCTCTGTCGTGTCGCCAATCATTTCAAACTCAATATTCTTCCCAAGTTTTCTGGACATATCAAACACAGTCCTGTTCATCTTCTGGAACGTATTGGTAAGCGGCATCATACGCATCGACATGATAAGCTCCTGCATCTCTGTCGTAATCTTTGAGAGCTGTGACGCAGCCTTCTGGAAATTGGTCAGATCAAGATTCGGCACCTGCAGATCCGGATTCTGCAGCACGACAGACTCCGCAATGACCATCTCGCCCATCATATCCATCAGCATATTCATCTTATCGATATTGACACTCATAAAAGCCTGTTTTACTTCTTTTTTCTTTTTCTTGGTGATCTGTTTCGCCTTGCCGGCCTCTTTCTGGATGACATAGTCACCTGGCTGCGGCTCCGTCTCCGCTTCCTTCTTCTGTTCCGCCGGAGCTGCTGCCGGAGCGGCGCTGCTCTCCTCCTGTACAGGCTCGCCCGAAAATCCCCGCTCAAACTCCGCATTTGAGCACTCAGCAATCTCTATCCCGCTAATTTCCGAGGTTGTGTCGAGAAGTTCATGAAGTTTATCCTCTGTGAAATCACCCCTGACAAGCATCCGAAAGCCTTCTGCCAGTATCGTATCTGATGAACTCTCATCTGTGAGAATATCCTCGGGCGTATAATGCACATCCTCCGTATATTCCTTAAGAGCATATGTGGCAGAATATGCGCGCAGGTTACTCATCTGCGTATCTTCATGATATGTAATCTTGATGCGGAAACATTTCGCATCACCTGACGCCTGCGGCGCAATATAGATTTGGTTCGGCGCCAGATCCATACTCGGCGAAGCCGCTGCAGGAGCTGTCTTGGGCACCCTGTCCGCACTGTTTCCGCCTGCGGAATCGATCACACCCTTTAGTTTCACCAGGAACTTATCCATCAAATCAATCAGCTGGGAATTATCGCCGTCCGGATCATTACCTTCCTTAATCTTCTCCATCTCCCCATTGATAAAATCCAACACCTGAAATACGATCTCAGTAAGCTCCATGTGCGGCTCTTCAATACCGATATTTTCACGCAGATAATAGAATATGTCCTCCAGTTTATGGGACACTTTCATAATATTATCATACATCATGACGCCTGAAGAACCTTTGATCGTATGCATAATCCGAAAGATCTCGTTGATACTATTCTCGTCAAACGCATCATCGTCTTTGGTCTCCAGTACAATCTGCTCCAGATTCTCCAAAAGCTGGCCATTTTCATAAATGTATATGTCCACCATTCCGTCTAAATTGAATTCCTCAGCCATGCCGGCACCCCTTCCATATCCAAACATTAATCTTACGTTTTTACATTATGATTCCTTTTGACATAATGCAGCTATTTATAATTTTATATCCATTTTGTACAATAGTCAATATTTTCTGATAATTTTATTCCATCAGTTGTATCCATTTTTTTCTATTAAATATCTGTAAAATGATCATTCTCCAATACACCTGATATGACAGAACTTCGAACCGGGCTGCTGGCAAACATCAAAAATTCCAGATCAGCCCTGTCAATCTCGGTGCTGCCGCATTTCGGGCATTGTTCTTTTGCATAATCAAGCGTTCCACATTTTTTGCACAAAAATATTTTCCAATGTTTCATATGCCTGTCTCCTCACTCATCTATGTAATATTTTGTTAAATTTTCTGCAATTCTTTTGTAATTAAATTGAAATTATCAGGCAGTATTTATTACAATTCATACTTTATTAGAATAAAAATGAAATATTTTTTTAAAATAAGTATTGAATAAATGCCATTCTGCATTTATAATAAGGAAGAATTGTTATATAAGGCTTCGTTTTCTACTTACTGATGAAAAAGAAAGGGAACTATGCGTTTTATTATGAAAGGAGCTTTCAGGCCATGAAAAAATACACCAATTCAGTAATCGCGCTTTTTATCTGTATGTTGATTCTAACCCCATCAACAGTATATGCGGAAGAAATGGCATATATGCCTTCGTTCTCTATTATACAACCAATCACAGGCGCGGCGCTGCCGAACGAAAATCTCTCAGAGCGTCTCACAACACGGTTGAATGCTTATCTTGTAGACAGCTATGCAAACGGCAGCATTGATGAAGAGGAATTTAACGAGATTATATCAAGCGGAATCATCTCCGAAAATGCTTTCTTTGCAAATTCTGTATTTGTAGGCGATTCGCTCACTGTTGGTTTCAGAGATTACTGCCATACACACAGTGATTCTATTGCTTCTGACTCCACGTATTTCCTGGCAAGGGTAAGTTGTTCTGCCAAGGCAGCCATATCGTCAAATGCACTTACCACTCATGCGAATATTATGCCAATCTATAACGGAAGGGTTCAATACATTGAGGATTCTGTGGCGCAGCTTCCGAATGTATCAAAAATGTTTATCTGTTATGGCATGAATGACCTGACAAGCAGTACTCCCAAACAGTTTGTATCTGATCTTCAGACACTCATTGCAAGAATTACTGCCAAGACTCCTGACCTGCAGGTCTATGTGCTCTCTATTCCATGCGTTATGGCTGATGTCGACAATGGAAGGCTGAACAATGAGAATATCCAATCCGCAAATATCCTATTGCAGGACGCCTGTGCGCAGAATGGTTGGGGCTTTATCAATATCACAGAGCATCTGATGGGTGCAGACAATGCGATTCGTCCAGAATACAGCGCAGATCAGTACGTGCACGAGAACAGTCGCGCGTACAAAATATGGAACAACGTTTTAAAGGACTATGCTTTTATGGAAATCACAAAATAGGTTATTTCTATTATAAAAAAACAGCTCAATGAGCTGTTTTTTTATTTAGCGATATTCGCAAAATTCATAAAGCTGTCCTCTTCATCCTCTTCTGAACGGGAAACTTTAACAGGCACAAATTTCAGGTCCTGTGCGATCGCTTCATCCAGTCTCCTCTTCCCTGCAGTCAATGTAAAGGTACCGCCTTTTTCGGAAACTTCGATCGTATGAGAATCCCTGTCGGAACCGGAAACATCCGCAACCTTTATCGAGGAAGGATTTAACTCGATCATTCTCTCAAAGCTGCCATTCTGATAATCGATCATTTTATCCAGTATTTCCTGCGCAATTTTGTCCGGCAATGCATTCGTACTCTCAATGATCAGATTATAGTTACTCATATCATAGTAATCAATATCATAAATCTCCTTATATCGCACTGTTTCAAGTTTCTGCCTGTTGATCAACGCTTTTCTGCACGCAGCCTGTGATTCATAGGACTCTGAATTCGCACGGAGACTGTCATGGAACACACGGCGGCTTGCCTCGTCAATGTCAGTAATGATAAACACCTTAAAACTCTTTGGCGCAAAATGCCAAGCCAGGCGTGAATCAAACACAACATTGTCCCGCTCTTTGCCGATTCTGGTCGTCGTATCGTCAATCATCTGATCCACAGAATGATCCCCGCGGCTTGCCGCCTCATTGACCTGCTTGTTAAACTCCTCAACAGAAAGCCCCTTTTCCATGGCAAGCTGTCGAAAGATGTTCCCCGTTGAAGAATACTCATAACCTCTCTCTTTCAGTATCTTCGCCACACTGGATTTACCGCTTCCAAGATTTCCTGTGATTGTAATGTTCATCTGTTTGTTCTCTCCTTTTTCTGCATTCCTATTCTACACCCTTGTATTCCTCGCTCTGGCTTCTAGTGTTCTATCCAGTCAGTCTTCTCCAAAAAACTTTGCTCTATGGATTACATCTCTTACATGGCTCATATCCCTGTGCAATAATGCTTTCTCTGCTCTCGGTCGAGTCCTTTCGGTTTGTTGTCGGCAAAGAGTTACAGGTAGGCTTATGAAATTTCTTTGTCTTAACATTTAGTACATACGTAATCTCGGTTGGATCCGCCTCGCCTGTCTCCTGTTTCTTTGACTCCTGGGCCTCTGATTTGGGCGTCTCCCAGACAGAACTGTTTCCATTTGGCTCTCCAGCTTTCCAGGTCTCTGATGCCGGTACGTTGAACGTGATCGTTTTGCCATCTGATGTAGCGATGATCGTTCCGTCCTCATCTGTTCTGTAGACCTTTACTCCATTCATCCGAAAGGTATTGAGCGTCTCCGCATGCGGATGTCCATAGGAATTATCCTCTCCACAGCTGATGACTGCATAAGACGGGCTGACAGCTTCAAAAAATTTCTGGGAAGTGGAAGATCTGCTGCCATGATGTCCTGCCTTGTATACATCTGCGGCAAAGTCCATGCCATTTTCCAGCATGTCCTGTTCTGCCGCCTCCTCGGCATCCCCTGTAAACAGGAATCTGTTGTCTCCATTTTGAATCATCAGGGCAATCGAGGCATCATTTGGATTGTCATATGTATCATTAGGTGCTAGTATTGTTACTGTGGCTGTGCCCAGAGAATACTGCGCGCCAACCTCTGGTGTTGTGTATTTTAACCCCTTATTATCAAGTGCCTGTATGAGTTTTTGATAAGTCTTGTTATCCTTCTCATAATTGGATACAAAAACTTTGTCAATCTCAAATTTCGTTATCATAACTGGCGCACCGCCGATATGGTCCGAATCCGGGTGCGTCAGAATCAGATAATCCAGCTTTTTTACCTTTTGTTTCTGCAGATAATTCTGAATCGCCGTTCCCTTAGAATAATCGCCGGCATCGATCAGCATGGAGTGCCCATCACACGTGATCAGTGTGGAATCCCCCTGACCGACATCTATGAAATGCACTTCCATCTTTGCCGCTTCTGTGTTTTTTTCCTGAACATTTCCTGCCCGGGTGCTCGAAGCAATGGACATCATAGAATCCGCCGCAATTCCTCCAGTCAAAATGATTGCTGCCAAAAAGATACTCAGTAATTGTTTGTATATCCGTTTCATACTGTGCCTCCATTTACACAATACAGTTCAACGCTTCCTATTACTATAATTGTAACAGTTCAGCCTTCGGCTTCCTGTTACAAGCATCAAGCCATGCAAAAACC
>DKVL01000075.1:0-42156 GCA_002491195.1 Lachnospiraceae bacterium UBA7179
ATCTGTCTTGTTCTCTTCCGTCTTGCCTGGCTCGCCGTTTTTGTTCTCGTTAGCTGCTGCCTGATCTGCTGCTGCTTTTGCTGCTGCAGCTGCTTCTTCCGCTGCCGCGGCTGCTCTCTGTGCTGCTGTCTCGTCCCCCGCCTCTTTGTTCTCTGACGCCGTGTTCATTTTCTCCAGCTTTTCGAGGATCGCATTCATCTTGGTATTGAAACTCTCCAGGATATCATCGAGTGATGCCTTCTTATCTTCCTCTACAGAAGAATCCTTGAATGTAATACCCATATTTTCCAGTTCAAGCTTCCACTCTGTGAACTTCTCCATCTGGTCCGAACCATAGATCTTCATATAATTCTTCTGGTAATCATCCATAGTATTATAGAAGTCAAACGCCCCCTGGATCACATTCTCGTAAGTTCTGTTTGCGAAAGCCACATCTGGCAGTGCATCAATCATTTCCTTAAATGTGCTGTACTTCTCATACGCCGCCGAGTACTCGCTGCTGACAATCGTATCCAGATCACTGATCGAGTATTTCGCATCATCGATCACAAGCAGCGGCTTGCCATTTTCCATCTCAACAAAATCAACAATACCCTGTGTGTAATTTACTTCACCTGTACTGGTACTTGTTGTCTTCATGATGACTTCCTTGCCAATCAGCTCATTCGCCCTCAGCACATCAATGGACTCTGCCATCTCGCTCATCTTCTGAACCTGTGTGAACGTCGCATACTGCGATACCCACTCGGTATTGCTCGTCGGCTCTAACGGATCCTGGTTCTGCATCTCTGCTACCAGAAGTGTCAGGAACATATCGCTGTCCACAGTGTTTTTGTTCTTCCCGCTTTTACTTGTCAGGGAATCGCCTGATGTGGTATGTGTCTGCAATACCCCTTTGTCGTCAAATGGTGCTATCAAACTTCCCATATGCCCACCTCTCTTATACTAATAAATCCATCGTATTTCCGTTCGCTGCCATGATCTCCATAGCGATTCTTGTCGCATCATCTGCCCCCTGCATTTCTCCTTCCAGTTCCTCACCACCGGTAAATGCCCTGAGATTGATGCTGTTTCTGCCTCTGCGCATTCCCTGAACACGCATTGCTTCCTGCTCCTGTGACTGCTTCTGCTGCTGGTCTCCGTTCTTGTCAAGATTCCGCTCCATCTGGTGACTCTCCACAGACACCTCGATCGCCTCGACCTTGACACCCTGCTCTTCAAGATTTGCCCTCAGCTGTGATGCCTGAGCCTCGATTGCTGCCTTGACAGTCTCATTCTGTGTGGTAAACTCTGCTGTCACTACACCGCCTTTGGTTGTCAGTGATACGTTGACCGTGCCAAGACTGGCCGGATGCAGCTGTAATTCCATCTCTGTGAGATTCTCGTTTCTGACAATCTTCACCATGTCGGCAAGCTGTCTTAGGATATTTTCTGTGCTCTCCGAGGTAAACTTCTCTATTCCTTCTGCTCCTTCTGCCACTGCCACATTGTTGATCTCCCTGAAATGATTCTGGAAATTCTGCGCAGTGTTGTCCTGTCCAAAACTTTTGGAATTCTTTTCATTGTCTTCACTGCTCTTTGCGTCTTTTCCAGTGTTCTGTGCCTGTGGCTTTGTAACAGCCTCTGTTAGATTTTCCTGCTGGTTCTCCGGAAGTGTGTCGTACTGTTTTGCAGGCTGGCTATCAGATATGGTATGATCCTCTCTGATTATAATTGGTTCCTTTATAATCTGTTGTTCCTGTTGTTCCTCTGGTGCAGCCTCCTCCACGATCTCAGCAGAAATGACTTCTGTGTTCTCAGTTTCCATTTCCTGAAGTTTCTGCAAAACAACATCAAGTTCCTCGCTGGTGAGTTCTGTCTGGTCAAGCAGATCGCTTACCTGTGTATCTACCATCCTGGTAATATCCTGCAGTGCTGTGTAAAGGTCTTCGTTCGCAACCAGACTGATCACTGAATCCTCACCAGCTATAGCTGTCACAAGCTGCGGCATATGATCGAGATCCAGCAAGTCGTAGGACTGTAATCCCAGATCCTCCATACCACTTAAAAGTTCCTCATCCGTAATCCCAAGGATTTTCTTGATCTGCTCGATAATCTGCTCTAATGCACCTGTAATATCGTCCATGAGCATCTCATCGACCTGCTCTTCTGTCTCAGGGATTTCCCATGTAGGTTCTTCTGTTGTAACGTCTGCAGCATCCTCTACATCAGATGTCATTTCCACTGTCTCCGCATCGACTACTGCGTTCGTTTCCTCCACTACTACATTCTCATCTGCATCGACACTTTCCTGCTGTGTCTGGGACTCTTCGCTGCTATTCGCTGTCGCCTGTATCGGCTTCTCAGACTGCTGTTCATACTTCTGTGCTGTCTTATCAAGCACTGAACCAAAATCCTGTGTCTGATTGTCTACAGAACTGACAGCTTTCTGCGTGTTTGTCGCTGCCTTCCGTGCAGAATTGACCAAATTGGCTGAATTTGCGCCCAAAAACGCGTTTTTCAAAGCCGTATCTGTCATCTTCATTCCTCCTTTCTCTTTCTTAAATTTTCAATGTACATCCTCTATTTCACTTAACAAATGAACCGAATCGTCAGAAAAATCGCTACAATTCAGTCCACTTGAAAGTTACATAATATATATCGGTAAAATTTTCAGAAAACTTTAGGAACTGTAGGAAAATAAGTGATACAGATCCTTAGCTGCCCGGATTCATGATCTTGGTGATTCTCGCTGCCACTGCCGGATCCATCTCGCCCATAATCGCTCCTCTTGTCGCTGCTGGAAGATTTGACAGAATATCTGCTGCCAGATCCAGGTTGTCTGTCATCGCTCCGAGAATACTTGCGGCCTTTGCTGCGTCCATGTTGCTATAGGTTGCCACATAGTCTTTCATCTTGTTGTTAACTGCTTCCTCCTGGATCACCTGCTTATATAATGCCTCCGCTGTTGTTGGATCCATACCCTCATAATACTCGCGGTACGCTTCCGGACCAGGGCCATTCTCAGCATAGACTACTTCTTCGTAAAACTGTTCCTTGATGCGCTGAAAATCTACCTGATTCTTCTCAAAGGTCTGCAGCCGCTGCACCTCTGCCTTGAGCGCCTCAATCTGCTCGGAGTAAGCTGTATTGGTACTCTGAGACTGGTCTAACTTCTTCTCCAGTTCTGTAATCTGATCAACCGCCTCCCGGATACTGCTGTATCCACCATAAGATTTGTCCTTCGTTGACTCTGTACTATTCTCCGTAGGAAGAATCTTGTTGACGACCGGAATATCCTTCAGCATTGGTGTCAGTACATTGGAACCAAACCCGCCGACATCCATCTTGACCAGCAGACATAAGATTCCAAGCCATATTACAATAATAAATATTGTGACTACGACTACAGAAGCGTTTGTACCTTCAATCTGCTCATCCAATTCCCGCTCCTGATCTTCCAGCTCTTTTGCGCGTCTCTTCGCTTCCTTTTTTTGATTTTTCTGCTCCTGTTTAAACGCCTTCTGACTTTGTCTTAGCTGCTTGAGCTGCATCTCCGGTGCGTCGGGGCTTAATGCTTCGTCCTTACGTGCCATATTGCTAACCATGCCTTTCTATATTTTATCCTGGAAACTGTCATCGACAGCCAACAGCTCCTTACTGTGCGAAACTCACGTGTTTTTCACGTTCTGTCCCTCGATCAGTTTCTGTCCATATGTATATGAGGTAAGCTGGTCGATCTCTTTGCTCTCCGCAGCCAGTTCATCCTTCATAAACTCCTCAAATGCGTTCTCCTTGAGTTTCTCATGCGCTTTGCGCTCCTGCATGAGTTCCTGCAGCGCTGCCCTCGCCTTCTCAACCGCCTTGGCGGCACGGGCGATCTCCCTCATCTGATCCGCAATATATTCGTCCATCTTGAGAACTGCCATCTTATTTTCACGGATTTTACGCACATCGATCAACTCCATGCGCAATTTTACGCCTTCCTGCATATAGTAAAATTTTCTCGCCTGAAGTTCATCGAGTTTCTTCTTCTCCGCATCAAGCCGCATATTTGCTTCTGCAAACTCCTGCTTAGCCCTGTCTTCAAGTTTCTCTTTGATATCAAGAATCCCCTGCATCTTGTATCGGAAAACTGCCATTTGATTACCACCCTTTTTCCACTACACAGGAAGGACGCTTCACTCTGCAAAAAGCGCCTCCAACTGCTCCACAGACTCCTCAAAAGTGAACTTTTCATCCGTGCCCTGCAGCAGGTATTCGTTCACCTCGTCGATCTTGTTGATCGCCCTGTCGATATTCGGATTGCTCCCTCGCTTATAAGCGCCGATATTGATCAAATCCTCCGCCTCATTGTAGGTAGCCATAATATTCTTTAATTTGCCGGCTGCCGCCTTGTGCTCTCCCGATGCAATCATTGACATACACCTCGAAATGCTCTGCAATACGTCAACTGCCGGATAATGATTTCTGTTGGCAAGCTTTCTTGTCAACATGATATGCCCATCAAGAATACTTCGCGCCGTATCTGTGATCGGCTCATTAAAATCTTCGCCTTCCACCAGAACGGTGTACAAACCTGTAATCGAACCACGCTCTGAACACCCGGCACGCTCGAGGAGTTTTGGCATCTCCGAGTATACACTTGGCGGATAGCCTCTCGTCACAGGTGGTTCCCCTGTTGCAAGACCAATCTCCCTCTGCGCCATCGAGAAACGTGTGAGTGAATCCATCATCAGGAGAACGTCTTTTCCCTGATCTCTAAAATACTCCGCAATGGCTGTCGCCGTCTTTGCCGCCTTGTTTCGCTCGAGTGCCGGTCTGTCCGAGGTTGCCACTACCACGATGGAACGCCGCATACCTTCCTCGCCAAGATCCCGCTCAATAAACTCTCTAACCTCACGGCCACGCTCTCCAATCAGGGCAATCACATTGATGTCCGCCTTGGTATTCCGCGCAAACATTCCCATGAGCGTCGATTTCCCGACACCGGATCCTGCAAAAATACCGATACGCTGTCCTTTGCCCACTGTGATCAGTCCATCCACCGCTTTCACACCAAGCGGAAGCACTTCACTGATGATCGTTCTGCTCATCGGATCAGGCGGCGCTGCCTCAAGTGGATAGCGTTTCACGGTCGTCGGTTCTGGCACAAACCCATCAATACACCTGCCTAGTCCGTCGAGAGTCTTCCCCAGCAGGCACTCACCGACTGACACACTGAGTGGATAATTCATATTCTCAACAATGCAGCCAAGCCCGATCCCCTCTGTGTCCTCATAAGGCATAAGCAGCGTTCTCTTATCCTTAAAACCGACAACTTCTGCAAGAATCCCATGTTCTTTCTCAGAATCCGTGTAGATCTTGCACATATCACCGAGTTTCGCGTCCGGTCCCGTCGATTCGATCGTGAGACCTACTACATTCTCCACCTTGCCAAGCTTCTTGAAAAAGCTCTTATTCAACACTGACTGATATTTCTGAAAGGAAATACAAGTTTCCATCTTACAATTTACAACCCCTTTATGGTTCGTATGACAAAAGCCTTAACTCTTCATTCAACGCTTCGAGCTGTGTCCCCAGACTACAATCAAACACACCGTTCCCGGTCTCTATCATACACTCATTTTTTCCAAGCGTGACATCCTCGAGAAGTTCCACATTTTCAAGCGCAATATTTGTCCCTTTAATCAGCTCCCGTTTCTGCATGCTCGCAAAAGGATAGTCCTCTTTTGACACATGAATCAAATACGTGCTGCCTGTCTCAATATTACGCATCGTATTCTGAATCAGGTAAACAATAAGTTCCCTTGAATTTTTGAAACTCACATGGAAAATATGCTCATATATGCCAGTCAGCGTATCGATAAAGATTGGTTCAAGTTCTTTGATCTTGCGCTGATATTCCTCCTCCAAGGCTGCTCTAACCTGCTCAGCCTCAACCTGCAGCTGCTCGCGCTCCTGCGCCACACTGTCAAGTCCATCCTGATGCCCTTGCGCAAAACCATCATTCTGCCCTTGCGCAAAACCCTGCTGGTATCCTTCACTCTTAGCTTCCTCTAAGCTTTGAACCTTGATTTGTTCAATCTCTGTGAGCGCCTGCTCACGCATCTGCTCGATCTGAGCCTGTGCCTCGGCAATCAGTTCCTGCTGTGCCTGCTGCGGAGCAAACCCTTCCTCCGACTGCATGGCCCCGTCAAACTCCTGCTCTTCCCCGACGATATTGCCTTCCCCGTCGCGAATCAGCTGCGACACTTCAACTGCACTGATCCCCTGGGTAAAACCGTCTGCAAAATCAGGCTCTTCACCACACTGCACTGCGAGCTCCATCGCCAGCTCTTTGAGTCTTGCTTCCGCCCGCGCATTGGAATCAATAATTCTTGTGTTGGCTGGATCTACTACAACCCAGCCAGACTTTAAGACACCACCATTATACAACGATCTCGTCACCTCCGCCTCTCGAAATAACGATCTCTCCAGAATCCTCAAGTTTTCTGATAACATTCACGATCTTCTGCTGTGCTTCCTCGACATCCTTCATTCTGACAGGTCCCATGAATTCCATATCTTCCTTGATCATCTCAGCCAGACGTTTTGACATATTGCTAAAGATCGCATTCTGCACTTCTTCTGTCGAACCTTTACATGCGATCGCCAGGTCATTGTTATCAACGTCTCTAAGCACACGCTGAATCGCACGGTCGTCGAGAAGCAAGATATCCTCGAATACAAACATCTTCTTTCTGATCTCGTCTGCAAGCTCCGGCTCTTCGACTTCGAGTGTCTCCATGATATGTTTCTCTGTACCTCTGTCCACTGTATTTAAGATCTCTACGACTGCGTCCACGCCGCCGATAATCGTGTAATCCTGATTTACAAGAGAAGAAAGCTTTGATTCCAACACACGCTCCACTTCCTTGATGACGTCAGGGCTGGTTCTGTCCATCGTCGCGATACGTCTTGCCACTTCCGCCTGTTTCTCCGGCGCCAGCGCTCCAAGAATCGTTGCCGCCTGTCCTGCTGACAGATAGGATAAAATCAATGCGATTGTCTGCGGATGCTCATCCTGAATAAAGTTCAACAACTGTGATGCGTCGGTCTTCTTGACAAACTCAAACGGTTTTACCTGAAGCGATGCAGTCAGCTTTCCAATGACATCCATCGCCTTGTCTGCGCCAAGCGCTTTCTCCAGGAGTTCTTTCGCATAACCGATACCACCCTCTGCAATATACTGCTGCGCCAGGCATACTTCGTAAAATTCGTTGATCACTCGCTCTTTGATCTGTGGTGTAACGCTCTTGGTATTCGCAATCTCAAGTGTCAGGTCCTCAATCTCCTCTTCCTTTAGATGTTTAAATATCAGGGAAGATTTCTCAGGTCCGAGGGCGATCAGTAAGATCGCCGCCTTCTGTATTCCCTTTAACTCTTCACTACTAGCCATTATCTGTTACCCCCAGTCCTCATCAAGCCAATTTCGCAAGAGTGTAGCCACCGCTTCCGGATTTTCCTCGACAAAGTTTTCTATCAGTTTTCTTGCTTCGGACTTCTGCTCTGTCTCGATGCCCTCAAGCTCGTCTACATTTGACTGCAGCAGGTCTTCCACTGCAAGTTCTTCCTCTTCCTCGACCTCTTTCTTGGTTCTCAGGCTCATGATTACCACAAATGCCAGAAGCGCAAGGATAATAACAATCAATACAATCTGTACGATATCTTTTACTGCTACAGGAGTCTGGATCGTGTCTATAAACTGAACTTCCTCATATGCCACAAGGCTGATGTTTCTTGTCGGGATACCTGTTGCATTCGCCACCATGCTGACAAGGTCTTCATCAACTGTGAGTTTCACACGCTCGTTGTTGGCAAGCTTATACTCCTCCCATGAGATACCGTCCAAAAGTCCCTGAAGCCTCACATCTTCCTCTCTGACCACACGATATCTCACTGCTGCCACTGATACAGAGCTGTCGTTATACACGACAGTTCCTGTCGCGTTCTTTATCGTGGTGATTGTCTCATTGGGAAGATAGTCGCTCTTTCTCTCATAAGAGCTGCTATTAGTGCCGGTCTGCTCGCTGATCATCTGGTCTGTTTCGGAGTTGGAGTCTGTTCCAGGCACTCCTCCTATGCCGTCTGCAGCAGTTGACTGATACACTTCCTCATGGGAGAGCAGTCCCTGGTCGTGCGCATCATCCGGTGTCGAATATTCATGTGATACAATGTCCCTCTGTGAGAAATCCATCGAGATATTTGCTGCGACTTCAATCTGGTTAAACTCATTTGTTCCAAAGAGCACCTGTCTTACTTCGTTCTTGATCAGGCTCTCCGCTTCCTGCTTGAGCATCATCATGTTGTCGGCTTTCTCGATTGTGGAGTAGGTCTGTTCGATTGGGAACCAGATCTTTCCATCCGCATCTGTAATCGTCACATTATCCGTTGTGTCATTGCCGAGCGATGTCGCGATAAATCTCGCGATTGCTGCCGCGTTCTCCTCGTCAAAAGGAACACCCTCATTGAGTTCCAGGTAGACACCTGCATAGGTCTCACGGTTCTGTGCAATAAGCGTTCCGTTGTCATCAGGAATAGTTAATTGGCACTTCGCTGTCTTAACCGCTTTCATATTGGTTATAACTTCCTCGATCTGGCCTTCGATGAAAAGTTTGTAGCGTTTCTGCTTATCCGCCTCTGTTGTCGAAAAACTTCCGTTCAGCACGTCATCGATCGTGTATCCTGCTGTCGGAATATTGTTTGAACCAAGCAGCAGGCGCGCATCTGATTCCTGATCCTTGAGCACTTCAAAGTTCAGGCCATCCGATGTTACATTGTATGTAATTCCCTGTCCATCCAGCAGATCCCTCACTGCTGCTGCTTCCTTGGTGGACTCGCAATTTGCGACAGTGACATACTCCTTCCTCGTAAGCACTGCCACCAGTATCGCGATGGCAAGCAGAATCACGACTACGATACCGATGATGAGTGTCTTCTGCTTTGGCTGAAATTTGTTCCACCATTCCTTAATACGCTCTAATAGCTTTTTCCCAAAATCCAATACCTTGTCAACCATTTCAAGTGTCTCCTTCTCCCAAAATTCCCTTGTAATCCTTTACATGTAACCCTTTATAACCGGTTCTCTTAAATTTGAATCTGCATAATCTCCTTATATGCATCAAGGAGCTTGTCTCTGAGTGCGATCGTGTAGTTAAGCGCTGTCTGCGCCTTACCTACTGCAATCGTAAGGTCATGCGTATTTTCTGAGATGCCCATCATCCATTTCAATTCCTCATTCTCCTTCGTTGAGAGCAAATCATTTGTATTGTTGATATTACCCACTGCTGCGTCAAGAACAGAACTGAACAGATTGTTATTCTTTTGTTCTTCACTGCCTGCATTCACATCGTACAGGCTGTTCCTTACTGCGTTCGACCTCACACTGTATAAGCTGTTGATATCGTTTGCTGCTGTTATTGTCATGGTTTGTTCCCCCTATACCCTCTTAATTCATAATCCCTTATATAATATATACTCTGATAAACCCTTATTGATTTAGAAATTCATTTCCAATCCTTTGTTTGCCATCGCTTTTGTCGCCTCAAACGCTGCCTGATTCGCCTCGTAGCCGCGGCTTGCATCGATCATGTTTGTCATCTCCGTGATGACGTTTACGTTCGGATAATGCACATAGCCATTTTCATCCGCGTCCGGGTGCTCCGGATCGTATGTCATGACTTCCTCTGTCCAGGTATCCTCATACAGTCCGCCAATCTTGACGCCTGTGCCAGGGCTTGATAACCTCGCGGAGTTGGTGCAGCCTAACGGTCGGCCGCTTAAGTTGCTGAACGCGGTGTCAAGCATATGGGAAAAGGTTCTGTTCTTGGTGTCTGTCTTCTCCTGAAAGGTAACAACTTTTCTGACATATGGTGTACCATCCTCCGTCCGTGTCGAGTGCGCATTTGCCATATTCTGTGAAATGATATCCATGCGATACTGTTCTGCAGACATTCCCGATGCGCTGATATCAAATGAATCAAATATTCCCATCGTTCATACCTCCTATTTCATCACCGACATCAGCTGTGAAAAATCCTGATTCAGCAATGTCATCATTCCGTTGTACTTCGTCTGGTTCTTCGCAAGAATCGCCAGCTCATTCTGAATGCTCACATTATTGCCGTCATACCGGTAAGAAAGCTCCTCATAGTCTGTGTAGATCTCCGGCTCCAATTCCTCCAGGTCAAGATTCTTTACCCGCGCATCCACGGTATCTTCTCCCGCCCTTGCAAAAGCGTGCTTTAACTCTGTCTCAAAGCGGATATCTTTTCTCTTGTAATTGGGAGTGTTTACATTTGCAATGTTATTGTTGATAATGTCATTTCTCGTAGCTGCTGCATCCAATGAAGTTCCCAATGCATTAATGTAATCAAATACACCTGAATTGTTTAACATCGATACGTCTCCTCCTTGTCTTTTTCCTGTTTCTTAGTGCTATGTAAACCATTACTGTCATAATAAATTTACATAATATATTGTCTTTCTTACTCTATTATAGATTATTTTCAGAATATTTCAAGTATTTTTTTCATTATTTTGCAATATTATGTGAATTTGTTTTGCTTTATTATGTAAATTCACTATTTTTTCCTACATAACAGAAAAAAGACCTATCTTTTTCAAGATAAGTCTTTTGTTCCTATTTTTTGAATTATTACGCAAATTCTATAGATTATTTGTTCAGCTGGCGTTTCAGTGCGTCCACTTCCTCAAACACAACATCGTTCAGGACCTTAATGTAAGTGCCTTTCATACCTGATGAACGCGACTCGATCACGCCCGCGCTCTCAAACTTGCGCAGCGCATTGACGATCACGCTCCTCGTAATCCCCACACGGTCTGCGATCTTGCTGGCAACCAGAATCCCCTCCGTGCCGTTGAGTTCGTCAAAAATGTGTGTGATCGCCTCCATCTCCGAGAAAGACAATGTGGAGATCGCTGACTTCACAACTGCCACCTTGCGACTCTCCTCCGCATTCTCCTCGCTCACAGCGCGCAGCATCTCAAGTCCTACCACTGTCACGCCATACTCGCACAGGATAATATCATCAATGTCGTATTGTTCGTTGCATTTATAGATAAACAAGGTTCCCAAACGTTCCCCTGCTGTCTCAATCGGTGTGATGATCGCCTGATACTTGCGTATGTCCGGACTCTCAAAGCCAAGCGTCGCGAGATTGACATTCTCTTTCGTGGAAAGCACACCGAGCAGCCGCTCGTTTAACATCGGATCGATAAATCCGCCCACACTGTCCTCGACGAGTTCTTTGAGTTCATCCACGCCCTCACAGGTGCCTACACCCAGAACCTTACCTTTTTTGCTGATCACCAGCACATTTGAATTTACGATATCGCGCATCACCTTGCAGATATCATTGAAAACTACCTTGCTGGAATTATTATTGTGTAAAAGTTTCCCAATCTTTCTTGTTTTGTCCAACAGCTGTACACTACCCATAGTAAACCTCCAAGTCCTTCTATTCTTCGCAGTTATCATTTTCAATTTTTCCGCAAACAAAAAATCTATAATTACAGTTCAGCAAGGCTGAACTGTTACGTTTTATAGGGAAATTTTAACATATGACAATTAATTTTTCAATAGTTCCAGTCAATAATTCAAGAATACTTTACAATTTAATGAATTTTTTATAAATAAATCATAATTCCAGTTGTTGGTGAAATTTCCTTAATAATTGCACCAAATGAAAAGTTTTCCGGTATGCTGTGCTGTCATACATACCGGAAAACTTTATTGGGCCACTGCCTTATCATTTTCAATTTTTTTCACAAATCCGCACTGCTCATCTGCACAGACGAGTTTGTTTCCCTTCACGAGCATGATGCCGCCACACCGCTCGCACCGCTCTCTGGACGGTCGCTGCCATACCATAAAATCGCATTCCGGTATCGCCTCGCAGCCGTAATACCGCCGGCCTTTCTTCGTCTTGCGGACAACGACCTCCTTGCCGCACTTCGGACAGGTCACGCCAATCTTCTCAAAATAGGGTTTCGTGCTCCTGCATTCCGGAAATCCCGGACAGGCAAGAAATTTGCCATGCGGTCCATACTTAATGACCATATTCCTGCCGCACACCTCGCACACCTCGTCGGACACTTCGTCTGCGATCTGCACCTCGTCAAGTTCCTTCTCCGCCTTCTTCACCGCCTCGTCGAGATCCGGATAAAAGTTCGCCACCACCGTCTTCCAACTGATTGCGCCTGTCTCCACTTTGTCAAGCAGCGCCTCGAGATTTGCCGTAAAGTTCACGTCAACGATGGTCGGAAACGCATCCTTCATCATGTTGTTAACAACTTCGCCAAGCTCGGACACATAGAGATTTTTGTCCTCCTTGACCACATAACGCCTTGCCATGATCGTCGTGATGGTCGGCGCATACGTACTGGGGCGGCCGATTCCAAGCTCCTCGAGTGCACGTACAAGCGATGCCTCTGTGTAGTGTGCGGGCGGCTGTGTAAAGTGCTGCCTGGGATCAAAGGACTCGATTGTGAGCTGCGTATCCTTTGTGATTTCCTTTACCAGTGTATTGGAATCAGCCTTCTCCTCATCGGCCTCCTTGTATACACTCATGAACCCGTCGAAGTCCAGTTTTGATGCAGACACTGTAAATCGGTGTCCGTCTGCGTCAATTTTTACAGAGGTCGTTTCGTACTTTGCCGGTGTCATGCGGCTCGCCGTAAAACGTTTCCAGATGAGCTGATACAGGCGGAACTGGTCGCGGCTTAGAGTTTCCTTTACGTTTGCCGGTGTGCTGCTGATATCCGTGGGACGAATGGCCTCGTGTGCGTCCTGAATCTTCTGTTCCTTCTTCTTCTCTGCCACAACCTCAGCAGCATACTCCTCCCCATAATTCTTGGTGATATATTCTTTGGAAGCTGCCACAGCCTCGTCAGAAACTCTGGTGGAATCTGTTCGCAGATAGGTAATGAAACCGTCCTCATAGAGCTGCTGCGCCAGACGCATTGTCTTCTGTGTTGAGAAATTGAGCGCCTTACTTGCCTCCTGCTGGAGTGTCGATGTCGTAAAGGGCGTTGGCGCCTTCTTGATCCGCTCGCCTTTCTTGATATCCTTCACTTCAAAGACTGCATTCTCAAGTTCTTTTAAGATTTTGTCCATCTCCGCCTTAGAAGGAATCTCTGCTTTTTTATCCCCTACTCCATAATACTTTGCAACCAGCGGCTTTTTCTCACCCTTGATCTTCAACGCTGCATCAAGTGTCCAATACTCCTCCGGAATAAACGCGTTGATCTCATCCTCCCGGTCACAGATGATGCGCAGCGCCACCGACTGTACCCGGCCAGCACTCAGCCCCCGCTTAATCTTTGCCCACAGAAGCGGAGAGATGCGATATCCAACCATCCTGTCCAACATACGTCTCGCCTGCTGCGCATCTACAAGGCTCATATCAATCTCACGCGGATTTTTAAGGGACTCTTTCACCGCATTCTTGGTAATCTCATTGAATGTAATGCGGTATACTTTTTTGTCTTCTAATTTCAGGGCAATATACAGATGCCATGAAATCGCCTCTCCCTCGCGGTCAGGGTCCGTTGCAAGATAGACTTTTTCGGCTTTTTTGACTTCCTTCCTGAGTTTGGCCAGGATCTCTCCTTTACCGCGTATTGTGATATATTTGGGTTCATAATCATTGTCCGCGTCAAATCCTAACTGGCTCTTTGGCATATCGCGCACATGACCATTGCTCGCCATAACCTCATAATTTGCACCTAGAAATTTCTTGATTGTCTTCACTTTCGCTGGAGACTCCACGATCACTAAATACTTTGCCATATTTAACCTCTACTTTATTCCTTCTATATTAATATGCCATTCTGGGCTATTTGACTTACGTTCATCACTATAACCTAAATTTCAAATCGTGGCAAGTAAAATTTGAGAAAATATTTGCAAAATTATTTTTACATTCCCAATCCTGTATCAAAAGGTATCGCTCAAACGCCTGTACTGTCTGTGCCTGCACAGGATTAATCCTTTTAGTTCCAGTTCCACAAGCCCCTGACAAATCTGTGGTATTGTGCAGGTGCTCTTCTTCTCCCGAAGTTTTTCGACAATCACATCCTGCGCGACTGGCAGCATTTCCAGAACTGCATAGATCTCCTGTGCCGCTTTTGAGAGTTCCTGCAGTGTCGGTTCCTGTGGCTGCTCTTTGGGCTTTTCCAGAATTGTATCCCAGAACATATCGTCAATAATATCCTCCGGCGTGACTGCGACCGCAGCGCCCTGCCGAATCAGGCGGTTACAGCCCATGCTGAGACTGTCAGTACATCTTCCTGGTATCGTGTACACTTCTCTGCCCTGTTCCAACGCCATATCCACAGTGATCAGCGTCCCACTCTTTTCCCGTGCCTCCACGACCAGCACTACATCCGCAAGCGCGCTGATGATACGGTTTCTCGGCGGAAAGAGAGCAGGTCTTGGCTCCATCTGCGGCGGGTACTCTGACAATACTCCCCCGTTTTCTATCAGTTGTCTGTAGAGCGTCTCATTGCTCCGCGGATACACGATATCAACTCCACACCCGAGCACTGCATAGGAACTCCCCCCTGCCTTCAATGCCGCCGTCTGACCGATGCCATCTATTCCCACCGCCATGCCGCTTATGACGCTGATACCACGCTTTGCAAAGCCTTTTGCAAATTTTTCCGCCATGATTCTGCCATACTCACTGCACTTTCTCGCTCCGATCACCGCTACCGCAGGTATCCTCTCGTCGGGAAGTCTGCCTTTGTAAAAGATTCCAAACGGCGGATCAGGAATCTCTGCAAGTTTCCCCGGGAAATCAGACGCCTGACAATATGTATAGCGAATGCCCGTCTCTATAAGATAATTCCATACTTTCTGTGGTGTATAACGTTTCCTGTGCTGCCCAAAACGTTCACATCCCTGCAGCCCCATAATTGCAGCTAACTGACTTTCCTCCATCTCGTATACTTTCTGTATGCTTCCTGCAGCGTCAAGAAGTCTGTACTTTGTCTCGCTTGCTATCCAGTAGATCGTGTCAAGCCATGCGGCAAATATTTTCTGATCCAATTCATTTTGATTCTCTGTCATACATTAATTCCAATATCCTTTATCATTGATTCTATAGCAGACTGCCTCACTGATGTGTTCTGTGCTGATCTTATCCTTCCCGTCCAGGTCAGCAATGGTTCTCGCCACTTTTATAATTTTATGATATGCACGCGCTGACAGATTCATTATGGTAAATATTTCCTCCATCATTTCCTGTTCCTTTGTCCCAAGCTTGCAATACTCCTTAATATCACCAGAACGCAGCTCGGCATTGAACTGATAACGCGTGCCTTTATAGCGGTATTTCTGACGCTCTCTCGCCTCCATGACACGCTTCTTGATATCAGCACTGCTCTCGTTCTGCATCCTGGCAGAAAGCTGCTTAATATCCACCCTTGGCGCTTCTGTCACAACATCGATCCTGTCAAGGATAGGTCCTGAGATCCTCGACAGATATTTCCGAACCTCCGCCTCAGAACAAGTACACCGGCTTCTGTCTGGAAAATAGCCACATGGGCAGGGATTCATCGCCGCCACCAGCATAAAATCTGCCGGATAGATAAAATTTCCATAGGTTCTGGCAATGTGAATCCGCTTATCTTCAAGAGGTTGTCTTAAAATTTCAATGGTATTATGGCGAAATTCCGGAAGCTCGTCCATAAACAGGACTCCTCTGTGTGCCAATGATATGACGCCAGGCCTGGGAATCCTGCCTCCGCCTGCCAGCGCCTGTTCAGAAATTGTGTGATGTGGATCCAGAAATGGTCTCCTTGTGATCAATGCCCTGTCATCGCCCAGTTGCCCTGCCACACTATATATCGTGGAAACTTCAAGGCTTTCTTCCCTGGACAGATCTGGCAGTATCGTCGGTATCCGCTTTGCGATCATGGTCTTGCCAGAGCCTGGCGGACCAATCATCAGGATATGGTGAAATCCTGCTGCGGCTACTTCCACTGCGCGCTTTACAACCTCCTGACCATTGATCTCCGCAAAATCCAGTTCGGTGTCTGGCTTGTCATAGTCTTCGATCAAAGTCTGGCGGGCAGGTGCTATTTTCTGCGGCTTGCGCTCCTCAACTTCCTGCAGATATGCGATACACTCTGACAGACTGTTTACACCGATAATCTCTATGCCATCTATAACTGCACCCTCGCGCACGTTTGACGTCGGTATGATGCATCTCTTTATGTGCTCCTGCTTCGCTTTCTGCACGATAGGAAGCACTCCCCGGACTGCACGTACCTCCCCATTCAGTCCCAGTTCCCCTACAATGAGGGTGTTGCGTATGCCTTCCTCTGGTATGAATCCCAGCGACACGAGAATGCCGACCGCAATCGGGAGATCGTAAGATGCGCCTTCCTTGCGCATCTCTGCTGGAGATATACTGACTGTGAGCCTCATGGGAGGTATCTGTATGGATGCGTTTTTGAGTGCCACTCTGACGCGTTCCCTTGCCTCCCTTACCTCGTTGCTCAGCTGTCCTACCATCTCAAAGCCAGGCATGCCCTTTGACGAATCGACCTCCACCGCCACAAGCATACTCTCAATGCCGCTGATGGCACCTGTAATTACTCTACTATACATTAATTATTACTCCTTCGTTTTTCGTGTTACTTGTCATATATAACACAAGTAACTCAGGAATACAACTGAAATGTAAAAATTAGCACAACTTTTCCTCTTCTAAGCCGGCTCTTAATTTACCGAGTGCCTTCTTCTCAATTCGTGATACATAACTTCTGGATATCCCCATCAGTTTTCCGATATCCCTCTGTGTCATCTCCTCGCCGGTAAAACTCTTTCCCAGCATACCATAACGCATTTTTATGATCTCGCGTTCCCTGTCATCAAGTTTTTCTTCAATCAGGCGGGACAGGCACCCGAGTTTTGCTGTCATATCCATGTCATCCACGATATCGCGCTGTTCTTGCTCGCAGACATCAATCAGATTGATCTCGTTGCCCTCTTTGTCAGTTCCGATCGGCTCATAAAGTGATACCTCCCGCGTGACTTTCTTTCTCGCCCGAAACATCATCAACAGCTCATTGTCTATGCATCTTGCCGCATAGGTGGCAAGCCTGCTGCCCTTCTCTGCCTTAAAGGTATTCACTGCCTTGATCAGTCCTATGGTTCCTATGGAGATCAGATCCTCCATATCCTCACCGCACCCCATGTACTTCTTTGACACGTGCGCCACCAGACGCAGATTGCGCTCAATCAAAATCTGTCTTGCCCTATGGGCTGCTTCCAAATCCTCGCTGTTCATTGCTTCCAGGTACAAGGTCTCCTCCTTGGCGGATAAAGGTTGCTCAAAGGTCTTCAAGAAATGCCCCCAGGACTCATTTATTCTATTGTATGAATGGTCTTGCTTTTAAGTGCCTTTCCAACAAAAATTAAGATTTTAATGTTCTCGTGGCATTCAACACTGCGATGATCATAACACCAACATCCGCAAAGATCGCCCACCACATATTGACAAAGCCAACTGCACCCAATGCGAGACAGGCAAACTTGACAGCCAGCGCAAACACGATATTCTGGTGAACAATGCGGATCGTCTTCGTCGATATGCTCATGGCTGTGGCAATCTTTGCTGGATCATCATCCATCAACACGATATCCGCCGCCTCAATTGCTGCATCTGAGCCTAATGCCCCCATCGCAATGCCAAGATCTGCCCTTGACAGCACAGGCGCGTCATTGATGCCATCCCCGACAAATGCAAGGCGTTCCTTCTCTCCTTTGGTCTCCAGAAGACGCTCCACCTCGGCAACCTTGTCTGCCGGAAGCAGCCCGCTCTTTACCACGTCCACACCAAGTTCCGCTGCCACTGCTTCCGCAACATTTTTCGCATCGCCTGTCAACATGATCACCTGCCTGACTCCTGCGGCTTTCAGACCCGCGATTGCTGCTTTCGCATTTGGCTTAACAATATCGGAAATGAGAATATATCCGGCATATTTCCCGTCGACCGCAACATGAACTTCTGTTCCAACTTTCTGTGGTACAATATATGGAATATTCAGCATTTTCATAAACCTGACATTTCCGGCAGATACTTTTCTGCCGTCAATAACTGCCGATATCCCATGGCCGCTGACCTCCTCCACATTAGAAACCCTCATCGTATCAATCTGCTTTCCCGTCTGATTCGCATATGCCTCTTTTAAGCTCTTGCTGATCGGATGGTTGGAATAGCTTTCCACGTAAGCTGCCATCTCAAGCAATGCGTCCTCTGTCATGCCGTCTGCCGCCTTGATATGGGTCACTTCAAAAACGCCTTTTGTCAGCGTGCCGGTCTTGTCACACACCACATATTTTGTCTCAGAAAGTGCCTCCAGATAATTAGAGCCTTTCACAAGCACGCCCTTGGCAGACGCGCCGCCGATACCGCCAAAGAAGCTGAGTGGTATCGATATAACAAGTGCGCACGGACAACTGATGACAAGCGTCGTGAGCGCCCTGATCACCCACTGTGACCAGTTTGCCGGATTTCCTATAATGAGATTGATCACAGGCGGCAGCAGGGCGAGTGCGAGCGCGCCAATGCAGACTGCCGGTGTGTAATACTTTGCGAAACGGGTGATAAAGTTCTCAGACCGCGATTTCTTCATACTGGAATTTTCTACTAAATCCAAAATTTTAGATACGGTGGACTCTCCAAACTCCTTCGTTGTCTCTACACGAAGCAATCCTGTCAGATTCACGCATCCGCTGATCACCTCATCTCCTTCGTGTACTTCCCGCGGAAGGCTCTCACCTGTGAGGGCACTTGTATTGAGTGTTGAACTACCGTTCGCAATTACACCGTCAATCGGAACCTTCTCGCCCGGCTGTACGACAATCACTGTTCCAACTTCGACATCATCAGGATCAACCTGCACAAGCTGCCCGTCCTGCTCAATATTCGCATAATCCGGCCTGATGTCCATGAGCGCCGATATGTTCCTGCGGCTCTTTCCCACTGCGTAACTCTGAAAAAGTTCTCCAATCTGGTAAAACAGCATAACTGCAGTTCCCTCAACATACTCCCCAAGGATAATCGCCCCCACCGTAGCAAGTGCCATCAGAAAATTCTCATCAAATACCTGCCCATGGACAATTCCGAGCGCTGCTTTTTTCAATATATCATACCCTATGATGAGGTATGGTATCAAAAATAATACCAGCCTTATATACTGATTTTTTATGGGTATCAGACTAAACGCCACAACCAGCACCGCGGATATGATGATCCGAATGAGTACTTTTTTTTGCTTTTTTGTCATATTCCTTCACATCCTTTCCTGTTTACATGGACTAAAATGGCTCTTGCATCCTCTGCAGAGCCATCTTAATCTTTGATACTGTGTTTCAGATTTATCAAAAATAGTATCTATATTTTGACATGTCTATCTTGACATGTCTATTTTGAAACGGTCTTTCAAAATGATTACACAAAGACAGTTTTTTATATAAAAATTTCGCAGTCTGATTCGACTTTCTTGCAGTTCTTCAATACTTCTGCCATGACAGCGGACTCGTCGACACCCTCCTCGAATTCAACTTTCATCTTCTGTGGCATAAACGCTACTGTCGCTTCCTTGACACCCGAGGTCTTGTTTGCTGCTTCCTCCATCTTTGCCGCGCACGCTGCACAGTCCACCTCAATCTTGTACGTTTTTTTCATAGTAATTTCCTCCTTTTATTTTCATTCTTTGTAATAATTCCGATTTTAAATCATTGCCATTCTCTTTTTCATATGGCTGCATCCAATGATGCTATTCCTCCAGCACATGCTCCATCCCGATGCGGATGATCGCCGAGACGTGCTCGTCGGCGATGGAATAATAGATGCTCTTTCCTTCGCGCTTCGTCTTGACAAGCTTGCTCTGCTTCAAGAGTGCCAGCTGGTGACTCACGCCTGACTGTGTCATATTCAGCCGCTCGGCGATGTCTCCCACGCACAGCTCTTCATGATCCATCAGCAGTGAAAGAATCGTAAGCCGGGTGAAATCCCCAAATATCTTGAATACTGCTGCCAGATCTTCCATTGTCTCTGTCGTGATTTTCGTGTCTTCCACTCCGCTGCCTTCCTTTCTTTCTAATTTTCTGTTTCAGTTGATAAGAATTTCTATCGATGTTTTTCTTATATGAACATTTAATCATATATTCATCTATTTGTCAAGTGAATATAAAAAATATTTTAAGAAAATATATAAAAATAAAGGACATGAGGTTTTACCCTCATATCCTTTCCAGTTTCTTTCCCTCGAACGCAATCACACTCTTGTCAATCCGCTCGAACAGGATCTGTATCTCTGGCAAAACGGATCCTCCGGCGACCTGGTGCAACTGCCACCCATCGTTCAGATGAAGCCAGTTGCAGACTTTCTCCGATGAGAATGGCAGAAACGGCTTTAGCAGCACCGCAAGATTCGCTATGATCTGTACACATTGGTATAACGTGTTCTGACAGGCAGCCTCATCAGAAGTCCGCGTGATCCACGGCGTCTGTGTGTCAAAGTATTTATTTGCCCAGCGCACAAACGCAAAGATTCCATTGATTGCATCCTTAAAGGCGCCTTTTTCAATAAGATCGCCTGTTGTCTGGTACAGACGCCCTATCTTTGCTTCCATTTCTGCATTGATTTTGCCATCGGGCACTACGCTGTTCCAATATTTTTTGATAAACGAGAGCGACCTGTTTACAAAATTGCCATACGCGCCGAGCAGCTCCCCATTGTGGCTGTTGACATACTCTCTCCACGAAAAGTCCGCATCCTTTTTCTCAGGTCCGTTCGCGAGAAAAAAATAGCGGATCGAATCCGGATCATATCGATCCACGATGTCTTTTGCCCAGATCGCATAGTTCTGGCTTGTGGAAATCTTTCTGCCCTCGAGTGTCAGATACTCGCTGGAAATGATCTGGTCAGGCAGATGCCATCCGCCGCCGTTTGCAATCAGCAGCGCGGGTAATATGATCGTGTGGAACGGAATATTATCCTTGCCGTGCACATAATAGTGCTTTGCATTTTCGCCCCACAATGCCTTGAAATCACCTCCGCTGTCTTTTGTCGCACATTTGCTGGCGGACAGATAGCCGAGCACGTTTTCCGCCCAGATATAGATCGTCTTTCCTTCATAGCCATCTAACGGAACATTGATCCCCCATTCCAGATCCCTTGTCAACGCCCTGTCCCGCAGCCCTTCGTCAATATAGCGGTTTGTGAATGCCACCGCGTTTTTCCGCCAGGAAACCGCACTGTCCACCAGCGCCCGCAACTCGTGTTCCAATCTTGAGACCGCAATATATAAATGTCTGGATTTCCTGAATGTCACTGGATTTTTGCAGACGGCACAGACTGGCTCCAGGAGGTTTTCCGGCTCTAACACGGTACCGCAGTCGTCGCACTGATCCCCTCGTGCCTCTTTTCCACAGCTCGGACAAATCCCTGTGACAAAGCGGTCTGCCAGAAAGCTCTGGCACGTCTCGCAATAAGCCTGCGGCGTCTCCTTCTCATAGACCAGATCGCTCTGATACAGACGCGCATGAAATTCCCTGACAAATTGTTTGTGCCTGTCATCGGATGTCTTTGTATAACAGTCGTAACTGAATCCCAGTTTTTCAAAGCACCGCACAAATTCTTCGTGATAAAAATCACTGATCTCCTGCGGTGTCCTGCCCTCCTTTTTCGCCCGGATTGCCACTGGCGTCCCGTGGCAGTCACTTCCTGACACAAAATACACCTGATCCCCGCATGCCCTGTGATACCTCGCAAGCACATCTCCCGGCAGCAGGGCTGCGATATGACCAATATGCAGGGAACCATTTGCATACGGCCATGCGCCTCCGATCAGTATCGTTCTCTTTAAAACCTCTCTTTTCATTTTCATTTACCTCATTTCCCTATTGTGATAACCGTTCAAATATCAAATATTTTTGTAAAATAAAAAGCCCCCTCTCTGAAAAATCTCTTTTTCAGGGACGAGAGCGATCGCTTCGTGTTACCACCCTAAATTCACCCATGTCTCGCGACATAAGCCTTATCAACTACGGACGAGAAATGATTCATCGATAGTCTATCACTGTAACGGGTGCACCCGTCGCAGCCTTGGCGTGTTCCCGCTTCGGTGCGCAGCTCCGAGACCATTTTCAACCGTTCCTTCCACACCTGCTCTCACCCGCACAGGCTCTCTGTCGTGTATCTAACAGTCTACTCTTCTCTTCACAGCCTTTTCGTTATCATATCACAGAAATGAGCCATTCGTCTACACTTTTTTGATATTTTTCAAGAATCTGTGTTCGATCTATTTGTCACATCAAAGTGATCCAGACCAACAGTTTTTTATATCCTACTCTATCTTCAATGCACCACTTTGAGCCGCATGATACATTTCCTGCCATACTGTTGAATCGTCATATACAGCACCTTCAAAATCGCAGGTTTCTAATCCTTCACAAGATAAATTCGCTCCTCGCAGATCACAGTTTTTAAATGTTACTTCTTTTATAATTCCTCCAGACAAATCAGCCCCTCTAAAAGAGGACTCACTAAAATCACTGTATAATAGCAACGTATCCTTAAAACTACTTGCGTCATAGCAGGCTGATTTTGATTCAACCATTATTAGCCTGCATTTGCTGAACAATACTGACACAAACTTTGCATGATTCATTTCCGCTGATCTAAAATCTATATTCCTCAGAACAGAGCCACTAAAATTCAATTCATTTAAAAAACAGCGGTGAAAGCTTATTCCCTCCAAATGTATTTGTTTTAATGTTGACACATTTAACACGAACGGTTCTTCATGTTCTCTATTAATTTTTATCATGTTGTCATAATAAGGCAAATACTCATTTTTCTCCATACAGTTTCCTTTCTCATCTTGCTTATGCTGTGTCCCTTATTCAGTTGTGATTGTGGCAATGGTTGTTTCGGCACATGGGAATTTGTGTTCTTATTTTATTCCGTAAATGTCCATCTGCATATAACTATACCAGAACACATGAATTTTACGAAATCCAACTTCTTTTAGTAATTGACCGGATTGTAGTACTATACATAGATAGTTTTGTTGGATTGCCGAGTCATACTGCTGGCCGTTAAATCATCTCCACCCCAATTAATTGGAGAAAAAGCGTCCCATCTCCCATTGCTCAATATACTTTTATTGTTTAAGACTACTTTCAACTTCTGCAGTCAAAATATGTTTCTTTTCAGGAACTATTTGAGTCCAATTGTTTTTCCAGTTTACCCCCACTTTTACATACCCCTATTAACCGTTCACCTTTTTTAGTTACCAAAGCCGCACTGTTATCTGATATCTTCACCAACTCTCCAAGATATTCATAATAATTCCATTCATCTGGAACAGTATGCGCAAGTAGTATTTTATTAATAATTTCACCTTCGGCATAAAAGAAAACCATATAAATATACATTTCCTGCACTTCATGTTTCATTTCTATATGTACATATTTTTTCCCTAATTTTAACGGCTTTCCCCATACCCATTCATTCACATATCCCAAAGATATAATTTTCTCACACGCCATATTTATATTTTCCAAATCGAATGTAATATTATTTTTTATCTCATTTACTTTTGCTAATATTGTTTCAATTATCATCTTTTTCTTGTTATAGCTATCACTCTCCCAAAATTTTTCTAAACTAAACTTGGTTCTAACAACATAAACTCCTAAAAGTTTTACAACTTCGTTTTCTTCAATTTCTTCATAGCATTCAAAAAGCAGTTTCCAACAATTCTCCGTTTTTACAGGTTTCATGATACGTTCAATCATAGCTGTCATGCACCTTGTTTCTAGTTGAAATCTTCTTCTCTTTGCTTTCCAGTGAAGTTCATAATCAATTTTAATCGCCTCCTGTCTATCGATCCCCCTTTTTTCTTGTATTTGCTGCAGTCTATCCTCACTTTCTCTATATGGTATATCCAATTCTATTTCTTTCAATTTCATTCTACTAATCCTCCAGCATGCTGTTCTGCCCCAGATAGCCCACTTATGATAATCCTAATCAAGTATTTCGAATACACAATTTCCTGCAGCAGCACATAATGTGTATCCATCTTTACAAGCTTTTTTTGCGTTCTCTGTATAGTAATGATTTTTATAGAAACATCTGGCACCATTGGAAGGATTAACGCCCCATGCACCCTTTAACATTTTTTCCTTATATTCGTTAATCATCTTGATCCATAACTGATCTACAGCTCTATCTGCTACGCATCCTATGTCAGATTCCATAATTTTACCATCCGCTTCCCGTCCTGGCCGGATGCTCAGGTTTCCCTTATTTTGTACCGAAAAATCATAATCGCTGGCTGCTGTATCTGGAATATTTCTGGATAATATAATCTTACGAATTTTAATATCATCTACTGCCTGGTCAATATCACAAATAATACTATGTTTAAACTCCGGAAACCATTCTACACCAGTTATATATAAATGATTTTTCTCTGCCATTTCAAAAGCAAACTCAAATATTTCTCTTCTTCTGGCATGGAACTGAAATCCTGTCTGTGACACAGCAAATCCTCCTTTTTATAATGCAATTTCCTATATACAAATATGAATCAATGAACACGTTGACTTATCCAATTACCTGGCTACCGTGTATCACTAACAGACCACACCACAATTCAATCTTCTTTATCATCTTTTTGCCCCAAACTTGACCACAAACCGGTTTTTCAGTGTCAAAAACTCCTCGAGCTGCATCAATGTATAGAACAGGAGTGCTCTCGCCTCAAACTCTTCCCTGCTCTTCGGGAGATTTTCCTGCTTCATATCTGCGAGCATGTTTTTCAGTATGGTCAGCAATTCCTCCACATCGTTATCCCGGTGGTACTGCGCCTCAATCTCCTCAAAGAAATCAGCCACCTGCATGGTCTGCGCCGGCAGCATCCTGATCCTGACAATACTGTCATAGATATTTCTTAACACCCTGCTCTGGTTCTCCCGCATTCTGATATAGTCCAGTTCATATGAAGACTGGCTCCAGAGTGTATTGTTCCAATTTCTGAGCGCACATTCCTTTGCCAGGCCAAGCTTCTCCTCAAGCCGCCCAAAACAGTCCGCATTGTAACCAGTCTTGTCCTCACGCCTGAGGTTTTCCGCCATCCTGTGGACAATCCCCTTGATCTCATCATCGACCTGTATGGAAAGCCTGTCAAATTCACCCTCCTTTTTCCGCAAATGGAGATTGATTAGAATGCCAAAAGATGTGCCAATGAGAAACAACAGCACTTCGTTCACAAACATCTCCCTGTCCAAACTCTGCTCTGTCAGAAAATGCGAGATCAACACAGAATCCATGGCAATTGCCTCACCCCATCCCGCGCTGAGACACAGAAAAGCAAAGAGAAAAAGGTAAATGATAAATGCGCCGACACCTAACCCAAAGAGCGAGTAGCACAAAAAAGCCAGAATCAGCGCACACAAAAAAGCCAGTCCTCTGTTTCTGGCTGTCTTGAGTGTCTCACGTTTGGTATTCTGGATACTAAGGACTGTAATAATCCCTGCTGTGACGGCATATCGAAGCCCCAGCAGGTTCGCCGTCAGTATTGACAACACTGCTGCCAGAGCTATCTTAAACGCCTTTACGAGGTGAAACCCTTTGATCCATCTCATATTATGCCTTGATCAGATCCATGATCTCTGCCTTGGGTTTCGCGCCGACGGATTTTGCCGCAATCTCCCCGTTCTTAAACAAAATGAGCGTCGGTATAGACATCACTCTGTAATTGAGTGCAAGTGCATCCGCCTCATCGGTATTCACCTTGCAGATCTTCACGTCCGTAACTTCCTCTGCAATCTCCTCTATGATCGGTGAAAGCATTTTACAAGGTCCACACCACGGAGCCCAGAAATCCACCAGCACCGGAATGTCCGATTTGAGTACCTCCTGCTCAAAATTTGCCTCTGTCAAATATACTACTGCCATAATAAATTCCTTCCTTTCGTAATTGATTCTTGTCTATAGTATACCACCATTCCAATAAAATAGTAAATGAAATCCTGCTATTCTTTATTTTCCCCGTTCAATATCATCGCGATGATATGCGCCATGGGATCGCAGGCGTTCATGGCTTCCTCCACAGTGTTGGTCTGTGAACCCAGTTCGATCAGCACGCTCTTTGGCCTGTAGTGTAAGTTATAGCGGTAGCCTTTGAGATAAATACGTCTGGTCAGCCCCGGATAATACTCCTCCGCCGCCAGCTGCATCTGAAAAGCAAACGATAAATTATCCTGTACATATGGATTGGGGAGATTTTTCAGCGCCCCTAATGCTCTCGTATAACACAAACCGTTAAAAAACATAAATCTTGCTGTTGGACGATCCTGTATCGTTGTGACAAGTTTCGTGTCCGGATTGGTCTGGTCCCTGTGGAGATCAATCATAACTTCTATCGTGGGATTCTCTGCAAGCACCTGCTCTAATCCCATCATCGCATTAGAATATGCATTATCCCTGCTCACGACATCATATTCGCCTGTATGATGGATCACGTTAAACCCATACTGATTCCTTAAAATATCACACAAATGTTCTCCAACGCCAACAATAGAAGTCGACGGATCGCCGGGTATGGAATCTATGTATGCCTCCTGGGAATGCGTATGATATACAAGAATCTGGACATTGCTGTTGTCCTGTTTTAACGCTGCGTCAAATCCCATCAGCGTGTTATATTGAAGCTGGTCTGCCCGGATCTGTGTGGTTGGATCCTCAGCGTAGAAATTTTTTCTGATAAATTCCGGATCACCCAGCTGCTGCTCTGAATACGTTGCGACCGGCGTCTGCACTGGAACGAATCCCCCTGCCGCTGCTGTGTTTTCTGCCAGTACAGCCTGCTCTAGTTCCTGTTGTTCTCTGCTGTCTGACAGACCATTATCGTGACTTTCTGTCTCGATCTCATTTCCCAGACCGTTCTGGTATGCCAGACTGTTTTCGATAGCTGCCATCTCTTCGATGGCGGAGGGCTGTCTGTACTCTGTCACAAAATTGTCATCCTCCGCCTCGAGAAGCAGGCACATCTCCAGAGGCATGTTCCTGTAATACCAGTACTGTACTCCACTTTTCCCACCGCCATTGGCATAGATCATATAGGGACTGGAGAGATGAACGCCCTGTCTTAGCATAATGCTATAGATTCTTTTGCCAGGCGTCTCACCGTCTCCCATACCACTCCCTATATCATAGGCAGCGCGCATCAAAAGATGCACCAGAAGCAGCAGGAAAATGACAATCACGATCCCCTGCTTTTTGACTTTATAGCCTCTATTCACATGCTACTCCTCCTGCTCCATGTCCAAAGCAATATTGATTGCCTCCGACAATGTAAAGCTAAGTCTTTTTGTAGTCTCATCAATATTCTTTGCTGTTACATACATATTATGAAGCTGTGTGTCGGTACTATTCCTAAAATAGTCAAGTGATGCCTTTCCCCCGTCGTATTCCTCCGACAGCTTTTCCAATGCGTCAGAGACAATCGTCCCCGCGTCCACCACCATGGGAATCCCGATTGCGATCACTGGTACGCCAAGACTCTCCTTGGTGAGGGCATTTCTATGATTGCCCACCCCGGAACCTGGATGAATGCCAGTATCGGTTATCTGCACGGTTCTGTTCAGCCGCTTCGTGCTTCTCGCCGCCAGCGCATCTATTACTATAACTATGTCAGGTGCTGTCTCTTTTATGACTCCTTTGATGATTTCTGCGGTCTCCATACCGGTCTTTGCCATCACTCCTGGCACAAGCGCACTGATCTGATGGATTTTGGAAGCCCTGTACGCCTGCTTACCATACTCCCTTATGATATGTCTCGTGATAAAAAGATTGTCAACTGTACATGGTCCGAGTGAGTCCGCCGTGACATCGCGGTTGCCAAGTCCGACTACCAGTATCGACTTTTCCTCCTGGTCGATATCCGGCAAAACACTTTTTAACTGCCGCGCCAGCTCCTCCGAAATATCCCTGTGATAATCCTCATCGCTCTCCTGAAGTGACGGCGCCTCCAGCGTAATATATGTCCCCACAGGCTTTCCCATACTCTTTGCGGCATTCCGGCTCATGATCACCACCTTGGAAATGTGCACATCATCCAAGACATCATACTCATCAATGGAAATTCCCCGCATCTGACCCGAAGCCTGCTTTCTGACGCTCTCTGTCGCCTCCAGTGCCAAGTCTGTCCTAATCTGAAACTGCTGCATACGATATTCCTCCCTGGTCTATTGTGTTTCATAAGATATTGCCTATTGTATTTTCATTTTTTCTAATTTTTTCAAGAATATGTATTGACAGATCAGATTCCATAAATTACAATATTAAAGTATGTTTTATTAGTTCGTCCGTGTCCGGCTTTCATAAAACATCGCTTGTAACTGCGAATATGCAAAACAGTTACCATAAATGAAAATATCGGGAAATGGGAGGTGACAAGCATGGCAAACATCAAATCTGCTAAGAAGAGAATATTGGTCAACAGAACAAAGGCTGACCGCAATAAGGCTATTAAGTCTGGTGTAAAAACTGCGATCAAGAAGGTCTACACAGCTGTAGAAGCAAACGACAAAGAAGCTGCTGCTGCCGCTTTATTGAATGCGACAAGCGTCATTGATAAGGCTACAACAAAGGGCGTATACCACAAGAATTATGCTTCCAGAAAAGTTTCTCGTTTATCCAAGGCTGTAAACCAGATGGCATAGGCTTGAATATAGAGTAAAATGCAATGTAAAAACAACCCATACCGTCATGTGGGTTGTTTTTTAACTTTTATATCTTCATAGTTTTCATTCATCCAGTCAATCGCCTGACTAAGCCCCTCCTCACTGAATTCAAAAAGTCTGGAAATTTTTTCCTCATCGGGCGTAGCCTCAAATCCAAATGGCTCACTCCAGATGTATACTTTTAGCTTTTTCTCCTCCTCCACAGTCTCCTGGTGCAGCATAAAACGCATTCCCCGATGACTTCCTGTAAAATCCTCCTTTTTTACGAAATTCAGCGACAAAAAATCTTCTCTTGACAGCATCGAACCCCTCCTGCATTTCCTATCCATCGATCCCAGTCTGGGTGAGCACCTCCAAAAGAGATCCCTTCACAGACACATACTGATAATCCGGCTCCTGCTCCGCGTGAAAGACCGGGCTGCGGTTTATATAAAACCCGTCAATCCCTGCCGCTTTTGCCCCCGCCATATCGGACTTTAACTCATTTCCGATCATGACAGACTGCGCCTTATCAAGCTGATACCGCGCGCAGCAGATCTTATAAAACTCTGGATCTGGCTTCATACATCCCTCATCAGAGGAAATCAATATTCCGTCAAAGTAGGGAATCAGCCCTGTCAACTCCAGCTCCTGCCACGTAAAACTCCTCTGCGCGTTGGACAGCAGATAGATCCTCTTTCCAGCTTTTTTCAATCCCTCCAGACATGCGATCGTATCTGGAAACAGGCGCAGATAGATCAGAGAAATCCGCCGAAAACTCTCACAGAGATCTGTGGTCTGCTTGTCCGTTAGTTCATAGCCCTTTGCGGCAAATACATCGTGAAAGACTCCCTCAATGCGAATCTCAGGCTTTTGATACCCACTGGTCTGTGCCGCTTTCTCCCTATAGTCCCGCTCAGTTGAAGTATACAATTCATAAAATAACTTCCACTCAAAATGAAATCCCTGCTTTCTCAGCCATTTTGCATATTTTTTAAAAAAATTCCTGCTGTACTCGTCTGTGTGGATATCCACCAGTGTGCCATACAGATCAAATATATAATTCTGATACATCATAAAATCACCCTCCAATCAATCATTAACCATAATTTTTACAAAACTTCCTTTAAATACATACCCTCATCAAAGTCAGGGATAAAACTTTCTTTTGCCGTATTCCCCTCCTGCATAAAGGCATTCTCTACTCCCAGCCCAATCGCATAATCGATCACTTTTTCATATTCCCTGCGCGTCACACGCCTGCTGATCTCAGGATAAGCAGCCATGTCAACCAGTGGAGTGTACTGATTCATGATGCTCATATAAACATTGTCCTGATAGGTATTATATAAATATCTTATAATTTCCCTGGAATCCCGGATATGACCAGGCATGACCATATGCCGCACGATCACACCACGCTGCATCATTTTTTCGCCGTATAACGTGTCGTCAAACGACGGACTCCCCACCTGGCGCACCATTTCTGCTATCGCAAGCGATGCACGCGCAAAATAATCAGGCGCATTGGAATAGCGTGCCGACAACTCACTGCTATAATACTTTAAGTCGGGAAGATAGACATCCACAAGCCCTTCTAACATCTTCAATGTTTCCACTTGTTCATAACCAGATGTATTGTACACAACTGGAATACAAAGTCCATCTGACCTGGACATTCTAAGTGCCGCTGTGATCTGTGGCGTAAAATGTGTTGGCGTCACCAAATTGATATTGGCGGCTCCTTTGTGCTGCAGCACCAGAAACAATTCTGCCAATTGCGAGATTGTAAGCTCCCTTCCTCTGTTTCCCGAAGCAATTTCCTGATTCTGGCAGAATACACATTTTAACGGACAACCTGTGAAAAACACCGCTCCAGATCCTGTCTTTCCGCTGATGCAAGGCTCCTCCCACATGTGCAGGGATGCTCTTGCGACCCTCACTCTCTCACTCTCACCACAATAACCTCTGCCGCTGTCCCTGTCAATGCCACACCGTCTTGGACAAAGCATACATTTCATTTCTCAACTTCTCTTTCTTCTAAGGACCTGCCTGTGTATCTACAAACCATTCATTCAAACACTTGTATACATCCTCAGGCTCAATCGGCTTAGAAATATGACCATTCATACCGCATTTGTACGAATTCTGCACATCACTCTCCAAAGCATTTGCTGTCATAGCGATAATCGGCATCGTTTGGCAGTCCTTGCGCTCTATCTTTCTGATCTCCATGGTCGCCTCATCCCCTTTCATGACAGGCATACTAATGTCCATAAATACAAGATCATAAGTCCCTTCCTCTGCATCTCTTATTCTGTCAACGGCTTCCTTACCATTTCTGGCTTCATCTATGATCAACTCTGTATCTTCCAGAAAACCTTTTATGATTTCCATATTGATATGCTTATCTTCAACGATGAGAATTCTCTTTCCCGAATACTTTCCATGCACTATGTTGCAATTTGGCTCCAGTTCATCCTCTTCCTCTGCGCACATTGTAAACGGAAGTGTCAATGTGATCTTTGTTCCCACATTGACGATACTGTCGATCTCAATCTGACCTTTCATGAGATCCACCAAATTCTTTGTGATCGCCATCCCAAGCCCGGTTCCCTCAACCTGATTGGATAAATCGGTATTTTCACGCTCAAAAGGTTCAAAGATGCGTTTTACAAACTCACCACTCATACCAATTCCGTTATCCCTGATGATAAAAATAATATCGCATTGCGTTTCCTCTTTTCCCGCCTGCTCAATCACCTCCATGCTGATTCTGCCGCATGACGGTGTATACTTCACCGCGTTGGAAAGGAGATTTATGATGATCTGGCGCACCCGAAGCTTGTCCATACGCAGATATCTGTGAATAACCCCACTATATCCGACAGCAAGGATCTGTTGATTTTCTTCACACCGACCGCGAATCAACAGTTCTACATCTTTGATTATCTTTACAAGATCTTCCTTTTTCTCACGAATCTCAATCACGCCGCTCTCGATCTTATTCATATCAAGCACATCATTGATCAGTGCAAGCATATTCTGCGATGACAGCAGAATCGTATTCAGACACCTGTCAACCTCAGACTCATCATCGATATGTTTTTTTGCCAGATACGCCATACCTAAAATTACATTCATCGGAGTGCGCAGATCATGGGACATATTTGACAGAAATCTGCTTTTGGCATTGTTCGCGCTCTCCGCCTGCTGCAGCGCCTTCTCCAGATCCTTACTCTTCTCCGCCAGAAGCCTTGTCATCTCAAGTTCCTTTGCCTTTGCCTCCAACTCTCTTTGAAGCTGTTCGGCCTTCCATATCTCATGTTTCTTAAACGCATCAATGTTTCTGATCAATACGACCATCTTGGGACCTGACAGCACATTCACCTTTGCATTGTATTGGCGATAATAGTGATATTCACCCTCCTTATCCCTGACCCGGTACTCACACTCCGCCCTGCCTTCCCTGTGAAACCGTTCATCCGACAACTCTGTGAGAAATTTCTCCCGGTCTTTCTCATGGATCCGTTCCAGGATCGCCGCCACCCAATCAGAATAGATCCCTTTATCTGGAAAATCCATGATACCTTCCATACGATGATAACTGCACTCATAGCGATCTGCCTCTATATCCCGAATCGCAACAAGTGTGTAAATGTCATTCATCGCCTCAGACGCAAGAACCTCATTCGTCCTGATCTGCATCTCCTCTGTATAGTCCCTAAGCGCAAAGATCATCTTTTCATTGCCAGGTCCATATTCCGGAACCTGAAAGCATTCAAGCCGTTTCCATTTCTCATCGTATGACTCATAGATGAACTCTATTTTCTTCTCACCGGATGCAAAGCGCCTCTTGATTTCCTCCGCATCCAACAGTTGACTAAATTTTTCCTTGTATGGCGGTTTTGTCCATGAGACAGCTGCCCTTTCCATAAGCTGTCTGAAATCCCCCGTGAGCTTTTTGATATCATTTCCACGCCGCTCTGCGGAGCGAATGATATCATAAGCCCCCTGGCTTAGATCCACTACATATACCTCAAAATATTCGCGGCTGAAATAGACAAGCATCTCATCTCTCTGCCGCTGGTTCATTTCATTGGTGTGCCGCAGCGAGTATACTTTGCTGTTCTGAATTGCAAGAATGACAATGCAGAGTATTACCAATACCACACATACGAGCTGAAAATACCAGTTGATACTCAACAGCTCCATTACTAATAAAATACATACTAAAACAAATATTGCATTCGTACCTGTCGCCTTACAAAACTTATGTATCACTTTTTTCATCTGAATCCCAATTTCCTTATAGTTTAAAGATCAGATCATGGTTAATCTGTTTTGCATTTTGAATGATGCTCTTCTCCTGCTCTTTGAGGTATAACTGAAGCTGAGCAAGCTCCCCTTCATCAAACCCTCTCGAATTGACCACCTTCCTGCTTGGCAATACAATTTCCGCATAGTCGTCCCTGTCATCCATCTTTCTCTCAAAACACACATGAATGACTTTGCCGCTCTTCCCCGGGAGCAGGCCTGTATGCGTCATTGTAATCTTGTCGCTGTCGTTTATTTTGATATCCATTTTGCGATTCTCCTTTTACTTGTTCCCATTTCAGGAAGTATTATCGTATCTTGCTCTTTCTATTATAATATAAAGTGTCCTAAATGCAAAGTGTTAAATTTGCATGTCTTACAAACTTGAACAGTAACCTCTTGCATTCCATATTTTAACAGCAGCTTGCATTATCTTGTATTTATCCGGTAAATGTACTATAATTATATTTAAAAAAGACTTTGCCTGACCTATTACAAAAAGGAGAAATGCAAAATGAAACATCTGAAAAGTTCGATTCTATTGTTTACTTTAGTGTTTGTTCTATTTCTTTCGTTCTTTCACGTGTCCTCTGCCTCTGCCGCCGAGGAGACACAAGCCCCAATCTATTATGTCCGCTTTTCCGGGCAGGGATTGAATATGTACGCAGATTTTACGCTGTCCGGCACCCCCCTGGCCGTCCTTCCTGACGGCACTTATGTACAAATTCTGCTCGGCCCGCTGGATTCCTTTGCAAAGATACGGCTATATGGCACAAACGTGGAGGGCTATGTGGATATGCGGTATCTCAAACGGTTAGACGCTATCGTATATGACAATGATATCTACACCTATGAGGAGATGGTTGAGGACATCGCGCAGCTCCTGGTAAGATATCCCAGTCTGCTCCATGTCAATGTGACTGGCCAATCCGTTGACAGCCGTAACTTATATGAACTTGTTCTCGGAAATCCATCTGCTCCCGAGAGCATACTGATTCATGCAGGTATCCATGCGCGCGAATATGCGAATCCGTACCTTGTGATGGAACAGTTGGAGCAATGTCTTGACTTATATGACCGTGGATGTTTTCATGATAAAAGTTACCAGGAACTGTTTGAGAATGTTGCAGTACACATCGTTCCCATGGTCAATCCCGATGGTATTGCTCTTAGTCAGTTCGGCGAGAGCGCTCTCCGGTCCCCGGAACTGATCCAGACTGTACAATCCTGCTACGCATATGATTTAGCCACCAGACGGACAAAAAGCAGCTATGAAAACTACCTGGCAAGATGGAAGGCAAACGCCCATGGCGTTGACCTCAACAGAAACTTTCTCACAGGTTTTGGTTCCAGCGTAAATGTTTCCCAGGCTTCCTATGCAGGATATCCCGGGATCGTTCCTTTCTCAGAACCGGAAAGCGCATCCCTTGGAGCTGTCACTCTGCTTTGCCATCCTTCCATCGTCATAAACTATCACTCTATGGGTGAAGTTGCATATTGGAATACGGTCGAAAGCAGATATACCGCGATCAACACAGAATTTTCTAACTATATGCTGTCACTCGTCCCGTACAAAAAAATGCGCAGTGGAAGTGCATCCGGCAGTTATCTTGACTGGATATACAGCGGTGACAATCCGGTCTGCTCGATCACCTTTGAAACCGGCAATACAGACTGCCCGTTCCAATTTGATCAATATCCTAAAATATGGACTCAGCATGCCCTCGTGGTACAAGCTGCCGCGGAATATGCCTATACCCATTAATCGCGAATTAATCTGACTGGTTTAACCTCCGATCCCTGCCATCCGCCATTCATGGGTGTAGTAATTATACCGCAGCCGGAATGTCCTCCGAGTTCCATAGAGAGCTGCCATACAGACAAAATTTGCACCAAGCAGACCATGTTCCTGATCAGTCGAAATTACCTCATCCACATTTATTGTAATCAGCTCCCCGTTCCTGTCGCGAAACCGGAATCGCATGGGTGTAATCTTTCCGTTTGTATCTGTACAGGAAATCATCTGTACAGGAGTGTCTATGCACAAAATAGTTTCCATATTATCCTCTCTCCTTACCGCAACTGCCCTATTAACCTCAGTGTATTCATCTTTTTCCATAGACTACTCTGGTTATCCAATATGTATTATGCCGGATCTGAATGATAATATAACCTTTCACAAAAAACAAAAAGGGATATCAAAGGAACTCTTTTCCCTGATACCCCTATTTTACGAAAACTTATTATTTATAGTTCACGATCTTTCCAAAATCGCTCTTGAGGCTTGCGCCACCTACAAGACCGCCGTCAATATCCGGCTGTGCAAAAAGTTCTGATGCATTTCCCGCATTTACAGAACCGCCATACTGGATACGAACCGCCTCTGCCGTCGCTGCATCATACATCTCAGCGATGCAGTCGCGAATGCCCTTGCAAACCTCCTGTGCCTGCTCTGTTGTTGCGGTCTTGCCTGTTCCGATTGCCCAGATTGGCTCATAAGCAATCACCAGTTTCTTCACCTGATCTGCGGTGATACCTACCAGATCTGACTTGATCTGCAGTCTGATCCAGTCCATCGTGACACCAGTCTCTCTCTGCTCCAGAGACTCCCCACAGCAAAGGATCGGCGTAAGACCATGCTCAAATGCCTTGGCAACCTTCTTATTGAGGAAGGCATCATCCTCCTTAAAGTAGTCGCGGCGCTCGGAATGTCCAATGATAACATACTTAACACCTGCATCTACCAGCATCGCTGGTGCAATCTCGCCTGTGAAAGCACCCTTCTCTTCAATGTACATATTCTCAGCACCAACTTCAACATTCGTGCCCTTAACAGCCTCCACGACCGGCACAATGTCAATCGCCGGTACACAGTACACTACATCGACATCGTCTGACTTTACCAAATCCTTTAACTCGCCAACTAACTTGACAGCCTCACTGGGAGTCATATTCATCTTCCAGTTGCCAGCTACAATCTTTCTTCTTGCCATTTTATCCATTCTCCTTAATTACCCGTTTTATAGATGAAATCCTGGGGAGCGTCTTTTGCTCCCCTTAGATTTGGTTGATTACTTGTCATCCGCCGCAACAACACCCGGAAGCTCCTTGCCCTCCAGGAACTCGAGCGAAGCGCCGCCGCCTGTTGAAATATGGCTCATCTTGTCCGCAAAACCTAACTGGTTTACTGCCGCCGCAGAATCGCCACCGCCAATGATCGTGGTAGCTTCTGTCTCAGCCAAAGCCTTTGCAACAGCAATTGTTCCCTTGGCCAGGATCGGATTCTCGAATACGCCCATTGGTCCGTTCCATACAACTGTCTTAGCTGACTTTACAGCGTCCGCAAAAAGCTCTGCTGTCTTTGTACCGATATCAAGACCTTCCTTTCCTGCTGGAATCTTGTCTGCATCTACGATTTCTACAGCGATCTCAGCATCGATTGGATTCGGGAAACCACCTGCGATCGTGGTATCGATCGGAAGAAGAAGTTTCTTGCCAAGCTTTTCCGCCTTTGCCATCATTTCTTTGCAGTAGTCAAGCTTCTCATCATCCACTAAGGAATTACCAATCTCATATCCCTTTGCCTTCAGGAATGTGAACGCCATACCACCACCAATGATCAAGGTATCGCACTTCTCCAACAGATTGTTGATCACGTTTAACTTGTCTGCAACCTTGGCACCGCCGAGAATTGCCACGAAAGGTCTTACTGGATTCTCCACTGCATTGCCGAGGAACTCAATCTCCTTCTGCATCAGATAACCAACTGCATTCTCGCCGCCCTTTGCCCTGATGCACTTTGTGACACCTTCCACAGACGCATGCGCCCTGTGTGAAGAACCAAATGCATCACATACATACAGATCCGCCAGATCAGCGAGTTCCTTGCTAAACTGCTCACCGTTCTTTGTCTCCTCAGCGCCGCGGAAACGGGTATTCTGCAATAAGATCACATCACCCTCGTTCATAGCCGCAACTGCCGCCGTGGCAGCCTCACCTGTTACATTATAATCAGAAATGAATTTTACTTCCTTGCCAAGCTTCTCAGAGAGTCTCTTTGCAACAGGAGCCAATGACTCACCTTCGTTCGGTCCATTTTTAACCTTTCCCAAATGCGAACAGAGGATAACCTTTCCGCCATCCTTGATCAGCTTATTGATTGTAGGAAGCGCTGCTACGATGCGTGTCTCGTCTGTGATCTCGCCATTCTTGAGCGGTACGTTGAAGTCGCATCTTACGAGTACTCTTTTGCCCTTTGCGTTGATATCATCTACTGATTTCTTGTTTAATCCCATTTTTAAATTCTCCTTTTAAATTTATTTTCATCGAAAAAAGGTCCGGTCCATAAGACCGGACCTTGATAGGTCTTTTAGAGTGAGTTATGCTAACTCTGAGAAATACTTGATTGTCCTTACCATCTGAGATGTGTAGCTGTTCTCATTATCATACCAGGAAACAACCTGAACCTCATACTGGTCATCAGAAATCTTATTAACCATTGTCTGTGTAGCATCGAACAGAGAACCAAATCTCATTCCGATCACGTCAGAAGAAACAATCTCATCCTCGTTGTAACCGAATGACTCGTTTGCTGCCGCCTTCATCGCTGCATTGATACCCTCTTTTGTCACATCCGCTTTGTTCACTACTGCTGTCAGAATCGTAGTAGAACCTGTCGGTGTCGGAACACGCTGTGCAGAACCGATCAGCTTACCGTTCAACTCAGGGATAACCAAGCCGATTGCCTTTGCAGCACCTGTGCTGTTCGGAACGATATTTACTGCTGCTGCTCTGGATCTTCTCAGGTCGCCCTTTCTCTGTGGTCCGTCAAGAGTCATCTGATCACCTGTGTAAGCATGGATCGTTACCATGATACCAGACTGGATCGGTGCATACTTATTCAATGCATCTGCCATCGGTGCAAGGCAGTTTGTTGTACATGAAGCTGCAGAGATGATTGTATCGGATGCCTTCAGTGTTGTATGGTTTGTATTGTAAACGATTGTAGGAAGATCATTTCCAGCCGGAGCAGAGATAACAACCTTGCGGGCACCGGCATTGATATGTGCCTGTGCTTTCTCCTTGCTTGTATAGAAGCCTGAGCACTCCAATACAACGTCAACCTTTAAATCTCCCCAAGGGCAGTTGTTTGCATCCGGGAATGCATAGATCTTAATCTCTTTGCCATCTACTGTGATGGAATCCTCGCCTGCTGAAACCTTGTCAGCCAGCTCATACTTTCCCTGTGATGAATCGTACTTCAACAGGTGTGCCAGCATCTTAGGGCTTGTCAGATCGTTGATTGCCACTACTTCATATCCCTCTGCGTTGAACATCTGTCTGAATGCAAGACGGCCAATACGGCCAAAACCATTAATTGCTACTCTTACTGCCATGTCATTTTCCTCCTAAAATAGATAATATTTATTTTATCATCTTTATTTTGTCCACAATCTACACAGATATTTTTAGTCTTTGATCTTTTCGCAACTTTTATACAGATGCAATCCCTAAAAAACAGCACAATTCGGCATTTTGTGTAAAATGATTGACAAAATTTTATCAACAAAATCATTTTACCTAATTATGGCATAAATTTCAAGACATATTTTAAAAAAAACGTAAAAACTTCAATAAAAAATTTATAAACAAATTGTATCGCGAATATTTTTCTAACATTTTGATCTGAACACACTTTTTTATACTATTTTCCATCGATTTATGCTAGACTAAAAAGAAGATTGAAAAAAGGAGATGTTTCTTATGGCGATAAAAGCTGATTATCATATGCACACAAGTTTTTCCGGGGACAGTGACGCCCCGATGGAAGAAATGATACAACGATCCATCTCGCTTGGTCTGACGCAGATCTGTATCACGGAGCATTATGATCCGGACTATGTCTATGCGCCCGGCGAAGAAGGAATTTTTGAATTAAATACGGACTCTTATCTGTATGAACTGCTGAAACTCAGGGCGAAATATAAAGACCAGATCGCAGTCAGATTTGGCGTGGAGCTCGGTCTGCAGCCTCATTTAAAGCGCGAACTTGCCATCTATTCCAAGTCGCATGACTTTGATTTTATCATTGGTTCCTCCCATATATGCAACCGCAAGGATCCATATTACCCTGCCTTTTTCGAGGGGCGCAGTGAGGACGAGGCACATCACGAGTACTTTCAGACTGTCCTGGAATGCGTGAAGTCCCTTCCGTATTTTGATGTGTACGGTCATCTCGACTATGTGGTGCGGTATGGTCCAACGAAAAATGAACAGTACACTTACGCCAAGCACTCAGATGTATTTGACAGGATTCTGACGCATCTGATTGAAAATGAAAAGGGCATTGAACTCAACACAAACGGCTTCCGCGCGGGACTCGGGCAGCCCAATCCGTGTGTCGATATCCTAAAGCGGTATCGCGCGCTAGGCGGCGAGATCATCACAGTCGGCTCCGACGCCCACACACCTGATGAGATTGCCTCACACTTTGACGAGGCATGTGACCTGTTGAAGACATGCGGTTTCCGGTACTATTGTGTGTTCCAGAACCGGTTACCTGAATATTTTAAATTATAATATTTATTTCCTTTTTCAGCATTGTTTTTACACAAAAAGGTATTGTGAGGACACTATGGTACACAGCAAAAACAAACGCAAAATTGAATACAGCGGAAACACCTACTACTGGTATGTGAGAATAACTGACCGTGGTCACAGGGTGCATATCCTATCCAATGACAAAAAGGTGCATTTAGAATACCCTTTTCTGGATACAGAAGTCCCTGTCACACCGCTGGATATCAGAAATCATCTAAGAGATTATCTCAACGCCGTTTCCGTGCGCGATTGAAACATGCCCTGGGAGAAATCAAACAATCGTTCCGCCGCCGAGGACATAATCGTCCTGGTAAAATACCACTGCCTGTCCGGGTGTCACAGCCCTGACAGGCTTTTTAAAGCTGCATTTGACCTGTCCATTCTGCAGTTTCTCGATCACACAGGACTCTCCTGCATGAGAATAGCGGATCTTAGCTGTCACTTTCAATGGTTCTGCAATGTCCTCGACCGCCATGAAATTCAGGTCATCGCATATAAGGGAATCGGTGAAAACGTCCTCCGCTTCACCGATCACGACCTCATTGGTATCTGGTCTGATCTCTGTCACAAACATGGGATGCCCCATCGCAAGGTTCAGTCCTTTGCGCTGCCCTATTGTATAATGTATGATTCCTTTATGCTGCCCTAGGACCTCACCTGCCGCTGTAACAAAATTGCCCGGAGATGGTATCTGGTTCTTGCGTGCTTCTCTTTGCACCACCGCCGCATAATCGTTGTCCGGCACAAAACAGATGTCCTGGCTGTCCGGTTTTGCCGCCACCGGAAGTTCCAGACGCCGCGCCAGTTCCCTGATTTCTTCCTTCTCATAATCTCCGACCGGCATTAGTGTGTGCGCCAGCTGGTATTGTGTGAGGCTGTAGAGCGCATAGGTCTGGTCTTTTTTCGCCGTGACAGAATTGCGTATTGCATACCTGCCATTATCCAGCTGGATAATACGTGCGTAATGTCCTGTCGCGATGTAGTCTGCACCGAGCCCAATACTCCGCTTTAACAAGGCCTCCCACTTCACATGCCGATTGCAGAGAATACAGGGATTGGGTGTTCTCCCATGCAGATAATCCTCCACAAACGGATTGATCACACAGTCGCGGAACTCTTTCTTGAAATTCAGCACATAATATGGTATGTCAAGCTTTGCCGCCACTCTCCTGGCATCGTCCACCGCGCTCAGCCCGCAGCAGCCGCCGTTCTCCTCCACTGCACTCTGCTCCTCATCCTGCCAGATCTGCATTGTCACACCGATGACATCATATCCCTGTTCTTTTAACAGATAGGCAGCCACCGACGAGTCCACCCCGCCTGACATTCCCACGACTACTTTTTTTCCCATAATTTTCCCCTCCTGCTGAGACAATCCCTGTATATGCTGCCCTTGTTTCAACAGTTCCCAAATCTCCATTGCGTCAGAAAATGATATACCCGCGCTACTCCTCCAGCAGCTTCTGCATGTCCGCCTCCGCTGCCGCCAGATCTGTCCGCGAAAGAGGCCGCTTCTGTGTAAAACAGTCCATAAACGGCTTTGGCCAGCGCATATCCCCCAGCTGCCCAAACAGATTGGACAACTCCTCGTAACTGTTGTAATAGGCGGCATCTTTTTTCAACACGGAAAAATAATATTGAGCCGCCTTGTCAAGCTCCCCCATATCCCAGTGAAAACCGCCCAGATCGTGCAGTGTTTCCAGACTTTCCGGCTCTTCCTGCAACGCCTTGTGATACAGCGCAAAACCCGTGTTGGGATCCTGCCGGATACAGTATGTAGCGGCCGCCTGACAGAGCACGTGCGCCTTCTGGTTACAGTCGCTGCACTGGTACGCCGTCAGAAACATATCGCCCGCAAGGTCCATTTCCCGAAGCTTCCAGAACACCTCGCCCGCCCCGCAGTAGAGCTCCCAGTGAACACCAGCACCCTTATTCTGCTCGATGCCCTCAATCACACAGGCCGCCGCTGACTCATAATCCCCATGCATGGCATAATAGTCCACGTCCTGCATAATCCCGTTAAGCGGCATAAAATCCCGTTTCATAATCTGCATCGGATGTTCGCTGTCCTGATTGCAAAACATCAGTACGAATCCCGGAAAGGAGCTGATCCCATAATCGAACTTCCCTCCGACTACCCCCATTGGGGACTGCTCCGGCGAAAAGTAGAGCCCCTGGATCATGCTGGTCGCCTCGGCCTTTGTCACCCCGCCAGACTCCTCATAGAAAACAGGCTCCTTGGCTTTCTTTTTACCCATATAAATCCTCCTCACTCATGGTCTTTTGTATGGTCTGTATAATCATCTTACCACATACACTAGATAAATTCCATTCTAATTTACTGTTCTAATTGCAAAATGCTAAAGTGCAGGCATTTTGGCGCATGATTCCCACCACTTTGGCATGGCTAATCGAGCAGGGAAGATTTTCCCCTACTCGC